>NZ_JAVREI010000016.1:0-99486 GCF_031845325.1 Blastococcus goldschmidtiae | reverse complement strand
GGCGTTAGCGTGGGCCACGGAGACCTCCGGTTGGGAAAAGCGACGTCAGACATCGCCACTCCTTCCGGAGGTCTCCTTCGTGATCAAGCCACCACGCCGACTGTCAACAACGTCCGTGGTCGCGACAGCTAGGAGCTCCGCCCTGTCACTCGACCGCATCCTCGCTGGTAGGACGCTTGGCGCGACTCGGCTGCACGCGCATCGGCTCGCCTGGCATCTTCGGGTAGTCCGGCGGATAGGGCAGGTCGCCCATGCCGTCGTCCGTGGCCTGGCGCTCGGCGAGCTCCAGCAGCGGCTCGATGCCGAAGGCGTGCTCGGCCAGCCCGGCGTGCCTGTCACCGACGGTCCGGAACCGGTCGGGCATGGTCAGCACGTCGAAGTCGAACGGGGAGACGTCGGGCAGCTCGTCCCAGTCGACCGGCGCCGAGACGGGGGCGTGCGGCTTGGGCCGGATGGAGTAGGCAGAGGCGATCGTGCGGTCACGGGCCATCTGGTTGTAGTCGATGAAAATCTTCTCGCCGCGCTCCTCCTTCCACCACGACATCGTCACGCGGTCCGGCAGGCGGCGTTCCAGCTCGCGGCCGAAGGCGATGACCGCCCGGCGCACGTCGGTGAAGGTCCACCGGGGCTGGATGGGCACGTAGATGTGCACCCCGCGGCCGCCCGAGGTCTTCGGCCAGCCCTCCATGCCGAACTCGTGCAGCAGCTCGCGCACGTGCGGCGCCACCCACACGGCGTCGGAGAAGTCGGTGCCCGGCTGGGGGTCGAGGTCGATGCGGATCTGGTTCGGCGACTCGACGTCGGTCCGGTCCACCGGCCAGGGGTGGAAGGTGAGCGTGCCCAGGTTGGCGCACCACGCGACGACGGCCACCGAGTCGGGCGCGATCTCGTCGGCGGTCCGCCCGCTGGGGAAGGTGATGTGCGCCGTCGGCACCCACTCGGGTGCGTTCTTCGGCACCCGCTTCTGGTAGAACGCGTCGCCGGTGTTGTCCACGCGGGTGGAGAGGCGGGCGCCCTCGAACACCCCGCCCGGCCAGCGTTCCAGCGTCGTCGGCCGGTCCTTCAGCGCGAACAGGATGCCCTCTCCGACGGCGATGAAGTACTCGACGACGTCGATCTTGCGGATGCCCTTCTCCGCGAAGTACGGCTTCTCCGGGTTGGAGACGCGCACTTCGTGCCCCGCCACGTCGAGGATCACCGCGTTCTTGCTGCTCGCCATCCGCGTGCCATCCCCCCTGGTCCGGAGTCTCTCCCCGGCCGGGCGCCGAGTGTCACGCAGGGCAGGTGAGGCCGTCCAGCGGAACCACCAGATCGATGAGGTAGGCGTTGACCGCGTCGTTGACGCACTGGTTCTTGGGATAGGCGGTGTGCCCCTGGCCCTGCCAGGTCAGCAGCACGCCGGCGGTCAGGTCCTCGGCGAGGTCCACGGCACCGGGCAGCGGCGTCACCGGGTCACCGGCGGTGCCGATGACGAGGATCGGCGCGCTGCCGTCGGCGTCGCGCTCGGGGAGCGGGGTGCGCTCGGCCTCCCACGGGGTGCAGGTGTAGAGCCCGGCGGCCGCGCCGGCGCCGAACAGCGGGTACGTCGCGTCCCACTCGGCGGCCAGGGCCCGCACCTCGTCGGTGCCGATCTCCTCCTCGGTGTCGGCGCAGTTGATGGCGATGTTGGCGTCGAGGAGGTTGGAGTACGTGCCGTCCTCCAGCCGGCCCGAGAAGCTGTCGGCCAGCGAGAAGAGACCGGCGGAGTCGCCGTTGCGGGCGGCGGCCAGCGACTGGGACAGCTGCGGCCACGTCCGGGTGTCGTAGAGGGCGGCCTGCACGGCGGTGAGGACGACGCCCGGCGTGGCCTGCCGCGTCTCGCCCTCCTCGCTGCTCGGGATGGGACTCTGGGACGCCTGGAGCATGACCTCCTCCACGAACCGGCGCGGGTCCGGGCCGAGGGGGCAGCCGGCGATCAGCGACGTGCAGTTCTGCGCGAAGGCATCGAACCCGGCCTCGAACCCGACCGCTCGCGCCTCGGCGTCGGCGATCAGGTCGCCGTCGGGGTCGACGGCGGCGTCGAGCACCATGGCGCGGACCCGGTCGGGGAAGAGCTCGGCGTAGGTGGAGCCCAGCGTCGTGCCGTAGGAGTAGCCGAGGTAGTTCAGCTTCTCCTCGCCGAGGGCCTCGCGGATCAGGTCCATGTCGCGGGCGGTGTCGACGGTGTTGAACGCGCCCAGGGCCGCCGGGGACTCGTAGCGCTCGGCGCAGACCTCGGCCACCTCGCGCGCCAGGGCGAAGACGTCGTCCAGCTGCTCGTCGCTCGTCGGCTGGGGCTCGGAGGCGACCAGCCGGTCCTTCGTCTCGTCGGGGATGCACTCGACGGGGGAGGACAGGGCGACTCCGCGGGGGTCGAAGCCCACCAGGTCGAACCGGCGCAGCACGTCCTCGGGGAGGGTGAGCGCCAGCCCGATCGCGGCGTCCACGCCGGAGCCACCCGGGCCGCCGGGGTTGACCAGCAGCGAACCGATGCGGTCGGTCTGGCCGGGGTGCACGGCCCGGACGAGGGTCAGCGGCAGGCGCTCACCGCCCGGCTCCTCGTAGCTGATCGGCACCTCGATCTGCCCGCACTCGAAGGACAGCCCGCGCTCGCTGCCGGGCCGGCCGGCGACCAGCGGCTGCAGCGGCTCGTTGCAGTCGGTCCACTCGATCGGCTCCGCGGTGGGTTCGGTCGGCGCGGTGCTCGTCGCCGGCGCGGCCTCGTCGTCGGAGCCCCCGTCGGAGGTGCACCCGGCCGCCAGGAGGGTCAGCGCGGCGAGCAGGCTGGGGACGACGGCACGCCGGCCGCGGTGCAGACGCATGATCACGAGCCTAGGAGGCCTCCGGCGCCCGTGCAGACGATCATGGGCGGGAGAGGCGGGGATCACCCGGTCAGGGCGTCTCCAGCACCTCCGCCAGGTCGTAGCGCACCGGCACCTCGAGCTGGTCGTAGGTGCAGCTGAGCGGCTCGCGGTCCGGCCGCCACCGCAGGAAATGCCCGGTGTGACGAAGCCGACGGCCCTCGAGCTGGTCGTACTTGATCTCCACGACGAGCTCCGGACGCAGCGGCACCCAGGACAGATCCTTCTTCGCGTTCCACCGGCTGACCGCACCGGGCATGCGAGTCCCCATGCCGTCCGCTCCGTCCTCCCCCTGGGGAACCTGCGCGTTGGCCCAGTCCTGCCACGGGTGACCGTCCAGCGCCTCGGCCCGGTAGGGCGCCAGCTCCTCCACGAGCTCGGCCCGCCGCTTCATCGGGAAGGAGGCCGCGACGCCGATGTGTTGGAGGACGCCGTCGTCGTAGAGCCCGAGCAACAGCGAGCCGACGATCGGGCCGCTCTTGTGCCAGCGGAACCCGGCGACCACGCAGTCGGCGGTGCGCACGTGCTTGACCTTGGTCATCAGCCGCTGGTCCGGGCCGTAGGGCAGCTCGGCCTGCTTGGCGACGACGCCGTCGAGACCGGCGCCCTCGAAGGTGTCGAACCAGCGCTGCGCGGTGTCGGCGTCCTCGGTGATCGCGGTGAGGTAGACCGGCGGCCGGGTGCCGGCCAGGGCCTCCTGCAGCCGCTGGCGACGCTCGGCGAAGGGCCGGTCGACCAGCGACTCGTCGCCCAGCGCGAGCAGGTCGAAGGCGACGAAGGAGGCCGGCGTCTGCTCGGCCAGCAGCCGGACGCGGGACTCGGCCGGGTGGATCCGCTGGAGCAGTGCCTCGAAGCGCAGGCGGTCGCCGGCGGGCACGACGATCTCGCCGTCGACGACGCAGCGCTCGGGCAGGTGCGCCTTGACCGCCTCCACCACCTCGGGGAAGTAGCGCGTGAGCGGGCGCTCGTTGCGGCTGCCCAGCTCCACCTCGTCGCCGTCCCGGAAGACGATGCAGCGGAAGCCGTCCCACTTGGGCTCGTAGAAGAGCCCCTCGCCGGTGGGGAGCTTCGTCGCGGCCTTGGCCAGCATCGGCTTGACCGGCGGGTTCAGCGGCAGGTCCATGCCGGTCAGTCAAGCAGCCGATCATGGTCCGCGGGTACCGCATCCCGGCCCGCACGCTCAGCGCCAGGCGAAGACCGGCTGCTCGTAGTGCGCCACCCGCTGCACCTCGCCGCGGCAGGCGATCCGGATGAACTGGTGGACGACCGCGGCGGTGGGGGCGTGCACGTACCCGCCCAGCAGCGGCAGGCGGATCACGGGCGCCGCGGACTCGGGGATGGCCTCGAAGACCGGGTCGACGTCGAGGTCGGCGAGCGGCACCTCGAAGACCGCGGCCACCTCCGGCTCCGACCCGGCGAAGCCGTCGACCGCGCCGGCCCAGCAGACCACCGGCGTCATCACGTAGCCCGAGCGCGTCACGTAGTCGTCGAGCAGCCCGAGCACGGCCGGCCGGCCGAGGTCCAAGCCGATCTCCTCGTGCAGTTCGCGCAGCGCGCCCTCCACCGGGCCCTCGCCGGGGTCGAGGCGTCCGCCGGGCAGCGCCCACTGACCGGCGTGCGCGCGCAGGCCGGCGGCGCGGCGGGTGATCACGAGGGTCGGGACGCCGTCCTGCTCGGTCACGCAGAGCGCGACGGCCGCCTGCTTGAGGTCGGGCCGGTCCGCCGGCACCCGCGGGAAGCCCACGAGCCGCCCGGCGACGGTGTCCCGGTCCAGCGCTGCCATGCCTGCTCCTCGTCGCCCGGTGGTGCGGGCCTCAGTCGTGGGCGACGGTCACGCCGTAGCGGGTGAACAGCACGCCGTCCTCCTCCAGCACCTGCCGCAGCTCCAGGCCGGCCGGCGCAGGCAGGGCGTCGGGCAGCAGCCGGTGCGCCGCACCGACCAGCGCGGGCGCGATCGTGAGGTCGAGCTCGTCGACGAGCCCGGCGGTGAGCGCCGCGCGCAGCAGCTGCGGCCCACCCTCGCACGTCACCTGCTGCAGGCCTCGGTCGCCCAGCGCCGCCACGGCCGCCGGCAGGTCGACGTCGTCGTCGCCGCAGAGGAGCACGGTCGCGCCGGCGGCGGCCAGCGCGGCGCGCCGGTCGGCGTCCGCCGCGCCGCAGGTGAGAATCAGCGTGGACCGGTCCGCAGCCAGTGCCGACGCGGGATCCAGCGAGGCGCGGCGGGTGACGACGGCGATCGGCAGCTCCGCCGGCCGGCCGAGCTCCGCGCGCAGCCGGCCGACGGGGGAGTCGGGGGCGACCGGCCGGTACCCCTCGACGGTCGCGGTGCCGGCGCCGACCAGGACGACGTCGGCCAGCGCCCGCAGCGTGCGGAACACCCGCTTGTCGCCGGGGGAGCCCAGGCCGGCGCTGCGCCCGTCCACGCTGACCGCGCCGTCCAGCGCGGCGACGAAGTCCATCCGCAGCGACCGGCCGGCCGGGAGCCGGTAGGCATCGGCCAGCGCCGCGTCGTCCAGGTCTCCGTCGTCCTGTCCGGGGGAGGGCAGCAGGCGGCGCATCGTCAGCGGGTGCTGAGCACGGCGGCGCTCTCCGGTGGCAGGGTCACGGTGCTCCCGTCGATCGCCGGCAGCTCGGCGGTGGCGAACAGGACCTCGTCGGCGGACCGGTCCAGGTCGATCTCCCGCGGTTCGTCGGCCAGGTTGACCACCACCCGCAGCGAGCCCCGGTGCACGGCCAGCCAGCGGTCGGCGTCGTCCCAGTCGACCTCGACCGCGGTCAGGTCGGGATCGAGCAGGTCGGGGTGCGCCCGGCGCAGCGCCAGTAGCGACCGGTGGACGGCGAGCAGCCGCTCGTGCGGTTCGCGCGAGAGCTCCGACCAGTCGAGCTTGGACCGGGTGAACGTCTCCGGGTCCTGCGGGTCGGGCACGACGTCGGCGTCCCACCCGTGCTCGGCGAACTCCCCGATCCGGCCCTCGGCCGTGGCCCGGCCCAGCTCCGGCTCGGGGTGGCTGGTGAAGAACTGCCACGGGGTGCTCGCGCCCCACTCCTCGCCCATGAACAGCATCGGGGTGAAGGGGCTGGTGAGCACGAGGGTGGCGCCGATGGCGAGCTGCGCGGGGGAGAGGGTGGCCGAGATCCGGTCCCCGACGGCGCGGTTGCCGATCTGGTCGTGGTCCTGCAGGTAGGCCAGGAACTTCCAGCCGGGGAGCGTCGCGGTGTCGACCGGGCGGCCGTGGTGCCGGCGCCGGAAGCTGGACCAGGCGCCGTCGTGGAAGAAGGCGCCGGTGAGCACCTTCGCCAGTCCCGCGATCCCCGCATCGGCGAAGTCGGCGTAGTAGCCCTGGCCCTCGCCGGTCAGCGTCGAGTGCAGCGAGTGGTGGAAGTCGTCGCTCCACTGGGCGGTCAGGCCGATGCCGCCGGCGACGCGCGGGGTGACCATGCGCGGGTCGTTCAGGTCGCTCTCGGCGATGAGGGTGAGCGGCCGGCCGACGGCGACGGACAGCTTGTCCACCTCCTGCGCCATCTCCTCGAGCACGTGGGTGGCCCGCTCGTCGACCAGCGCGTGGACGGCGTCCAGGCGCAGCCCGTCGACGTGCATGTCCCGCAGCCACATGAGCGCGTTGTCGATGACGTAGCGGCGCACCTCGTCGGACTCCGGACCGTCCAGGTTGATCGAGTTGCCCCAGGTGTTGGCGCCCGAGGCGTTCACGGGGAAGAACTCGGGCAGGTAGTTCCCGGACGGGCCCAGGTGGTTGTAGACGACGTCCTGGACGACGCCGAGGCCCTGCTGGTGGCAGGCGTCGACGAAGCGCTGGTAGGCCGCCGGGCCGCCGTACTCCTCCTGCACCGCGTACCAGAGCACGCCGTCGTAGCCCCAGTTGTGCGTGCCGTTGAACCCGTTCACCGGCAGCAGTTCGACGAAGTCCACGCCCAGGCGGACCAGGTGGCCGAGCCGGCCGATCGCCGCGTCGAGCGTGCCCTCCGGCGTGAACGTGCCGACGTGCATCTCGTAGACGACGCCGCCGGCCAGCGGGCGCCCGGTCCAGGCGCCGTCGCCCCACTCGTAGGAGCCCGGCTCGTACCGCCGGGAGAGCCCGTGCACGCCCTGAGGCTGCCGCCGCGACCGCGGGTCGGGGCGGGGCGTGTCGTTGGCGTCGAGGAGGTAGCCGTAGTCGGACTCCGGTGAGGCGTCGACCTCGGCGCGCCACCACCCGTCGTCGTCGCGGGCCATGTCGTGCACGGTGCCGTCGACCTGGACGCGCACCCGCTCCGGCAGCGGTGCCCAGACGGCGAACTCGACGGGTGCGGACATGCGGGGGCCTCCGGGGCGGTACGAGGTAGCGGGTGGTGGGCGGGCCGGGAAGGCCAGCCGGGATCATGCCCGGCACGCGGCGGGTCAACCCCGCTCCCGACGGGTGGGTCAGGGCACGACGTCGACGACGACGTTGCCGATCTTCTGCCCCGATTCCACGTACCGGTACGCCTCGACGATCCGGTCCAGCGGGTAGTGCCGGTCGATCAGCGAGCGCAGCCGGCCGTCGGCCAGCAGGCCGGCGAGGCGCCTGATCATCGCCTGGTCGTGGAGCGGGAAGGGGAACCGGACCCGGCGGCCGGGGGACAGCGGTGACAGCACCGACAGCGGGATGTTCTGCCCCTTCGGCCCGAGCTCGGAGGAGGTGTAGATCCCGCGTCGGGTGAGCCGGGAGCGGTACCGGCCGAACGAGCTCTTCCCGACCGCGTCGAAGACGGCGTCGTAGCGCGTGCCGTCGTCCGGGACGGCGTCCGCCGCCGCCTCGACCACGCGGTCCGCGCCGAGCCCGGCCACCCGGTCGAGGGCGCCGCGGGTCGCGGCGGTGACCGTGACGCCGCCGGCCATCAGGAGTTGCACGGCTGCCGAGCCGATGCCGCCGCTCGCGCCCAGGACCAGCACGCGCTGACCCGGTCGTGTCCTGGCCACGCGGGCCATCGCCAGGGCGTAGTGGGCTCCCTCGGTCGCCGCGGCGGCCTCCGTGAAGCCGATCCCTGGCGGCACGACCGCCACCGATCCGCGCTCGGGCACGGTGATGTGCTCGGCGTGCGCGCCGAAGCGCCCCTCGACGTAGCCGAACACGCGGTCACCGGTGGCGAACTCCGTGACCTCGGCTCCGACCCGTTCCACCACCCCGGCGAACTCCGTTCCGAGGACCGCGGTGCGGGGGGCGGGGAACCCGGTACCGAAGCGGATCACGAACGGGGTGCCGCTCCGGTACGCGCAGTCCGTCCGGTTCACCGTCGTCGCGTGCACGCGGACGAGCAGCTCCGCGGGGCCGGGCTCCGGCGTCGGCACCTCGTCGACGTGGACGACGTCGGGAGGTCCGTACCGGGTGCGCACCGCTGCCTTCACCTGCGGAAACCTACTGCTGCCCGCGCTGCCGAGGGGACGACCGGTGCGCGAAAGGCGCGCTCGACGGCGGGAGCCGCGGCTAGCCTCCGTGCATGGCGGATGCGGCAGCGCCGGCGCCGCGGTGCTTCCGGGCCGGGAGCACCGTCCTGCGCCGAGAGGTGTTGCACGGGCTCCCGTGGATGGAGCACCCGGTCACCGTCGTGCGTGACGGCCAGGACTGCCTGGCCGTCCTGCTCGAGCCGGGCTCGCCCTTCACGTTCTTCCCCCACCCGTTCGGCACGCACCCGTGGCAGGCGAACCCGAACCGGGCCTGGACGGGCAGCTCGGTGCTGCAACTCCAGCGGGAGGGCGACGCACATGCGGCGTGGAAGTTCTTCGACCTGCACGGCGTCGTCACGCACTGGTACGTCAACTTCCAGGAGCCGGTCGTCCGGCACGTCGCGTCGGGCGGGAACGGCGCCTTCGAGACGGCCGACCTCGGCATCGACATCGTGTGCCCAACGGATGGCCGCTCCTGGGAGTGGAAGGACGTGGACGACCCCGATCGCATGCTGGCCACCGGCCGGATCTCCGCGGCCGAGCGCGACCGCATCCGGGCGGAGGCCGCCGCCGTCGCCCGGCGGCTGGACGCGGGCGTGCGCTGGTGGGCGCCGTGGGACGGCTGGCGCCCGGGGGACGCGCCCCCGCCGCTCGCCGCATAGGTCGGCTGCGCGCGACCGGATCGCCGATGTGGCCCCGGTGTCAGACGAAGGTGACCGGGTCCCCGGTGTGCACGATTCCCTCGCCGGTGATGTCGGCGTAGACCCCAGCGCAGGCCCACGTCCCGAGCCCCGGGATCTCGCGGCGGTGGTGCCGGGCGACGGTGCGCAGGGTGCCGCGGTCCTCGGGCAGGTCGCCCTGGGCGAGGGTCGTCATGACGCAGCGCATCGTGAGCATCCTGACGCCGGCGCG
This sequence comes from Blastococcus goldschmidtiae, assembly GCF_031845325.1. Lineage (NCBI taxonomy): Bacteria > Bacillati > Actinomycetota > Actinomycetes > Geodermatophilales > Geodermatophilaceae > Blastococcus > Blastococcus goldschmidtiae. The sequence continues at coordinate 90,273 of NZ_JAVREI010000016.1, read as the reverse complement.
GGCGGAGTCACCGAGGCAGACGCCGCGACCGACCCAGTCGTCCTCGGCGAAGCCCGGCTCCGTGCCACCGACGAGGACGTTGGGGCGGTACCGCAGCGCGTCGAAGTCGCTGCCGTCGCCGAGCTCGGTCAGCTGGTCGAGCGTCGCGCGGGTCAGCAGGTGCAGCGCGGCGAGGTCGAAGAAGGTGCCGGGCGGGGCCATCTGCCCGAGGTCGATGGCGCTGACCGGCTCCTCGCCCTCGAACGAGTGCGTCGTCCCCTCGATGAACTCCGCCGGCGCCAGGCCCTCGATGGCCGGCCACTGCTCCTCGAACCGGCTGCCCGCCGGTACCTCGCTGGTCAGCCGCACGGGACGGCCGACCAGGTCGGAGAGCGCCGCGTCGGTGCCGGCGGCCTCGCTGCTGAGCTCCGTCCCGTCGGGCATGGTGATCAGCACGGGGGGCGGGGCCGCCCCGGGAACGGGCTCGCTGACGAAGCGGGCCGACAGGTCGAGCAGCGCGCCCCACTTCCGGGGGTGCTTGGCGCTGGCGACCGTGCCGTCGGCCCGGTCGACGAGCGCGTAGGCCCGGTCGCCCAGGAGGCCCCGGCCGGTCAGCGAGGCACGCTCCACCTGCTCGCCGAGCATGGACTTCACCGGGAATCGGTAGAGCGCGTCGATGTGCATGCCGCATCAGACCATGCCCCGTGCGCTCCGTGGCGAGATCCCGGTATCCCGGCAGCTCACCGGGGGTGAACGGCCGGGATCCCGGGATCTCGGCGAGGGAGGTCAGGCGCGGACGAGCAGGGCCACCGGCAGCCGGGCGAGGAGCGTGTCGGCGGCGATGCCGGCGACGTCGGACACGAAGCGCTCGCCGGTGAGCAGGTCGCGCCACGCCCCGTTGGGGAGCTGCAGCGCCGTGTCGCCCCACCCGGTCTCCGCCAGCCGGGCCGGCAGCCGGGTCGCGACCACGACGACGCCGTCGGAGTCTGCGCTGCCGCGGTCGTAGGCGATCACGGAGTCGGCGGCCGACCCGGTCACCTCCAGAGGGGCGTAGCCGCTGAACATCTCCGGGCTGTCCCGCCGTGCCCGCAGCACCCGCGAGGTCACCAGCAGCTTCGCCGCACCGGTCCCGTCGACCGCCGGCACCGTGCCGCGGTCGAGGTCGGCCAGCAGCCGGCGCCGCAGCGCATAGTCGACGGGACGGCGGTTGTCCGGGTCCACGAGGGAGAAGTCGTACAGCTCGGTGCCCTGGTAGACGTCCGGGACGCCGGGCATCGTCAGCTGCAGCAGCTTCTGCGTCAGCGAGTTCGACCGACCCAGCGGCGCGATCCGGGCGACGAAAGCCTCGATCTCCGCCGTCGTCGTGGGGTCGTCGAAGGCGGCGTCGACCAGCGCGTGCAGCTGCTCCTCGAACTCCTGCGACGGGTCGGTCCAGGTGGTGGAGGTGCCGGCCTCGCGCGCGGCCTTCTCGACGTAGGCGTGCGCCCGCTCCCGGGACAGCGGCCACGCGCCGATCAGGTTCTGCCACACCAGGTGGGCCAGCGACCGGTCGGCCAGCGGGTGGCGGGCCAGCCAGCCGCGGACGAGCTGCGACCACTCCGAGGGCAGCTCGGCGAGCACGGCCAGGCGGGCCCGCACGTCCTCGCTGCGCTTGGTGTCGTGCGTGGACAGGGTGGTCATCGCCTGCGGCTTGACCGTCAGCCGGTGGGCCTGGGCGGCGTGGAACCCGGCGACCGTGCCGCCGAAGTGCGCGGGGTCGCCGCCGACCTCGTTGAGCGCGACGAAGCGCGACCACCGGTAGTAGGCGCTGTCCTCGACGCCCTTGGCCATCACCGGGCCGCTGGTCTGCTCGAAGCGGGTCGCCGCTTCCGAGCCGGCCGAGGAGAGCACCGAGTGCAGGGCGTCGACCGCCCGCACGAGGTCCGGCCGTCGGGTCCGGACGGCGGTCACCGCGTCGTCCAGGTGGTTCCGGCCGTCGGGGAGGTAGCTGCGGTAGACGCCGAAGGTCGCCAGCAGCTCGGCCAGCGCCTCGGTCTGCTGCTCCGCGTCGATGCCGGGCAGCTCCCCGATGACGCGGACCAGCCGGGCCACCTCCGAGCCGAGCATGCCGTCGGTGACCTCGCGCTTGCACCGGTGCACGAGCTCCGCGTAGTCGACCGGGCGGCCGGTGAGCTCGGTGTCCAGCGCGGTCAGCGCCGGCTCCCCGGCCGGGTCGACGAGCACCCGGTCGACCTCGCTCAGCGCGTCGTAGCCCGTCGTCCCCGCCGTCGCCCAGCCCTCGGGCAGCTCCTCGCCGGGCTCCAGGATCTTCTCCACGACCGTCCAGCGGTTTCCGGACAGCCGGGCTAGTCGTTCGAGGTATGCCTTCGGGTCGGCGAGCCCGTCCGGGTGGTCGATCCGCAGCCCGTCGACCGCGCCGTCGCGGACAAGCTGCAGGACGAGGTCGTGGGTGGCGTCGAAGACCGCCGGGTCCTCCACCCGCAGGCCGGCCAGGGTGTTGATCGCGAAGAACCGCCGGTAGTTCAGGTCGGAGTCCGCGCGGCGCCAGTCGACGAGCTCGTAGTGCTGGCGGGCGTGCACCTCCTGCGGGGTGCCCCGCTCCGTGCCCGGGGCGATCGGGAAGTGGTTGTCGTAGTAGCGGAGCTCGCCGTCCACCACTTCCAGCTTCTCGACGTCGTCGCCGGATCCCAGGACCGGGATGCGGACCTTGCCGCCGCCGAACTCCCAGTCGATGTCGAACGCGGCCGCGTGGGGGCTCTGCTGCCCGTGCTGGAGCACATCCCACCACCAGGGCGCGGCCGAGGGGTCGTCGACGCCCATGTGGTTGGGCACGAGGTCGAGCACGAGCCCGAGGCCGTGCTCGTGGAGCGCGGCGACGAACCGGTCGAACCCGGCCCGTCCGCCGCGCGCCTCGTCGATGTGCGCGTGGTCGACGGTGTCGTAGCCGTGGGTGCTGCCCTCGGCCGACCGCAGCAGCGGCGAGCTGTACGCGTGCGTGACGCCGAGGTCGGCCAGGTAGCCCGCGACCTCCGCGGCGTCGTCCAGACCGAACGCGGCGTGCACCTGCAGCCGGTAGGTCGCGGCAGGGACGCCCCGGCGGCGCTCACCGCCCGAGCCCTGGTCCGGCGCCGTCACTCCGCGGGCCCGGTGAGGACGACGATCGAGCGGCCCTGGACCGTCACGGTCTCGCCCGGCTTGACCTCCACCGGCTCGACCTCGTGCATCTCCGCGGTGTCGAGGACCGTCGTCCACACGCGGGAGTAGTCGTCGCTGGGCAGCGTGTACTCGATCGCCTCGGAGGAGGCGTTGAACGCCAGGTAGAAGTGGTCGTCCTTGACGTACTCGCCGCGCTCGTCGGTCTCGCGGATGCCGACGCCGTTGAGGTAGACCGCCATCGACTTGGCGTAGGCGGCGTCCCAGTCCTCGTCGGCCATCTGCTCGCCGGCCGGGGTGAGCCAGGCGATGTCGGGCACCGGGTCGCCCAGCCCCCGGCGGACCGGCCGGCCGTGGAAGAACCGGCGCCGGCGGAACGTGGGGTGGTCGCAGCGCAGCTTGGTGACCTTCTTGGTGAACTCGAGCAGGCCCTCGTCGACGTTCTCCCAGTCGATCCAGGTGAGTTCGGAGTCCTGGCAGTAGCCGTTGTTGTTGCCGCCCTGGGAACGGCCGAGCTCGTCGCCGTGCAGGAGCATCGGCACGCCCTGGCTCAGCATCATCGTGGTGATGAAGTTGCGCCGCTGCTGGGCGCGCAGCTGCAGGATCTCCGGGTCGTCGGTCGGGCCCTCGACGCCGTGGTTCCAGCTGCGGTTGTGGCTCTCGCCGTCGTTGTTGCCCTCGCCGTTGGCCTCGTTGTGCTTCTCGTTGTAGGAGACGAGGTCGTTGAGCGTGAAGCCGTCGTGCGCGGTGACGAAGTTGATGCTGGCCATCGGTCGGCGGCCGGAGTGCTGGTACAGGTCCGACGAGCCGGAGATGCGGTCGGCGAACTCGCCCATCGTGCCGCCCTCGCCGCGCCAGAAGTCGCGGACGGTGTCGCGGTACTTCCCGTTCCACTCGGTCCACAGCGCCGGGAAGTTGCCGACCTGGTAGCCGCCCTCGCCGACGTCCCACGGCTCGGCGATCAGCTTCACCTGGCTGACGACCGGGTCCTGGTGGACGAGGTCGAAGAACGTCGCCAGCCGGTCGACGGCGTGCAGCTCGCGGGCGAGCGCGGAGGCGAGGTCGAAGCGGAAGCCGTCGACGTGCATCTCGGTGACCCAGTAGCGCAGCGAGTCCATGATCAGCTGCAGCGACTGCGGCGTCCGGACGTTCAGCGTGTTCCCGGTGCCGGTGTAGTCCATGTAGAACTGCTCGTCGCCCTCGACGAGCTTGTAGTACGTGCGGTTGTCGATGCCGCGGAAGGACAGCGTCGGGCCCATGTGGTTGCCCTCGGCGGTGTGGTTGTAGACGACGTCGAGGATCACCTCGATGCCGGCCTCGTGCAGCGCCCGCACCATCGCCTTGAACTCCTGGACCTGCTGTCCCGAGGTGGTGTCGCTGGCGTACTCGTTGTGCGGCGCGAAGAAGCCGATCGAGTTGTAGCCCCAGTAGTTGCGCAGGCCCTTCTGCTCGAGGGTGTCGTCCTGCACGAACTGGTGCACGGGCAGCAGCTCGATCGCCGTGATGCCCAGGTCGGTGAGGTGCTCGATCGTCGCCGGGTGCGCGACGCCGGCGTAGGTGCCCCGCAGCTCTTCGGGGATGCGCGGGTTGGTCATCGTCAGGCCCTTCACGTGGGCCTCGTAGATGACCGTCTTGTTGTAGGGGGTCCTCGGCGGGCGGTCCACGCCCCAGTCGAAGAAGGGGCTGACGACGACGGACTTCGGCATGTGGGCCGCGGAGTCGTCGTCGTTGCGCTCCTTGGTCTCGAAGTCGTAGCCGAACACCGACTGGTCCCAGTCGATCTGGCCGTCGATCGCCTTCGCGTACGGGTCGAGCAGCAGCTTGTTGGGGTTGCAGCGCAGCCCCTGGGCCGGGTCGTGCGGGCCGTGGACCCGGAACCCGTACTTCTGACCGGCGTGGACCCCGGGGAGGAACGCGTGCCAGACGTAGCCGTCCATCTCGGGGAGCCGGATCCGCTCCTCGTTGCCCTCGTCGTCGAAGAGGCAGAGCTCGACCTTCTCGGCCACCTCGCTGAAGATCGCGAAGTTGGTGCCGGTGCCGTCGTACGTGGCCCCGAGGGGATAGGCACTGCCGGGCCATACCTGGGTCATGGACTGGTTCCTCCTGCTGCTTGCCCCGCGCAGGGGGCTGGACCTCTCTCCATGGGGCGGGAGGAGGCCGGGACGGGGCGACCGTACGGCGATGCCCCCGGAAGTGCGCCCGCACACCTGGGAACGATGTGACCCTGGCGGCCCTCGGAAGGCACGACGGCGCCCCCGCGGCCGAGCCGCGGGGGCGCCGTGCGCGGAGCGGCGGACCGACCTCGCCCGGCAGATCCGGGTGGCGCTGGCCCGGGGGCGCCCCTGCGAGGCAGGACGCTAGGGCGACGTCGCTCGCTGCCGCAAGTACCTGTGACGGGACCGTTGCGTCCGGTTCGGACGGGGCTGCCGGTGGTCCGCGCACGACGTCGCGGCCGCGCGACCCGCCGTTCTGTCGTACCCCCGTCGTACCGTCGTCCCCGTGCGCACGACCACCGACCTCAGGCCCACGCAGGGCCGCTTCCGCGTCGTCAGCGAGTTCGAGCCCGCGGGCGACCAGCCGGCCGCCATCAAGGCCCTCGCCGAGCGGGTCAACTCCGGTGCGCAGGACACGGTTCTCCTCGGGGCCACCGGCACCGGCAAGTCGGCGACCACCGCCTGGCTGATCGAGCAGGTCCAGCGCCCGACGCTGGTGATGGCCCCGAACAAGACGCTCGCGGCCCAGCTGGCCAACGAGTTCAAGGAACTGCTGCCCGACGCCGCCGTCGAGTACTTCGTCTCCTACTACGACTACTACCAGCCCGAGGCCTACGTCCCCCAGACGGACACCTACATCGAGAAGGACTCCTCGATCAACGAGGAGGTCGAGCGGCTCCGGCACTCGGCGACCAACAGCCTGCTCACCCGGCGCGACGTCGTCGTGGTCTCGACCGTCTCCTGCATCTACGGCCTGGGCACGCCCCAGGAGTACGTCGAGCGCGCGCTGAAGATCAAGCTGGGGGAGGAGCGGGACCGCGACGAGCTGCTGCGCACCCTGGTCACCGAGCAGTACACCCGCAACGACCTCTCCTTCACCCGCGGCACGTTCCGGGTGCGGGGGGACACGATCGAGGTCTTCCCGGTGTACGAGGAGCTCGCCGTCCGCATCGAGATGTTCGGCGACGAGGTCGAGCGGCTCTACTACCTGCACCCGCTGACCGGCGAGGTCGTCCGCGAGGTCGAGGAGCTGTTCGTCTTCCCGGCCAGCCACTACGTCGCCGGGCCCGACCGCATGGAGCGGGCCATCCGCGGCATCGAGGCCGAGCTCGAGCAGCAGCTGGCCGTCATGGAGCGGCAGGGCAAGCTGCTCGAGGCCCAGCGGCTGCGCATGCGCACGACCTACGACATCGAGATGATGCGCCAGGTCGGCTTCTGCTCCGGCATCGAGAACTACTCGCGGCACATCGACGGCCGCGCTCCGGGCAGCGCCGGCGCCTGTCTGATCGACTACTTCCCGGACGACTTCCTGCTGGTGGTCGACGAGTCGCACGTGACCGTGCCGCAGATCGGCGGCATGTACGAGGGCGACATGAGCCGCAAGCGCACGCTGGTGGAGCACGGTTTCCGGCTGCCGTCGGCGATGGACAACCGCCCGCTCAAGTGGGAGGAGTTCACCGACCGGATCAAGCAGTCGGTCTACCTCTCGGCGACGCCCGGGGACTACGAGCTCGGCAAGGTCCAGGGCGACGTCGTCGAGCAGGTCATCCGCCCGACCGGCCTGATCGACCCCGAGGTCGTGGTCAAGCCGACCAAGGGCCAGATCGACGACCTGGTGCACGAGATCCGCCTCCGCACGGAGAAGGACGAGCGCATCCTGGTCACCACGCTGACCAAGAAGATGTCCGAGGACCTCACCGACTACCTGCTCGAGCTGGGCATCAAGGTGCGGTACCTGCACTCCGAGGTCGACACCCTGCGCCGGGTCGAGCTGTTGCGCGAGCTCCGGCAGGGCGAGTACGACGTGCTGGTCGGCATCAACCTGCTGCGCGAGGGCCTGGACCTGCCCGAGGTGTCGCTGGTGGCGATCCTCGACGCCGACAAGGAGGGCTTCCTGCGCTCGGGCAAGTCCCTCATCCAGACGATCGGCCGCGCGGCGCGCAACGTCTCCGGCCAGGTGCACATGTACGCCGACAAGATCACACCGTCCATGGCTCAGGCCATCGACGAGACCAACCGACGGCGCGAGAAGCAGATCGCCTACAACACCGCGCACGGCGTGGACCCCCAGCCGCTGCGCAAGAAGATCGTCGACATCCTCGACGGCATCTACAAGGCGGCCGAGGACGCCGAGGCGGCCACCGAGTTGCTGGGCGGGTCCGGGCGGCAGCAGTCGCGCGGGAAGTCCCCGGTGCCCGGCCTGTCCTCGAAGGCCAAGGCGAAGGCCGGGTCGATCGACGTGCAGGGTCTGCCCCGAGCGGAGCTGGCCGACATGATCCAGACCATGAACGACCAGATGCTCGCCGCCGCGCGGGAGCTGCAGTTCGAGGTCGCGGCGCGGCTGCGCGACGAGCTGACCGAGCTCAAGAAGGAACTCCGCCAGTTCGACGCCGCGCACGCCTGACCGGGAGCCCGTCCGCATGACTCTTACGCCCGGCCCCCGCCCGGCCGGAAGCGTCCCGGACGACGAACCGGCGGAGCGGCTCCGGTCAGCGGTCACCCGCGTCGAGGCCACGACGAGCACGGTGCAGCTGGGCGACCGGGCGTGGCAGCGCACCAGCGGCACGCTGCACGGCGTCGTCGACCCGCATGAGCCGGTCGCCGGCCTGGCCGCGCTCCCCACCGACGAGCACGGCCGGCACTCCTACCGCGTGGAGTTCGAGATCCTCGCGCCCGGCGGCGCCGGCGACCTGGTCCTCGTCGACATGGAGAACCGGGGGCGCCCGGCGACGCTGCTCGCCCTGGAGCAGCTGTCCCTCGTCACCGCCGACAGCACCCCGACGGGCGCGGTGTACCCGCCGGGTCGGGGCATCGGCTTCCTCGCCGAGCAGGACCTCGGCTACGCCCGCGTGCAGTGGGAGGCCGGCATCGCCGCCGGCGTGCCGGCCTCCGCCCAGGGACTGGGTGAGGTGGTGGTCCGCGACTTCGGCCGGCTCCTGACCGGCGCGGCGGAGGCGCCGGACACCGGCGGCACCGGGACGCTGCCGCGGTTCGGCGCCGCGATGCTCGCCGGGATCAGCCAGAGCGCCTGGTTCGTGACCACGTTCGTCGCCGAGGGCTTCAACGTGGACCCGCGGTCGGGGAGCCGGGTCTACGCCGCAGCCCTGGCCGTCTCCGGCACCGGCAACTGGCTGGCCATCAACGAGCTGGCGGGGGTGGAGCAGCAGCGGCCCTACCTCCTCGAGAACGGCGTGCCGCTGACCTACGAGCAGGTCCTCACCCGTGGGGACGCCGACCCGCTGTACGTCGACGTGGCCACCTACACCGACTACTACCGGCTGCGAGCGAGCGTCACCGCGGGCGCGGACCGGGCCGCCGGCGTCCACCGGTACGACTGGCCGGCTCCGCACGCCGGACCGGGCTATCCCGATGCGCTCGTGTTCGGCGCGCTCGGCTGCAACGGCGGCGTGGAGGTGCCGCGGAACCCGATCGCCTACGACCCCTATCTCCGGACGCTCGTCGCCCGCCTCGCCGACGTCCTCCGGAGCCCCGCGGCCACCGGAGCGCCGGGCCTACCCGCCTCCGCCGTGTTCGATCTGGTCGTCCCCGCGCCGACCGCCGACGTGAACGCCCTGCCCGGCGTGGAGCTGCTCGTCCCCGCGGTCGACGACGACACGGCGCAGCCGCTCGGTGGGGTGCGGTTCCCCGATGCCGTGGTCCCGCTGGGTCGGCCCGTACCCGTGGCGCTCGGGCCCGTGGGCACGTCCTCCATCACCGACGTGTGCGGCAACTGGGGCGGCTGGCAGCCGTTCACCGCCGACGAGCTGCACGAGCGGTACGGCGACGTCGACGGCTACCTGGCCCGCTTCGGCGCCGCGCTGGAGGAGCAGATCGCCGCCGGCTACCTGCGCGGCGCCGAGCGCGACCGGATGCTCGCGCGTGCCCGCACGGCCTTCAGCTCGGCGACCGGAGCCTGAGCGGCGTCCCGGCCGCCATCGGGGTGCGATGTGCGTCACAGGGACGCGGTTCCGGGAACCCGGCACCGGAGTGGCACGTTCTGCCCCGCGATGGATGCGCTCGCTGAGCGCATCCGTGGAGGGGAGTATCCCCGCACGGCGAGGTCGTCAGTACGGGGTTCCATGACCCCCGGCCCGCCGGCCGCCACCTCGGGTGGCGGTGGGAGAGACCTCCGGTACTGACGCATCGCCAGTCATCGGAGGAATATCTCTTGGACGTCCCCTTCTGGGTGTGGGCGCTCACCGTCGGCCTGATCGTGGGCATGCTCGCGTTCGACTTCTTCGGCCACGTGCGCACCCCGCATGCACCGACCCTCCGCGAATCAGCCATCTGGTCGGCGGTCTACGTCGCGCTCGCCGTCATCTTCGGCATCCTGGTCTGGATCTTCTCCGGCCCCACGTTCGGCGGTGAGTACTTCGCCGGCTACATCACCGAGAAGAGCCTGTCGGTCGACAACCTGTTCGTCTTCGTCATCATCATGGCGAGCTTCGGGGTGCCACGGGAGCTGCAGCAGAAGGTGCTGCTGTTCGGCATCGCCTTCGCGCTGGCGCTGCGCACCGTCTTCATCGTCGTGGGCGCCGCCGCGATCGCGAACTTCAGCTGGGTCTTCTACCTGTTCGGCGGCATCCTGATCTGGACCGCGTGGGTGCAGGCGCGCAGCGGCGGGCACTCCGACGACGAGGACTACCAGGAGAACGCCGTCCTGCGGTTCGCCCGCAAGCGGCTGCGCACGACCGACGAGTACCACTCCGACCGGCTGACGACGAAGCTGCAGGGCAAGCGCTACCTGACCCCGCTGGCGATCGCGCTCATCGCCATCGGCACCGCGGACATCATCTTCGCGGTCGACTCGATCCCGGCCATCTTCGGCCTCACCCAGGAGACCTACCTGGTCTTCGCCGCCAACGCCTTCTCCCTGCTGGGGCTGCGTCAGCTGTTCTTCCTCATCGACGGTCTGCTCGACCGGCTGGTGTACCTCGCCTACGGGCTCGCGGTCATCCTCGGCTTCATCGGGATCAAGCTGGTCATCCACGCCCTCCACACCAACGAGCTGCCGTTCCTCAACGGCGGTGAGCACATCACGCTGATCCCCGAGATCCCGACCTGGCTGTCGCTGAGCGTCATCCTGGTCACGCTCGTGGTGACGACGGTGCTGAGCCTGGCGAAGAGCCGGCGCGATCGGGCGGAGCACGCCCCGACGCATCCCGACGCCGCACCGCAGCCGCCGGTCGGGCTCGCTGCCGAGGAGCGGCCCGGGGGTGCCGACCCCCAGGTCCGCCTCGGCCGCCCGGACGGGGACCCGCTGGGCCGCGGGGTGGACGGGCACGGAGCGGACCGGACGGCCTCCCGCAGGGGGACCTCGTCCTGACCGCCTGACGCGGGTCGGGGCGGCGCGCCGTCGTCCCCGGCCCGGAGGTGGGTGCCGCGGCCCCGGGGTACGGTGAGCGCCACGTGCCCCGGGGCCCGCAGGCGGTGACGCCTGCGCGGTGACGGGGTCGCACGATGGAGGGGAGTATCCCCCCGCGGCAGCGTCGTCAACACGAGATCCCACGGTCTCCGGTGCTGCCGGTCGTCGGCGTCGAGCCGGCGGTGGGAGAGACCTCCGGTGCCGACGCCTGTCCCCGGAGGAACTCCCCGCATGGAACTGCCCGTCTGGTTCGAGGTCGCGACGTTCGTGGGGCTCACGGTCCTGCTGCTCGCGGATCTCGCCATCGTCGCCCGCCGCCCGCACGAGCCCTCCATCAAGGAGGCCGGCCTCTGGGTGAGCTTCTACATCTCGCTGGCGCTGCTCTTCGGCGTGCTCATGCTGGCGTTCACGAACACCACGTACGCCACGGAGTTCTACGCCGGTTGGCTGACCGAGTACTCGCTGTCGGTCGACAACCTCTTCGTCTTCGTGATCATCATGGCCCGCTTCCAGGTGCCGCGGAAGTTCCAGCAGGAAGCGCTGATGATCGGCATCATCATCGCCCTGGTCCTGCGCGGGATCTTCATCCTGCTGGGTGCCGTGGTCATCGAGCGGTTCGTGTGGGTCTTCTACATCTTCGGCGTCTTCCTGATCTACACGGCGTTCAACCTCGTCCGGCACCGCGACGACGACGAGGACTACGAGGAGAACGCCTTCATCCGGCGGATGCGCAAGATCCTCCCGATCACCCAGGACTACCACGGCGCCAAGATCCGGGTGACGGAGAACGGCAAGAAGATGTGGACGCCGATGATCGTGGTCATCCTGGCGCTCGGCACGACGGACCTGATCTTCGCGCTGGACAGCATCCCGGCGATCTTCGGTCTGACGCGGGAGCCGTTCATCGTCTTCACGGCCAACGTCTTCGCGCTCATGGGCCTGCGCCAGCTGTACTTCCTGCTCGGTGGCCTGCTGAAGCGGCTGGTCTACCTGTCGCTCGGCCTCGCGGTCATCCTGGCCTTCATCGGCGTGAAGCTGATCATGGAAGCGATCCACGAGAACCAGCTGCCCTTCGCCGGCGAGCGCGAGCCGATCGAGAGCATCCCCGAGATCCCCATCTGGCTCTCGCTGTCGATCATCCTCGGCGTGCTGATCATCGCGACGGTGGCCAGCCTGCTGAAGACCCGCGGTCAGATCGCCACCCCCGGGCCCCCGGACATCGACCAGGAGACGGCGCAGTCCGTGGCCACCGGTGGACCCGAGGCGGCCGCCAAGGCGGAGGCCCGCATCGCCGACGAGCCGGACGAGGACCGCACCCGCAGGTGAGCTCCGGCGGAACAGGCGCCCGGGCCGGCGCGTTGATCCGTCCTCGTGGGTGACCGGACGGACGCGGGCCGGGTCGCCGCCCTCGTGGGGCTGCTCTTCGGCCTGGCGGGGATGGGCAGCGCGGCCGTCGCTGTCACACTCCCGGCGATCGCGGCCGACCTCGACCTCACCACCGGCGGCGTCTCCTGGGTCATCAGCCTCTACGCGCTGATGCTGGCGGTGGCCACCGCCGTCTACGGCCGTGCCGCCGACCTGGCGGGCATCCGCCTGCCCCTCCTCATCGGCGTGGGCCTCATGGCCGGCAGCGCGGTCCTCGGCTGCCTGGCGCCGAGCATCGAGGTGCTCCTCGCCGCCCGGGTACTGCAGGGCATGGGCGCGGCCGCGGTGCCCGTGCTCGGCATGGCCATCGTCAGCGCGCGCTACGACGGCGCCGTCCGGACCACCGCCCTCGGGCAGGTCGCCGGCACGGCGGCCGCCGTGAGCGCGCTCGGGCCGCTGGCGGGCGGCCTGGTCGCCGACCTGGTCGGCTGGCGGGCGGTCGTGGCGCTCCCCGCGCTCGGGCTCCTGGTCGTCCCCGCGCTGTGGCGGGCCCTGCCGACCCAGGGCACCGGCGCTCGGCTCGACATCCTGGGCGCCGTCCTCGTGGCCGGAACGGCGGCGGGGCTGGTGCTGCTCGTCCAGTCGCCGGCCTCGGGCGTCGTCGTGGCGACGGCAGGTGCCCTGCTGCTGGTCCTCGGCGTCCCCGCGGTCGCGGCCTGGGTGCGCCGCCGGCCGGAGGGCTTCCTGCCGCGCCGCGTCGTCCGCGAGCCCGTCGTCGTCCGCAGCGCGCTGGCCGCCTCGGCGGTGCCGGCGGCCTGGTTCGCGCTGTTGATCGCCGTCCCCGCCGTCCTCGCGCTGCGCGGGTGGACGCCGCTCGAGGTGGGCCTGGCGCTGGTGCCCAGCGCCGTCACCGGCTTCCTCGCGCCGCGACTGGCCGGGCCGCTGCTCGCGCGCCTCGGGCCGGCCCGGTCGCTCGTCGTCTCCGACGTCACCGCCGCAGTGGCCCTCGCCGTCGCCGCGCTGGGGGCCGCGCGCGGCTCGGCGGCGATCCTGGTGACGGCGGTCGTGCTCGTGACGCTGGCCTTCGGCCTCGGGCAACCGGCCCTCATGGCCGCCGTGGGCGACGCCGTCCCGGCCGACGTCCGGGGCGTGGCGCTCGGCATTGCCACGCTCGTGTTCCTCGTCGGCGGCGGTGTGGGCTCCGCCGTCGTCGGGGGAGTGGGCGAGGTCCTGGGCGTGGACCGCAGCCTGTTGCTGCTCGCGGCGCTGCCGCTGCTCGGCAGCCTGGCGCTGGTGAGCACGATCCGCTCGGCGCGGATCCCGTCCTGAGGCGCCCGGCGTCCGCGGGGAGGGTACGGCGGAGCGCGCGGCCGGCACGGACTAGCGTCGAGGGTCATGCGCCCTGACGACCTCGCGCTGCTGCGCACCCCGGGCGTGCCCACCGTCTCGCCGGACGGCCGGATGGCGGTCGTCGCGGTGGAGCGGCTCGACCTCGAGGCCGACGAGTACCGCGGCCAGCTCTGGGCGGTCCCCACCGACGGCTCGGCACCGGCCCGGCCGATCAGCGCCGGTCACCGGGACAGCGCCCCGGCGTTCTCCCCGGACGGCCGGTGGCTGGCCTACCTGGGCGCGGAGCGGGGCGGCAAGCCGCAGATCTGGCTGCTGGCCACCGCCGGGGGCGAGCCGCGCAGGCTGACCGATCACCCGCTGGGAACGTGGGTGCCGGTCTGGTCGCCCGACTCCCGGCGGCTGGCCTACGTCGCCCGCGTCCCCGAACCCGGCCGGTACGGCACGGTCGAGGGGACCGGGCCCGAGGCCGAGCCACCGCGGCTGATCACGACGCTGCGGTACCGGGAGGACGGCGTCGGGTTCGTGGCCGACCGCCGGCGCCAGGTCTTCGTCCTCGACCTGCCGCCGGCGCTGCACGACGGCGCGGCCCCGCTGCCCGAACCGGTGCAGCTCACCTCGGGGGACGCCGACTGCGCGGACGCCACCTGGCGGGCCGACGGCGGCGCGCTCGCGTTCGTCTCCGCCCGGCACCCGCGCGCCGACCGCGACCTGGTGCGCGACGTGTACGAGATCGGCGTCGACGGCAGCGGCCTGCGCCGGGTGACCGCCACGCGCGGCGACTGCGCCGCTCCGGTGTACTGCCCCGACGGCACGCTGGTCGTGACCGCCGTCCCCGATCTGGGCCCCGAGGGCGTCGACTTCGTCGCCCGGCAGGCGGTGCCGTGCCGCGTCGACCCGGACGGCGCGCTGCAGCCGCTGCTGGACCCCGAGCACGATCACCGGGGCGACGAGACCCCCGGGACCGTGCTGGCCGGCGACGCCGTGCTCGTGGGGATCCAACGGCGGGGAGCGGTCGAGCTGCTGCGCGTCCCGCTGGACGGCGCGGCGCCGGAGGTGCTGGTCGACGGCCGGTTCACCGTGCGCGGCATCGCGGCCGGGGGAGGCGTCGTCGTCGCCACCGTGGCGCACGACCGCTCGGCCGGCGAGCTGATCGCGCTCGCCGGGGGCGGACGCCGGCTGCTCACCGCGTTCGGCCGTCCGCTGGGCGCCACGGGCCGGGTGCACCGGATGCGCGAGCGCACCGCCACCGCGCCCGACGGCTATCCGGTGCACGGCTGGGTGACCGCACCGGCCGGGCCGGGGCCGCACCCCGTGCTGCTGCTGATCCACGGCGGCCCGTTCGCCCAGTACGGCTGGACGCTGTTCGACGAGACCCAGGTGCTCGTCTCGGCCGGGTACGCGGTGGTGCAGTGCAATCCCCGCGGGTCCTCCGGCTACGGCGCGGCGCACGGGCGCGCCATCCGCGGCGCGCTCGGCACGGTGGACGCCGACGACGTGCTCGCGTTCCTCGACGCGGCGCTCCCCGATCCGGTGCTGGACGCCGAGCGGGTCGGGATCCTGGGCGGCTCCTACGGCGGCTACCTGACCACCCTGCTGATCGGTCGCACGAGCCGGTTCGCCGCGGCGATCAGCGAGCGGGCGTTCCTCGACCCGGTCAGCTTCGTCGGCTCGTCGGACATCGGCTGGGTCTTCCCCGACCAGTACGTGGGCATCGACCCCACCCGGATCGCCGCGCAGAGCGCGCTCGCCGGGGCCGGCGCCATCACGACCCCGACGCTGGTGGTCCACTCCGAGGAGGACTGGCGTTGCCCGGTGGAGCAGGGGGCCCGTCTCTACGTGGAGCTCAAGCGGCGCGGCGTCCCCTCGGAGCTGCTGCTGTTCCCGGGCGAGGGGCACGAGCTGTCCCGGTCGGGCCGGCCGCGGCACCGGCTGGCGCGCTTCGAGCACGTGCTGCGGTGGTGGGCGCGCTGGCTCCCGACGCCGTCGAACCCGGGGCCGGCCGAGGCCGAGGCGGTGGAGTCCGAGCACCCGATCGGGCGGACCGCTCGCGTCGCTCAGTGACGTCGGCCAGGATGCCCGTCGGGGGAAGGAAGGAGGCCGCGCCCGTGGCCCGGGATCCCGACAGCGGACGAGGCGACGCCTTCCGGAACTGGTTCCAGGGGTTGCCGCGGACGACGAGGCGAGTCGTCGGCGCCGTCGCCCTGATCGGCGGGCTGGGGCTCTGGTACGCCTTCCTGTTCGCCGTGGACTCGTGGTCGGGCGAGAGCCCGGGTTGGGCGGACCCGCTCGACGGCATGGTGGGTGGCATCGTCGGTGTGGGCGGGTTCCTCTGGCTGCAGAGTCGGCGGCTGGGCGGCCTCGGGAAGGCCCGGAAGTTCGAACGGGCGCGTCGTCGTGGCCGTCTCCCCGACGACGCCGACCCCGCCGAGTGGGGACCGCTGCTGGACCAGGCGCACCGGTTCCAGCGCGGAGCCCGGTCCTTCGCCGTCGCGTTCACGATGGTGACGGCCGTGGCGGTGGTGGCCGTGTCGGCGTGGGCGGGATACGACTGGGTCGTCGTCGTGGTCATCGCGCTGATCGGTGTGGCGCTCGTCGCCGTCCTGGACCTCGCGAGCAGGCGGCAGACGCTGCGCATCCGCCGGCTCCAGGAGCAGGTGCAGGACCTTCAGGGCCGTTGACGCCGGGCGCCTACTGCGCGGGGTCGTCGAGGTGGCGCACGACGCGGGCCGGGTTGCCGACGGCGACGACGTCCGCCGGCAGGTCCCGGGTGACGACGGCGCCGGCGCCCACCACGGTGTTCGCGCCGATGGTGACGCCGGGCAGCACGATCGCGCCGCCGCCGAGCCACACGTTGTCGCCGATGGTGATCGGCTGCGCGGCCTCCCACTTCTGCCGGCGCGGCTCGGCCTCGACGGGGTGGGTGGGGGTGAGCAGCTGCACGTTGGGCCCGAACTGGACGTCGTCGCCGATGGTGATCCGGGCGACGTCCAGGGCCACGAGCCCGAAGTTGGCGAAGCATCGCGCGCCGATGGTGATGTTGGTGCCGTAGTCGACGTACAGCGGGGGGCGGAACTCGGTGCCCTCGCCGACCGAGCCCAGCAGCTGCCCGACCAGCTCGCGGCGCAGCGACGCCTGGCGGACCGACGTCGCGTTGTAGGCCGCCATCAGGTCCAGCGCCTTGGCGCTCGCCTCGCCGATCTCCGGGTCGTCGGCGATGTAGAGGTCGCCGGCCTCCATCCGCTCGCGCATCGAACGGTTGTCCTGCGCGTCAGCTCCGCCGCTCATGCGGATCAGGCTAGGCGGCGGCCCACGACGGTCGCGGCCCCTCTACGGTGAGGCATGGCGCTCATCTATCCGGTCCTGGCGGATGCTCCCGATTCCGACGAGGAGGCGCTGCCCGACTTCGCCGAGCTCGCCGCTGACCTCTCCGACCAGTGGCTGGTCGAGGTGACCGTCGGCGAGGAAGGCGACGAGGGCTGCTTCGGCCCGCTCACGGCCCGGGCCGCCTGGGACCTCGCGGTGGGCGTGGACCAGCGCCGCCCCGGCTGGAACGTGTCGATCCTGCCGCTGTACCTGCCGGGTACGCCCGACGAGCTGGCCGCCGCCTTCGACGACGACGACGACGCCTGACTGCCGGGGCGACGGCTCACCAGCCGCGGGCGCGCCACTCCGGGAGGGACGGCCGCTCGGCGCCCAGCGTCGTGTCCCCGCCGTGGCCGGGGTAGACCCACGTCTCGTCGGGCAGCGTGCCGAAGAGCCGCTGCTCGACGTCGTCGATCAGGCTGGTGAACCGGGCCGCGTCCTTCTGGGTGTTGCCGACACCGCCGGGGAAGAGGCTGTCGCCGGTGAAGACGTGCGTGCCTCCGCCGCGCCAGACCAGCGCGATGCTGCCGGGCGTGTGCCCGCGCAGGTGCACGACCTCGAGCACCTGGTCGCCGACGGGGACCGTGTCGCCGTGCTCCACCGGCCGCTCCACCGGCACGGGCAGGTCGGCCGCGTCGGCCGGGTGCGCGACGGTCACCGCTCCGGTGGCTGCGACGACCTCGGGCAGCGCGCGGTGGTGGTCCCAGTGCCCGTGCGTGGTGACGACGGTGCGCAGCGGGGCGTCGCCGACCAGCGCCAGCAGCGCCTCGGGCTCGGCAGCGGCATCGATCAGCAACGCCTCGCCGGTCGCCGTGCAGGTGAGCAGGTAGGCGTTGTTCGCCATCTCGCTGACCGCCAGCTTGCGGATCGTCAGCCCGGGCAGCTCCCGGACGTCGGGCGCTCCACCGACCTCGACGTCCCCGGTGTACGAGCTCATCTCCGGCCTCCGTTCGAAAAGTGTCGGCGTGCGCCGCTACGGTCCTGACATGGACGCTAGCGGAGGTCCCGGGCTGCCCCCGATCGTTCTGCGGGCCGGTGACGGGTCGACGGGACGGCCGGTGCCATGGGCCGGCGAGCCCGACGGGCCGAGCGACCCCTCGCTGGTCGGCCTGCCGGCCGCGGAGATCGCCGCCCGGGTGCGCACGGGGGAGATCACCGCCGTCGACGTGGTCCGCGCGCACCTCGACCACATCGAGGCCGTCGACGCCCGGGTCGGGGCCTTCCGGGTCGTCCGGCGGGAGGCCGCGCTCGCCGAAGCCGCCGCCGTCGACGCCAGCCTGACCCGCTTCGCGCTCCCGCTGGCCGGGGTGCCGGTCGCGATCAAGGACAACGTCGCCGTCGCGGGCGAGACGTGCACCGACGGGTCGCCGGCCCGCCGCAACAGGCCCGAGCGCAGGGACCACGAGGTGGTGACGCGGCTGCGCAAGGCCGGCGCGGTCGTCGTCGGCATCACCCGCGCGCCGGAGCTCTGCCTCTACGCCGCCACCGACGGCCCGGACGCCGTGAGCCGGAACCCCTGGGACACCGCGCTCTCGCCGGCGGGGAGTTCCGGTGGCAGCGCCGCGGCCGTCTCCGCGGGCATGGTCCCGATCGCCCACGGCAACGACGGCATGGGGTCGCTGCGCCTGCCGGCCGCGGCGTGCGGCCTGGTCACGCTGAAGCCCGGCCGTGGCGTGGTCCCCGGCGGCATCGGTGCCGACGACTGGTCGGGCATGGCGGTCAACGGCGCGCTGGCCACCACCGTGGCCGACCTGGCGCTCGCGCACGCCGTCCTGGCGGGGGAGACGCCGGCAGTCCCCGAGGCGCCGGAGCGGCCGTTGCGCATCGCGGTGAGCACCCGCTCGCCGGTGCCCGGTGTGGGCGCGGACGCCGCCACCCGGGCGGCGGTCGACGCCGTGGTGGCCGAGCTCGAGGCCGCCGGCCACACGGTGCTGCGGCGGAACCCTCCGATCACCCCGGGCGCCGCCGCCGGCGCGCTGGTCCGCTGGATGGCCGGCGCCGAGGACGACGCCGCGTTCCTGGGCATCGACCGCTCCGAGCTGCAGCCGCGCAGCCGGACCCACGCCCGGCTGGGCCGGCTGGTCCGCCGTCTCGGCCTGCTGCGGCCGCGCACCCAGGAACGGTTCCGCGCGCGGATGGTGGAGTTCTTCGACGACGTCGACCTGCTGCTCACCCCGGTCACCACCGGGCCGCCGCTGCCCGCGCGCCTCTGGCACGAGCGCTCCTTCCTGGCCAACATCGCGGCCAACGCCCGCTGGGCGCCCTGGACGGCGGCGTGGAACCTCGCCGGTCTCCCTGCCGCCGTGCTGCCGGGTGCCGGTCGCCCCGCCGGACCGCCCGCCGCCGTCCAGTTCGTCGGCCCCCCGGGTGCTGAGGGGCGACTACTCTGGCTGGCCGGAGAGCTGGAGCGCCGGCTCCCGTGGCGCCGGTACGCGCCCGTCTTCGACCCCACCGCGCCGGCGACCACCGGCACCTGAGAGCGACGTCCCGCACGGCGGACGGGCGCAGCTCACACTGCGCGGCGGACGACCACGGCCGGTGCGGGCGTTGCACCCAGCAGTTCCGGCGGCGCCCCCGGCACGGCCGCGGCAGCACCAGCACCAGCGACATCCACCAGCGACCGACAGGGATCACATGGACCGGCTCGTCGTCCGCGGCGCCCGAGAGCACAACCTCAAGAACGTCGACATCGACCTCCCCCGGGACGCGCTCATCGTGTTCACCGGGCTCTCCGGCTCCGGCAAGTCCAGCCTCGCCTTCGACACGATCTTCGCCGAGGGCCAGCGCCGGTACGTGGAGTCGCTGTCGGCCTACGCCCGCCAGTTCCTCGGCCAGATGGACAAGCCCGACGTCGACTTCATCGAGGGCCTGTCGCCGGCGGTGTCGATCGACCAGAAGTCGACCAACCGGAACCCGCGGTCGACCGTCGGCACGATCACCGAGGTCTACGACTACCTGCGCCTGCTCTACGCCCGCGCCGGCCAGCCGCACTGCCCCAACTGCGGCAAGCCGATCTCCCGGCAGACGCCGCAGCAGATCGTGGACCAGGTGCTCGGCATGCAGGAGGGCACCCGCTTCCAGGTGCTGGCCCCCGTCGTCCGGGCCCGCAAGGGCGAGTACGTCGACCTGTTCAGCTCCCTGCAGACGCAGGGCTTCTCCCGCGTCCGCGTCGACGGCACGGTGCACCCGCTGACCGAGCCGCCGAAGCTCAAGAAGCAGGAGAAGCACTCGATCGAGGTCATCGTCGACCGGCTCACCGTCAAGGAGAGCTCCAAGCGTCGCCTGACCGACTCGGTGGAGACCGCTCTGGGGCTGGCCGGCGGTCTCGTCGTCCTGGAGTTCGTCGACCTGCCCGACGGCGACCCGGAGCGGGAGAGGACCTTCTCCGAGCACCTCGCCTGCGTCGACGACGGGCTGTCGTTCGAGGCGCTGGAGCCGCGGTCGTTCTCGTTCAACTCGCCGTTCGGCGCCTGCGGTGAGTGCACCGGCATCGGCACCCGCAAGGAGGTCGACCCCGAGCTCGTCGTCCCCGACCCGGAGAAGAGCCTCGCCCAGGGCGCGATCGCGCCGTGGTCGAGCTCGATGAGCAACGAGTACTTCAGCCGGCTGCTCACCGGGCTGTCGCAGCAGATCGGCTTCTCCATGGACGAGCCGTGGGAGCGGCTGCCGGCCAAGGTGCAGAAGGCGATCCTGCACGGCTCGCCCGACCAGGTGCACGTCCGCTACAAGAACCGCTACGGCCGCGAGCGCAGCTACTACGCCGCGTTCGAGGGCGTGCTGCCCTTCCTCGAGCGCCGGCACGACGACACCGACAGCGACTACATGCGGGACAAGTACGAGGGCTACATGCGCGACGTCCCGTGTCCCGTCTGCCACGGGACGCGGCTCAAGCCCGAGATCCTCGCGGTGAAGCTCAACGACCGGTCGATCGCCGAGGTCACCAACCTCTCCATCGGGGAGGCCTCGCAGTGGCTGGGCGTCCTGGAGCTGGGGGAGCGGGAGAAGGCGATCGCCGACCGCGTGCTCCGCGAGATCCAGGCCCGGCTGTCCTTCCTCGTCGACGTGGGCCTGGACTACCTCTCCCTGGACCGGCCCGCGGCGACGCTCGCCGGTGGGGAGGCCCAGCGCATCCGGCTGGCCACCCAGATCGGGTCGGGGCTGGTGGGCGTGCTGTACGTGCTCGACGAGCCGTCCATCGGCCTGCACCAGCGCGACAACACCCGGCTCATCGAGACGCTGGTGCGGCTGCGCGACATGGGCAACACGTTGATCGTCGTCGAACACGACGAGGACACCATCAAGGTGGCCGACTGGGTGGTCGACATCGGCCCGGGCGCCGGCGAGCACGGCGGGGAGGTGGTCGTCAGCGGCACCGTGGAGGACCTGCTGGCCAGCGAGCGGTCGCTCACCGGCCAGTACCTCTCCGGCCGGAAGTCGATCGTGATCCCGGAGAACCGCCGGGAGCTGACGCCGGGCCGCGAGCTGGTGGTCAAGGGCGCCCGCGAGAACAACCTGCGCGGCATCGACGTGACGTTCCCGCTGGGCGTGCTGGTGGCCGTCACCGGTGTGTCCGGCTCAGGCAAGTCCACCCTGGTCAACGACATCCTCTACACGACGCTGGCCAACCAGCTGAACCGTGCGCGCATGGTCGCCGGGCGGCACCGCACCATCACGGGGCTGGACCAGTTGGACAAGGTCGTGCACGTCGACCAGTCGCCGATCGGCCGCACCCCGCGGTCGAACCCGGCCACCTACACCGGGGTCTGGGACCAGGTGCGCAAGCTGTTCGCCCAGACCACCGAGGCGAAGATGCGCGGGTATCTGCCCGGGCGCTTCTCCTTCAACGTCAAGGGCGGGCGCTGCGAGGCGTGCTCCGGCGACGGCACGCTGAAGATCGAGATGAACTTCCTGCCGGACGTCTACGT
Source organism: Blastococcus goldschmidtiae (assembly GCF_031845325.1). Classification (NCBI taxonomy): domain Bacteria; kingdom Bacillati; phylum Actinomycetota; class Actinomycetes; order Geodermatophilales; family Geodermatophilaceae; genus Blastococcus; species Blastococcus goldschmidtiae. Next base: position 68,560 of record NZ_JAVREI010000016.1, on the reverse strand, counting down.
GCCCTGCGAGGTGTGCAAGGGGGCCCGGTTCAACCGGGAGACCCTCGAGGTGCACTACAAGGGCAGGACGGTCGCCGAGGTCCTCGACATGCCGATCGAGGAGGCGGCCGACTTCTTCGCCGCCATCCCGGCGATCGCGCGGTACCTGCGCACCCTCACCGAGGTCGGGCTGGGGTACGTCCGCCTGGGACAGCCGGCCACGACGCTGTCCGGTGGCGAGGCGCAGCGGGTGAAGCTCGCCAGCGAGCTGCAGAAGCGGTCCAACGGGCGCAGCATCTACGTCCTCGACGAACCGACCACCGGCCTGCACTTCGAGGACATCCGCAAGCTGCTGCTCGTCCTGCAGGGCCTGGTCGACAAGGGCAACTCGGTGATCGTCATCGAGCACAACCTCGACGTGATCAAGAGCGCCGACTGGCTGATCGACATGGGGCCCGAGGGCGGGTTCCGCGGCGGCACGGTCGTCGCCGAGGGGTCGCCGGAGTTCGTGGCCACCGTGCCCGAGAGCCACACCGGCCGGTACCTCGCGAAGATCCTGGACGAGGACGCCGTCGCCGCGGCGGCCGCCCCGAAGAAGCGGACGCGCAAGAAGGCCAGCTGATCGGTCGAGGGGCGGGCGTCGCCGCCCCTCGACGACCGGGCGTCAGACCGGAGGCGCTGTGGCCGGCTCGGGAGACCAGTCGATCTGCTCGGCCCGGGCGCGAAGGCGAGCCCCGAACGCGGGATCGATCGAGGCCGCCCACGCGACCCGGCCGAGCACGTGGTCGCGGAACGTCGCTGGATCGCGGTCCCGGACCTGGGTGGTCCAGCCCCGGGTCGCGCAGTTGTGCAGCAGTGCCCGCAGCGCGTCGCGGTCCGTCCTCGGCAGGGTCGGACGCACGTTCACCACCGTGCCCAGCACCGATTGCCGCCCGGCTGACGACGTGGACCGGGTCTTCGACCGGTTCAGCCGGAAACCCTCCGCTGCGACGATCTCGCCGACCAGCCGCTCGAAGGGGCCCTGGTCGAGGCCTGGTCCGCCGCTGAAGGTCAGGTCGTCCACGTACCGCGTGTAGGCCGCCCCGAACGAGGCCGCCAAGCCCTCCAGGCGGCGGTCCAGGCGGAAGCACACCAGGTTCGCCAGCGCCGGTGACGTCGGCGCGCCCTGCGGGAGATGCGGCACGGCCAGCCGCCGCCCCAGCCGGCGGTGGTGCTCGACGTCGTCGGGCACCGGCACCCCGCGCCACACCGCTCGCGGCACCACGGTGGTCACCAGGCCGGTCACCGTGTGCGCCACCGGCTCGGGGAGTCCGCCCACCGATCTCAGCAGCCCGTGCACGCGCTCGGCGGCGATGCTCGCGAAGAACGACTCCAGGTCCAGCTGCAGCACCCGTGCGGCCCCGGCATGCGGGGTCACAGCCGTCCGCACCGAGCGTCCGGGCACGCATCCGTGCGCGGCCTCGTGCACGGTCAGCGGTCCGATCACGTGCCGGAGCAGTCGCCGCTGCGCCTCCTTCAACCGCGGCTTGGGTGCCGCGAGCAGCCGGCCTCCGACCGTCGTCCACCGGTAGTGCCGCAACGGCTGGTCCACCGTCCGTTCCAGCCGGTGGGTGTCGGCGAACCACGCCAGCTCACCGGCGTCGAGGTCGAGCAGCCGGGCGAGCGCCGTCAGGTCCGGGAGTGCGGCGACCCCGTACGGCCGACGGACGACCGCGGTGGGGGTCGGCTGCCAGCGGGTGATCCGTGGTGGCGGGACGGTGTCCCGTCCGCGGGCCCAGCCGGTCGTCGTCCGGACGAACCCGGCCAGCTCACGCGGCCGGTCCACCGGTGGATCGCGGTAGGCGTCCAGCACCTCGCCGACCAGGGTGCCCACCCACCGGGGCGCCCGGTCGCGGCCGAGGGCGACCGCCGTGCGGCGCACCATCTCCCGCCGGCGCCACGGGCCGGCCACCAGCGCGGTGGCAATGCCCGCCGCGGTGCCGGCGGCCCGCCGAGCGGACGGGGTGGTCACGAGGGGTGTGCGCGCCGGGACAGGTAGCCAGCCCCTGATCGAGGCGCCCTCAGGTGCGCGGAGCGCACGGCGTGGCGGGTGACGAGCTGCTCGGGAATGTTGCGATCCCCGGGGTTGCCCCGGGAGAACCGGTCTCCACCGGTCGTCCTGCCTGCCCCGACGCGCACCCGGCCACCGTAGGGGGTGGGCAGCCCGCACGGCACCGGTCCGGCGGGCCGCCCGACCAGGTCAGGAGAACGAGTGCGACCGGGCCGGCGGCGGTGATCGACGACCTCCGCGAGTCACGGTCCTCCGCAGATCGCTGGACCTGCCGATGCGCAGAGAACCCGGGGCCCTGCGGGCCCAGCAGCCGTCGCCGCCTTTCCGGACGGGAACCCGTCCCCGACCCGGCGCGGACACCGTCTTGGTACCGGTCGACCCGTTCAGCCCGATCCGGTCTTCACGTGGTCGCAGACTCGGGTCCGGACCTCGCGCACGCCGACCACTCCAAGGAGCCCGCTGTGGATCTCACCGGCCACGTCGTCATCGTCACCGGATCGAGCAGCGGCATCGGTGAAGCCGTCGCCCGCAGGCTCGCGACCGCCGACGCTCGCATAGTCGTCAACTCCGCCCGGTCCGTCCAGGCCGGGGAACGGCTGGCCAACGAGCTCGGGGAGGCCTGCTACGTGCAGGGGGACATCTCCGACCCTGGCACGTCACGCGCGCTGGTCGATGCGGCCCAGGACCGCTGGGGACGGCTCGACGGGCTGGTCAACAACGCCGCGGTCACGGCAGACGTGCCGCTCGCGGACATCGACGGCGTCACGGTCGACCACTGGAACCGCGTGCTGGGCGTCAACGTCGTCGGGACGTTCCTCGTGTCGCAGGCCGCGCTCCCGTTGCTGCGTGTCGCCGAGGACGGATGGATCCTCAACATCACCTCGATCGCCGGCATCCGCCAGACGGGTAGCTCGCTGCCGTACGCCGTGTCGAAGGCAGCCGTCGACCACCTGACGACGCTGCTCGCGAAGCACGCCGGCGGCAGGGTCCGTGTCAACGCGGTGGCCCCCGGTCTGGTGGCGACGCCGTGGACCGAGACCTGGGACCGGGTCAAGGAGGGAGTGACGGCGATGGCCCCCTTGGAGCGGGTGGCTACGCCTGACGACATCGCCGACGCCTGCGTCGGGATCATCGGCGCCCGCTACACCACCGGCCAGACCCTGCTCGTCGACGGCGGGCTCGGGCTCGTGCTCTGACCGGTGTCGCCGTGCGCCGGCCGCTCGGCCTCGACCAGTGCCGCTTCGACATCGGGGACGCCGACGTGGAGAGGCAGCGTCGGCTTGTGATCGTGGTCACGCTGGATATATGCTCCTTGTGACAGACGTCACTGAGGGCTGCGCTGCGGCCCGCGAGGAGGCCGCGATGAGCGCACTCACGCCCGACTGCGACCCCGACATGAGCCACTGCGGACAGCCGTGGCAGGGGAAGAGCGGCCCGGGGGCGACCGTCCTGTCCGTCGCCGTGCTGTTCACCATCCTCGGCGTCTCGCTGGCCGTCGTGGCCACGCGCGCCGTCTCGGACGCGTTCGACTTCGCCGCGGTCCCCATCGCGCTGCTCGCGGCCGTATCGCTCGTCCGCCGGGTGGCCCGCTCGGCCGCTCCCGGTGCGAAGGCCCTCGCCGCCCGGGTGCCGACGAGCGTCGCCGTGCGCCGCTCGCAGACCGCCGGCTGACCGCTCCGACAGACCCCGCTCCCGCTGGCATCGGGGCACGCCAGGCGTGCCCCGATGCCCGCATGTCCGGATCCGCTGTGACGGCTGTGACGCCCGTGCCCCGGGCCGGGCGGCCTGTCACCCTCTCGACCTAATCTGGACCCATGGCCGACCCCTCGACGTACCGCCCGGCGGTCGGCTCGATCCCCGAGAGCCCCGGGGTCTACAAGTTCCGCGACCCGAACGGCCGCGTCATCTACGTCGGCAAGGCCAAGAGCCTGCGGCAGCGGCTGAACAGCTACTTCGCCGACGTCGCCGGCCTCCACCCCCGCACCCGGCAGATGGTCACCACCGCGGCCGCCGTGGAGTGGACCGTCGTCGGCACCGAGGTCGAGGCCCTCCAGCTCGAGTACAACTGGATCAAGGAGTTCGACCCCCGCTTCAACGTCCGCTACCGCGACGACAAGAGCTACCCGTCGCTGGCCGTGACGCTGAACGAGGAGTTCCCGCGGCTGCAGGTCATGCGCGGGCCCAAGAAGAAGGGCGTCCGCTACTTCGGGCCCTACGCCCACGCCTGGGCCATCCGGGAGACGCTCGACACCCTCACCCGGGTCTTCCCCGCGCGCACCTGCTCCACCGGCGTCTTCAAGCGGGCCGGCCAGATCGGCCGGCCCTGCCTGCTCGGCTACATCGGCAAGTGCGCCGCGCCCTGCGTCGGCCGGGTCACCCCGGACGAGCACCGCGCCATCGTCGACGACTTCTGCGACTTCATGGCCGGTCGCACCGAGTCGATGATGAAGCGGCTCGAGCGGGAGATGGCGGCCGCGTCGGAGAGCCTGGAGTTCGAGAAGGCCGCGCGGCTCCGCGACGACCTGGGGGCGCTGCGGCGGGCGATGGAGAAGCAGGCCGTCGTCCTCGGTGACGGCACGGACGCCGACGTCGTCGCCTTCGCCCAGGACGAGCTGGAGGCGGCGGTCCAGGTCTTCCACGTCCGGGGCGGGCGGGTGCGCGGCCAGCGGGGCTGGATCGTCGACAAGGTCGAGGCGGTCACCACCGGCGAGCTGGTCGAGCAGTTCCTGCTGCAGGTCTACGGCGGCGTCGACGAGCAGACCGGCGTCGGCGAGGCGGGGGAGGCCGTGCCGCGGGAAGTGCTCGTGCCCGAGCTCCCCGACGACGCCGACGTCTACACCGAGCTGCTGGAGGAGCTGCGGGGCGGCAAGGTGTCGCTGCGGGTCCCGCAGCGGGGGGACAAGCGGAGCCTGATGGAGACCGTCGAGCGCAACGCCAAGGAGGCGTTCGCCCGGCACCGGGTGAAGCGCGCCAGCGACCTCACCGCCCGGTCCCTCGCCCTCAGCGAGCTGCAGGAGGCGCTGGAGCTGCCCGACGCCCCGCTGCGCATCGAGTGCATCGACATCAGCCACGTCCAGGGCACCAACGTGGTGGCCAGCATGGTGGTCTTCGAGGACGGCCTGGCCAAGAAGTCCGACTACCGCCGCTTCTCCGTCACGAACGGAACCGACGACACCGCGGCGATGGCCGAGGTCGTGCGCCGTCGCTTCGCCCGGCACCTCAAGGACGAGCAGGACCGGCGCGACGAGCAGGGGATCGCCGCCGAGGAGGGGCGGCCGCGCCGCTTCGCCTACCCGCCGAACCTGCTCGTCGTCGACGGCGGCGCCCCGCAGGTCGCCGCGGCGGCCCGCTCGCTGGACGAGCTCGGCGTCGTCGACGTCGCGGTCTGCGGCCTGGCCAAGCGCATGGAGGAGGTCTGGCTCCCCGGCGACAGCGACCCGGTGATCCTGCCCCGCACCTCCGAGGCGCTCTACCTGCTGCAGCGGGTGCGGGACGAGGCGCACCGGTTCGCGATCACCTACCACCGGCAGAAGCGGTCCACCACGATGCTGGTCTCCCTGCTGGACGACGTCCCCGGGCTCGGGGAGTCGCGACGGAAGGCGCTCATGAAGGAATTCGGATCGCTCAAGCGGCTGCGTGCCGCCACCGTGGAGGAGCTCATGGCCGTGCCGGGCATCGGCCGGCGCACGGCGGAGGCGGTGCAGGCGGCGATCGCCGAGCCGGCCGACCCCGCCGGTGCGGCCGCCGACGCCGACCCGGCCCTGGAGACCACCACGGCGCCCCAGGGCCCGGCCGTCCGGGGCAGGCCCCGGACCGGGTCGGGACGCACCGCCGAGGTCGGCCGGGTGGCCTCGTGAGTGACCCGCTGACCAGCGCACCGGGGGCGGGTCTGCCCGGACCCGACCCCGTGGACACGGGCGTCCCGGGGCTGGACGGGACGAGCACCGAGACGGCGCCCCTGGAGGTCGTCGTCGTCACGGGGCTGTCCGGCGCCGGCAAGAACAGCGCCGGCCGGGTGCTCGAGGACCTCGGCTGGTTCGTCGTCGAGAACCTGCCCCCCGCCCTGCTGCTGCCCATGGTGGAGCTGGGCGCCCGAGGTGACCTGCGGCGGTTCGCCGCCGTCGTCGACGTGCGCAGCCGGGCCTTCTCCAGCGACCTGCAGGAGGCCATCCGGGTCCTGTCCGACGCCGGCCACCGGCCGCGGGTGCTCTACGTGCACGCCCGCGACGAGGTGCTCGTGCAGCGGTACGAGTCCAACCGGCGCGAGCACCCGCTGCAGGGCAACGGCACCCTGGTCGACGGGATCACCGCCGAGCGGAACCTGCTCACCGGCATCGCCGGCGAGGCCGACCTGTGGGTCGACACCAGCGACACCAACGTCCACCAGTTGCGCGCCACCCTGGAGAACGCCTTCGCCCGGGAGGGGCGGACCCCGCCGCTGACCGCGACGGTGATGAGCTTCGGGTTCAAGTACGGCGTCCCGCTGGACGCCGACCTCGTCGTCGACGCGCGGTTCCTGCCCAATCCGCACTGGGTGCCGGAGCTGCGCGCCTACACCGGCCGTGATCCCGGCGTCCGGGACTACGTGCTCGGCCAGGAGGACGCCACCGAGTTCCTCGACCGCTACACCGAGGTGCTGCGGTTGCTCGTGCCCGGCTACCGCCGCGAGGGCAAGCGCTACCTGACGCTCGCGGTCGGCTGCACGGGCGGCAAGCACCGCAGCGTGGCGATCACCGAGGAGTTCGCGCGGCGGCTGAGCGCCGACGGGATCGCGGCCGTGGCCCGGCACCGCGACCTGGGCCGCGAGTAGTGGGCACAGATCCGGAACGGGGCGTGCGGCCACCCCGGGCGGTCGCGTTCGGCGGGGGGCACGGGCTGGCGGCCGCGCTGGCGGCGTGGCGGGAGCTCACGCCGGACGTCACCGCCGTGGTCACCGTCGCCGACGACGGCGGCTCATCCGGCCGTATCCGCCGGGAGCTACCCGTCCTGCCGCCGGGGGACCTGCGCATGGCCCTCACCGCCCTGGCCGGGTCGGGGGAGCGGGAGCAGGGGCTGGCCGCGCTCCTGCAGCACCGGCTCGGCGGCAGCGGGGGCCTGGCCGGCCACTCCGTGGGCAACCTGGTGCTCACCGGTCTCGTCGAGCTGCACGGCGGGGACACGGTGCAGGCACTGGACGAGCTCGCCGGCCTGCTCGGCGCCCGGGGCCGCGTGCTCCCCATGGCCGACGTCCCGCTGGACCTCGTCGCCCGGGTGGAGCCCGTCGACCGGGAGGACCACACGCAGGTGCGCACGATCCGCGGGCAGGTGGCCATCGCCACGACCCCTGGGAGGGTGCGGCAGATCCGGCTGTCGCCGTCCGATCCGCCCGTCAACCCGGCCGTGCTCGAGGCGATCGCCGCGGCCGACGTGATCTCGCTGGGCCCCGGTTCCTGGTACACCTCGGTGCTGCCGCACCTGCTGGTGCCCCAGCTGCGGGCGGCGCTGGCCGCAGCGGCGGCGAAGGTGGTGGTCGTGCTGAACCTGGAACCGCAGCCCGGGGAGACCGACGGATTCTCACCAGAGGAGCATGTGACCGTGCTGCAGGCCCATCTCGGCGGAGTGCCATTGCACAGCGTGATCGCGGATGCTGACTCGGTGGTTGACCGCCGTGGTCTCCTGTCTGCGGTGCGCTCGTGCGGCGCCGAGCTCGTCCTGGCGTCGGTCGCTGAACTCGACGGTGCGCCACGGCACGATCCCGTGCGCCTGTCGGCCGCCCTGGCCTCCGTGGTCGGGCGGCGCTGAACGGGTAGAGGGCTCAGGCCGGGTACCGGAACGTACGGACCTGGCCGGTACGAGGGGGAAGAGGGACGCCACGCATGGCGATGACCCGGACGACGACAGGTAGCCCCGTAGCTACGTGGGGGTGGACGACGTGGCGATGACGGCCATGGTGAAGGACGAGCTCTCGAGGGTCGAGTGCACGAAGACCTCAGAGCGCAAGGCGGAGGTCACCGCGCTGCTGCGTTTCTCCGGCGGGTTGCACATCGTCGGCGGCCGGGTGGTCATCGAGGCCGAGCTGGACACCGGCTCCGTCGCGCGACGGCTCCGGCGGGACATCAGCGAGGTCTACGGCTACACGAGCGGGGTGAGCGTGCTGGCCGGGGGGAACATCCGCCGGGGCGTGCGCTACCTGGTGCGCATCGCCAAGCACGGTGAGGGACTGGCCCGCCAGACCGGGCTGGTCGACCAGCGCGGCCGCCCGGTGCGCGGTCTGCCGCCCGCGGTGGTCTCCGGCAGCATCAACGACGCCGAGGCCGCGTGGCGGGGGGCTTTCCTCGCCCACGGGTCGCTGACCGAGCCCGGCCGGTCCTCGTCGCTCGAGGTGACCTGTCCCGGCCCGGAGGCGGCCATGGCGCTCGTCGGTGCCGCTCGCCGGCTCGGCATCGCCGCCAAGGCCCGCGAGGTCCGCGGCGCCGACCGGGTCGTGGTCCGCGACGGCGACGCCATCAGCGCGCTGCTCACCCGCATGGGCGCCCACGACGCGGTCATGGCCTGGGAGGAGCGGCGGATGCGCCGCGAGGTCCGGGCGACGGCCAACCGGCTGGCCAACTTCGACGACGCGAACCTGCGCCGCTCGGCGCGCGCGGCCGTGGCGGCCAGCGCTCGCGTCGAGCGCGCCATGGAGATCCTCGCCAACGACGCCCCCGAGCACCTGCTCGTCGCCGGCCGGCTGCGGCTGGAATTCGGCCAGGCCTCGCTGGAGGAACTCGGTCAGCGGGCCGATCCGCCGATGACCAAGGACGCCGTCGCCGGGCGCATACGGCGTCTCCTGGCGATGGCCGACAAGCGCGCCAAGGACCTGGGCATCCCGGACACGGAATCCGTCGTCACCGACGACATGCTCACGCAGTAGCCCTGCGGGCCGACGGTGGCGACGGATGCTCACGTACGCATGGGCGCCGTCGTCACCGACGACATGCTCACGCAGTAGCCCTGCAGGCCGACGGTGGCGACGGATGCTCACGTACGCATGGGCGCCGTCGTCACCGACGACATGCTCACGCAGTAGCGGACGGGGCCGCCGTCCCGCCACGGGCGGCGGCCGGACGTCCTCCCTCTGGGTGAGACGCGGCTACAGGAGAACGACGCAGTCTCCGATGCCCTCGGGAGTGGCGGGCGACCGAGCCCGCTCTTGACCGAGGAGCCGGGATGACGCCACAGCAGTGGGCGCTCCTGTTCGCCTGCGCAGCCGTCGTCGCCGTCGTCACCGCCGTGCTGGCCTGGCGACGGCGGGGCCGGACTCCGGCCGCGACCGCGCTCGCGCTCACGATGGTCGGCGTCGCGTGCTGGTCGGCCGCCGATGCGGTCGTCTACTCCGTCGAGGCCCAGGTGGTGCGCCTGGTCTACCCCGCGGTGCTGCTCGCGTCGGTCGGCCTGGTGGTCGTGAGCTCCTACTCGCTCGCGCGGTCGGTCTCCACCCCCTCGTGGCGGCTGTCCCGCCGCGCCGGCGTCCTCCTGGCGATCGAACCCGTCGTCCTGGTCGTGGTCGCGGCCGTACCGGCCAGTCGCGACCTGGTGCTCTCCGGGGTGGGTCTGGACGGGAGCTCGACCGGGCAGCAGATGATGGGGCCGCTCTTCCTGGCCCACACCGCCTACTCCTACCTGCTGGTCGGGCTCGGCTACGCATACCTGGTGCGCCGGGTCTGGAGCGCCGCGGGTGTATTCCGCCGCCAGGCCGGTGTTCTGCTGGCGTCGGGCGCGCTGTCGACGGTGGGCAACGTCGTGGCCGTCGCGGGCCAGGCGGACGGGAGCGGCATCGACGTCACCCCGCTGTTCTTCCTCGTCAGCGGGCTGGTGTCCTGTTGGACCATCTTCCGGCTCGGGCTGCTGCGGCTGGTGCCCGTCGCCCGGGAGCAGGTCGTCGACACCGTTCCCGACGCCGTCCTGGTGGTCGACCCGCTCGACGTGCTGATCGACCTCAACCCGGCCGCCTCTCGTCTGCTGTGCCGGCTCCGCCCCGAGCTGCACGGGGTCGACGTGGTGGGCCGGCCGCTGTCGTACGTCGCGGGGCCCCGGGCGGTCGCCACCTTGCAGCAGGTCCAGCGGGCGGATGGCCACCGCCTCGCCGAGGTTGCGCCGGACTTCTGGATCGACGTCCGCGACACTGCGGTCAGCGATACCCGGGGGCGGCCCCTGGGCCGGATCCTCGTGGTTCGGGACGTCAGTGAGCAGCAGGCGCGACAGGCGGCCGTCGAGGAGCTGAACCGGCAGTTGGCCGAGCAGGTCCAGGTGATCGACCGGCTGCGCGCCGAGCTCGCCGAGGAGGCCGTCCGCGACCCGTTGACCGGGCTGCACAACCGCCGCCACCTCGACCGGGTCCTCGCCGGTGACCTCGACGCCGGGACGCGCGACGACGGGCAGGCCGTCCTCGTCCTCGACATCGACCACTTCAAGGTCGTCAACGACCGGTTCGGTCACGCGGCCGGTGACCTGGTGCTCTCCGCCGTCGCCCGGCTGCTGCAGGCCGCGGTCCGGGACGGGGACACGGCCGTCCGCCTCGGTGGCGAGGAGTTCCTCGTCCTCCTCCCGGGCGCCGACCGCGATCAGGCGCTCCGGCGCGCGGAGCAGATCCGCCGCGACGTGGCGGCCGCGATCCATTCGATCGACGGTGAGCAGATCCGGGTCACCATCAGCGCCGGCGTCGCCGTCGGTCCCCATGACGGCGCCTCGGCCGCAGCGCTGCTCGAGGCCGCCGACCAGGCCCTCTACCGCGCCAAGGCAGCCGGCCGCGACTGCGTCATGGCCGCCGCGGCCGGCGCCCGGGACGCGGCGACCGCGGACGAGGCACCGGAGCCGGTCGCTGCGGGGTGACCCCCGGAACACCCGAGCGGGTGACCGGCAGCCGCGAAGCAGCCCGGCCGCTAGGGTTCTGGGGAACGAGGCCGCGCGGTGCGTGCGGCCCGACGGCGCGAACTCGACGTGGAGGTCTGCAGTGACGGTCCGGGTAGGCATCAACGGATTCGGCCGGATCGGCCGCAACTTCTGGCGGGCCGCCGCGGCCAGCGGCCAGGACATCGAGATCGTGGCCGTCAACGACCTCACCAGCAACGAGGCCCTGGCTCACCTGCTCAAGTACGACAGCATCCTGGGCCGGCTGCCGCAGGAGGTCGTCGCCGACGGCGATGGCATCACCATCGGCGGCACCAAGATGAAGGTGCTCTCCGAGCGCGACCCGGCCAACCTGCCGTGGGCCGACCTGGGTGTCGACGTCGTCGTCGAGTCCACCGGGTTCTTCACCAAGGCCGCCGACGCCCGCAAGCACGTCGACGCCGGTGGCGCCAAGAAGGTCATCATCTCCGCGCCGGCCACCGACGACGACATCACGATCGTCATGGGTGTCAACGACGAGCTGTACGACGGCTCGCAGACCGTCATCAGCAACGCGTCCTGCACCACCAACTGCCTGGCCCCGCTGGCCAAGGTCCTCAACGACGCCTTCGGCATCGAGCGCGGCCTGATGACCACGATCCACGCCTACACCGCCGACCAGAACCTGCAGGACGGTCCCCACAAGGACCTCCGCCGGGCGCGTGCCGCGGCGCTGAACATGGTGCCGACCTCGACCGGTGCGGCGAAGGCGATCGGCCTCGTGCTGCCCGAGCTCAAGGGCAAGCTCGACGGCTACGCCATCCGCGTCCCCGTCCCGACCGGCTCGGCGACCGACCTCACCGTGCAGCTCAAGCGCGAGGCGACGGCCGACGAGATCGACGCCGCCTACCGCGAGGCCGCCGCCGGTCCGCTCGGCAAGTACCTCACCTACACCTCGGACGAGATCGTCTCCTCGGACATCGTCACCGACCCGTCGTCGTGCATCTACGACGCCAAGCTGACCAAGGTCTTCGGCCCGATGGTCAAGGTGCTGGGCTGGTACGACAACGAGTGGGGCTACTCGAACCGCCTCGTCGACCTCACCGCCCTGGTGGGCAAGTCCCTTTGAGCACTCCCACCCAGCCCGCCCGCATGCGTTCCGTCGACGACCTCCTCGGCGAGGGCATCTCGGGTCGGCGCGTGCTGCTGCGCGCCGACCTGAACGTCCCGCTGGATCACACGACAGGATCGCCAGTCATCTCGGATGACGGCCGGATCCGCGCCAGCCTGCCCACGCTGCAGGCGTTGCGCGAGGGCGGTGCCCGGGTGATCGTGGCGGCGCACCTCGGCCGCCCCAAGGGCACGCCGGACCCGCAGTTCTCCCTCGCGCCGGTCGCTGCGCGCCTGGGCGAACTGCTCGGGACGACGGTGCCGCTGTCCGCCGACGTCGCCGGGGACGACGCCGCTGCGTTGGCGGCCGCCCTCGGTGACGGTGACGTCCTCCTGTTGGAGAACGTGCGCTTCGAGGCGGCCGAGACGTCCAAGGACGACGCCGAGCGCGGCGAGCTGGCCGACCGGTTCGCCGCTCTGGCCGACGTCTACGTCGACGACGCGTTCGGCGCCGTGCACCGCAAGCACGCCTCGGTGTTCGACGTCGCCCAGCGGGTGCCGCACTACGCCGGCCGCCTGGTGGCCGGCGAGCTCGAGGTGCTCACCCGGCTGACCACCGACCCGGAGCGGCCCTACGTCGTCGTGCTCGGCGGGTCCAAGGTCAGCGACAAGCTGGCCGTCATCGAGGCGCTGCTGCCCAAGGTCGACCGCCTGCTGGTCGGCGGCGGGATGTGCTTCACGTTCCTCGCCGCGCAGGGGCACGGGGTCGGGTCGTCGCTGCTGGAGGCCGACCAGGTGGACACCTGCCGCCGCCTGCTGGCGGCCGCCGGCGACCGGATCGTCCTGCCGGTCGACGTCGTCGCCGCGACCGCGTTCAGCGCCGACGCAGAGACCAGCGTCGTGCCCGTGACCGAGATCCCCGACGACCTGATGGGCCTGGACGTCGGTCCGCGCACCGTCGAGATCTTCGGGACCGAGCTGGGTGCGGCGCGCACCGTGTTCTGGAACGGGCCGATGGGCGTGTTCGAGCTGGCGCCGTTCCAGGCCGGTACCCGGGGCGTGGCCCAGGCCGTCGCGGCCGTGGCCGGCCTGTCGGTCGTCGGCGGTGGGGACTCCGCCGCGGCGGTCCGGCAGCTGGGCCTGGACGAGGCCTCCTACGGCCACATCAGCACCGGCGGCGGCGCGTCGCTGGAGTACCTCGAGGGCCGGGAACTGCCGGGTCTCGCGGTGCTCACCGACTGAGCGGGGAACGACGCATGGCACGCACGCAGCAGCCCGCGGTCCGGACGGGCCGCCGGCCGCTCATCGCCGGCAACTGGAAGATGCACTTGACGCACCTGGAGGCCATCGGCCTGGTGCAGAAGATCGTCTTCTCGCTCAAGCCGACCGAGCTCGACGCCGCCGAGGTCGTCGTCGTGCCGCCGTTCACCGCGCTGCGCAGCGTGCAGACGCTGGTGGCCGGCGACAAGCTGAGCATCGGGTACGGCGCGCAGGACGTCTCCGCGCAGGACTCCGGGGCGTACACCGGCGAGGTCAGCGGCGCGATGCTCAGCGCGCTGGCCTGCACCTACGCCGTCGTCGGGCACTCGGAGCGGCGCGCCTACCACGCGGAGACCGACGAGGTCGTCGCCGCCAAGGTGCGCAGCAGCCTGCGGCACGGGCTGGTGCCCATCCTGTGCGTGGGGGAGGGGCTGGAGGTCCGCCGGGCCGGCGAGCACGTCGCCCACTGCACCGCCCAGCTGGACGCCGCGCTGGAGGGCCTGACCACCGAGCAGGTCGCCGGGCCGGCCGGGGCGGGCGGCGGGATCGTCATCGCCTACGAGCCGGTGTGGGCGATCGGCACCGGGGAGGTCGCCACCCCCGAGGACGCCCAAGAGGTGTGCGGCGCGCTGCGGGCGCGGCTCGCCGAGCGCTTCACCACCGAGACGGCGCAGTCCGTCCGTATCCTCTACGGCGGGTCGGTGAAGGCCGCGAACACGGCCGGGATCCTGGCCGGGCCGGACGTCGACGGTGCGCTCGTCGGTGGTGCCAGCCTGGATGCAGACGAGTTCGCACAGATCTGTCGGACCGCCGCCGAGGTCAGCTGACCGCTGCTGATCGCCGCCGGCCGTACTACCGGGGGCGGAACAGCACGCGTGAACGAGACGCTCGAACGGCTCGGCCGGCGACTGCCGGCGTGGGCGAGGTGGCGCCAGGCGCGGTCGGTCCTCGCGGTGGCGGCGCTCGCCGTCGCGGTCCTGGTCCTCGCGGTCAGCTGCCTGGGCGGCGCCGGTGGCCGGGCCGACGTGCCGGTCGTCGGGGGCGAGCCGGACGCGGGCATCACCGGCGTGCGCGCGCCCTCGGACGCCACCGGCGGCACCCTGCGGGTGGTGGCACCGGAGATCGACAGCCTCGATCCCCAGCGCTCCTACCTCCCGGGCGTGTGGAACCTGATGCGGCTCTACACCCGGACACTGGTCACCTACTCGTCCGAGCCCGGGCGCACCGGTGAGCTCGTCCCGGATCTCGCCACGGACCTGGGGACGCCGTCGGAGGACGGGCTGAGCTGGACCTACACCCTGCGCGAGGGGGTGCGGTTCGAGAACGGCCGGCCCATCACCGCGCAGGACGTCAAGTACGGCATCCAGCGGTCCTTCGACGCCCAGACCGTCGTCGGCGGCCCCACCTACGTCGTCGACCTCTTCGACGACCCGGCCAACCGCTACCCCGGGCCCTACTCGGCGGAGGAGGACGATCCGGAGCTCACCGCCGTGGAGACGCCGGACGAGCGCACGATCGTCTTCCGGCTGCGCGCACCGGAGCCCGACCTGCCCTACGTGCTGGCGCTGCCCTCCAGCAGCCCCGTCCCGGTCGAGGCGGACACCGGCGGGAACTACGCGATCGACCCGGTCTCCTCGGGGCCGTACGCGATCACCTCCGTCGACGCCGCCGTGGGGATCCAACTGGACCGCAACCCCGAGTGGGACCCGGCGACCGACGACGTCCGGACGGCGCTGCCCGACCGCGTGCTCGTGCGAACCGGCCTGTCGGGTGTCGAGCGGGACCAGGCGCTGCTCGCCGGATCGGCCGACGTCGACATCTCCGGTTCGGGGGCGCAGGCGCCCACGAGTGCCCGGCTGGAGGGCGAGGACGGCGAAGGCCTGCGCGATCGCATCGACGACGTCACCACCGGCGCCCTCCGGCTGCTGGCGCTGCCCACGGACGTCGCGCCGTTCGGCAACGCGGCCTGCCGGGCCGCGGTGGCGGCGGCGGTCGACCGCCGTCCGGTGCAGGACGCCCTCGGCGGCGCGGGGAACGCCGTGCGCACCTCCCGGCTGTGGACCCGCACCCTCGGGGACGGCTCCGAGGACGCCGACCCCGCGCTCGATCTCGACGCCGCCCGCGCGCACCTGGAGGAGTGCGGCATGCCGGACGGCTTCGCCACGGTGCTCGCCGTGCCGGACGGCCGGGCCGGCGTGGAGATCGCCGAGGTGGTGGCCGAGCAGCTGGCCGTCGTCGGCATCGAGGTGGAGGTCCGCCCGCTGGACGCGGCGAGCTTCTACGCCACCGAGGTCGGCAACCCCGACAGCGTCGCCGCCAACGAGTACGGGATCGTGCTGGCCACCTCGACCCCCGACTTCCCGACCGCGGGGTCGCTCCTGGCGCCCCTGGCCGACGGCCGCAGCATCCGCGCGGTGGGCAACACCAACTACGCGCGGCTGGACGACCCCGGCATCAACGGGCTGATCGACACCGCGCGCACCGCCGGCACCGGTGACGCGGCCCGCGAGGCGTGGCGAGCGGTGGCCGCCGCGGTGGAGGAGACCGCCGCCTACGTGCCGCTGGCCGAGACCCGGATCCAGCTGATCGCCGGGCAGCGGCTGCGCAACGGCGTGGTGATGCGGCCCTACAGCGGCTACGACCTCGCCACGGCGGGCGTGCGCTGACAGCCCCGGGAGCATCGCAGCGAGCGCCGGCGAGCGAGGAGCGGACCGGGGCGCGGAAGCGCACGACGGGAGGGCGCTGACAGTGCCGGGAGCATCGCAGCGAGCGCCGGCGAGCGAGGAGCGGACCGGGGCGCGGACGTGCACCGGGCAGGATCGCGGTGCGGTGTCGGTTAGGCTCGGGGACGAGATCCGGCGCCCGGCGCCGGTCGTGAGGCTGGAGAGGTCATGATCGAGGTTGTCCTGAACGTGCTGCTGGTCCTGACCAGCACGCTGCTCGTGGTGCTGATCCTGCTGCACCGCGGCAAGGGTGGCGGCCTCTCCTCGATGTTCGGCGGCGCCGCGTCCGCCTCGCTGTCCGGCTCGTCGGTGGTGGAGAAGAACCTCAACCGGCTCACCATCTTCACGGCGCTGATCTGGGCCGTCTGCATCGTCGCCCTGGGCATCCTCGTCAAGGTCGGCTGACGGAGGACCCCCTCCCTCTCCCCACGCGCAGGCTCGCGGCGAGCCTCCGGAGCGGGCCGGGAACAGCGCACCGATTCGCGTGCGAATCGTGACCGGAGAACGGCCCTCCACGATCTAGACTTCGCGGGCTGTGGTGATCTGCCACACGTCTGGGTCGGATTTCAGGGAGTGCTCGTGGCTGGTGGCAACGCGATCCGGGGCAGCAGGGTCGGGGCAGGTCCGATCGGCGAGGCGGAGCGCGGCGAGTCCGCACCGCGGCTGAGGCTGCCGTTCTGGTGTGCCAACGGGCACGAGACGCGGATCGCCTTCGCCAGCGACGCCGACGTGCCCGAGATGTGGGACTGCCCCCGCTGCGGGCTCCCCGCGGGGCAGGACCAGCGCAACCCGCCCCCGGCCCCGCGCAACGAGCCGTACAAGACGCACCTGGCCTACGTGCGGGAGCGCCGCACCGACGCCGACGGCGACGCGCTCCTCGAGGAAGCGCTCACCCGGCTGCGGGCCCGCCGCGGGATGTAGCGCGCACGCGCTGGCGCGGGACCGGGCTCAGCGCGGTGGCAGCCCGCCCGCGGCGGCGCGATCGAGCAGCCACCGCGTCGCCCGGACGCCGCGCACCCCGGCCGCGGGCAGGTCCACCGGATCCGCGCCGGACAGGGCCTCGGCCACCGCCAGCGCCTTGCCCTCCCCGGACACCACCAGCCAGACCTCCTCCGCCGCGTTGATCGCGGCGAGGCCCAGGCTGATCCGGGTCGGCGGCGGCTTGGGGCAGTCGCGGACCGCGACCACCGGACGCTCGTCGCGGACCGCGGCGGAGTCCGGGAAGATCGACGCCACGTGGCCCTCGGGGCCGATCCCGAGCAGCAGCACGTCGAAGCGCGGCACCTGCCCGTCGTCGCCCGTCGCCGTCGCCAGCTGGTCCGCGTACCAGGCGGCGGCGTCCTCGGGCTCGGCGAAGTCCCCGTCGGACGGCGGCATCGGGTGCACCCGCGCCGGATCGGCACCGACCGCGTCGAGCAGCGCCTGACGAGCCACCTTCTCGTTGCGCTCGTCGTCGTCGGCGGGCACGAACCGCTCGTCGCCCCACCAGACGTCCACGGCCGCCCAGTCCACGGTCTCGCGCACCGGCTCCGCGGCCAGCCGGGCGACGTGCTCGAGCACGGCGGTGCCGATCCCGCCGCCGGTCAGGACCACCGACGCCGTCCCGTGCACCACCTGGGCGGCGGCGAGGCGGGCGACCAGGGCCTGGGCGACCGCCCGTGCGAGCCGGTCGGCATCGGTCTCGATGACGACGTCGGGCGGAGGGCGCTCGTCGCCGACGAGCCGGCCCGCCACGTCGTCGCCGGGGGACAGGCTCACGACGTGCTCCCTGCGGCGGGTGCGTCGGTCCGCTCGCCGTCCTCCGTGGGGTCGAACCACACGTGCTCGCGTTCCGGGGAGCGCTCGGTCAGCCCGCTCACCCCGGTCGCCGCCTCGAGTGCGTCGCTGTAGGGCTCGTCGGGGTCCAGCCGCCGCAGCTCCTCGCTGAGCAGGTCGCCCAGTGCGCGGGCGGGCAGGGCCACCGTGCCGTCGGGACGGTTGGGCTGGGTGATGACCGCGCCGCTGCGGTGGTCCGCGGTGACCCGCACCTCCTCGCCCTGGTCCAGTTGCAGTACCACCGACTCGACCCCGCTCGGTCCCGCATGGCGCGAGCCGTCGGTCACCTCGATGCTGCTGCCGCACCGGGAGGCGATCCAGCCCGCCAGCAGCTGGGCGGTCGCGTTGTGCGGATCGCCTTCGATCCGGCCCCCGCGGATCTGCACCGCGTCCCCGCGGCGGCCGGCGACGGAGTCGAGCGTGGAGGCGAGGACCGCCCGCCACGCGGTGCTCCGCGTCCAGGTGAGGTCGGTGTCGCCGGGCACGTAGTCCTCGGCCCGGATGCGCAGCGCCTCGCGGGGGTCGTCGGCCAGCGAGCTGTCGGTGATGCGGCGGTCGGCGAAGACGGCCAGCGCGTCGGTGGCGAGCCGCTCGGGGGGAGGGCCGTGCCACCAGGCGACGACGGGGGCGTCGGCCGCCAGCAGCGGCAGGACGACGGACTCCGAGTGCAGTGCCAGCCGGCCGTACATGCGCAGCACGACCGCCTCGCCCGGCCCGAGCCGCCCGCCGATCTGCACCTCGGCGTCCAGACGGGGCACGGGTGCCTCGATCTGCCGGCGCACCACGATGAGCACGCGGCAGGGATGCATCTCCGCGGCGTAGGTGGCGGCCTCCTCGGCCTCGGCGACCCGGGACTCGTCCGCGACCACGACCAGGGTGAGCGCGACCCCGGACAGCACGGCGCCGCCGGTCCGCCGCTGGGCGGCCAGTTCCTTCACCACGGCCGAGCCGGTGGTGTCCCACAGCGTCGTCATGGCGTCTCCTCTGCTCGGGTGGGGCCGGACCATCCGCGGCTCATGGCCGCCGCCACTGACGGTCCTCGGCGGCCAGCATCTCGTCGGCCGCCCGGGGCCCCCATTCGCCGGCGCGGTAGGGGAAGGGTTCCGAGCCCGCCCAGAACTCCTCGAGCGGGTCGATCACCGCCCAGGAGGCCTCCACCTCGGCGTTGCGCGGGAACAGCGTGGCGTCGCCGAGGAGGACGTCGAGCAGCAGCCGCTCGTAGGCCTCGGGCGAGGACTCGGTGAACTGCTCGCCGTAGAGGAAGTCCATCGAGACGTCGCGGACCTCCATGACGCTGCCGGGCACCTTCGAACCGAACTTGAGGGTGATCCCCTCGTCCGGCTGCACCCGCACGACGAGCTGGTTGTTGCCCAGCTCCTCGGTGTCGGTGTCGGCGAAGGGCAGGTGCGGAGCCCGCTTGAACACCAGCGCGATCTCGGTGACCCGGCGGGGCAGCCGTTTGCCGGCGCGCAGGTAGAACGGCACCCCGGCCCAGCGGCGGGTCTCGACGCCGAGTCGGACGGCGGCGTAGGTCTCGGTGGTCGACGCGGGGTCGACGCCCTCCTCCTGCCGGTAGCCGTTGGCCCGCTCGCCGGCCAGCCAGCCGGGCTCGTACTGGCCGCGCACGGCGAAGGTCTGCAGGTCGTCGGGGAGCGAGATGGCGCGCAGCACCTTGAGCTTCTCGATCCGGATCTGCTCGGCGGAGAACTCGACCGGCTCCTCCATGGCCGTGAGCGCCAGCAGCTGCAGCAGGTGGTTCTGCAGCACGTCGCGGGCGGCGCCGGTCTCCTCGTAGAAGCCGGCGCGCCCGCCGATGCCGACGTCCTCGGCCATGGTGATCTGCACCGAGTCGACGTGGTGGCCGTTCCAGACCGGCTCGAAGAGGCTGTTGGCGAACCGCAGCGCCATCAGGTTCTGGACGGTCTCCTTGCCCAGGTAGTGGTCGATGCGGAAGACGTCGTCGGCACCGAAGACCGAGTCGACGAGCTGGTTGAGCTCGCGGCTGGACGCCAGGTCCGTGCCGAAGGGCTTCTCGACCACCACCCGCCGCCAGCGCTCGGGCGTGCTGTCGGCCATACCGGTGCGCTGCATCTGCTTGAGCACGGTCGGGAACATCGCCGGCGGGATGGAGAGGTAGAAGGCCGCGTTGCCGCCGATGCCGTGGCTGCCCTCCAGGTCGGTCAGCGCGCCGGCCAGCTCGTCGAAGGCGTCGTCGTCGTCGAACGAGCCCTGGACGAAGTGCACGCTGGCGGCCAGCCGTTCCCACACCTCCTCGCGCCACGGCGTCCGCGCGTTCTTGCGTGCCGCGTCCCGGGCGAGCTCGGCGAACTCCGTGTCGCCCCAGTCGCGGCGGGCGAAGCCCAGCAGCGCGAAGTTGGTGGGCAACAGCCCTCGGTTGGCCAGGTCGTACACGGCCGGCAGCAGCTTCTTGCGGGCGAGGTCGCCGGTGATGCCGAAGACCACGAGGGCGCAGGGCTCCGGCACCCGGGGCAGGCGCCGGTCCCTCGGGTCACGCAGCGGGTTGGCGATCATCGGGAGCCGCGAATCGGGGGGAGAGCCATGGTCCGTCCTCGGGATCGGCGGGGGGCGTGGCCGCGCGGGATGCCGGCAGCTGCTGGGCGCCTCAGGCGAGGGCCGCGAGGAGCTGGCCGATGCCGGCGGTCCGATCGGTCAGGTGCAGGTGCAGCAGGGGCCGCTTCCGGTCGGCGAGGGCCTTGCGGTCGCCGCCGGCCTGCGCGGCCTGCAGCCCGCCGAACGTGTAGGGCCGGTCGGGGATGGAGAGGTCGTCGGCGACGGCCCCGGTGATCTGCAGGAAGGCGCCGGTCTGCGGGCCGCCCTTGTGGTACTGGCCGGTCGAGTGCAGGAAACGCGGGCCCCAGCCGAAGGTGACGGCGCGATCGGTGCGGGCGGCCAGCGCGGAGCGCAGGTCGGCGGCGCGCGCGTCGGCGAACCGGTCCAGGTAGGCCATCACGGCCAGGTAGCCCTGCTCCGGGACGGCGGACAGCAGGGCGTCCAGCGCCAGCGAGACGCCGTCCAGCGCGCTCAGGTCCACGCCGTCCAGCACGCCGCTGCTGCCGCGCACCTCGACGGCGCCGATCGTGGCGGCGGGCTGCTCGTCCGGGAGGCCCGAGTCGAGGATGGCCCGGGTGTTCTCCTTGCTCTCGGTCACGTTGGGCTGGTCGAAGGGGTTGATGCCCAGCACCCGGCCGGCCACCGCGGTGGCGTACTCCCACCCGAGGAACTGGGCGCCCAGCGGCCCCCGGACCGCCAGCGAGGGCGACGCCGCCGGCGTGTCGGTGCCCGCCACGGCCAGCAGCGTGTCCGGGCCGGTGCTGCCCGCTGCGGTCGCCGACTCGAGGACGACGGGCAGGATGCCGCGGCCCTCCTTGCCGGTGGACTCGGCGACGAGCTGCTCGGCCCAGTCGCCGAAGCCCTCGATCGCGGTGCCGGTGCCGGTGCCCGGCTCGGCGTCGGCCAGGGCCAGCTTGTCGCGCCCCTGCACCGCGGCGGCGCCGAGCACGACCCCCAGCTCGAAGGCGGGGTTGCCGGCCTGAGCCAGGTGCTCGGCCAGCTCCTCCGCCTCGTCCAGCATCGGCCCGACGTCGGCACCCGCCAGGGCGGAGGGCACCAGCCCGAACGCGGACAGCGCGCTGTAGCGCCCACCGACGGTCGGGTCGGCGAGGAAGACGGCACGGGCACCCATGGCGGCGGCCGTGTCCGCGAGCGGCGACCCGGGATCGGTGACGACGACGAAGCGCGCCCCGACCTGCGAGGCGTCCAGCCCCACCGCGGCGAACGCGGACTCGAAGATGCGCCGGTGGCTGTCGGTCTCGACGGTGCCGCCGGACTTCGAGCTGACCACGACGACGGTGCGCTCGAGCTCGGTGACGGCCGCGGCGACCTGGCCGGGGTCGGTGGTGTCCAGGACGACGAGCGGCACGCCGGCGGTCCGGCAGATCACCTCGGGCGCGAGCGAGGAGCCGCCCATGCCGCAGAGCACGACCCGGTCGAGCCCCTCGGATCGCAGCTCGTCGCGCAGCTCGGCCAGCTGCTCGACCAGGGAGCGCGACGAGGAGGGCAGGTCGAGCCAGCCCAGCCGGATCGCCGCCTCGCTCTCGGCGTCCGGCCCCCAGAGCGTCGCGTCCTTGCGGGCCAGTCGTGCGGCGACGTCGTCGGCGGTGAGCCGGCTCCGCACGTCCTCCGGGACGTCCAGTCCCCGGACGCTGACCTCCAGGGTCACGCTGCCTCCCCGCTGGCGCTCGTCGGCGGCGTTCGCCGAGGTGCTGTGTCCAGAAGTGAACCCGCGAGCTCGCTCACTTCTTGTCCTCCAGCTGGGTGCGGACCGACTCGGTGAGCTCGTCCCAGGAGTCGACGAACTTCTGGATGCCCTCGACCTCGAGGACCCGGAAGACGTCGTCGAGGTCCACGCCGGCGTCCTTCACCGACTGCATGACCGCCGTCGCGTCCTCGTAGGCCTTCTGCACCGGGGTGCCCGGGCTGCCGTGGTCGGCGTAGGCCATCAGGGTCTTCTCCGGCATGGTGTTGACCGTGCCGGGGGCGATCAGCTCGCTGATGTAGAGCGTGTCGGGCAGGTCGGGGTTCTTCACGCCGGTCGAGGCCCACAGCGGCCGCTGCGGGCGCGCCCCCTTGGCCTCGAGCGCCTTCCAGCGGTCGGAGGAGAAGACCTCCTCGTAGGCCTGGTAGGCCAGCTGGGCGTTGGCGACCCCGGCCTTGCTCTTCAGCGAGGCGTCGGCGCCCACCGCGTCCAGCCGCTTGTCGATCTCGGTGTCCACGCGGGACACGAAGAACGACGCGACCGACGCGATGCCGGACAGGTCGGCCTCCGGCTCGTCGGCCAGCCGCTGCTCGAGGCCGGACAGGTAGGCGTCCATGACCTTGCGGTAGCGCTCCGGGCTGAAGATCAGCGTGACGTTGACGCTGATGCCGCGGGAGATCGACGTCTGGATGGCGGGCAGGCCCGCCTCGGTGGCCGGGATCTTGATGAACAGGTTCGGCCGGTCGACCAGCCACCACAGGTGGGCCGCCTCGGCCGCGGTGGCGTCGGTGTCGTTCGCCAGGCCGGGGGCGACCTCGAGGGAGACCCGCCCGTCACCGGGCTGCCGCTCGGCGACCGGCGCGAGCAGGTCGCAGGCGTCCCGGACGTCGGCGGCGGT
Organism: Blastococcus goldschmidtiae; assembly: GCF_031845325.1. Taxonomy (NCBI): domain Bacteria; kingdom Bacillati; phylum Actinomycetota; class Actinomycetes; order Geodermatophilales; family Geodermatophilaceae; genus Blastococcus; species Blastococcus goldschmidtiae. The sequence goes on along the minus strand of NZ_JAVREI010000016.1, from coordinate 45,602 downwards.
GATGGTGCGCAGCGCCTCCTCGACGGTCACCTCCCGCACGGCCATGGCGTGCAGCTGGTCGTCGTAGGACTCCGACCCGCTGATCGCCGCGGCGAAGATGGTCGGGTTGGTGGTCACGCCGACGACCGAGTGCTCGTCCACCAGCGCCTGGAGGTTGCCGCTGCGGATGCGGTCGCGGGAGAGGTCGTCGAGCCAGACCGCGACTCCGGCCGAGCTCAGGTCTGCAAGGTTCTCGTTCTGTGCCATGGCGGGTGCCTTTCGGTCTGGGGGTGGCCCCGGTGCGGAGCCCGTCCGGGCGGCACCGGGGCCGTGGATCAGCGGTCGCCGGTGGGGTGGGGGAGGCCTCCGGTGGCTGCAACCGGGCCGGCCGGCACAGCGTTCCCGGAGGCGGCGGCCGCAATGCTCTCGCGGGCCGCGGTGACGACCGCCTCGTCGGTGAGGCCGAACTTCTCGTACAGCACCGAGTAGGCGGCACTGGCCCCGTAGTGCGTCAGGCCGACGATCCGGCCCGCGTCACCCACGAACTCGCGCCAGCCCATCGGCACGCCGGCCTCGACGCTGACCCGGGCGCGGACCGAGGGCGGGAGCACCTCGTCCTTGTAGGCCTGGTCCTGCTCGGCGAACCACTCGACGCACGGCACCGAGACGACCCGGGTCGGGACGCCGTCGGCCTCCAGCCGCTCCCGGGCGGCGACGGCGATCTGCACCTCCGACCCGGTGCCCATCAGGATCACCTCGGGGGTGCCGCTGGATGCCTCGGCCAGCACGTACGCGCCACGGGCGGTGCCCTCGGCCGAGCCGAGCTCGCCGCGGTCGAACACCGGCAGGTTCTGCCGCGACAGCAGCAGACCCGCGGGGCGGTCGTTGTTCTCCAGCACGGTGCGCCAGGCGACCGCCACCTCGTTGGCGTCCGCCGGGCGGACGACGTCCAGGCCGGGGATGGCCCGCAGCGCGGCGAAGTGCTCGATCGGCTGGTGGGTCGGGCCGTCCTCGCCGAGGCCGATCGAGTCGTGGGTCCACACGTAGGTGACCGGCAGCTGCATGAGCGCGGCCAGCCGGACCGCGCCGCGCATGTAGTCGGAGAACGTGAGGAACGTGCCGCCGTAGACGCGGGTGCCGCCGTGCAGCGCGATGCCGTTCATGACCGCGCCCATGGCGTGCTCGCGGACACCGAAGTGCAGCGTGCGGCCGTAGGGCCCACCGCTCCACATCTTGGTCTGGCGGCTGGCGGGCAGGAACGACGGCTCGCCCTTCACCGCGGTGTTGTTGCTCTCCGCCAGGTCCGCGGAACCGCCCCAGAGCTCGGGGACCACCGGGTACAGGGCGGCGAGCACCTCGCCGGAGGCCTTGCGGGTGGCGACGCCCTTGGGATCGGCGTCCCAGCTCGGCAGCTTCTCCGCCCAGCCCTCGGGCAGGGTGCGGGTGGTCATCCGCTCCAGCAGCGCGGCGCCGTCCGGGTTGCCCTGCTTCCAGGCGTCGAACTGCTCCTGCCAGGCGGCGTGCGCCTCGCGGCCCCGGTCGACGACCTTGCGCGCGTGCTCGATGACCCCGGGGGCGACGTCGAAGGACGTCTCCGGGTCCAGCCCGAGGACCTCCTTGGTCGCCTTGACCTCGTCCTCGCCGAGGGCCGAGCCGTGGGCCGCGCCGGTGTTCTGCTTGTTGGGCGACGGCCAGCCGATGATCGTGCGCAGCACGATGATGGACGGGCGCTGGGTCTCGGCCTTGGCGGCGGCGAACGCGGCGTCCAGGGCGGCGAGGTCCTCGCCGTCGTCGACGTGCTGCACGTGCCAGCCGTAGGCCTCGTAGCGCTTGCCGACGTCCTCGGTGAAGGCGACGTTCGTGTCGTCCTCGATGGAGATCTCGTTGTCGTCGTAGACGAGCACCAGGTTGCCCAGCTGCTGCGTGCCGGCCAGGGACGACGCCTCGGCGCTCACGCCCTCCTCGAGGTCACCGTCGGAGCAGAAGGCCCAGATGGTGTGGTCGAACAGGCTCTGGCCCTCGGGGGCGTCGGGGTCGAACAGCCCGCGCTCGCGGCGCGCGGCCATCGCCATGCCGACGGCGTTGCCGACGCCCTGGCCCAACGGGCCGGTCGTCGTCTCGACGCCGGGGGTGTGGTTGACCTCCGGGTGGCCCGGGGTCTGCGAGCCCCAGGTGCGGAGCGCCTTGAGGTCGTCGAGCTCCATGCCGTAGCCGGAGAGGTACAGCTGCACGTACAGCGTCAGGCTCGAGTGCCCCATGGAGAGCACGAACCGGTCGCGGGCGACCCAGTTCGGGTCGCTGGGGTCGTGGCGGAGCCACTTCTGGAAGAGCAGGTAGGCCGTCGGCGCCATGCTCATGGCGGTGCCGGGGTGGCCGTTGCCGGCCTTCTGCACCGCGTCCATCGCCAGCACGCGGGCGGTGTCGATCGCCGCGCGGTCGAGGTCGCCGAAGCCCTCGGGAAGGGTCGGCGTGGGCTGGGTGGGAGAGCCGGTCGGCGCGTCCGTCGCGGCCTCGGCAGGAGCCTCGGGTGCGGTGCTCTGGGTGTGGGCCGTGTTCGTGCTGTCCGGTGCCATCGTGGCTCGGTGCTCCCTCGGGTCGGGGCCTGGCGGGCCGCCCGGGGAAGAACTGCGTCCGGGCGGACGACGTGCGCGGCAGCGACGGGCCGCCGGTTCCTGGGTCCGTTCCCGGTCCGGGAGCACGTCGTCGTCGACTCGGCCCTACCCGCTGCACGAGCAGCATCAACGTGATCAAGCCTAGTCGTGCGGAACCCGAGCCGCGCCCAGGGAGGAGGCCCCTGCGGGCTACAGTGGCCTGCGTTCCCAATCCCCGGCTCGGAGTAGGCCCCCTCGTGCTCGTCCACTGGGCTGCAGTGCCCCGATGCCCGCTCGCCGCCGCGGTCGGGGGATACCGGTGACGGCGCTGTCCGAGCGTGCGGCTCCGGCCCACCGGGGCGCCCGGATCTCCGGTCGCACCGCCGTCGTGCGGAGCCGCCTGCTCGCCTACGTCGGGCTGACCAAGCCCCGGATCATCGAGCTGCTGCTGGTGACGACGGTGCCGGCGATGATGCTCGCCGCGCGCGGCTGGCCGTCGTTCGCGCTGCTGCTGTCGACCCTGGTCGGCGGCACCCTCGCCGCGGGCGCGGCGAACGTCTTCAACTGCTACTTCGACCGCGACATCGACCGGTTGATGCAGCGCACCCAGAAGCGTCCGCTGGTCACCGGCGAGGTCACGCCGCGGGCCGCGCTGGTCTTCGGCTTCGTCCTCACGATCAGCTCGATCGCGCTGCTGGCCGCGACCACCACGCTGCTGGCGGCGGCGCTGGCGGCGGGGGCGATCTTCTACTACGCCGTCCTCTACACGATGGTGTTCAAGCGGCACACCCGCCGCAGCACCGAGTGGGGTGGGGTGCCAGGCGCGGCACCGGTGCTCATCGGCTGGGCCGCCGTCACCGGCTCGCTGGACTGGCCGGCCGTCGTGGTGTTCGCCGTCGTCTTCTGCTGGCAGATGCCGCACTTCTGGGCGCTGGCGCTGCGCTTCAAGGACGACTACGCCCGGGCCGACGTCCCGATGCTCCCGGTGGTGACCAGCGCGCTGTCGGTCGGCCGCCAGTCGGTGGCCTGGGCCTACGCGACGGTCGCGGTCTCCCTGCTGCTGTGGCCGGTGGCCACCGACTACGGCATCGGCCTGGGCTACACGGTGCCCGCGGTCCTCCTCGGCGCCTGGTTCGTCGTGGAGTCCCACCGCCTGCTCGCCCGCATCAAGCGCGGGGGCGACATCCGGTCGATGTCGTTGTTCCACGTCTCGATCTCGTACCTGTCGCTGCTGATGGTCGCGATCATCGTCGACGCCATCGTGTGATCTGTCGTCCTCCGGACGACGCCGCGGCCAGGTGCCGTCCCCCAGCTGCCACGAGCGCGTCCACGCACGTCCCGCCGGGAGGCCTCCGGTCCCCGCGTCGCGACGGCGTCCTCGCGGGGCGCCTCCCGTCAGCAGGTGGTGGCGGTCGGCTGGTCCGGCACGACGAGGACGACGCCTGGCCGGCCTGGGCGGACGCGCGCAGCGCCGACGAGAAGGTCACCGCCGGGCGCTGGGAGTCACCCGACGGATCGGTCGCCGTCGTCCTCGTCTGGCACGCCTAGGCAGCACCATCTGCGGGCAAGTCGGCCCTCCAGGGCCCCGTCGGAGGCCAATTGCCCGGAAGTCGGGCTCAGCGGACGGCGAGTGGGCCGGCTGGCACGGTCCGGCGGGGTCAGCGGCTGGCGACGGCGGGCTGTGCGGGGGTGTCCAGCGGCACGTCGGACGCCGGCCCGCGGGCGGACCAGACGAGCCGTGCGGTGAACGCGGTGATCAGCACCGCGCCCAGCATGTGCAGCAGCACCAGGGCGACCGGCAGCTCGGTGAAGTACTGCACGTAGCCGACGACCCCCTGGGCCAGCTGGACGACCAGCAGGTCGCGGGCGGCCCGGCGGACCCGGTCGGGGGCGTCGGTCGCGTGCAGCGCGACCAGCAGGGCGATGGTCAGCCCGAGCAGCAGGAACACCGCGTCGGCGTGCAGCTGGCTGACCAGCTCCGGGTCGAAGCCCATGCGGACCGGTGCGGCGTCGGGATCGTCGGGCACGTCCCCGCTGTGCGGTCCGCTGCCCGTGACGACCGTGCCGATGGCCAGCACGACGGCCGTGGTCGCGGCGATGCCCCAGACCAGCAGCACGAACGGACGGCGGAGCAGCGGCCGGCCCACGCCCGGTTCGCGCGAGCGGAGCCACAGCGTCGTGGCGAGCGCCACCAGGACGGCGGAGACGAGGAAGTGCGCAGCCACCGTCCACGGATTGAGGCCGGTGAGCACCGTGACGCCGCCGAGCGCCGCCTGCGCGGGGATGCCCAGGAACGTCACCACAGCCAGCGCGCGCAGGTCGCGGCGTGGGGAGCGCCACACGGCCACCAGGGTGGCGATGGCGACCGCGGCGAGCACGAAGGTGAGCAGGCGGTTACCGAACTCGATGAGGCCGTGACCGGCCATCTCCGGCGTCGTCACGAAGCTGTCGTCGGTGCAGCGCGGCCACGTCGGGCAGCCCAGCCCCGAGCCGGTCAGGCGGACCAGTCCGCCGGTGACGACGATCAGTCCGTTGGCGACCGCGTTGGCCAGCGCGAGGCGCGAGACGGTCGCGGGGGAGAAGGAGGTGGGCAGGACCGGCACGCCCCGATGCTAGAAGGACCGGCCTGCCCCCGTCGCTCGCAGGCTCGCGCCGGGCCCCTGCAGGCAGGCCGACGTGAGGCTTGTCACGAGCGGGCCGCCGGGAGGCACTTCTTAGGTGGACCTTGCTTGCAGGCCTCCTGATTTAGGACACACTCGTGTTGTGGAAAGCGCCGTGGCACCCCCGCGTTCGTCGGCTCCGGCCGACGACGGGCGTACCCGCGACCGCGTCAGCGCCCTGCTGCTGGAGCACGGCCCGCAGACCGCCTCCGAGCTCGCGGCCCGGCTCGGCATCTCGCCGGCCGCCGTCCGCCGGCACCTGGACTCCCTCGTGGCCGCCGGCCGCATCGAGGAGCGCGTCGCCGGGCGGGCGGGGTCCGGTGGGCACCGCGGTCGTGGCCGCCCGGCCCGCCGCTTCCACCTCACCGACGCCGGCCGCTCGGCCTTCCCGCACGCCTACGACGACCTGGCGCTGACCGCGCTCCGGTACGTCGCCGCCTCCGGTGGTCCCGACGCCGTCCGCGCGGTCGCCGAGCAGCAGCTCGCCGGGCTCGAGGCCCGCGCGTCCAGCGCCGTCGAAGGCGCGGTGCGCGCCGCCGGCGGAGCGCCGGTGGACCGGGCCCAGGCCCTGGCCGCCGCGCTCACGGCCGAGGGCTACGCTGCCACGGCCTCGGCGATCTCCGGCGGGGGGCAGCTCTGCCAGCACCACTGCCCGGTGGCGCACGTGGCCGCGGAGTTCCCCCAGCTGTGCGAGGCCGAGACCGCGGTGATCGGCCGGCTCGTGGGCACCCACGTGCAGCGGCTGGCCACGATCGCCCACGGCGACGGGATCTGCACCACCCACCTCCCTGGACCACTGCGCCCGGGGAACAGAACGGCCCTCGCACGCCCTGTACCTGGTGAGCGATCAGCGCCCTCCGGCGCGCGCACCAGCCAGTCCAGCAATGCCAGCCAGTCCAGCAATGCCCTCGAGATCGACCGGGAGAGGACGCCCGCATGACCAGCACCCAGCAGCCGGCTACGCCGCTGACGCAGGACGAGCAGATCGAGCAGCTCGGCCGGTACGAGTACGGCTGGGCCGACGCCGACGTCGCCGGTGCCTCGGCCCGTCGCGGGGTCGACGAGGACGTCGTCGCCGACATCTCCCGTCGCAAGAGCGAGCCCGAGTGGATGCTCGAGCGCCGTCTCAAGGCCCTCAAGCTCTTCGGCCGCAAGCCCATGCCCGACTGGGGCTCGGATCTCTCCGGCATCGACTTCCAGAACATCAAGTACTTCGTGCGGTCCACCGAGGCGCAGGCCGCCTCGTGGGAGGACCTGCCCGACGACATCAAGAACACCTACGACCGCCTGGGCATCCCGGAGGCGGAGAAGCAGCGCCTGGTTTCCGGCGTCGCCGCCCAGTACGAGTCCGAGGTCGTCTACCACCAGATCCAGAAGGAGCTCGAGGACCAGGGCGTCATCTTCCTGGACACCGACTCGGCCCTGAAGGAGCACCCGGAGATCTTCCAGGAGTACTTCGGCTCGGTGATCCCGTCCGGCGACAACAAGTTCGCCGCGCTGAACACCGCCGTGTGGTCGGGTGGCTCCTTCATCTACGTGCCTCCGGGCGTGCACGTCGAGATCCCGCTGCAGGCCTACTTCCGGATCAACACCGAGAACATGGGCCAGTTCGAGCGGACGCTGATCATCGTCGACGAGGGCGCCTACGTGCACTACGTCGAGGGCTGCACCGCGCCGATCTACAAGAGCGACTCGCTGCACTCCGCCGTCGTCGAGATCATCGTCAAGAAGAACGCCCGCTGCCGGTACACGACCATCCAGAACTGGTCGAACAACGTCTACAACCTGGTCACCAAGCGGGCCGTGGCCCACGAGGGCGCGACCATGGAGTGGGTCGACGGCAACCTCGGCTCCAAGGTGACGATGAAGTACCCGGCCGTCTGGATGACCGGCGAGCACGCCAAGGGTGAGGTCCTCTCGATCGCGTTCGCGGGCGAGGGCCAGCACCAGGACGCCGGCGCCAAGATGGTGCACGCCGCGCCGCACACCTCCTCGACCATCGTGTCGAAGTCGGTGGCCCGCGGCGGTGGCCGCACCTCCTACCGCGGCCTGGTCCAGGTCGACGAGGGCGCCTACGGCTCGAAGTCGACCGTGAAGTGCGACGCCCTGCTGGTCGACACGATCAGCCGGTCGGACACCTACCCCTACGTCGACGTCCGCGAGGACGACGTCTCCATGGGCCACGAGGCGACGGTCTCCCGCGTCAGCGACGACCAGCTCTTCTACCTGATGAGCCGCGGCCTCTCCGAGGACGAGGCCATGGCCATGGTGGTCCGCGGGTTCGTCGAGCCGATCGCCCGCGAGCTGCCCATGGAGTACGCCCTCGAGCTCAACCGGCTCATCGAGCTGCAGATGGAAGGTGCCGTCGGCTGATGTCGACCGAGAACGCCAGCACGACCGACCTCACGACCCAGCCGGCCACCCTTGCCTCGGAGCTGTTCGCTCCGGGCGTGGGTGCGCAGGCGGGCCCCCCGACCACCCCGGCGTCGGACACCGGCAGCGCCGGCAACGCGTCGCCCGGTGCGCACTCGCACGGTGGACCGACCCCGACCGGCTCGCCGCCGGAACGGCTCAAGTCCACCGACCCGGACGTCTTCGGCGTCCCGACCGGGCGCGAGGAGACGTGGCGCTTCACGCCCATGAAGCGGATCAAGCCGCTCCTGGACGGCGCAGCCTCCGACGCGCACCTCACCTGGACGACCGACCTCCCCGAGGGCGTCGAGCTGACCAGCGTGGAGGCCGGTGACCCGCTGATCAAGGGGCTGCCCGAGCCCGTGGACCGGCTGGCCGCCCTCACCCGCCAGCGGGCCGACGGTGCCGCCGTCGTCCGCATCGCGAAGGAGGCTCAGCTCGACCGCCCGGTCACCCTGGGCCTGGCCGGCACCGGCGGCGACGACGTCGTCTGGGGCCAGCTGGTGATCGAGGTGGGCGCCTTCGCCAAGGCGACCGTCGTCCTCGACCACACCGGTTCCGCGAAGTACTCCGGGGGCGTCACCGTGCTCGCCGGCGACGGCGCGCAGGTCACCCTCGTCTCGGTCCAGGACTGGGCGCCCGGTTCAGTGCACGGCGGCCAGTACGACGTCGTCGTCGGCCGCGACGCCACGTACAAGCAGGTCGTGGTCACCCTCGGCGGCGACCTCGTGCGCTTGGTCAGCAACGTGCAGTACGCCGGGACCGGCGGCCGCGCGGATCTCTTCGGCGTCTACTTCTCCGACGAGACCCAGCACCAGGAGCACCGGCTCTGGGTCGACCACGCCGTGCCGAACTGCACCAGCAACGTGCTCTACAAGGGTGCGCTGCAGGGCGAGGGCGCGCGCTCGGTCTGGATCGGTGACGTCCGCATCCGCCCGGCGGCGACCGGCACCGAGACCTACGAGCTCAACCGCAACCTGGTGCTCACCGACGGCGCCCGCGCCGACTCGGTGCCGAACCTGGAGATCGAGACCGGCGAGATCGTCAGCGCCGGCCACGCCAGCGCGACCGGCCGGTTCGACGACGAGCAGCTGTTCTACCTCTGCTCGCGCGGCATCGACGCCGAGACCGCCCGCCGTCTGGTCGTGCGCGGCTTCTTTGCCGACGTGGTCCAGAACATCGGGATCGACGCGCTCCAGGACCGCCTGATGGGCACCATCGAGACCCGCCTCGGCGCGCTGCCGGGTCTCGAGGACCAGCCGGTCGAGGTCGCCTGACCATGGCTTTCGAACGCGTCTGCGCGCTGTCCGACGTCCCCGAGAACGGCGCCCTGCGGGTCGAGCTCGCGGACGTCGACATCGCCGTCGTCCGTTTCGAGGGTCAGCTGTACGCCCTCGAGGACAAGTGCTCGCACGCCGACGTCCCGCTGAGCGAGGGGGACGTCGAGCTGCTCGGCGGCGCCCCGACCATCGAGTGCTTCCTGCACGGCTCGTGCTTCGACCTGCGCACGGGCGAGCCCACCAACCTGCCGGCGACCGAGCCGGTCGACGTCTACCCGGTCCGCGTGGAAGGGGAGGACGTGCTCGTCGACACCGAAGCTGACGCTTCGGCGAGCGCAGTCCAGCCTTCCCGCGCGGCCGGCAACTGAGGAGCGAGAAGAAGTGTCCGTTCTGGAGATCCGCGACCTGCACGTCTCGGTCGGCGAGGGTGACGACGCCAAGGAGATCCTCCGCGGCGTCGACCTGACCGTCCGGTCGGGCGAGACCCACGCGATCATGGGCCCCAACGGGTCGGGCAAGTCCACGCTGGCCTACTCGATCGCCGGCCACCCCAAGTACACCGTCACCGGCGGCACCGTGACCCTCGACGGCGAGGACGTCCTCGCGATGAGCGTCGACGAGCGCGCCCGCGCCGGGCTGTTCCTGGCGATGCAGTACCCGGTGGAGGTCCCCGGCGTCTCGGTGTCGAACTTCCTGCGCACCGCGGCCACCGCGATCAAGGGCGAGGCCCCCAAGCTGCGCACCTGGGTCAAGGACGTCAAGAGCGAGATGGAGCTGCTCGAGATGGACTCGGCCTTCGCCGAGCGCAACGTCAACGAGGGCTTCTCCGGTGGCGAGAAGAAGCGCCACGAGATCCTGCAGATGCGCCTGCTGAAGCCGGCCATCGCGATCCTCGACGAGACCGACTCCGGTCTGGACGTCGACGCGCTGCGGGTCGTCTCCGAGGGCGTGAACCGCACCCGCGAGGAGGGCGAGATCGGCGTCCTGCTGATCACCCACTACACGCGGATCCTGCGCTACATCAAGCCCGACTTCGTGCACGTCTTCGTCGCCGGCAAGGTCGTCGCCGAGGGCGGCGCCGAACTCGCGGACAAGCTGGAGAACGAGGGCTACGCCGCCTACGTCAAGGACTCCAACGAGCTGGCCGCCGCGGAGGGCGCGAGCGCATGACCCAGACCGTCTCGCGTCCTGTCGGGGCGCACGAGCCGCTGCCGCTGGACATCGAGGCGATCCGGGCGGACTTCCCGATCCTGACGCGCACCGTCCGGGACGGGAAGCGCCTGGTGTACCTGGACTCCGGCGCCACGTCGCAGAAGCCCCGCAGCGTCCTCGACGCCGAGCGGTGGTTCTACGAGAACGTCAACGCCGCCCCGCACCGTGGCGCCCACGCGCTCGCCGAGGAGGCGACGGGGGCCTACGAGGCCGCCCGCGCCACCATCGGCGGGTTCATCGGCGCCCCGGACCGGGAGATCGTCTTCACGCGCAACACCACCGAAGCGATCAACCTGGTGGCCTACGCCCTCTCCAACGCCGCGACGGCGAAGGAGGAGGAACTCCGCACCTACGCCGTCGGCCAGGGTGACGAGATCGTGGTCACCGAGATGGAGCACCACGCCAACCTGGTGCCCTGGCAGCAGCTGTGCGAGCGCACCGGGGCGACCCTGCGCTGGCTGGGGCTGACCGACGACGGCCGGCTGGACCTGTCCGACCTGACGTCGGTGGTCAACGAGCGCACGAAGCTCGTCGCGGTCACCCAGCAGTCGAACATCCTCGGCACGATCAACCCGCTGGGCGAGATCATCGCCCGCGCCCACGAGGTCGGTGCCCTGGTGCTGGTCGACGGCGCCCAGTCGGTGCCGCACCAGACCGTCGACGTCACCGAGCTGGACGCGGACTTCCTGGTGTTCTCCGGCCACAAGATGCTGGGGCCCACGGGCGTCGGCGTGCTCTGGGGCCGCTACGAGGTGCTCGACAAGCTGCCGCCGTTCCTCACCGGCGGTTCGATGATCGAGGTCGTGCGGATGGAGGCCTCCACCTTCGCCGCGCCGCCGCAGCGCTTCGAGGCCGGCGTCCCGATGACCGCGCAGGTCATCGGTCTCGCAGCGGCCGTGGAGTACCTGCAGGGCCTGGGCATGGACCGCGTCGAGGAGCACGAGAAGGCGCTCACCGGCTATGCGCTGGAGAAGCTCGCCGAGATCCCCGGCGTCACCGTGGTCGGCCCGCCCGACACCGTGGCCCGCGGGGGAGCGATCTCCTTCACCGTCGAGGGCATCCACCCGCACGACGTCGGCCAGGTCCTCGACGACCACGGCATCGCCGTGCGCGTCGGGCACCACTGCGCCTGGCCGGTCGTGCGCCGCTACGGCGTGCCGGCCACCACGCGGGCCACCTTCTACGTGCACACCGGCTACGACGACATCGACGCCCTGGCGGACGGAATTCGCGCGGCCCAGAAGTTCTTCGGAACGGTGTGAGGTCGATCCGCTGATGCAGCTCGAGTCGATGTACCAGGAGATCATCCTGGATCACTACAAGAACCCGCACGGGCGAGGTCTCCGCGAGCCCTTCCAGGCCGAGGTGCACCACGTCAATCCCACCTGCGGCGACGAGGTGACGCTGCGGCTGAGCCTCGAGGACGAGACCGTCGCCGACGTCTCCTACGAGGGCATGGGCTGCTCGATCAGCCAGGCCTCGATCTCGGCCATGTACGACCTCGTCGTCGGCAAGAACGTGCACGAGGCCCTCGCCACCGGCGAGGACTTCATGACGCTGATGCAGGCCAAGGGCGACCCGGCCGTGGCCGAGAAGCTCGAGGACAGCCTGGAGGACGCCGTCGCGTTCGCCGGTGTCTCGAAGTACCCGGCCCGGATCAAGTGTGCGCTGATGAGCTGGATGGCGTTGAAGGACGCCTCCGCCCGGGCACTGTCCGCGACCGCAGCGCCCGCCACCGCCCCCACCGCCGCTCCGCGAGCCACCCACCCCACCGCCCCGACCGGAGGAACACCGTGAGCGAGAGCAGCACCGAGAACGCCACCCCGGCCACCGACGGTGCGCCGGGTGACATGCCCGTCGGCAAGACGGCGCTGCTGGAGGACCTCGAGGAGGCCATGCGCGACGTGGTCGACCCCGAGCTGGGCGTGAACGTCGTCGACCTCGGGCTGGTCTACGGCCTGGACGTCGACGACAGCAACGCCGATGCCAGCGTCGCCATCATCGACATGACCCTGACCTCGGCGGCCTGCCCGCTGACCGACGTCATCGAGGACCAGGCCCGCCAGGCGCTGACCGGCGGCCCCGGCCCCGGGCTCGTGGACGACATCCGGATCAACTGGGTCTGGATGCCGCCGTGGGGCCCCGACAAGATCACCGACGACGGCCGCGAGCAGCTCCGCGCCCTCGGCTTCCGGGTGTAGCAGGAACGAGCGTCACCGTCTCGGGGGCGGACATCCCGACCACCGGGATGTCCGCCCCCGGGCGTTTCGTCGTCCCGGGCTCGTGCTCCGCATCTGGTTGACTGCGGGCGTGCCGAGCCGGGGCGTGCTGGCCTATCCGGCGTTCGTGCGCATGTGGTTCTCCGACACGGCCTCGTCGCTGGGTGCGTTCACTTTCGGCCTGGCCCTGCAGTTGCTCCTGATCGAAACCCTGTCCGCGGATCAGGCGGCTATCGGATTCGTACGGTCGGCGCAGTGGCTGCCCGCCTTGGCGGTCGGTCTGCTCGCCGGAGTGCTCATCGACCGGGTGCGCCGTCGGCCGGTCCTCATCGCCGCCGACGCCGTGACTGCTCTCGCTGCGGGGGCCATCGGAGCCCTGGCACTGACCGGGCTACTGACGGTCCCCGTTCTGGCTGCCCTGGTGGCCCTCGTTGGGGCAGCGTCGATGTTCTATCACGCCGCTCACCAGTCCTACCTGCCGCGGCTGGTACCGATGGAGCTGCTGCCAGTCGCCAATGCGCGCATCGAGCAGACCGCGACGGCGGCCGAGGCGATCGGCCCGCTGGTGGGGGGCGTCCTGATCAAGCTCTCGTCCGCCCCCGTCGCCATCCTGTTCACCGCGGCCAGCAGAGCCGCGTCCGCTGCGCTCCTGGCCTCGATCCGGGTCGAGGAGCCCGCACCCCAGCGACAGCCGGACCGACATCTGTGGCGCGAACTGAAGCAAGGTGGGTCCTGGGTGTACCGCCACCGGACCCTCGCCCGGTACGCCGTGTCTCTGCACCTGTGGTTCTTGTCCAACTCCGCGATCATGACGGTCTTCGTCTTCCACGCGACGGAGGTGCTCGGCCTGGACGCGCTCACGGTCGGCCTGGTGCTCTCGTGCGCGGGCGTGAGCGGCGTCATCGGCGCCGGCCTGGCGCCGCGCGCCGCCGAGCGGTTCAGCGTGGGGCCGGTCTGCGTGGTCGCCATGTGGTTGCACCCGGTGGCGTTCCTGTTCCTCCTGTTCGCCCCGCCCGGCTTCGCCGGTGCGGCCTTGCTGGTGGTCGGGCAGTTGGTCAACGGGCTGGGCGCCGGGCTCAAGGGTCCGCTCGACCTGAGCTACCGCAACGCGGTGACCCCCGACCGGCTGCGCGCCCGGATGAACGGGACCATCCGAGCGTTCAACTGGGGCTCGATCGCCGTAGCCGCGCCGCTGGCCGGTCTGACGGCGACGATGTATGGCAACCGCCCGGTCATCGCTGTCGGCATCGCGGGGCTCGTGGCTGCGGCGCTGGTCCTCAGCCTCTCGCCCTTTCGTAGCGCCCGGATGCCGGCGGCCTACGCCTGATCGACAGCGGCGGGGTGCTCCAGGCCCTCCGGATCAGCGTAGGTCGGCGAGGCGGACGGCGAAGCCGGCAACGGGACGGCGCTCCTTGCGGGCGCCCACCGCCAGCAGCACGCCGCCCACGACCAGCGCCGTCCCTACCGGCCAGGGCAGCGTCTGCGCCGCCAGCCCGACGGCCACCGCGAGCGCCGACCCGGCGCCGACCGCCAGTGGCGCCCGCAGTGCGCGGCGTCCGCCGGCCACGAGCAGGACCGCGGCGGCCAGCAGCACAGCGACCGTCCGCGGGGCGTCCGACGCGACGACCGCGAGCACGGTCGAAGGCACTGCGGCCACGAGAAGACCGGGCCCCCACGTCGCCCAGGTGCTGCCGCGGAGCAGTCCGGGTCCGGACGCGAGCAGCAGACCGGCCGCCGCCGGCAGGGACCAGGCCTCGATCGCGCGGGCGTCGATCGCTGCCGCGAGCACCCAGGCGGCTCCGACGAGCTGGACGGCGCCCACCCGCCATGCGCCCCGCGACAGCTCGGCGTCGTCGGCCGTGGGCTGCGTCGTCCAGATGCGCCAGGCCCAGGCCAGCGTGCACACCCCCTGCACGGCGAGCACTGCCCCGAGCGCCCACGCCTCGTCCCGCGGGAGGAGCAGCAGGACGGCGGCGACGGCGCACCCTCCGGCGGCCACGGCTGTCGGGCGCCGGGATGCGGTGTCCAGTCCGGCCCCGGCGGCCATCGCGCCGGAGTAGACCATGGTCAGCGTCACCGCGGCGGAGGTGGGCGAGAGCACTCCGTCGGGGACGGCGAGCAGCACCGCGCCCGCCAGGCAGCCGACGGCCACCGGCACGGACAGCGGCCGGTCGTCGGGCTGTCGCACGGCCACCCACACCGTCGGGACGGCGGTCAGCAGCAGCAGCAGCGCGAACGCCGTCCACTGCCGGTCGGCGAGCAGCCGGCCGACGCTCAGCGCCGTCATGACCACGCCGGTGGCGAGCGCGAGCGGCAGGACGAGTCCCCGCCGCCAACCGCTCAGGTAGGCCGCGGCCAGGGTGGCCAGCAGGACACCGGCGTACCCGGTGAGGGTCACGGCGGCCGTCCCGAGGAAGGAGCACGCGCCGGTGACGGCCGCACCGGCGACGACGCCGGCCAGCACGGGAGCCGCCCGCGGCGGCCCGGTCAGGGGTTCGAGCACCTCCCGCAACCGCGTCACCACCAGGCCGAGGCCCGCGACGACCACGAGGACGGCCGAGAGGTATCGCTCGGCCGCCGGACCGGTCCAGGCGGTCGCGGTCCCGCTCACCACGCCGGCCATCCACCACGGTGCGGTGGTCAGCAGCGCGGCGCGGGCGACCCAGCGTCGCGCGAACAACGCGATCCCGAGTCCGGCCAGCGCGACGCCGAGGTGGACCAGCGTGCGCAGCTCCGCCGGTACGCCGTCCAGCCCTCGGAGCACGGCGAGTTGGGCGGCGAGCCAGGACGCCAGCGGCCACGCCGCGGTGCTCGGTGCCACGCGGTGCAGGACGAGGAAGACGATCGCGAGGGCGGCGGTCGCGCCGACGCCGCCCAGCGCGCTCCCGCCGAGACCTCCGACACCGCTGGCGCTGACCGCGAGACCGGTCGCGCTGGCGGCCAGCACCTCCTGGGAACTCCGCAGCCGGGCTCGTGCGGCCCGGAGCGCGAACCCGGTCGCGACGGCAGCCAGGGCGAGCAGCAACGTCCGCGCAGGGCCGCCCCCGTACGCGGAGGCCACCACGGCACCGGCGCTGACCAGGAGGACCGCGCCGACACCGAGCAGCACCTGCGGGGGCCGGGCCCGGTAGGGCAGGGGAGGGGGCGGTGCCGTGGCGACCGGTTGCTGCATGACCGCCTCCTTCCCGTCCCCCGAGGCGTCCTCACCGTAGGGCGGGGCGCCCGGACGGGCACCCCGGTCGCCGCCGCCGCGGCCGCCCCGACTTCGGGGAAGCAGGCCCTCCAGGACCGCAGGCAGGGCCACCTACCCCGCAGGTGCGGTGTGCTCGAGCACCCGGGACCGGACGGGGCGCCCCTCCGCGGAACACGCCCGGGCGGGGATGCCGCCGATGTCACCCCGGGAACGTGGGGGTGATCGCACGCCGAGCGCCTACCCTGGGTTCAGTGATAACGACGACCGGCCTCGAGCTCCGTGCCGGCGCCCGCATCCTCATCAGCGAAGCCAACCTGCGCGTCCAGCCGGGTGACCGCATCGGCCTGGTCGGGCGCAACGGCGCCGGCAAGACCACCACCCTCACCACGCTCGCCGGTGAGCGCGTCCCGCACGCCGGCACGGTGGAGATCAGCGGTGAGCTGGGCTACCTGCCGCAGGACCCGCGCAGCGGCGACCTCGACATCACCGCCAGCGACCGCGTGCTGTCCGGGCGCGGCCTCGACGTGATCCGCAACCAGCTCGTCAAGGCCCAGGTCGCGATGGCAGAGCCGGCCGACGACGCGGAGCAGGACAAGGCCGTGCGCCGCTACGGCAACCTCGAGGACCAGTTCGCTGCCCTGGGCGGGTACGCCGCGGAGAGCGACGCCGCCCGCATCTGCACCAACCTCGGCCTGCCCGACCGGGTGCTGTCCCAGCCGCTGCGCACGCTGTCCGGTGGCCAGCGCCGCCGCGTGGAGCTGGCCCGCATCCTCTTCTCCGACGCCGAGACGCTGCTGCTCGACGAGCCGACCAACCACCTGGACGCCGACTCGATCACCTGGCTGCGCGGCTTCCTGACCAGCCACCGCGGCGGGCTCATCGTGATCAGCCACGACGTCGAGCTGCTCGAGGCCGTCGTCAACAAGGTGTGGCACCTGGACGCCAACCGCGCCACCGTCGACATCTACAACCTCGGCTGGAAGCGCTACCTCGACCAGCGCGAGACCGACGAGCGCCGTCGCAAGCAGGAGCGGGCCAACACCGAGCGCAAGATCGACACGCTCAACGCCCAGGCCGACAAGATGCGCGCCAAGGCCACCAAGGCCAAGGCCGCCAAGAGCATGGACAAGCGCGCCGAGCGGCTGGCCGCGGGCCTGGCCGACGTGCGCGTGGCCGACAAGGTCGCCAAGCTGCGCTTCCCGACGCCGGCAGCGTGCGGCAAGACGCCGCTGTTCGCCGAGGGGCTGTCCAAGAGCTACGGCTCGCTGGAGATCTTCACCGACGTCGACCTGGCCGTGGACCGGGGGACGCGGGTCGTCGTCCTCGGGCTCAACGGCGCCGGGAAGACGACGCTGCTGCGGATGCTGGCCGGCACCGAGCTGCCCGACACCGGCGAGGTCAAGGCCGGGCACGGGCTGCGCGTGGGCTACTACGCCCAGGAGCACGAGACGATCGACATGGACCGCTCGCTGCTGGAGGTCATGCGGTCCGCGGCGCCGGACAGCACCGACACCGAGCTCCGGCGCATCCTCGGCGCGTTCCTCTTCACCGGCGAGACCGTCGACCAGCGCGCCGGCACACTCTCCGGTGGCGAGCGGACCCGGCTGGCCATGGCCACCCTGGTCGTCTCCGGCGCCAACGTGCTGCTCCTGGACGAGCCGACGAACAACCTGGACCCCGCCAGCCGGGAGCAGGTGCTCGAGGCGCTGCGCACCTACACCGGCGCGATCGTGCTGGTCACCCACGACGAGGGCGCCGTCCGGGCCCTGAACCCGGACAAGGTGATCCTGCTGCCCGACGGCACCGAGGACGCCTGGAGCGAGGACCTCGCCGACCTGGTCGAGCTGGCCTGATCTCTCACGTGGCCGGTGGCCGGTCACTGGGTGATCATGGGTTGCCAGGGGCCGTGGTCAGCGGGACGGCGGCGCCACAGGGACAGCCACCAACCGGGCATGCGCGCGTCGCCTCGACGCGTTCGGCCGGCGGCTGACACGGAGGAGAGCCATGGCCGACTCGAGCACTGCCGACCTGGGCAAGGGCAAGCGGATCACCGGCGGCGACCGGAGCACGCTCGCCGACGAACTGCGCAAGCGCTACGACGAGGGCGAGAGCATCCGCTCGCTGGCGGAGTCGACCAAGCGCTCCTACGGCTTCGTCCACCGGCTGCTCTCCGAGTCCGGAGCCACCCTGCGCAGCCGCGGTGGGGCCAACCGGAACAGCAGCAAGAAGGCGTGAGCGAAGCCGACGCCCCCGACGGTTTCGTCCGCACCGCCCAGGACGGCGCCGTCCTCACCGTCACCCTCGACCGGCCCGAGCAGCTCAACGCCCAGACCCCGGCGACGTGGTCGGCGCTGGCGGCGGTCGGCGCGGCGCTGGACGACAGCGTGCGCGTGGTCGTCCTGCGCGGGGAGGGGCGGTCGTTCTCCGCGGGCCTGGACCGCAGCATGTTCAGCCCGGAGCCGGGGACGGCGGGTGGCCTGGGAGACCTCGGACGACGGCCGTCCGGCGAGGCCGAGGAGCAGATCCGCGAGTACCAGGCCGGGTTCCGCTGGCTCCGGAAGCCCGGCATCGTCTCGATCGCCGCCGTCCAGGGGCACGCCATCGGCGCCGGCTGCCAGCTGGCACTCGCCTGCGATCTCCGGGTGCTCGCCGAGGACGCGCAGCTCCGGCTGCCCGAGCCGACGCTGGGCCTGGTGCCCGACCTGACCGGCACCAGCACCCTCGTCGAGCTGGTCGGCTACTCGCGGGCCATGGAGATCTGCCTGACCGGCCGCCCGGTCAGTGCCGCCGAGGCCCTCGCCATGGGGCTGGCCAATGCCGTCGTCCCCCGCGAGCAGCTGGACGACGCGGTCGCGCAGCTGACCGCGGCGCTCCTGGCCCCGCCGGCGGGCGCGAGCCGGGCGACCGCCGCCCTGGTGCGCTCGGCCGTGCGCAACGACCCCGAGACCCAGGACGCCGCCGAGCGGTCGGCGCAGGTGCTGCGGCTGCAGGAGCTCGCCGGCAGGCGCTGACCGTCAGGGTCATCCGCCAGGATCGGGCGGATGACCGGCCCCGGCCCGCACGGAACAGCGTCCGGCCGGCCGGTGTTGGCCCGAGGGCCGGTGCCCGGATCGGCGCGCCAGAGGAGGTTGGTCCATGAACCCGAACATGACCTCCATGGCGGCGATGCGGTCATTCCGCCGCGACCCGTCGGTGGTCGGGCGCAAGCTGCCACCGGGCACCGTCCGCCGGATCCTCGGCGTCGCCCAGCCCTACCGGCGCGACCTCGGCTTCTTCCTGGGCCTGGTGGTCGGCTCGTCGCTGATCGGCGTGATCACCCCGCTGCTCGCGGGCAACATCGTCAACCGGATCGCCTCGCTCGAGGGGACCGCGGGCGACATCGTGCGCATCGCGCTGTTCATCGCGGCTCTCGCCGTCGTCGACGCCGCCATCTCGCTGGGCACCCGCTGGTACTCCGCGCGCATCGGCGAGGGCGTCATCTACGACCTGCGCAGCACGGTGTTCGCGCACGTGCAGCGCATGCCGGTCGCGTTCTTCACCCGCACGCAGACCGGGGCGCTGGTCAGCCGGCTGAACAACGACGTCGTCGGCGCTCAGCAGGCCTTCACCTCGACGCTGTCGGGCGTCGTCTCCAACGTCATCGGCCTGGTGCTCACCGCGGCCGTCATGCTCACGCTGTCCTGGCAGATCACCCTGCTGTCGCTGGTCCTGGTGCCGCTGTTCGTGCTGCCTGCCCGGCGCATCGGCGCGCGGCTGCAGGACATCACCCGGGAGTCCTACGAGCTCAACGCGTCGATGAACGCGACGATGACCGAGCGGTTCAACGTCGCCGGCGCGCTGCTGGTCAAGCTGTTCGGCCGGCCCGAGGCGGAGGAGCGGTCCTTCAGCGGCCGCGCGGCCCGGGTGCGGGACATCGGCGTGCTGTCGGCCATGTACGGCCGCTTCTTCTTCACCGCGCTGACGCTCGTGGCGGCGCTGGCGACCGCCCTGGTCTACGGGCTCGGCGGGTACCTCGCGTTCACCGGCTCGCTCAGCCCCGGCGACGTCGTCGCGCTGGCCCTGCTGCTCTCCCGGCTCTACGGCCCGCTCACCGCCCTGGCCAACGTCCGGGTCGACGTCATGAGCGCGATGGTGAGCTTCGACCGGGTCTTCGAGGTGCTCGACCTGCCGCCGATGATCCGCGAGGCCGACGACGCCGTCCCGGTGCCCACCGACGACCGGTCGATCGAGTTCGACTCGGTCTCCTTCAGCTATCCGGCGGCCGAAGACGTGTCGTTGCCGTCACTGGAAGAAGTGTCGCTGCCCGAGCACGGCGGCCCGGTGGACGTGCTGCACGACGTCTCCTTCCGGGTCGAGCCGGGCGCGCTGGTCGCGCTCGTGGGCCACTCCGGCGCCGGCAAGTCGACGATCGCCAGCCTGGTGTCCCGGCTGTACGACGTCACCGGCGGTGCGGTCCTGGTCGGTGGCGTCGACGTGCGCTCGGCGACGCTGGCGTCACTGCGCGACGCCATCGGGGTGGTCAGCCAGGATGCGCACCTGTTCCACGACACGATGCGCAACAACCTGCTCTACGCCCGCCCCGAGGCCACCGAGGAGCAGCTGTGGGCAGCGCTGGACGGGGCGCACATCGCCGATCTCGTGCGGACGCTGCCCGACGGCCTGGACACGGTCGTCGGCGACCGCGGGCACCGGCTCTCGGGTGGTGAGAAGCAACGGCTGGCGATCGCCCGAGTGCTGCTCAAGGCGCCGGGCATCGTGATCCTGGACGAGGCGACGGCGCACCTGGACAGCGAGTCCGAGGCCGCCGTCCAGCGGGCGCTGGACGCCGCCCTGGCCGGCCGCACGTCCCTGGTCATCGCGCACCGGCTGTCGACCGTGCGGAGCGCCGACCAGATCCTCGTGGTCGACGGCGGTCGCATCGTGGAGTCGGGCACGCACACGGAGTTGCTGGCGCTCGGTGGGCGGTATGCCGACCTGCACCGCACCCAGTTCGCCGACGGCGAGGCCCGGACGGTCGGCGCGACCTGACCACTACCGTCACACCCGTGACATCCGCGCATCCGTCCGACGCCCAGATCCGTTCCCTCTACGCCGCCTACCTCGACGGCTGGAACCGGCGCAGCGGGGCGGCGGTGGCGGCCTGCTTCGCCGACGACGGCGACATCGTCGGCTACGACGGGACCCACCACCACGGGCGGCTGGCCATCGCAGCCGACCTCCGGCAGATCTTCGGCAGCCACCAGACCGCCTCCTACGTCGCGGTCATCCGCTCGGTCCGCGCCGCCGCGCCCGGGGTGGCGGTGCTCCTCGCGCACGCCGGGATGATCCCGCCGGGCGGCAACGACGTGGAGCCCCAGTTCCACACCGTGCACACGGTGGTCGCGGTCGAGGAGGGGTCAGGTCGCTGGCGGATCCAGCTGCTGCAGGCGACGCCGGCCGCGTGGCACCAGCACCCGGAGGCGCGCGACGCCCTGACCGGGGAGCTGCGCGGCCTGCTGGCGCCGCAGTGAGTGGACCAATCCGCGGGCGCGAACGGGGAGACGCGGTGAGCGACGTGCTCGTCGGGGCCGCCGATGTGCTGGCGGCGGGGGAGCGGCCGGTGCTGCTCGACGTCCGCTGGGCGCTGGGCGACGACCGGGGGCGCGAGAAGTACCTGGCCGGTCACCTGCCGGGTGCGGTCTACATCGACCTGGAGACCGAGCTCGCCGACCCACCCACTGCCGCGCTGGGCCGGCACCCGCTGCCGTCGGTACAGCGACTGCAAGTACACGTCCGGCGCTGGGGCGTGCGCGCGGACCGGCCCGTCGTCGTCTACGACGACTCCGGTGGTCTGGCGGCGGCACGGGCGTGGTGGCTGCTCCGCTGGGGCGGCCTGACCGACGTGCGGCTGCTCGACGGGGGGCTGCGCGCCTGGGTCCGTGCCGGCGGGCAGCTCGAGGCCGGCGACGTCGTTCCGCCGCCCGGGGACGTCGTCCTGCGCGGCGGTGGCATGCCGGTGATCGAGGCCGAGGACGCCGCTGCCCTGCCCGGTGGCGGCGGGGTCCTGCTGGACGCCCGTGCCGCCGAGCGCTACCGCGGCGACGTCGAACCGGTCGATCCGCGGGCGGGTCACGTGCCCGGTGCCACGAGCGCCCCGACGACCGGCAACCTCACCGGCGAGGGGACCTTCCGCCCGGCGCACGACCTGGCTGCGAGGTTCGCGGCGCTGGGTGCCCGTCCGGGCCGCACCGTGGGCGTCTACTGCGGCTCGGGCGTGACCGCCGCGCACGAGGTGGCGGCCCTGGCGGTCGCGGGCATCGAGGCGGCGCTGTGGCCGGGGTCGTGGTCGCAGTGGTCGACGGACCCCGACCGGCCGGTGGCGACGGGCGGCTGATCAGCCGTCGGAGACGACGCTGTCGATCGAGAGCGCGTCGGACTGGGTGACCGTGGCCGATCCGCCGGTGCGAGCCACGTCGGCGACCACGCCTCCCGAGACGTTGAGGGCCACCTCGAGATCGGTGGGCGGCCCGATGGCGAGGATCTCGTAGGGCGACCTCAGCTCCTGCCCGTCGATGGTCAGCTCGCCGGGCGTCCCATCGACGTAGCTGGAGGTCACCACCCGGATCCCGTCGATCTCGATGGCCTCGGCGCCCGCCCCACGCAGCTCCTGGATGGCGTCGAGCAGCACGGCCGGGGTGACGGCGCCGTCGGGGTCCTGGACCACCAGGCGCAGCCCGGGGCCCTGGGCGGGCAGCGTCCCGGTGAGGATCCCGATGGCCTCGGCGCGGCGCTGGGCCTCGGCCAGCGCCGACCCCGACTGCGTGCGGCCCCCGCTGAGCTCCTCGACGGCCTGCTCCCGCTCGGCGAGCCGCTGGCGCAGCTGCTCCTCGCGGGTGTCGAGCTCGTCGAGGATGCGGACGAGGTCGGCCTCGGTCGCCCCCGTGAGCTCGTCGGCCTCCTCGGTGCTGCGGATCTGGACGACGAGCCCGAAGCCCAGGACCAGCGCCAGCGCCGCGGTGACGACACCGGAGATCACCCGGTTCCACCGTCGGCCGCCCGACGGCGTCGTCTCTGGGCTCGGGGAGGCCGCCTCGGGGGCCTGCCCGTCGATCGGGTCGCTCATCGTGGCCCCACCCTAGGTCACCGGACGGCCGGGGCAGCCCCATCGGGAGTCGGCGGAACGGCGGCGTCGTAGCGGTCGAGCAGGACCTCGGCGATCCGCTCGTCGGGCAGCAGGGGAGCGGTGACGAGGTCGGCTCCGGCGCCGGCGAGCTTGTCGTGGAAGTGCCCCGGGGCGAGCAGGTAGGCGGCGAGCACGACGCGCTCGGCGCCGGCCCGCCGGGCTGCGGCGACGGCGTCCGGCACCGGGGGTCGGGCGGCCGATCCGTAGCCGGTGGTCACGGGTCCGGCCCACGAGCGCTGGAGCAGAGCGGCGGTGTTCTCGACGTCGGCGACCGAGCGCGGATCGCTGGAACCGGCGGCTGCCAGGACGACGGCGGTGCGCCGGTCGCGCGGGTCGGCCCCGGCGTCCACCAGCCGGTCGTGCAGGACGGCGACCAGCCGCGGGTCGGGGCCCAGGGGGCGCGCGGCCACCGTGCCCTCGGCGCCGGCGACGGCGTCCGCGATGTCCACGTGCACGTGGTAGCCGCCCGACAGCAGCAACGGGACGACGACGGCGGGACGCCCCTCGGCGGTCAGCCCGGCCACCACGTCGACCACGGTGGGGGGCTGCACGTCGACGAAGGCCGCCGTGGTGACGAGGCCGGGGCGCACCTGCCTGGCGGTCAGTGCCAGCTCGGCGATCAGCCGCCGCCCGGTAGGGTTCCGGGTGCCGTGCGCGCACGCGACGAGGACGGGGCCCCCTCGCAGGGGCCCGCCCCGAGCGTCGATCGGCCCCGCTGCAGGGTCCCGCCGCGAGCTCGCGAGTGGCGGGGGGCAGGGGGGTCCTTCTAGGGGGGTGAGGGGGTGTTTCTTCACAGCGCCCTGAGGGCGCCGCCGTCGACGGGGACCATCGCCCCCGTGACAAAGGAGGCGGCGGGGGAGAGGAGGAAGGCGGCTGTGCGGCCGAACTCGGCGGGCTCGCCCATCCGGCGCAGCGGGATCGCCGCCTCGGTACGGGCACGCGCCGCGGCGGGGTCGCCGGACGCGGCCTCGATCTCGGCGATCCGGTCGGTGGCCACGCTGCCGGGCATCAGGCCGTTGACCCGGATGCCGCGCGGCCCGAGCTCGTCGGCCAGCGCCTTCGCCGTCATCGCCAGACCCGGGCGCAGGGCGTTGGAGATGGCGAGGTTGCGGATCGGCTGACGCACCGAGGTGGACAGCACGAAGACGATCGAGGCGCCCTCGGTGAGGTGCGGGACCAGCGCCCGCACCAGCCGTAGCGGGCCGAGCAGCACGCTCTCGACCGCCGCCCGCCAGTCGTCCTCCGACGTCTCCAGCACCGGGCCCTGCGCCGGCCCGCCGACGCTCAGCAGCAGGCCGTCGACCTGCCCGAGCCGCTCGTGCGCCTCGGTGACCAGCCGCTCGGCGGCGTCGGCGTCGGCGAGGTCGGCCGAGGTGCCGAATGCCGCCGGCGCCCCGCCGAGCGAGGCGACGGCGGTGTCCACGGAGTCGGCGGAGCGGGAGCTGACCAGCACCCGGGCCCCGTCGTCGACGAGGGCCCGGGCGGTCGCGAACCCCAGCCCCCGGCTCGCGCCGGTGAGCAGGAATCCGCGACCGCCCAGGCCCAGGTCCATCAGGCGGCCGAACCCCGCAGCGAGCGCAGCACGTACTGCATGATCCCGCCGTTGCGGTAGTAGTTCGCCTCGCCAGGGGTGTCGATGCGGACGCGGGCCTCGAACTCCACGTCCCCGGCCTTCACCTTGACGGTCCGCGGCACGGAGCCGTCGTTGAGGGCGGTGATGCCGGTGATCGTGAACTCCTCGTCGCCGGTCAGGCCGAGGGACTCGCGGTCCTGGCCCTCGGGGAACTGCAGCGGCAGGACGCCCATGCCGATGAGGTTCGAGCGGTGGATCCGCTCGTAGCTCTCGGCGATGACCGCCTTGACGCCCAGGAGCGCCGTCCCCTTGGCGGCCCAGTCGCGCGACGAGCCCGAGCCGTACTCCTTGCCGGCCAGCACGACCAGCGGGATGCCGGCGTCGATGTAGGCGCGCGAGGCGTCGTAGATCGTCGTCGTCTCGCCGGTGAGGTGGTTCTTGGTGACGCCACCCTCGGTGCCGGGCACCAACTGGTTGCGCAGCCGGATGTTGGCGAAGGTGCCGCGGATCATGACCTCGTGGTTCCCGCGGCGGGAGCCGTAGGAGTTGAAGTCGCGACGGTCCACGCCGTGCTCGCGCAGGTATTTCCCGGCCGGGCTGTCGGCCTTGATCGAGCCGGCCGGCGAGATGTGGTCGGTGGTCACCGAGTCGCCGAGCACCGCCAGGGTGCGGGCGTCGGTGATGTCCTCGACCGGAGCGGGCTCGGCGGGCATGCCCTCGAAGTACGGAGGACGCCGGACGTAGGTGCTGTCCTCGGCCCACTCGAAAGTGTCACCGGTCGGCGTGGGCAGGTTCTGCCACTGCTCGGTGCCGGCGAACACGTCCTCGTAGCTGCGGCCGAACTGCTCCGCGGAGACGGCGTGGTCGATGACCCGCTGGACCTCCTGCGGCGACGGCCAGATGTCGCGCAGGAAGACGTCGTTGCCGTCCTGGTCCTGGCCGAGCGGGTCGTTGTTCAGGTCGACGTCCATGGAGCCGGCCAGCGCGTAGGCGATGACCAGCGGCGGGGAGGCCAGGTAGTTCATCTTGACGTCGGGGTTGATCCGGCCCTCGAAGTTGCGGTTGCCCGAGAGCACCGAGACGACGGCCAGGTCGGCCTCGTTGACCGCGGCGGAGACCGGTTCCGGCAGCGGACCGGAGTTGCCGATGCAGGTGGTGCAGCCGTAGCCGACCAGGTAGAAGCCCAGCTTCTCCAGGTACGGGGTGAGCTCGGCCTTCTCGTAGTAGTCCATGACGACCTTGGACCCGGGGGCCAGCGTCGTCTTGACCCACGGCTTGCTGGTCAGCCCGCGCTCGACGGCGTTCTTGGCCAGCATGGCCGCGCCGATCATCACCTGCGGGTTGGACGTGTTGGTGCAGGAGGTGATGGCGGCGATGACGACGGAGCCGTGGTCGATCTCGGTCTCCGTGCCGTCCTCCATGACGACCTTCGTGGGCTTGCGCGGCCGCTCGTCCACGGGGTGCCCGTCGACGTGGTGCGGCTTGCCGGCCTCACCGTTGCCGCTCTCGGACGGCGCGGCCGGGTCGGAGGCCGGGAAGGACTCCGCCGAGGCCTCGTCGACCGCGGAGGTGACGCCGTAGGGCTTCTCCTGCGCCGGGACGCCGGGCTTGCGGTCCTCGCCGCCGGTCTCGTCGGCGGCCACGTAGTCCTTGAGCGCCTCGCGGAAGGCGGGCTTGGCGTCGGTGATCGCGACCCGGTCCTGCGGGCGCTTCGGGCCGGCGATCGAGGGGACGACGGTGCCGAGGTCGAGCTCGAGGTACTCGGAGAAGGCCGGCTCGCGGGAGGCGTCGTGCCACAGGCCCTGCTCCTTGGCGTAGGCCTCGACCAGCTTGACCTGCTGCTCGTCGCGGCCGGTCAGCTCCAGGTAGGTGATGGTCTCCTCGTCGATGGGGAACATCGCCGCGGTCGAGCCGAACTCCGGGCTCATGTTGCCGATCGTCGCGCGGTTGGCCAGCGGGACGGCGGAGACGCCCTCGCCGTAGAACTCGACGAACTTCCCGACCACGCCGTGCTGGCGGAGCATCTCGGTGATGGTGAGGACCAGGTCGGTCGCGGTGGCGCCGTCCGGGAGCTGGCCGAAGAGCTTGAAGCCAACGACGCGGGGGATGAGCATCGAGACGGGCTGGCCGAGCATCGCGGCCTCGGCCTCGATGCCGCCGACGCCCCAGCCCAGCACGCCCAGGCCGTTGACCATCGTGGTGTGGCTGTCGGTGCCCACGCAGGTGTCCGGGTAGGCGATCACGCGGTCGCCTTCCTTCCGCGGGAAGACCACGCGGGCCAGGTGCTCGATGTTGACCTGGTGGACGATGCCGGTGCCGGGCGGGACGACCTTGAAGTCGCTGAACGCGCCCTGGCCCCAGCGCAGGAACTGGTAGCGCTCGCCGTTGCGCTCGTACTCGATCTCGACGTTGCGCTCGAACGAGTCCTCGGTGCCGAAGATGTCGGCGATCACGGAGTGGTCGATGACCAGCTCGGCCGGGGCGAGCGGGTTGATCTTCTGCGGGTCGCCGCCGAGGGTGGCCATGGCCTCGCGCATGGTGGCGAGGTCGACGATGCAGGGCACGCCGGTGAAGTCCTGCATGACCACGCGGGCCGGGGTGAACTGGATCTCCTGGTCGGGCTCGGCCGACGGGTCCCAGTTGGCGATCGCCCGGATGTGGTCGGCGGTGATGTCCGCGCCGTCCTCGGTTCGCAGCAGGTTCTCGAGGAGGACCTTCAGGCTGAAGGGCAGCTTCTCGGAGCCCTCCACCGCGTCGAGTCGGTAGATGTCGTAGTCGGTTCCGTCGACCGAGAGCGTCGACCGGGCTCCGAAGCTGTCTCTGGTCCTGCTAGTCGTTCCGCCGTCTGCCACTCTTCTGCGCCTACCCCTCGCTGGTTCGTCGCGGCTGGTTCGTCGCGCTCGTGTCCATCCCCGATCATCCCAGTTCGCGGAGCGATGCACCGGGTCAGGCAACCCTTCCTTCCTCCGGTGACGTCGGTCACCGGAGACGACCCACCGGACCCAGCGGCCACGGGCGTCCCGCGGGTGCCCGCCGCAGGGTGAACGGGGGCCGAATTCCTGCCATCGGGACCTGCGGCCGCTTAGCGTGCCCGGCCATGACCGTGGTCGAGAAAGCGGCGATCACCGCGGCGATCCCCGCTCCGCGGAGCCCCCTTCCCGACGCGGCCCGGGCCACGCTCGCCGGTGGGCCGGCGCGCACTCCCGACGTCCCGGGCGTCCGCCCCGATCGGCGCCGGGTGGTGCGCCGGGTCCTGCTCTCCCTCCTTTGCGCGTCCTTCGCCGGCGCCTGCGTGCTGGAGGGGCTGCCCACCGACCGGATCGTCCTGCTCGGTTGGGTGGTCGCCGGGCTGGCGCTCTACGCCGTCGCCGACGGCGTGCGCCGCCTGGGCCGGCTGCTCGCCGACTGGCTGCCCCTGGTGGCCCTGCTGCTCGCCTACGACGCCAGCCGGGGGCTCGCCGACGGGTTCGGGGCGCCGGTGCACGTGAGCGAGCCGGCCGCGGCGGACCGGTGGCTGGGGGCGGGCCACCTGCCCACCGTCGTGCTGCAGGCGCACTGGGACGCCGCCTGGTGGCAGGCGCTGGCGACGCTGGTCTACGCCAGCCACTTCGTCGTCACGCCGCTGGTCCTGGCGGTCCTGTGGGTCCGCGACCGCCGGCGCTGGGTGCGCTACGCCCGGCTGGTCATCGCGTTGTCGGCGGCCGGGCTGGTCACCTACGTGCTCTACCCGGCGGCGCCGCCGTGGCTGGCGGCGCGGGACGGCGTCATCGAACCCGTCCGCCGGCTCAGCGGCGCGGGGTGGGAGGTCCTCGGGCTCCCCCGCGCGGGGGCGCTGCTCGCCGACAGCCAGGGGCAGGTCAACCAGGTGGCGGCCGTGCCCTCGCTGCACACCGCCTTCGCCGTCCTGACCTGCCTGGTGCTCCTTCCCGTGGCGCGGCGGACGTGGCAGCGGCTGCTGCTGCTCGCCTACGGACCGACGATGGCGCTGGTCCTGGTGTGGGCGGGGGAGCACTACGTCGTCGACACCCTGCTGGGTGCGGTCTACGCCGCCGGCGTCGTCCTCGTCGCCGCACGGGCCCGGCCGCTCGTCGCCCGCGCCCGGCCGCGGGTCCGCGGGGCCGTCCTCCGGCACCGGGGACGGGTCCCGGCTCCTACCGTGGAGGTGTGACCGGCGCCGTCCCCGAGCCCCTGCCCGACTGGCTGACCACGGCCGCGCGGATCACCGCGCTGACCGGTGCGGGCATCTCGACCGACAGCGGCATCCCGGACTACCGCGGCCCGCAGGGCGTGTGGACCCGCGATCCCGACGCCGAGAAGCTCGTGACGCTGTCGTACTACGTGGCCGACCCCGACATCCGCCGCCGTGCCTGGCTGATGCGCCGCGAGATGAGTGCCCGCCGGCCGCGACCGAACGCCGGGCACGCCGCGCTCGCCGACCTCGAACGGCGGGGGCGACTGCGCATGCTCGTGACGCAGAACGTCGACGGGCTGCACCAGGCCGCCGGCTCCTCGCCGGAGCGGGTGGTCGAGATCCACGGGACGGTGCACGAGGTCGAGTGCCTCGGGTGCGGCGAGCGGTCGTCGATGACCGAGGCGCTGGAGCGGGTCGAGGCGGGGGAGGCCGATCCGGCCTGCCTGGTCTGCGGCGGCATCCTCAAGTCGGCGACGATCAGCTTCGGTCAGGAGCTGGACGCCCGGTCCGTCGAGGCCGCGGTCGCCGCGGCGCGCGACTGCGACGTCTTCCTGGCGGTCGGCACGTCGCTGCAGGTGTGGCCGGTCGCGGGGCTGGTCGAGGTGGCGCTGCGGGGCGGCGCGCAGGTCGCCATCGTCAACGCCGAGCCGACCCCGTTCGACGAGCTCGCCTCGCTCGTGGTCTCCGAGCCCATCGGGACGGCGCTGCCGCGGCTCCTGGCCAGGTGATCCTGCTCGTCGCGCACCTGGCGCTCACGGCGGCGTACGCCGGGTTCCAGTGGACCGTGCGAGTGCTGGTCCACCCGCAATTCGCCCGGGTGCCGCCCCCGGCCTCCGCCGCCTACGAGCGCAGCCACCAGCGGCTGGTCACCCGGGTCGTCGGTCCGCTCTTCGCCGGTCAGGGCGTCACCACGATGCTGCTCCTGGCGGTGCGGCCCGCGGCGGTGCCGCTGCTCCCGGTGCTCGCCGGGGCAGCGCTGCTGGCCGCGGTGCTGGGGATCACGGCGTTCCTCGCCGTCCCGCTGCACCGCCGGCTCGACGCCGGCACGGCCACCGCGGCGTGGGCGCTGCTGGCCGCCTGACCGCTCGACCGCGGCGTCGGTTCCGCGGTTCCGGCAGCGGGCGGTGCCGGCTCGGACCGGCCTCGCGCAGCGGGCCGTGGCACCGTGCAGGGGTGCCCACGACCTCCTCCGACCTGCCCGACGACCTCACCGGGATCCTCGACGACGTGGCGGCCGAGGCCCGCCCGCTGGCCGAGGACGACGAGGTGGACGAGCCGGGGAACGGGCCCGACCGCTTCGCGCTGGCACTGTGCGAGCTGGACGGCACCGAGCACGTCGCCGGCGACGCCGACGTCGGCTTCGAGGTGCAGAGCGTGGTCAAGGTGTTCGCGCTGGCTGCGGCGCTCCAGCACGTCGGCGAGGACGTGTTCCGGCGGGTGGGCCGGGAGCCCTCCGGGGACCCGTACGACTCGCTGGTGCAGCTCGAGCGTGAGCACGGCGTGCCCCGCAACCCGTTCATCAACGCGGGTGCGGTCGTCGTCTGCGACGTGCTGGTGGAGGCCACCGGATCGCCGGACGGGGCGCGGGCGGCGGTCACCGACCTGCTGTCGGACCTGGTGGGAGAGCGGCTCGAGCCCCACCGCGGAGCGCTCGACGAGGAACGCGCCGGCAGCTCCATGAACCTGGCCATGGGCCACCTGATGAGCTCGTTCGACAACTTCCGGAACCCGGTCGCCGACGTGGTGGACGCCTACGCACAGCTGTGCGCCCTGGCGGTGACCACCCGTCAGCTGGCGCGGGCCGCCCGGTTCCTCGCCGCCGACGGGGTGAACCCACGCACCGGCGACCGGGTACTGACCGAGCCGCTGGCCCGCCGGGTGAACGCGGTGATGATGACCTGCGGAACGTACGACGCGGCCGGTCAGTTCGCCTACGACGTGGGCTTCCCGTGCAAGAGCGGGGTCGACGGCGCGGTGATGGGCGACGTCCCCAACCGGTTCGGGGTCTGCGCGTGGTCCCCGCCGCTGGACGCCGCCGGCAACTCCCGGGCCGGTCGGGCGGCGCTGCACCTCCTCAGCGAGCGGCTGGGGCTGTCCCTGCTGTAGTCCCGCACCCTCGCGACGGTCAGCGGCCGCTAGCGTGACGGGGACCACGTCGAGCGGCCGGTGCGGAGCCGGTCACGGACCCCGGGGAGCCGGCATGCGCGTGCCCTTGACCACCCGCGACTTCCTGGAGCGGGCCGAGCTCGTCTACGGCGACCGGATCGGGATCGTGGACGAGCCGACCCAGCCCGCGCCGTCGCTCGGCGGGCTCAGCTACCGGGAGGTCGCCCGGCGCGGGCGTGCCCTGCAGGCGGCCCTCGACGAGCTGGGCATCGGCGTGGGGGAGCGGGTGGCGATCGTCAGCCACAACGCCGCCCGGCTGCTGGAGGTGCTGCTCGCCGTCCCCGCGTCGGGGCGGGTGGCGGTACCGATCAACTTCCGGCTCTCCCCGGAGGAGGTGGAGTACATCGTCGGGCACTGCGGTGCACGGGTGCTCCTCGTCGACCCGGAGCTGGAGTCCTCCCTGGGGCACGTGACGGCGGAGCACCGGTTCGGCACGGGGGAGGAGTACGAGCAGCTGCTGCGCTTCGACGTCGAGCCCCGGCCGTGGGCGGAGCCCGACGAGGACGCGACGGCGACGATCAACTACACCTCCGGCACGACGGCGCGGCCCAAGGGCGTGCAGATGACCCACCGCAACCTGTGGATCAACGCGGTCACCTTCGGCATGCACATGCAGGTCAGCGACCGCGACGTCTACCTGCACACGCTGCCGATGTTCCACTGCAACGGCTGGGGTCTGCCGTACACGATGGCCGGTCTGGGCGCGCAGCAGATCGTGCTGCGCAAGGTCGACGGCGCCGAGATCCTCCGCCGCGTCGAGGAGCACGGCGTCACGGTCATGGCCGGGGCGCCGGCGGTGTGGAACGCCGTCCTGGAGGCGGCCGCCGACTGGGACGGCGAGATCCCCGGCCGGGACAGGGTGCGCATCATCGTGGCCGGCGCTCCGCCGCCGTCGAAGACCATCGCCCGGGTGGAGGCCGAGCTCGGCTGGGAGTTCAACCAGATCTACGGCCTCACCGAGACCGCGCCGCTGCTCACGATCAACCGGCCGCGCGCCGAGTACGACGACCTCGAGCCCGAGGAGCGCGCCAAGCGGCTGTCCCGCGCCGGTGTCCCGGCCCTCGGCACGCGCATGCGGACCAGCGAGTCCGGCGAGGTGCTGGCGCAGGGCAACACCGTGCTGGCCGGCTACTGGGAGAACCCGGACGCCTCGGCCGAGGCGCTGGAGGGCGGCTGGTTCCACACCGGCGACGGCGGCACGATCGACGACGGCGGCTACGTCACGATCTCTGACCGCAAGAAGGACGTGATCATCACCGGCGGCGAGAACGTGTCCTCGATCGAGGTGGAGGACGTGGTCTTCAGCCACCCGGCGGTCGCGGAGGTCGCGGTCATCGGCGTCCCCGACGACAAGTGGGGCGAGATGGTCACCGCGATCGTCGTCGTCGCCGAGGGCGAGCAGGTCACCGAGGCCGACATCGTCGCCCACTGCCGCGGGAAGATCGCCGGCTACAAGATCCCGAAGCGGGTCGAGTTCCGGGACGAGCTGGCACGGACCGCCACCGGCAAGATCCAGAAGTTCAAGCTCCGCGAGTCCTTCTGGGAGGGCGCCGAGCGCCAGGTCAACTGAAGAAGGGCCACCCTTCCCCCCACGCCTCGCAGCCTCGGCGCGGGCCCCTGAAGGGTGGCCGTTCCAGCACGTCACCTGAGCGTGTCGTCCCACCCCGAGGGGTGAGGCGGCGCTCAACGACGTCGTCGCGCCGACCGATGCCTTCTCGACGGCACCCCTCCCGGGTGCCCACCGTCGAGAAGTCGGAAGAGGTCGCGACGTGCACAGCGGTATCCCGGACAGCCAGGCGTGGTCGGCGTGGCGGCGTGGAGCGCTGCGGGCAGGAGGGACGGCGATCGCCGCCGCGGTCCTCGTCGGCCTCGCGCCCGCCGTCGCCGGCGCGACCCCCGGCGCACCCAGCGACGGCGAGATCTCCACCGCCCAGGCCCAGGCCGACGCCGTCGCCGCCCGCATCGGCGCCCTCGACGCGCAGCTCACCGCCACGCAGGCCGCGGTGGACGGCGCACGCGAGCAGGCCCTGCTCGCGCTCGACGACTACCAGGCCACCGAGGAGGCCGCCGACGCCGCGCGGCGGCACGCGGAGGATGCCGCAGCCAAGGCCACCCGGGCGACCGCCGAGCTCGGCGTGGCCCGCGACGACCTCGTCTCCTTCGCCCGCCGCACGTACATGGAAGGCAGCACCAGCCCGGGCGCCAGTGCGCTGCTGACCGCCGGCAGCCCGGGCCAGCTGATCGAGCGCGCCGCGCTGCTCGAGGCGGCCGGCTCGCACCGCAGCGACGTCCTGGACCGCGTGACGGTCCTGCAGGACCGGGCGAGCAAGGCCGACATCGTCGCCCGCACCGCCCTCGTGCAGGCCGACGAGCTGCGGCAGCAGGCGGCCGAGGAACTCGAGGTCGCCCGGACGGCAGAGGCGTCCGCCCGCGCCCAGCAGGCACAGGTGCGCACCGAGCAGGCCGCGGTGCAGGCCGAGCTGGCCGAGGCCGAGCGGCAGCTGACCACCCTGGTCGGCGCCCGGGAGGCCGCCGAGCTCGCGGCCGCCGAGCGGGCCGCCGCCGCCGAGCGCGCCGCCGCCGAGCGGCCGGCGCCTGTCGTCCCCGCACCGGACGTTCCCGAGGCCGCGACCCCCGACGTGCCGGCCGCACCTCCGGCACCGCCGGCCGCACTTCCGGCACCGCCGGCCGCACCTCCGGCTCCGCCGGTCGCGTCCCCCGCTCCGCCGGCCGCGCCGGCTCCGCCCGCAGGCCCCCCGGCCGGGCCCGGCTCGTCCTCGGCCGCGCAGACCGCGATCGCCGCGGGCATGCGCTACATCGGCACCCCCTACGCCTGGGGCGGCGGGGGACGGCAGGGCCCCGGCTGGGGCTGGGGCATCGACCTGGGTGTCTTCGGCTTCGACTGCAGCGGACTGACCCAGTACGCCTACGGGCAGGCCGGCATCTCGATCCCGCGCAACAGCCGCGCCCAGTACGCCCAGCTGCCGAAGGTCGCCCGCGGCGCGCTGCAGCCCGGTGACCTGGTCTTCTGGGCCACCGATCCCAGCCGGCCCTCGACCATCTACCACGTGGCGATCTACCTGGACGGCGACCGGATCCTCGAGGCGCCGGAGAGCGGCAAGCACGTCCGGACGACGGCGATGCGCTGGGGCCAGTACGCCGGCGCGGTGCGTCCCAGCGCGTAGCCGGGACGGCCGGCCAGAGGTACGAGGCGTCGGGCAGCCACGGGGGGAGCTGCCCGACGCACCCCGAAGATTAGCAGTCATGGCAGGTCGCCGGCAGCCTTCGAGCGCGGTCGGCGGCCGGGGGAGGCGCTCCTCGCGGCGCCTCCGTCACGGCGTCCAGCTGTCGCCCAGGAAGGTGTAGGACACTGGGCGGGGGGACGGCTGTGCCGCCCCGTCGACGGCCTCCCCAGTTCCGGGGCCGCGGCCCGCACGACCAGGGAGCCCCGTGACGAGCGCTGCCAGCACGCCGACCGAGAACTCGCCCGCGCAGGCGGGCGGCCCGGTGCCGCCGGCGACCGACGCCGCCCGGCTCGAGCGGGTGCTGTTCGAGATCAAGCGGGTCATCGTCGGCCAGGACCGCCTCGTCGAGCGGATGCTCGTCGCGCTACTGGCCCGCGGGCACGTGCTGCTCGAGGGCGTCCCCGGCGTCGCCAAGACCCTCGCCGTCGAGACCCTGGCCACAGCCGTCGGCGGGAAGTTCGCCCGCCTCCAGTTCACTCCCGACCTGGTGCCGGCCGACATCATCGGCACGCGCATCTACAAGTCCGGCCAGGACGCCTTCGACACCGAGCTCGGCCCGGTCTTCGCGAACTTCGTGCTCACCGACGAGATCAACCGCGCCCCGGCCAAGGTCCAGTCCGCGCTGCTGGAGGTCATGGCCGAGCGGCAGGTCTCCATCGGCGGGGTCACCCACCCGCTGCCCGACCCCTTCCTCGTGCTGGCCACGCAGAACCCGATCGAGTCCGAGGGCGTCTACCCGTTGCCCGAGGCGCAGCGGGACCGCTTCCTGATGAAGGTGCTCGTCGACTACCCGAGCCCTGAGGAGGAGCGGGAGATCATCTACCGCATGGGTTCGGAGCCCCCGGTCGCCGCGACCGTGCTCGGGCCCGACGAGCTGCGCCGGCTGCAGAAGACCGCTTCCTCGGTGTTCGTGCACCATGCGCTGGTCGACTACGTCGTGCGCCTGGTCGTGGCGACCCGCACGCCGCGGGAGCACGGCATGGAGGACGTCGCGACGTGGGTCTCCTACGGCGCCAGCCCCCGTGCCTCGCTCGGCCTGATCGCCGCCAGCCGCGCGCTCGCCCTGGTCCGCGGCCGCGACTACGTCCTGCCGCAGGACGTCCTGGACATCACCGCCGACGTGCTGCGCCACCGGCTGGTGCTCTCCTACGACGCCCTGGCCGACGGCGTGCCCGCCGACCACATCGTCAAGCGCATCGTGCAGACGGTGCCGTTGCCCCAGGTGGCTCCGCGGCAGAACGCCGGCGGCTTCGGCCCGGGCGCAGGGGGCGGCCCGCAGGTGCCGCAGTTCGGCCCGCCGCAGGGCATGCCCGCGCAGGGTGCGACGGCCTACGGCGCGCCGGGCCATGGGGCGCACGCCGCTCCGCCCGCGCAGGGCGGTCCGGGCGCCAACGGGCACGGACCGCGCCCGGCGTGATCCGGCGTCGTCGCAGCGCCGAGCCACCCGCGGCGGGCTCCACGCATCCCGGCCTCCTGCTGCACGACGCCGGGGACAGCCCCGGCGCGGACAGCGGCGCCCCCCCGCGTTTCACCGACGGCCCGGCCGACGTGCTGCTGCGCCGCCTCGAGCTGACCGTGCGACGTCGCCTGGACGGGCTGCTGCAGGGCGATCACCTGGGCCTGGTCCCCGGCTCGGGGTCCGAGGCCGGCGACTCGCGCACCTACCACCCGGGTGACGACGTCCGCCGCATGGACTGGCCGGTCACCGCGCGCACCCAGGTGCCGCACGTGCGGGAGACGATCGCCGATCGCGAGCTGGAGACGTGGGCGGTGGTCGATCTGTCGGCCAGCCTCGACTTCGGCACCGCCAACTGCCAGAAGCGCGACCTCGCCATCGCCGGCCTGGCCGCCGTCGGGCACCTGACGGTGCACGGCGGCAACCGGTTGGGGGCCGTCGTGACGACGGGTGAGCGGGTGGACCGCCACCCCGCGCTGCCGGGCCGGGTGGCCGCCGAACGGCTGCTGCGCTCCGTCGTCGCCACCCCGCGGGCCGAGGGCGGACGCCGGGGCGACCTGGCCGCCGCCCTGGAGACGCTGCGCCGGCCGGAGCGCCGCCGGGGCCTGGTCGTGGTCATCTCCGACTTCCTGGGCGACAGCGACTGGGAACGTCCGCTGCGCGCGCTGGGCACCCGGCACCAGCTGCTGGCCATCGAGGTCGTCGACCCGCGCGAGCTCGAGCTCCCCGACGTGGGCCTGCTGACCGTGGTCGATCCCGAGAGCGGGCAGACGCTGGAGGTGCCGACGGGGGACGCCGAGTTCCGGGCGCGCTTCGCGCAGGGCGCGGCGGCGGAGCGGGCGCGCATTGCCGCCGCCCTGCGCCGGGCGGGTGCCGGGCACCTGCAGCTGCGCACCGACCGGGACTGGCTCATGGACGTCGTGCGATTCGTCGGCGACCAGCGACGAGCAGGCTCGGGAGGGGCGTCGCGATGACATTCCAGGCACCGTGGTGGCTGCTCGGCCTGCTCGTGGTCGCGGCGCTGGTGGCGTTCTACGTCGTCCTGCAGCTGCGCCGCAAGGCCTACGCGGCCCGGTTCACCAACGTCGCCCTGCTGGGCTCGCTGGTGCCCAAGCGGCCGGGCTGGCGACGGCACGTCGCCTTCGGTCTCGTCGCCCTCGGGATCGCCACGCTGGTGGTGTCGCTCGCCATGCCGAGCACCGAGGTGCGGGTGCCCCGCGAGCGGGCGACGGTGATCATGGCCGTCGACGTCTCGCTGTCGATGGAGGCCCGCGACGTCGAGCCCAGCCGCTTCCGGGCGATGCAGAAGGCGGCGCAGGAGTTCGTCGACGTCCTGCCCGAGCGGATCAACCTCGGGCTGGTCGCCTTCGCCGGCACCGCCAGCACCCTCGTGCCGCCCACCACCGACCGGGAGCAGGTGCGCAGCGCCATCAGCAACCTGGAGCTGGCGGAGTCGACGGCGATCGGCGAGGCGGTCTTCACCTCGCTCACCGCGATCCAGAACTTCCAGGCCAGCCTGGCGGCCGACGGCCAGGAGGCGCCCCCGGCGCGGGTGGTCCTGCTCTCGGACGGCTTCATCACGGTGGGCCGCGACGAGAACCAGGCGATCGCCGCCGCGAAGGACGTCTCGATCCCCGTCTCGACCATCGCGTTCGGCACCGACTACGGCACCCTCGACCTGGACGGGGAGAGCGTGCCGGTGCCGGTGGACCGCGCGACGCTGGAGAAGATCGCGGACGAGACCGGGGGCAGCTACAGCGAGGCGGCCAGCGCCGAGGAGCTGGAGGACGTCTACGCCGACCTGGGCAGCCAGATCGGGTACACGACCGAGGCACAGGACATCAGCCCGCGGTTCGTGCGGGTCGGCGTCCTGGTGCTCTTGGTCGGCGCCGCGCTCAGCCTGCTCTGGACCAACCGCCTGGTCTGACCGCCGCCGACGCCGCCCGGGACCGGGGTCAGCTGCCGGCGGGATCCGGGGGCGCGATGGGTGGCGTGTTCTCGGGGCCGGCCTCGTCCGGTCTCGGCCGGTCCTGCCGGTGCAGGCGGATGGCTACCAGCGCGACGTCGTCCTCCGGCCGGTCGTCGACGAGCCGCTCGATCAGCTGGTCGCACAGCTCGTCCAGCGGCCGGTCGGCGAGCTCGGCCGCCGCGGCCCGCAGCCGGTCCATCCCGTCGTCCAGGATCGAGTCGCGCCGTTCGATCAGCCCGTCGGTGTACAGCAGGACGGTCGTCTCGCGGTCCAGGCTGATCACCGACTCGCTGCGCTTCGCCGTGTGGTCGACGCCGAGCATGAGGTCGCCTCGCCAGCTCGCCAGCTCAGCGATGGTGCCGTCGGGGTGGATGATCAGCGGTGGCGGGTGCCCCGCGTTGGCCCAGCGCATGCGGGTGATGCCGCGCTCCAGGTCCTCCGGGGTCTGCTCGAACCGGGCCAGGGCAGCGGTGGCGTAGGTGGGCAGCTGCAGCTGGGTGATGGCCCCGTCGAGCATCGACAGCAGGTGGGCGGGACCGGCGTCGCCGGTGACGGCGATGCCGCGGAGCATGCTCCGCAACTGCCCCATGGACGCGGCGGCCGAGGTGTCGTGCCCGACGACGTCGCCGATGACGAGGGTGGTCGCCCCGTCCGGCTGGACGAAGGCGTCGTACCAGTCACCGCCGACCCGGGCGGCCTCGGCCGCGGGCAGGTAGCGCACCACGATGTGGGCGTGGTCGGGCTCGGGTGGCGCGGTCAGCATGCTCCGCTGGAGCTCCTGGGCGAGCTGCCGCTGCTGCTCGTACAGCCGGGCGTTGTCCAGGGCCAGCCCCGCCCGGTCGGCCACCTCGGTGGCGGTGGCGATGTCCGCGGGGTCGGGGAACCGGTGCCGGTCGTGCACGAGGGTGAGCGCGCCCAGGACGCGATCCGGTCCGCGGATCGGCAGCACGGTCATGCTGCCGGGCTCGAGCAGCCGGAGGAGCCGGCGGGCCTCGCCGGTGGCCACCGTGCCCAGCGCCGGACCGGTCAGCTGCGCGCCGGTGACGGAGACTGCGGCGCCTGTGGTCACCGCCCGCAGGAGCGGGGCCGTGGTCGGGGAGGAATCCTGCGCGGCGGCGGAGTAGCGCCGCACCAGGGGCACCTTCGCCGGGTCGACGTGCCACGCGCCGGCGTCCCGGAGGCTGCCGTCGGGGGCCAGCAGGGACACCATCGCCCAGCTGGCCAGGGCCGGCACGATCAACCGCGGGATGCGGCCCACCGCCGACGGCGCGTTGAGCGTGCCGACCAGGTCCTCGCTGACGCGGGCGAGCAGGGCGAGCCTCTCCACGGCCTGACGGCGCGCGGTCACCTCGCTGAAGTACAGCCAGAGCCCCATCCGCGTGGGCACGGCCTGGACCTCGAACCACTGGTTGAGCGGCTCGGGGTAGAAGGCCTCCACGGTCTGCGGCTGCCGGGTGGCGACCGCGTGGCGGTAGGCGCGGCCGAACTCGTTGTCCACGTTGGCCGGGAAAGCGTCCCAGTACGAGCGGCCCAGCAGGTCGGCGCGTTCGTAGCCCACCATCTGCTCACCCGCCGCGTTGACGAAGCGGACGGTCCAGTCCGTGTCCAGTTCCATGAGGCCGATCGGCATGGACTCCAGCGTCTGGGCGTCGGTGTCCTCCGCGTCGCCGGGTTCGCCGACCGTGGACCACCAGCGGGACATCACACCTCTTCAGCAGTCGATCCTTTTAGGTACTTGACGAACTTATCAAGCACTACAGAAGAATGCGTGCCCGATATGCTGAGGGCGTGCCGTTCACTCCCGGCCGCCCGCTGGCCGAGGCCAAGGCGGACCTCTTCAAGGCCCTCGCCCACCCGGCGCGGATCCGGGTGCTCGAGCTGCTGGCCGAGCGGGAGCGGACGATCGGCGAGCTGGCCGAGGAGACGGGCCTGGAGCTCTCCCACCTGTCGCAGCAGGTCAGCGTGCTGCGTCGCGCGGGCGCCGTGGGGAGCCGGCGCGTCCGGAACAACGTCATCTGCACGCTGTGCGACCCGCAGACCGCGGAGCTGCTCGCGGTGGCCCGGCGGATGCTGACCGCGAACCTCCGGCAGGGGCAGGTGCTGCTCGAGGCGCTGGACGGCGCCGAGGACGCCGTCGCGCTCGCCGACTCCACTCGCCCGCGGAGCTGACCGCCGGTCCAGGCACCGGGACCGGCGACCTGGCTCAGCGCGTCGGGTCGAGCACCAGCTTGCCGGTGGTGCGGCGGGCGAGCAGGTCCTGGTGCGCGTCGCGCACGTTGGACAGCGGGTAGCGCCCGCCGGCGACCGGCGTCAGCGAGCCGTCGGCGGTCATCGCCAGCAGGTCGGTCATCGCGGCATCCAGCATGTCGGGGCGGGCCATGCAGTGGGCCAGCCAGAAGCCGATGACCGCGCGGCTCTTCTGCATGAGCGCGCCCGGCGGCACCGACGGCGTCTCCTGACGGGCGGCCATCCCGTAGGTGGCCAGCCGGCCGAAGGGGGCCAGCGCGGACAGCGACCCGGAGAAGACGTTGCCGCCGGTCATCTCCATCACGATGTCGACGGGCTTGCCGTCGTTCGCCTCGCGGAGGGCGGCGGCGAACTGCTTGGGGTCGTCGTCGGCGAGCGCGGGGTCGACGGTGGCGTGCGCGCCGAGCTCCTCGGCCAGGCCGCGCTTCTCGGCGCTGGACGCGGTGGCGATGACCCGGCCGGCGCCCCACCGGCGGGCCAGCTGCACCGCGATCGAGCCGACGCCGCCGGCACCGGCGATGACGACGACGGACTCGCCCTCGGTGAGGTGCGCGGAGGTGCGCAGCAGGTGCCAGGCGGTCGTGCCCTGGAGGACCAGCGACAGCGCCTGCTCGTCGCTCACGCCGTCCGGCACGGCCCAGGTGAGGCGGTCGTTGGCGGCCACCTTCTCGGCGTAGCCGCCACCGTCGAGCAGGCCCACGACCCGCTGGCCGCCACCGACGGGGGTGCCGACGAACTCCGCGCCAGGGATCAGAGGCAGCTGCTGGGCGGCCAGGTAGGAGTTCTCGATCTGGTGGCTGTCGGCAAAGTTGACTCCTGCGGCACTCACCTCGTAGAGCTGCTGACCGGGTCCCGGAACGGGATCGGGCAGGTCGACGACGTCGAGGACCTCCGGGCCGCCGAAGCGGGTGATCTGCACAGCACGCATGCAGGGCACGCTACGGAACGACGGTCTCGACGGCGATGCCCGTCCGCCGCCCATCCGCGACGCTGAGGCCTACCTGCACGGCCGCGGTGAGCGTGAGCCCCGACGCGTGGACGGTGGAGGGCTCAGCCAGGGGAAGCCAACGGCGACGCCGTCTGCAGGCCATCGAAGACCACGCCCCACGCCGCCGGCGCGCGGATCAGGTGAGCCGGCACGGCTGCCCGTCGCCCTCCGGCTGTCGGTCGGACGGCCTGGGGCAGCCCGCAGGCCTGCGACGACGACTTCGCTGACCCCTGTGGGGCCCGAGCGCACGCCCGGTCGGCCTGCTGGAGGCCGACCTATCCTGCGCGGGTGACTGCCGAGACGACGACACTGGCCGACGGACTGGGTTTTCCGGAGGGACCGCGCTGGCACGGCGGCCGGCTCTGGTTCTCCGACTTCCACGACCGCCGGGTGCGCACGCTGACGCCGGACGGCGACCTGACCACGGTGCTCGACATCGACGACTCGCCGTCCGGGCTGGGCTGGACGCCCGAGGGCACCCTGCTCGTGGTGTCGATGCAGCGCCGGCTGCTGCTGGAGGTCGCCGGCGGCGAGCCGACCACGCGGGCAGATCTCACGGCACACACCCGGTTCCGGGCCAACGACATGGTCGTCGACGCGGCGGGCCGCGCCTACGTCAGCAGCTTCGGCTTCGACCTGCTACGCGGGGCGTCGGTGGAGCCGACGGTGTTGGTGCGCGCCGACCCCGACGGCAGTGTCACGGTCGTCGCCGAGGACGTCGTCTTCCCCAACGGGATGGTGCTGTCGCCGGACGGTCGGACCCTGGTGGTCGCCGAGACGTACGGTGCACGACTCACCGCCTTCGACGTCGCCGCCGACGGCTCCCTGTCGGGGCGGCGGGTCTTCGCCGAGACGCCGGGCATCGCGCCCGACGGAATCTGCCTGGACGCCGACGGCGACGTCTGGGTGGCCACGGCGCGTACGCCGGAGGTGGTACGGGTGCGCGAGGGCGGCGCGATCACCGGCAGGGTCGCCGTCGGCTCGGGGTCGCTGTCCTACGCCTGCGCGCTCGGCGGGGACGACGGTCGCACGCTCTTCGTCTGCACCGCGCCCAGCTGGGCCCAGGGCGGCCCGCGGGCTGGCCGGATCGAAGTGGCCCCGGTCGACGTCCCGGGGGCAGGCATGGGCTGACGCCGCCAGGTGGGGCGGGCGGCCAGCCCTTCCCTCACCACACGTGGAGGGACGACAGACATCAGCTCCGTTCCCATGTCGATGACCGGCCGCGTTGCGCGCTGCCCCGGCTCTTGCAGGATCTTCCGGGCGACTCGGCCGGTGTTCGAGTCAACTTCGCAGGCGGCGGACGAACACGTGAACCGCACCCGAGGAGGTCTGCTCCCGACGCATCTCCACGCTCGTCAGCGTGGCGACGAGCTCGCCGAGCTTCGCGTATCCGTAGTTCCGCGCGTCGAACGTCGGGTGCGCCGCGACGATGTGCCATCCGACCGTCGCCAGTGGGGCCCAGCCGTCCTCGCGGACTGCGGCGTCTATCGCCGGGACCACCACTTCCTCGACCGCCGGCAGCTCCGGCGGCGCCGAAGGATCAGGTTCATCGCCCGCCGCGGTGGCGGCGCCGACCCCAGCCGTGCCGGACGTGACCGCGTCCCGTCCGTTCGCCTCGACGGCGTCCAGCGGCTGGCCCAGCAGCACTTCGACGAAGGTGAAACGGTCGCATGCGTTGGTGAACGCCTGCGACGTCGTTCGCCGTCCGATTCCGTAGACCCGCCGCCCCGACTCCCGCAGCCGCAGCGCCAATCTCGTGAAGTCGCTGTCGGAGGACACCAGGCAGAACACGTCAATGTGCCCGGCGTACAGCAAGTCCATGGCATCGATGATCAGGGCGGTATCGGTGGCGTTCTTTCCCTTGACCCACGCGAACTGCTGCACCGGTGTGATCGCGTGCTTGGCCAGCTCTGGCCGCCACCCCGTCAGGTGAGGCCCCGCCCAGTCGCCGTAGGCGCGCTTG
Source organism: Blastococcus goldschmidtiae (assembly GCF_031845325.1). Classification (NCBI taxonomy): domain Bacteria; kingdom Bacillati; phylum Actinomycetota; class Actinomycetes; order Geodermatophilales; family Geodermatophilaceae; genus Blastococcus; species Blastococcus goldschmidtiae. The sequence continues at coordinate 3,095 of NZ_JAVREI010000016.1, read as the reverse complement.
ACCGCAAGGGTTCCGTGCTGCGCGGTCTCCGTCACCACTACCGACGCCGCTCGCGACGACAAGTTGTCGGCGTCGATTGATACCGCCACTCGTGCCAGCCCGTCGACGACGTAACCCCCAGGTGAAGAAGGCCGGCGCTCGGCACCGACACCGGGTCCAGTCTCTCTTCGCTCACCCATTGCATGCCCATCTAGATGCCCGGTGGTCGGCGCCCGCCGTCGTCGCGGCTGCGACTGCGCAACCCTTGCGGCTGGGGCTGGTGGGTGTCGGCGTACTTCACGCCGGCGGCCGAGACGTCGTGCAGGGTCTAACCCGGCCCCGCCTCCGGCTCGGGGACGTCGACGACGTCCAGGACCTCGGGACCGCCGAAGCGGGTGATCCGCACAGCACGCATGCGGGTGAAGCTATGACCTGCTCACGCCCGAACGTCATCCCGGCCAGTCCCGCCGGTCGCCGGCGACGCCGGCTGCCGGGGTGCTCGGCCGCTGCGTGGTGGTGAGCCGCCGGACCCAGAGGTGGACGTGGTCGTGCCATGGCGTGTCTCCGGACCGCTCGAGCCGGAGGGTGACCGCGCACAGGACTGCTGCGGCCCGGTGGACGACGGCGAGCTCGTCGTAGCGGGCGGACAGCGGGCGCCCGCAATCCCACCGCTGCTGGCGGGCTTCCCATCGCTCGCGCCGGCGGCCGCCGGTCAGCCGCCCGCGAGCCGCTGCAGCCGGGTGGTCAGCGCGGCCCGCCGGTCGGCGTTCCCGTGCAGTTCCACGTACCGCTGCCCGAAGCCGGCCAGCAGCGTGTCGTCCAGCCGACGCACGGCACCCGGGGGATAGCGGTAGTCCATCCGGGCCGGGATGCCGCTGTCGTCGGCGCCGCGCAGCACCTCGCCCAGCTCCTCCAGGCTGGTCACGCCCAGTTCCAGCAGCAGGCCGGAGATCCAGGTGTAGTGGTCCGGGCGCGACCAGCCGGCGTCGGCGTACTGCCCGGCCAGGAACGCAGCCAGCTCGCGGGGCGCGATCCGAGGGTCGTCGGGGTCGGTGTCGTCGGCCTCGTCGGCGGGGACTGGTGCCCGAAGGCGCTCGCGGATCGCGGTGAACTCCTGGTCGGCCAGCTCCAGCAACCCGGCGGCCAGGGTGAACCGGCGGTCGAACTCGGAGGCGTGCTCGGGCGGCACCGTGCCCTTGTAGCGGATGTCGTGCTCGAACTCAGCCCACGCGTGCTGCAGCACCGTGCGCACCTGCACCTGCACCACGCGCCCGACCAGCTCCGGCAGCTCGGGCGCCCGGCCCGGGTCCACGCCGATCAGCAGGTGCCGGCTGGAGTAACCGAACCGGCCCTGCTGCGCGGTCCGCCGACCCATGTCGCGGTCGTCGATCACCCGCATCTGCGCAGCCAGCAGCTCGGCCACCGCCTCCACGTCGCTCTGCACGTAGGTGATCACCCGCACGCCGATCTGGTCGGTGATCTCCCGCGCCGGGTCCGGGTAGGCAGGCACGCCGTCGACCGTGCGGGCCGCCTTCTCCGCGAACGAGGCGATGGTCTTCGTCCGCCCGGTCACCGACAGGTAGTTGATCCCGGCGTCGTCGAGCACCCCGGTGATGAGCGCGAGCGCCTGCGCCCCGGCGACCAGGGTCTCGGGCCGGCCGTCGGCGTACGCCTGGATGGCCTGCTGCACCGGGTCGGCCGCGGGTGCGGCAACCCGGGGGCCGGGCCGCAGGTCCGGCGGCAGGGTCGGGGTCACAATGGCGCCGCCGGCCGCGTCGCCGTAGGTGGTCACCTCGTCCGGGCGCCGGACGGCGATCCATCCCACGTAGGCACACACCACGGCGTCGACCTGGTCCTCCGCCACCCGCAGCTCGCTCTTGCGGGTGGCGGCCTGCACCTGCTGGCGCAGCCCGGCGAACGGTGCACCGAGGTCGAGCTCGACCACCGCGCCCAGCAGGTCGATGAGCAGCAGCAGCTCCGCACGCATCTGCTCGAGCACCCGGCCCGGCTTGTTCTTGTACTTCAGCGTGCGGCCCAGCCGGAACAGCGCCACCGTCGCCGCGTGCGGGTAGACCTCGATCGCCCGGCGGTTGCGGCCCGAGCGGGGATCGAGGTCCAGCCGCAGGCGCCGGCCGATCCGCCCGCCGCGGGTGTCACCATCGGTGAACTCGGGTTTGCCGGTGTTCGTCGGGTGCGCCCCGGCCTGGAACCTCGCGAAGTCGGCGTTGAGCGCCCGCTCGGCGGCCCGGTTGCCGGTGGCGTTGGTGACCACCAGCGGGGCGTCGATCGCCACGATGCACGGGCCGGCGGTGAACGGGGCCAGCGCGGTCTCGATCTGCTCGTCGGTGCGCACCGCGCTGACGTGCACCAGCCGGCCGGCGTCGTCCAGCACGGCGAGGCCGGTGGGTTGCTTGAGGCCCCAGGCGAGGTCGATCCCGATGTGCTGCACGGGGTCAGCCTGCCCTGCCCCACAACTCGTCGGGGCTTGTCCCGCGGGATATGCCTGGCCCGTGCGTGTGATGGTCCGCCCGAGGTCGCTCGGACGGGCGCCGTGCCACTGGCCGGCCCGTTCTCCGGTGGCCGAACGCGAGGACACGGACGAACTGCGCGGAACCGTCACGACACCGACTCCCCGCAGGCGTTGGTCTCCCGGACGCCCTCCCGTGGGCCGTCACCTGCGTCCGCATCCGCGGCGGGCACCTGTATCGGCTCCCACCGATGGCATCGGCGCGGCGCGAAGTCCGCCCACCGTGGGCGCATTCCACGAAGGTTCGGGCAAGGGCGCCCTCCATAGTGCGAAGGTCGAACGCTCAACCACACCCTGGTCACCGAGTGGGCCTACCGGCAGGTCTTCACCAGCAACGACCAGCGCGCCGCCGCCCTTGCCCCCTGGATCGAGCACTACAACACTCGACGCCGCCATAGCGCACTCGGCGGGCTCCCACCGGTCAGCCGCCTGGCACCAACCTGATGGCCGGGTACAACTAGCTGTGATGACCAGGCACGTTGGTCGAGGACCTGCGAGGACACGATCTGAGTTGTAGATGGGCGAAGGCCTCCCGGTGTGGAGTGGAGCTGTCGAGGAACCGCTCCGCCACCAGAGGAGGCCTTCGTGG
>NZ_JAVREI010000015.1:0-119229 GCF_031845325.1 Blastococcus goldschmidtiae | reverse complement strand
AACTCCGAGTCAGCGCGGCTCGCGGCCCTGCCAGCATGGGTCCACCAGTACAACCACCATCGGCCCCACTCAGCGGTCGGGAAGCTGCCACCCATCACCAGGTTGAACAACCTGGCTGGGCATCACACCTAGAACAGGGCGGTGGTCAGCGCCCGGCGGGCGGGGCCGACGCGCGGATCCTGGTCGCCCACGACGGTGAACAGCTCCACCAGGTGCTTGCGGGCCTGGTCGCGCTCCTCCCCCGCGGTACGGCGGATCACCGCCAGCAGCCGCTCGAAGGCGCCCTCGACGTCGCCGGTGCCGAGCAGGAAGTCCGCGGCCCGGGTCTGCGCCGGAACGTCGTCGGGTGCGGCGTCGGCCGTCGCCAGCGCGTCGGGCCCGGCCTCCTCGGCGCGGCGGAACACCTGCACCTGCCGCAGCGCGATGCCGGCGTCCGGGTGGTTCGGCTCCTCGGCGAGGATCGCCTCGTAGGCCGCTTCCGCGGCGGCGAGGTCACCGCGCTCGAGCGCCGCCTCTGCGGCATCCAGGCGGGCGTCCTCGACCTCCGGCGCGGTCTCCCCGTCCGCCGGGACCTCTCCCCCGGTGGTGGCGCGGACGAGCTCGGCGACGAACTCGCGTGCCTGCTCCTCGGGGATGGCACCGTTGAACTCGGCGATCAGCTGGCCCTGCCACACGGCCTTCACCGCGGGGATGCCCTGCACCCGCAGGCCCTGGGCCAGCGCCGGGTTGGCGTCGACGTCGACCTTGGCCAGCACCCAGGAGCCGCCTCCCTCGGCGGCGAGCCGCTCGAGCACCGGCGAGAGCTGCTTGCAGGGGCCGCACCACTCGGCCCACAGGTCGAGCACGACCGGCACCTGGAAGGAGCGGTCCAGCACCTCGGCCTGGAAGGTGGCCTCGGTGACGTCCACGACCGCGCTCCCCGCCGCACCCGCGGGGACGGCGGCGCTCGGCGGCGGCGCGGCCTGGGCGCGCGCGGCGGCCTCGGACCGCGCCTTGACGGCGGCGAGATCGACGGCCCCGGCCATGGTGGCGGCCATCTGGGCCTGCGCGTGCGGGTCGGGGCGTCCGGGTCGGGTCGGCTGCATGACCTCGATCATCCCACCGCGCGGACGGGCGTGTCCGGTGCGGGTCGTCAGCGTCCGCGCGGCACCCCGGGCCCGTCCTGGCCCGGGCCCGCGCCGACGTCCTCACCCGCCACGTCGCCGGCTCCCAGCCGGACGCGGCGCAGCACGTCGAACAGGGTGTCGAGCTCACCGTTCCGGAGATCGCCCAGGCCGAAGTCCAGCGCCGCCAGGTCGCGGGTGCCGGCCTCGACCACGGTCCGCCCGGCCCCGGTGATCCCGGCGAGCACCCCGCGCCCGTCGGCAGGGTTGGGCCGCCGGTCGACGTAGCCGGCCGCGACGAGCCGGTCGATGGCGTTCGTGACGCTGGTGGGGTGCACCATGAGCCGGCTCCCGATCACCTTCAGCGGCAGCTCCCCGGTGCGGCTGAACGTGAGCAGCACGAGGACCTCGTACCGGGCGAAGGTCAGCCCGTGCGGCTTGAGCACCCCGTCGAAGCGGGCCAGCAGGATCTGCTGCACGCGGAAGACCGAGGTCGCGGCCCGCATCGTCGCGGCGGGACCGAAGCGCTCCTCCCACGTCTCGGCCGCCCGCTCGATCGGGTCGAACGGCAGCCCCAGCGGTCGCACCATGGCCGCGACGCTACCGGCGCCGCTGGCGGCTCCGTCCGGATCGCGCCGTTCAGCCCGGCGCAGGACGCAGCGGCGGCACGTCGCGGACGCCGAAGACGTCGCGGAGCGCGACCCGCGCGGAGAGGTCGCCGCACATGCCGTGGACCGCGGGCCCCGGCGGGGTCGCCGAGGACGCCAGGTACACGCCCTTCACCGGAGTCCGGTAGGTGTTCCAGCGGGGCACCGGCCGGGCCAGCATCTGGCGGAGCGAGGCCTGCCCGTTGGAGATGTCGCCCCCGAGGTAGCTCGGGTTCCACTGCTCCATCTGCACGGCGTTCTTCGTCGCCCGCGCCACGACGGTGTCCTTGAACCCCGGCGCGAAGCGCTCGATCTGGTCCTCGATGGGACCGGTCATGTCGACGTCGGAACCGTGCGGCACGTGCACGTAGGCCCAGAAGATGTGGCCACCCTCCGGTGCCCGCGTCGGGTCGGGCACCGTGGGCTGCACGGCGAGCACGTAGGGCTTGTCGGTGAGCCGGCCCTGGTTGGGGGCGCGCTCCCCGGCCAGCGTCTCCTCGAGGGTGCCCGCGACGTGGACGGTCCCGGCACGGCGGACCTCGGGGTTCGTCCACGGCACGGGCTCGGAGAGGATCCAGTCGATCTTGAAGACGCCGGCGCCGTGCTTGTACCGCCGGACCCAGCGCCGGTAGCCCTCGTTGAGCCGGTCCCCGGCCATCGTCACGAAGTCCTCGGGGGTCGTGTCCAGCAGCACCGCGGGCACGCCCTCGAACTCGCGCAGGTCGGTCACCCGGTGCCCGGTCACGACCTCGCCGCCCTGCTCCTCCAGAGCGGTCACCATCGCGTCGGCCAGCTTCTGCGAGCCACCCTCGATCACCGGCCAGCCCGCGTGGTGGGACAGCATCGCCAGGACCATGCCCAGCGCGGAGGTCAGCGGCCGGCTCAGGTCGAGCATCCCGTGCGCCGCGGCGCCCGCGAGCAGAGCCCGGCCTTCCTCTGTGTCGAAGTACCGGTCGGCCAGCCAGCGCACGTTGGGCAGCCCCGTGAGGGCGAACTTCGTGACCTCGGCGACGCTCTTCGTCGGCAGCGAGCGCAGCCGGCTGGAGAGGAAGAAGTCGATGACGTCCCCGCCGTGCTCGACCAGCGGACCGAACAGCCGGCGGTAGGCCTCCGCGTCGGGCCCCAGGCCGGTGGCCGTCTCCTCCAGCGAGCGGAAGGACAGGGCCGCTCCCCCGCCGTCCAGCGGGTGGGCGAAGTTGATCTCGGGGTGCACGAAGCGGACGCCGCGGCTCTCCACGTCGAACTCGCGGAAGAACGGCGCCGCGACCGCCATGGGCTGCACGGTCGAGCAGACGTCGTGGTGGAAACCGGGGCGGATCAGCTCCTCGGTCCGCATCCCGCCACCGGGGCGGTCGCCGGCGTCCACCACCTGCACGTGCAGCCCCGCCGCGGACAGCCGCAGCGCCGCGGCCAGCCCGTTGGGCCCCGCTCCGACGACGACGGCATCCGGTCGTCCAGCACGCCCACTCACCGGGTGATCCTCACGACGGCGTCCCGGATGCGCAAGTTCCGTGGCTCGTGAGTCGGGCCGTGCGCCTGGGGCGCCACGGCCGCGCTCGCGCGCGCGCCCGTGGCGGCCCGGGCGGGGCCGGCTCTAGCCTCCCCCGGTGCAGTCCTCCCTCGATTCCCCACCGACGGCCGAGCCGGAGGTGCTCCGGCTGACACCGGCCGGGCGCCGCAGCCGCCTCGCGGCCGTCGTCGTCGTCCTGGCGCTGCTGCTCGCGGGCACCGTCTGGGGCGACGACGACGCGTTCCCGTTCGGGCCCTTCCGCATGTACTCGACGCGCAACGACCCGAACACCCCGGTGATCTCCACCCGGGCGGTCGGGGTGACCGCCGCCGGCGAGGAAGTCCGGCTGTCCGGCGGCCAGGTCGGGCTGCGGCGCGCGGAGTTCGAGGGGCAGATCGACCGGCTGCGCGAGCACCCGGAGCTGCTGGGGCTGCTCGCCGACGCGTTCGAGGACGCCAACCCCGACGCCCCGGAGCTCGTGGCCGTGCAGATGGTGCACCGCAAGTTCGAGCTGGCCGACGGGAAGCCGACGGGCGACTACACCGACACCGTCGTCGTCGAGTTCGAGCTGGAGGACGACGCATCATGAGCACTTCCGCGACCCAGACCCCGGACGCCCCGGCGCCGCTGACCAGCCGGTGGTGGTTCATCCCCGTGCCGCTGGCGCGGATCGCGGTGGTCCGCGTGATCGCCTACCTGTTCATCCCGGTCGACGTCTTCCTCACCACCGCCTGGGTCCGCGCGCACGCCGACGTCCCCACCGAGTGGTACGCCCCGCTGCTGATCGGGCGGGTGCTGCACCTGCCGACCCCCACGCACACGCTGATCGTCGTCGTCCAGTGGGCGCTGGTGCTGGCCGCGGTGGCCGCTGCCACCGGCCGGGCGCCGCGACTGCTCGGCACCGCCGTCTTCCTCCTGTACCTGGAGTGGATGGTCATCGCGATGAGCTACGGCAAGGTCGACCACGACCGGATCGCCTTCCTCGTCCTGCTCGCGGTGCTGCCCACGATCGGCTGTGCGCGCTTCCGCGACCGGCGCCGCTCGGAGGCCGCGGGCTGGGCGATGGCGGCGGTCCTGGTGGCCGTGATGCTGACCTACTTCCTCGCCGCCTGGGCCAAGATCCGCTTCGGCGGCTGGGACTGGCCCACCGGCTCCACGCTGACGCGCGCCGTGCTGCGCCGGGGCACGTGGATGTCGGACTGGACGGTCGAGGTGCCGTGGCTGCTGACGGCCGCGCAGTGGGTGATGATCGTCCTGGAACTCGCGGCACCGCTCATGCTCCTGGTGCGCAGCGACCGCGCACGCATCGGCCTGGTGCTCTTCCTCATCGGCTTCCACCTGGTGGTGTTCGCCGGCGTGACGATCATCTTCCTGCCGCACTGCATCGCGATCCTGTCGATCCTCCCGTGGGAGCGACTGACCGCCCGGTTCGCCGACCGATCGCCTCAGAGCCTGGCGACCAGCTCGTCGGCCGCGCCGTAGGGATCGGCCACCCCCGCCACGACCCGCTCGGCCAGCGCGCCGAGGGCCGACGAGCCGCGGAGGTCGCCGATCCGTTCGCGGAGCGCGGCGAGGGCGATCGCCTCGATCTCCCGCGCCGCGCGCTCGGTACGCCGGCGGTGCCCCTCCCCGGAGGACTCCAGCCAGCGTCGGTGCTCCTCGACCTCGCCCAGCACCTCGTCGATGCCGTTGTCGGTGTCGCGGGAGGCCACCGTCCGGCAGATGGGCGGGCGCCAGCCACCGGCCCCGGTGTACCGGCCGCCGAGGGACTGCATGTAGCGCAGGTCGCGCACGGCCTGCTGGGCGCCGTCCCGGTCGGCCTTGTTCACGACGAAGACGTCGGCGACCTCCAGGATGCCGGCCTTGGCCGCCTGGATGCCGTCGCCCATCCCCGGCGCGACCAGCACCAGGGTCGTGTCGGCCAGCGAGGCGATCTCCAACTCGGACTGGCCGACCCCGACGGTCTCGATCAGCACGACGTCGCACCCGGCGGCGTCCAGCACGCGCAGCGCCTGGGGGGTGGCCCAGGAGAGACCGCCCAGGTGCCCGCGCGAGGCCATGGACCGGATGAAGACGCCGCCGTCGCCGGCGTGGTCCTGCATGCGCACCCGGTCACCGAGCAGGGCACCGCCGGAGAACGGTGACGACGGGTCGACGGCGAGCACGCCGACGCGCTTGCCGGCCTGCCGCAGCGCGCGCACCAGCGCCGTCGTCGTCGTGGACTTGCCGACCCCCGGTGAGCCGGTGAGACCCAGCACCTGGGCGCGGCCGGTGTGCGGCGCCAGCGCCGCGGCGACCTCGCGCAGGACGGGGCTGGCGTCCTCGACCAGCGAGATCAGCCGGGCCACCGAGCGGGCGTCGCCCTCGCGGGCCCGCTCGACCAGTGCGGGGACGTCGACAGCACGCCGCCCCCGCCGCCCGGAGGCGGCGGGGGCGGACGTCTGGACCGCGGTCCCCGCAGGGACCTCTGTCACGCCGAGGCGGACGGAGCGTGCAGGATCAGCGCGTCGCCCTGGCCACCGCCGCCGCAGAGAGCGGCGGCACCGACCTTGAGACCCCGGCGGCGGATCTCCAGCGCGACGTCGAGGACGATGCGGGCGCCGCTCATCCCGATCGGGTGCCCCAGGGCGATGGCGCCACCGTTGGGGTTCACCTTCTCGGGGTCGATGCCCAGCTCGCGGGTGGAGACGATGCCGACGGCGGCGAAGGCCTCGTTGAGCTCGACGACGTCGAGGTCCTTGGGGTCGATGCCCTCGCGGGCGCAGGCCTTCTGGATGGCACCGGACGGCTGGCTCTGCAGCGTGGCGTCCGGGCCGGCGACGACGCCGTGCGCGCCGATCTCGGCGATCGGGGTGATGCCCAGCTCGGCGGCCTTGGCGGCGCTCATGACGACCACGGCGCAGGCACCGTCGGAGATCTGCGAGGCGGTGCCGGCGGTGATCGTGCCGTCCTTGGCGAAGGCCGGCTTGAGCTTGCCCAGGCTCGCGGCGGTCGTGTCGGGGCGGATGCCCTCGTCGTCGGTGAACTCGATCGGGTCACCCTTGCGCTGCGGGATGAGGACCGGGGTGATCGACTCGGCGAAGACGCCGTCCTTGTGCGAGCGGGCGGCCTTCTGGTGGCTGGCCGCCGCGAACTCGTCCTGCTCCTCGCGGGTCAGGTCGTAGCGGGAATTGGCCTGCTCGGTCAGCGCACCCATCGCGACCTGGTCGAAGGTGTCGGAGAGGCCGTCGTGCGACATCGAGTCGATGAGCGCGGTGTCGCCGAACTTCGTGCCGGTGCGCGAGTTCGCCAGGAGGTGCGGCGCCTGGGTCATCGACTCCTGGCCGCCGGCGACGACGATGTCGTACTCGCCGGCGCGGATGAGCTGGTCGGCCATCGCGATGGCCGACAGACCCGAGAGGCAGACCTTGTTGATGGTCAGCGCGGGCACCGACATCGGGATGCCGCCGTTGACGGCCGCGGGGCGGGCGGGGTTCTGCCCGGCACCGGCCTGGATGACCTGGCCCATGATCACGTACTCGACCTGGTCGCCGGAGATACCGGCGCGCTCGAGCGCCGCCTTGATCGCGAAGCCCCCGAGGTCGGCGGCCGAGAAGTCCTTGAGCCCGCCGAGGAGCCGGCCCATCGGGGTACGGGCACCGCTGACGATGACCGAGCGGGCTCGGTTGTTCTCGCTCATGGGGGGACCTCCAGTGCCGGGCCGCCGACGCCGGCGACCGAGGAATGACAGAGCAGACCGCGCTGATCGCGCGGCGTCGGGCTCTATACAGGATAGGACCACCGGTCCAGGGGCGTGGCGTGGCCCACGTCCGTCACCCGACCCGGGCATCCCGGCGGCCCCGGAGTGTCGCCTCGCGCGGGAGCGCGGCAGGATGCCCGACGTGACCACCAACGACGCGCCGTCCTCGGGTCTGCCCGCCGGACTGTTCACCACCATCGACCACGTGGGCATCGCCGTGCCCGACCTGGACGAGGCGATCGCCTTCTACGCCCAGGCCTTCGGCGTGCACTCGGTGCACGAGGAGACCAACGAGGAGCAGGGCGTCCGCGAGGCGATGCTCGCCGTCGGCGATGGGGACACCCGCATCCAGCTGCTCGCACCGCTGACCCCGGAGTCGACGATCGCGAAGTTCATCGGCCGCTCGGGCCCGGGCCTGCAGCAGCTGGCCTTCCGGGTGGACGACGTCGAGGCCGTCAGCGCCACCCTGCGCGAGCGCGGCCTGCGGCTGCTCTACGACGTCCCCAAGCGCGGCACCTCCGACAGCCGGGTGAACTTCATCCACCCGAAGGACGCCGGCGGCGTCCTCGTCGAGCTCGTCCAGCCGGCGGCCTCCGCGCACTGAGCCGCCGCCGCTCGGCACCACCCTTTTCCGGCGGCCGGGTTAACGCTCGGTAACCTCCAGCACCGCACTGCCCCGTACCGCCCTCGGAGCCGGCCGTCGACGGCCTTCCACGAACAGGAGTTCGCGTGAACGAGATCAGGGACGCCATCCTCGCCGACCAGCTGGACGCACTGGGCGGCCTCGCCGTGCCGGAGTCCTACCGCGCCGTCGTCGTGCGCAAGGACGAGCAGAACATGTTCGAGGGGGTGGCCACGAAGGACAAGGACCCCCGCAAGTCCCTCCACATCGACGAGGTGCCGACCCCGGAGCTGGGCCCCGGCGAGGCCATCGTCGCGGTCATGGCCTCCTCGGTGAACTACAACACCGTGTGGACGTCGATCTTCGAGCCGGTCTCGACGTTCGGCTTCCTCGAGCGCTACGGCCGGCAGTCGGAGCTCACCAAGCGGCACGACCTGCCCTACCACGTGGTCGGGTCCGACCTCGCCGGCGTCGTCCTGCGGGTGGGCCCCGGCGTCAACAAGTGGAAGGCCGGCGACGAGGTCGTCGCGCACTGCCTCTCGGTCGAGCTCGAGGACCCGGCCGGCCACGACGACACGATGATGGACCCGCAGCAGCGGATCTGGGGCTTCGAGACCAACTTCGGCGGGCTCGCCGAGCTGGCCCTCGTGAAGAGCAACCAGCTCATGCCCAAGCCGGCGCACCTCTCCTGGGAGGAGGCTGCCGCCCCGGGCCTGGTCAACTCCACCGCGTACCGCCAGCTGGTCAGCCGCAACGGCGCCCACATGAAGCAGGGCGACACGGTGCTCATCTGGGGCGCCTCGGGCGGCCTGGGCTCCTACGCCACGCAGATGGCGCTCAACGGCGGCGCGATCCCGGTGTGCGTCGTCAGCAGCCCGGAGAAGGCGGAGATCGTCCGCAAGATGGGCGCCGAGCTGGTCATCGACCGCTCCGCCGAGGGCTACAAGTTCTGGAAGGACGAGCACAACCAGGACCCCAAGGAGTGGCAGCGCTTCGGCAAGAAGATCCGTGAGCTGACCGGTGGCGAGGACGTGGACATCGTCTTCGAGCACCCCGGCCGCGAGACCTTCGGTGCCAGCGTCTACGTCGCCAAGAAGGGCGGGACGATCGTCACCTGCGCCTCCACCAGCGGCTACATGCACCAGTACGACAATCGCTACCTGTGGATGAACCTGAAGAACATCCTCAGCTCGCACTTCGCCAACTACAAGGAGGCGTGGGAGGCCAACCGGCTGATCGACAAGGGCTTCGTCCACCCGACCCTGTCGAAGGTGTACCCGATGGAGGAGGTCGGCCAGGCCGCCCTCGACGTCCACCGCAACGCCCACCAGGGCAAGGTCGGCGTCCTCACCCTCGCCCCCGAGGAGGGCCTCGGCGTCAAGGACGCCGAGAAGCGCGCGAAGCACGTCGAGGCGATCAACCGCTTCCGCGGCGTCTGAGCGGACGACGGAGCCCGAGGGCCCGGTTCCCCTGCGGGGGCCGGGCCCTCGGCACGTCCGAGGGGCCTGCCGTTGCCCCCGGGGCGTCCGGGACTCCTGGGATATGACGGGCCGGACACGGTGACTGACCCATACCCCGTCTGCGAGGATGGGGCCATGAGCGACCCCCGCCACGAACTGCCGATGCACGAGGCCCAGCACTCGTTCGACGTGGTGCTGCGGGGGTACGACCGCAGCCAGGTCGCCGACACGATCGAGCGCCTGGAGGCGGACTTCCGCATCGCGCTGGCCGACCGCGACGCCGCCGTCGCCCGCACCGCCGACCTGGCCGGGCAGCTCTCCGCGATGCACGGCGAGATCGAGTCGCTGCGCCGCAAGGCGGCCACCGCCTCCGCCCCCACCTTCGAGAACATCAGCGAGCGCATCCAGCACATGCTGCAGCTCGCCGAGGAGGAGGCGGGCGAGATCCGCCGGGCCGCCGAGCTCGACGCCCAGGCGGTCCGCGAGCAGACCGACGCCGAGGAGCGCGCGCTGCTCGAGCGCCACGCGGCCGGGCAGGCCGAGGTCGAGCGGATGATCGCCGAGGCGCGCCAGGCCGCCGAGCAGATCATGCAGAAGGCCCAGCTGCGCGCCGACGAGCTGGTCGCCAAGGCCCAGGAGCGGGTGGCCCGCCTCGACGCCGAGTCGCAGGCCCGGCGCGCCAAGGTCGAGGAGGACTTCGACATCGCCCAGCGCGCCCGCCGAGCCGAGGCGGCGCGTGCCGAGGAGGAGCGCGAGCGCATCTCCACGCAGGCCGCACGGCAGCGGGTCGCCGCCGCCGAGCAGCACGCCGCCCAGCTGGTCGCCGACGCCGAGGCCAGGGCCGAGGCCATCCGCGGTGTCCGCGACGAGCTCACCAGCCGGCTGGTCCAGGCCCGCCGCCTGCTGGACAACCTCCCCGACCTCGGCGACCGCGCCGAGCAGCCGGCGCCCCGCGCGACGGAGCGGCCCGAGCAGGCCCGTCCGGAGCAGCCCCGTACGGAGCAGCCCCGTACGGAGCCGGCCCCCCGTCCGGAGCCCGCGCGCACCGGGACCGAGCGGCCCGAGGCGATCCGCACCGCCGCCGAGCAGCGCCCCCAGCCCACGCCCCGGGTCACCCAGCCGGCTCCCCAGCCCGCTCCCGCCGCGGAGCAGTCCACCGAGCCGGCCCAGCCTGCACCCGCTGCCTCGCCGGTGTCGCGCGGCGACGGCGAGTCCGCAGCCGTCCGGCAGCCCACCAGGGCCGAGACGCCCAACACCCGTCAGCTGCCGCTGCCGCCCCGCCCGAGCCAGACCCCCGCGGGTGCGACCACGGCTCCGGCCGGCGGTCCGTCCACCCAGTCGATCGACCAGCCCGTCAGGCAGGGGCGTTCCTGAAGAAGGACCCCACTGCCCCCCGCCACTCGCCCGCTCGCGTCGGGCCCCTGCAGCGGGGCCTGAGGGCGTCGGCGGTCGCTCTCGTCGCCCTGCTGTGCTGGCTGGTCTCGATGGGGCCGGCGCAGGCGGACGGTGAGACGGGTCTGCTCCGGATCGCGCACCTGTCCCCCGACACACCGGCCGTCGACGTCGCCCTGACGCCCGCCCCGGCCGGCGGGCCTGCCGTGGACCCGGGACCCGACGTGGCCGGCGCACTCGGCTACGGCGAGGTGGGCGGCTACCGCGCTCTCCCCGCAGGGAGCTACGCGGTGAGCGTCCGACCGGCGGGCACGTTCCCGGGCAGACCACCGGCACTCTCCGCCGTCGTGGACGTGCCCGCCGGCGGGGCCCGCACGCTCGCGCTCTCCGGCACCTTCGCCGAGCTGGCGCTGACGCCCCTCCCCGACGACCTCACCGCGCCGGCCGACGGCACCGCCCGGGTCCGGGTCCTCGCGGCGGCCGCCACGGCGCCCACCCTCGACGTGCTCGTCGACAACGGTCCGGCGCTGGCCGCGGGGCTCCCCTTCGCCGCCGAGTCCGGCTACACCGCCGTCCCGGCCGGCCCTGCGACGGTGCGGCTGACCAGCGGTGCGGACGGCACGGCCGTGCCGGTGGACCTCGCCGCGGGCACCGTCGTGAGCCTGCTGGTCCTGGACGCCCCCGGCGGCGGGCTGACCGTCCGGACGCTCGTGGACGCCGTCGCACCGGCCGTGCGGCCGGTGGGCGGGGTGGAGGCCGGCGGATCGACGACCCGGGCCGCCCGGTTCCCCCGGCTGTCCGCCGCTGTCGCCGCGGCCGCGCACGACCGGGCGGCCGGCGACGGCCTGCCGGTGCGGGTGCGGGTGCCCGCAGCCGGCGTGGACGCCGCGGTGACCGGCTCCGGCCTGGAGACCACCGGTGCCCTCACCGTGCCGGCCGACCCCGCGGTGGCCGGCTGGTACGCCGCGGGTCCGGCCCCGGGCCGCCCGGGGCCCGCCGTGCTCGCCGGGCACGTGGACTGGACCGGCCGCCCCGCGGTGTTCGCCGGGCTCGACCGGTTGGTTCCCGGGGACGAGATCGCGGTCGACCGGGCCGACGGCACCAGCGTGCGGTTCGCCGTCGACCGGGTGGTCCGGTCGCCCAAGGACGCCTTCCCGACCGACGCCGTCTACGGGCCGGTGTCCGGCGCGGAGCTCCGGCTGATCACCTGCGGCGGGGTCTTCGACCCCGCCGCAGGAAGCTATCGGGACAACTTGGTGGTGTTCGCCCGGCTGGTCGGCTAACGGCGCCGGTCGCGGGCCCGCCAGCAGGTGGTGTGCCAGTGCCGCCGCCGGTCGGCCGCCGAGTCCGTGTCCCAGGGCTCGAGGTCGGAGTCCCTCGCGTAGGCGGGCCAGGTCACCACGTGCGGCGTGCCGGGCCTGATCTCCTGGTCGCAGCCGGGGCAGCGGTAGGTCTTGCCGGTGCTGGAGCCCGTGACGGCACGCACCACCCAGTCCCCGTCCCCCGCCTCCTCGACGGGATCGGCGCGCCGGACCGGGTCGCGTCCCGCAGGACGTGACCCGGTCCGGACGCGCCGGCGTGGCACCGAGAGGTCAGCGCTTGGCGTAGTCGTGGAAGCCGCGGCCCGTCTTGCGGCCCAGGTACCCGGCGGTGACCAGCTGCTCGAGCAGCGGCGCCGGCGCGAGCGCCGGGTCCCGGAACTCGGTGTGCAGCTCCTGCTCGATGGCCAGCGAGACGTCGTTGCCGACCACGTCCAGCAGCTCGAACGGCCCCATCGGGTAGCCCAGCCCCGCCTTGACGGCCGTGTCGATGTCGGTCATCGAGGCGTAGTGCGCCGCCAGCATCGACACCGCGTCGTTGAGGTACGGGAAGAGCAGCGCGTTGACGATGAAGCCCGCACGGTCGGTGCAGGACACCGCGTGCTTCTTCAGCTTCCCCGAGACGGCGTGCACCGTGGCGGCCACGTCCGGCGCGGTGGAGACGGTGGAGACCACCTCGACCAGCTTCATGACCTGCGCGGGGTTGAAGAAGTGCATGCCCACGACGTCGGCCGGGCGGCCGCTGGCCTGCGCGCACTTGATGACCGGCAGGCTGGAGGTCGTCGTCGCGAGCACCGCACCGGGCTTCGCGATCCGGCCCAGGTCGGCGAAGAGCGCCTCCTTGACCGGCAGTGACTCGATGACGGCCTCGATCACCAGGTCGACGTCGGACAGCGCCTCCACGGAGCTGGCGCCGGAGACGCGGCCGAGGATGTCCGCCTTCGCGGACTCCTCGAGGCGGCCGCGCTGCACCTGCTTGTCCAGCGACTTGGTCAGCGCGGCGGTGACGCCGGCGACCTTCTCGTCCGAGCGGGCGATGAAGGTGACGTCGTAGCCGCCCTTGGCGACCACCTCGATGATGCCGGTGGCCATCGTGCCCGAACCGACGACGCCCACCGACTGCACCGGACGGGCGCCCTCGGCGGCACCTCCGGGGGTCGGGGTGGCGGCGTCGGCGACGACCTCGGCCGAGCCGGCCGCGGCGTAGGTGTAGAAGCCGCGGCCGCTCTTCTGGCCGAGCAGCCCGGCGGTCAGCATCTGCTTGAGGATCGGGCTCGGCGCGTGCAGCCGGTTGCCGGTCTCGGCGTGCAGGGCGTCGAGCACGTCGTAGGTGGTGTCGACGCCGATGGCGTCGACGACGGCCAGCGGGCCGACGGGCAGACCGCAGCCGAGCCGCATGGCGGCGTCGATGTCCTCGCGGCTGGCGTAGTGGTTCTCGAACATCGAGACCGCGTGGTTGAGGTAGGCGTACAGCAGGGCGTCGGTGATGAACCCGGGCTCGTCGCCCACGGTCACCGCCACCTTGCCCACGCGCTCGACCAGGGCCACCGCGTCGTCGACCACCGAGGCGTCGGTGACGGCGGTGCGGACGACCTGCACCAGCGTCGCCGTCGGCACGGCGTTGGCGAAGTGCAGGCCGAGGACCTTGCTCGGCCGCCCGGTGCCCACCGCGAGCTCGGTGACCGAGAGGCTCGAGGTGTTGGTCGCGAGCACGGTGTCCGGCCCGCAGACGCCGTCGAGCTGGGCGAAGATCTCCGCCTTGAGCGCCAGGCGCTCGGGAACGGCCTCGATGACCAGCTCCGCGGAGGACAGGTCCTCCAGCGAGGTGCTGTACCGGATCCGGCCGAGTGCGGCGTCGTCCGGCTCGCCCCCGGCGACCGAGCGCTCGATCGCGGCGCGGCCGCGTGCGGCCGCCTCGTCGTCGACCTCGACGGCGGTGACCGACAGGCCCGCCCGTGCCAGTACCTCCGCGATGGCGGCACCCGCGGTGCCCAGCCCCACGATGCCGACCTCGTTCAATTCCCTGGCCACGCTGCCATCCCTCCACCGTCGGTGATCGTGGGCAGTCTCTCACCCGCCCCTCCAGCACCGCGCCAGGGTCACCCGGTCAGGCCCCTGCGCAGGGGCCCGCCGCGAGCTCGCGAGTGGTGGGGGGCGCAGGGGTCCTTCTGTCAGAAGAGGCGCTGGGAGGGATCGTCGGTGCCCTTGAGGACGGCGTAGTCGACGGTCACGCAGTCGATGCCGCGGTCCTGGGCGAGCACCTTCGCCTGCGGCTTGATCTCCTGCGCGGCGAACACCCCCTTGACCGGCGCCAGGAGCGGGTCGCGGTTCAACAGCTCCAAGTATCTCGACAGCTGCTCTACTCCGTCGATCTCACCGCGCCGCTTGATCTCCACGGCGACGGTCGTCCCGGCCGCGTCACGGCAGAGCAGGTCGACCGGGCCGATGGCGGTCGGGTACTCGCGGCGCACCAGGGACCACCCGGCGCCGAAGGTCTCCACGTGCAGGGCCAGCAGCCGCTGCAGCTCGGCCTCGACGCCGTCCTTCTGCAGGCCGGGGTCCACACCGAGCTCGTGGGCGTGGTCGTGCTCGACGGCCTCGATGGTGATGACCAGCTGCTCGCCGGCCTTGTTCGTGACCGTCCAGGTGCCCGACCCGTCGGTCAGCTCGTCCTTGAGCGCGCAGGGCGGGGTCATCCAGTTCAGCGGCTTGTAGGCGCGGTCGTCGGCGTGGATGGACACCGAGCCGTCGGCCTTGACCAGCAGCAGACGGGTCGCCATCGGCAGGTGGGCGGTGAGCCGTCCGATGTAGTCCACGGAGCAGCGGGCGATGACCAGACGCACGGGCGCCGACGGTACCCGCCGGCCGCGAACCGCCCCGGGCGCCCCGTCGGGCTGGCAGCATCGGGGGGCATGAGTTCCGTCCGCGGTGTCGCCGTCCTGCTCGCCCTCCTGACGCTGGCCGCCTGCGCGGACCCGCCCTCGACCGGGAGCCGGCCGTCCTCCCCCGCTCCCTCGCCCCGCGTCGAGCTCCCGGCCGGACCCGATGCCCTGGTGCTGCGCGTGCAGCACGTCGGCGGGTTCACGACGCCGGACATGCTGGCCGCCCGGCTGCCGGTGGTCAGCGTGTACGCCGACGGTCGGGTGATCACCGATGGTCCGGTCCCCGCGATCTATCCGGGGCCGGCCCTGCCCAACCTGCAGGTCACCCGCCTCGACCCCGCCGAGGTGCGGACGCTGGCCGAGCAGGCGCTCGAGGCCGGGATCCGGGAGACGGCCGATCTCGGGACGCCGCCGGTGGCGGACGCCACGACGACCCGGTTCACGCTCGTCACCGCGGACGGGCGCTACGTGCGTGAGGCCTACGCGCTCCGGGAGTCCCTCCCCCGCGACCTGGGCCCGGCGCCGGACGCGGGGCTCACCGAGGAGCAGGCCGCCGCCCGCGCGGAGCTGGCCGCGTTCCTCGACGAGCTGACCGTTCCGTCCACGGGGACGGCGCCCGTGGAGCCGTACCGGCCCGACGCCCTGGCCGTGGTGGTCAGCCCCTGGATCGACCCCGGGGACGGCCTGGAGCACCCCGCCCAGCCCTGGCCCGGACCGCCCCTCCCGGGAGAGCCGCTGGGCGCGCTGCCGGAGCAGACCTGCCTGACGGTGGGCGGGGACCAGCTGGCACCGGTCCTCGACGCCGCCCGCCAGGCCACCTCCGCCACGCCCTGGCTCGGCGCGGACGGCGCCCGCTGGTCGCTCACCTTCCGGCCGCTGCTGCCCGACGAGTCCGGCTGCGCCGACCTGGTCGGCTGAGACGCCGACGGGCCCGGTCCTCGGGAGGAACCGGGCCCGTCTCGCGGCCCCGTCCAGAGGCCCGCCCTGAGCGTGCGAAGGGTGGGGAGGACGGGGTCCTTGCTCAGACCGTGGCGGGCCGCCGCAGGTCGGCGTCCACACCACCGTGCTCGTCGGCCGCCGCCAGCGGGTCCACCGTCGAGGTCGCGTTGTAGCGCTCGAGGTCGAGGATGCCTTCGCGCTTGGCCACGATGGTCGGCACCAGCGCCTGACCGGCGACGTTCACCGCGGTGCGCCCCATGTCGAGGATGGGATCGATCGCCAGCAGCAGCCCGACGCCGGCCAGCGGCAGGCCGAGGGTCGACAGCGTGAGCGTCAGCATGACCACCGCGCCGGTGACACCGGCCGTGGCCGCCGAACCGATGACCGACACCAGCGCGATGAGCAGGTAGTCGGTGATCGCGAGGTCGATCCCGAAGAACTGCGCCACGAAGATCGCCGACAGCGCCGGGTAGATCGCGGCGCAACCGTCCATCTTGGTCGTCGCGCCCAGCGGCACGGCGAACGACGCGTAGGACCGCGGGACGCCGAGGTTCTGCTCGGTCACGCGCTCGGTGACCGGCAGGGTGCCGATCGACGAGCGGGAGACGAAGGCCAGCTGGATGGCCGGCCAGGCACCGGCGAACCACCGCAGCGGCGACAGTCCGTGGGCACGGAGCAGCACCGGGTAGACGACGAAGAGCACGAGGGCCAGCCCGGCGTAGACGGCGCCGGCGAAGACGCCGAGCGACCCCAGCGAGCTCCAGCCGTAGCTGGCGACGGCGTTGCCGATGAGGCCGACGGTGCCGATCGGGGCCAGCAGGATGACCCACCACAGCACCTTCTGGACGACCGCGAGGGCCGAGCGGGTGAGGTTCAGGAACGGCTCCGCGGCGGAGCCCACCTTGAGGATCGCGATGCCGATCGCGACCGAGATGACGATCAGCTGCAGCACGTTGAACGACAGGCCGATCGACCCGTCGCTGCCGGCCGACGCCTGCAGGCCCAGGATGTTGCCGGGCACCAGGCCGGTCAGGAAGTCCCACCACCCGCCGGTCGTGGCCGGGTCGGTGGCGGTCGCGGCGTCGACCGAGCTGTTGCGGCCGGGCTCGGTGAGCAGTCCCAGACCGATGCCGATGGCGACGGCGATGAGCGCGGTGAGGGCGAACCAGAGGAGGGTCTGGCCGGCCAGCCTCGCTGCGTTGGAGACCTGCTGGAGGTTGGCGATGGAGACGATGACCGCGGTGACGATCAGCGGCGGGACCAGCGCCTTGAGCAGCGTGACGAAGCTGCCGCCGATGGTCTGGAGGGTGCTGGTGAGCCAGTTCGGCGAGCCGTCGGCGACGGGGCCGATCTCGCGGGCGACCAGCCCGAGGGCGATGCCCAGCACGAGGGCGAGGAGCACCTGCGCCGCGAAGGGCACACGGCGGAGACGAGCGAGCACGGGAGGGAGACCTGTCTACGGGAGGAAGGGGACGACGGGAGCGGTGGGCGTCAACAGCTCGCGGTCGTCGTCCGGCCGTAGTCCAGCGCACGTCGGCGCGTGAGGCCCCACAGGTTCTGCACGGATCAGGTCAAGGCGCGACGGCGGGCCCTCATGCCGCACTGTGCGAGGGATCACCCGGCGGGCGCAGCAGAGCCCGCTCGTACCGCCGTCGGTACAGACGCTGGGCGACGAGCAGGGCGGGGAACACCGGGCGCCAGGGGCCGTGGCCCGCCCGGGTGAGCGAGCGCAGCGTCAGCGCGATCGCCCCGGAGCCGTCCCGGGTCAGCACGAACGCCTCCTCACCGGAGACCGGATGGCCGGTCAGCGTCCCGTAGGCGAACCCGCAGCGCCGGTCCTGCTCGACGACCGCCACCACCCGGACCGGTTCACGAACCGTCAGCGGGCCGAGACGCGCATGCAGCAGGAAGGTCCGCCCCTCGGCCACGCGCAGGCCGGCGCCATCGACGGGCTCGACGTCGAAACCGCTGCGGACCTTCACGCCCCAGCCGAGCACGGCCTCGCGGAGCTTCTCCCAGCGCGCGTCACCCGAGCCGACCGGGACCGTGCGCTCGTGGGCGCGGAAGCCGGCGGGCGGCGCCCACGTCTCCTCGCCGGGCGCGGGGGCGCCGGGCGAGGAGTACGTGAGCGGCCGCGCCGCGACGTCCATCAGGCCGGTTCGGGAACCAGCGTGTCCAGGCCGTTGGCCTCGCGGATCACGTCGACCACCGATCCCATGATCTCGGTCAGGCCGAAGTCCTTGGGAGTGAAGACGCGGGCGACGCCCTGCTCCCGCAGCCGCCGTGCGTCGCTGTCGGGGATGATCCCGCCGACGACCACGGGCACGTCGTCCAGCCCGGCCTCCTTGAGGCCCCGCAGCACCGCCGGCACCACCTGCAGGTGCGAGCCGGAGAGCACCGACAGACCGACGACGTGCACGTCCTCCTCGACCGCGGCCGAGACGATCTGCGCCGGGGTGAGCCGGATGCCCTGGTAGATGACCTCGAAGCCGGCGTCCCGGGCGCGGACGGCGATCTGCTCGGCGCCGTTGGAGTGGCCGTCCAGGCCGGGCTTGCCGACCAGGAAGCGCAGCCGGCCGCCGAGCTCCTCGCCGGTAGCCCGCACCCGCTCGCGCACGTCGGTGAGCGTCTCGTCGGCCTCCCCGCCGCTGCTCGCCGCCGCGACGCCCGTGGGCGCCCGGTACTCGCCGAACACCTCGCGCAGCACCCCGGCCCACTCCCCCGTCGTCACGCCGGCGCGGGCGCAGTCGAGGGTGGCGGCCATCAGGTTGACGTCGGTGCCGGCGGCCTCGCGCAGGGCCGCCAGCGCCCGGTCGGCCGCGGCCTGGTCGCGCTCGGCGCGCCACTTCCGCACGGCTTCCTGCGCGGAGGCCTCCACGGCCTGGTCGACGACCATGATGGCGGCGTCGAGGTCGGCGGTGAGCGGGTTGGGCTCGGTGGTCTCGAACTTGTTGACGCCGACGACGACGTCCGCACCGCTCTCGATCCGCCGGCGGCGCTCGGCCAGCGAGCCGACCATCGCGCTCTTCATGTAGCCGGACTCGACGGCGGCGACGGCGCCGCCCATCTCCTCGACGCGGGCCATCTCGGCCTTGGCGCCCTCGACGAGGTCGGCCACCTTCTGCTCCACGACGACCGAGCCGGTGAAGAGGTCCTCGTACTCGAGCAGGTCGGTCTCGTAGGCGAGCACCTGCTGCAGCCGCAGCGACCACTGCTGGTCCCAGGGCCGGGGCAGGCCCAGCGCCTCGTTCCAGGCCGGCAGCTGCACCGCACGTGCTCGGGAGTCGCGGGACAGCGTGACCGCCAGCATCTCCAGCACGATGCGCTGGACGTTGTTCTCCGGCTGCGCCTCGGTCAGGCCGAGGGAGTTGACCTGCACGCCGTAGCGGAAGCGGCGCTGCTTGGGGTCCTCGACGCCGTAGCGCTCCTTCGTCAGCTCGTCCCAGAGCTGGGTGAAGGCGCGCATCTTGCACATCTCCTCGACGAAGCGGACGCCCGCGTTGACGAAGAAGGAGATGCGGGCGACGACCTCGCCGAACTTCTCCTGCGGCACCTGCCCGGAGTCGCGCACCGAGTCCAGGACGGCGATGGCGGTGCTGATCGCGTAGGCGATCTCCTGCTCCGGCGTCGCCCCGGCCTCCTGCAGGTGGTAGCTGCAGATGTTGATCGGATTCCACTTCGGCATGGTCGTGACCGTGTAGGCGACCATGTCGGTGATCAGCCGCATCGAGGGAGCCGGCGGGAAGACGTAGGTCCCCCGCGACAGGTACTCCTTGATGATGTCGTTCTGCGTGGTCCCCGCCAGCTTGCTGACGTCGTGCCCGTGCTCCTCGGCGACCGCCTGGTAGAGCGCGAGCAGCCACATCGCGGTGGCGTTGATCGTCATCGACGTGTTCATCTCGTCGAGCGGGATGCCGTCGAAGAGGGCGCGCATGTCGCCGATGTGGGTGACCGGGACGCCCACCTTGCCGACCTCGCCGACGGCCAGCTCGTCGTCGGGGTCGTACCCGGTCTGGGTCGGCAGGTCGAAGGCCACCGAGAGGCCGGTCTGCCCCTTGGCCAGGTTGCGCCGGTACAGGGCGTTGGACTCGGCCGGCGAGGAGTGACCGGCGTAGGTGCGCATGACCCAGGGACGGTCACGCTCCGGCGATGACGGGAACGGCATACCGGCGGAGTGTAGGGCGGTCCGGAGGCCGGAGCAGCCCCACCCGGGCGACGATGACCGGTGGCACACTCGTTCGGCGTAAGGACCCCCTCCTCCTCACCCCTTGCACGCTCGGGGCGAGCCTCGGGACGGGGCCGGAAAGGGACCGTCGTGACCAGAGGGATCGGGGCCCTGGGGCCGATGCTGGTGATCGTCCTCGTCCTGGCCGGTCTGGCGCTGGTCATGCGGTGGGCCTTCGGGTCGGGCTACGGCCGGACGACCCGCCCCGCCGTCCCGGCGGAGGAAGGGCTGCTCGTGCTCGTGGCCACGGTCTCGGCACCGGCCACCGCCCGCGCGCTGCGAGCGGTTCTCTCCGATGCCGGCATCCGCTCCACCCAGCGCTCGCCCGCGCCGCACCGCACCGACGTGCTGGTCTTCCCGGACGACGCGGCCCGCGCCCGCAGCCTGGCGGCCTCCTTCAGCCCGTGAGGCCCCGTCGCAGGGACCCGCCGCGAGCCTGCGAGCGGTGGGGGGCGAGGGGGTCCTTCTTCAGCCGGGCCGCTGCGTCCGCTCGACCTTCGCGCCGAGGCTGCGCAACTGCTGGACGAAGTCGGGGTACCCGCGGTCGACGTGGTGCACGTCCTGCACCTCGGTGAGGCCGTCGGAGAGCAGGCCGGCCAGGACCAGCCCGGCCCCGGCCCGGATGTCGGTGGCCACGACCGGCGCGCTGGAGAGCCGCTCCCGGCCGCGGACGACGGCGTGGTGGCCGTCGATGCGCACGTCGGCACCGAGGCGCACCAGTTCGTTGACGAACATGAACCGGCCCTCGAACACGTTCTCGGTGATCAGGGCCGTGCCGGTCGACACGGCGGCCAGCGCCACCGCCATGGGCTGCAGGTCGGTCGGGAATCCCGGGAACGGCAGCGTGACGACGTCGACCGCGCGCGGCCGGTCGGCCATCGCCACGCGCAGCCCGCCGGGCAGCTCCTCGACCGTCGCCCCGGCGTCGGCGAGCTTGTCCAGGGCCACGCGCAGGTGACCGGCGACCGCCCGCTCGATGACCACGTCGCCCCGGGTCATGACGGCGCCGATGGCCCACGTACCGGCGACGATCCGGTCGGGCACGGTGGTGAAGGTGACCGGCGAGAGCCCCTCGACGCCCTCGACGGTGAGCGTCGAGGTGCCCGCGCCGTCGATCTGCGCCCCCATCGCCGTGAGCATCGCGCAGAGGTCGACGATCTCCGGCTCCCGGGCCGCGTTGTCGATGACCGTCGTCCCCTCGGCGAGCACCGCCGCCATGACGAGGTTCTCGGTGGCGCCGACGGAGGGGAAGTCCAGCCAGATCGAGGTGCCGGTCAGCCGCGGCGCGGTGGCGACGAGGAAGCCGTGCTCGCTGATGACGGTGGCGCCCAGCCGCTCCAGGCCGGCGATGTGCATGTCCAGCCCGCGGGAGCCGATGGCGTCGCCGCCCGGCAGGGCGACCCGGGCGCTGCCGCACCGCGCGACCAGCGGGCCCAGCACGCTGATCGAGGCGCGCATGCGGCGCACGAGGTCGTAGTCGGTCTCCGTCGAGGGCTGCTCGGGCACGTCGACGACCACCCGGCCGCCGCCTCCGCTGCCGGGCCGGGGCGTGTAGGTCACCCCGCACCCGAGCCGGCGCAGCACCTCGCTCATGATCGAGACGTCGAGGATGTCGGGGACCTCGTCGATCGCGGTGCGCCCCGGCGCCAGCAACGCGGCGGCCATGAGCTTCAGCGCACTGTTCTTCGCCCCGGTGACCCGCACCCTGCCGGACAGGGCCGCTCCCCCGGACACCTCGAAGCACTCCACCCGACCACCCTACGGCGGCAGCCGGGGACCCTCCGTCTCGTGGCCCCGCCGCAGGGTCCCGCCGCGAGCGTGCGAGCGGTGGGGGGCCGACGGGGTCCTTCTCCTACGCTGACGTCATGACCGTCCGGCTCACCCGCATCTACACGAAGACCGGCGACGCCGGTCAGACCCACCTGGGCGACATGAGCCGGGTGTCGAAGACCGACCCACGGCTGGTGGCCTACGCCGACGTGGACGAGACCAACAGCGTGCTCGGGACGGCGCTGGCCCTGGGCTCCCCCGAGCCGGCCCTGGCCGACCTGCTGCGCAGCATCCAGAACGACCTGTTCGACGTCGGCGCCGACCTCTGCACCCCGATCACGCCGGACCCGCAGTACCCGCCGCTGCGCATCACGGCGGCGTACACCGAGCGGCTGGAGGCCGCCTGCGACGAGTACAACGAGTCGCTGCCCAAGCTGAACAGCTTCATCCTCCCCGGCGGCACCCCGCTGGCCGCCCTCCTGCACCAGGCACGTGTCGTGGCCCGGAGGGCGGAGCGCAGCGTCTGGGCGCTGTTGGAGGCCGACGAGGCGGACGGCCGGACCGGCGTCACCAACCAGGAGACGGCCCGCTACCTCAACCGGCTGTCGGACCTGCTGTTCATCCTGTCCCGGGTGGCCAACCCCGGCGGCGACATCCTGTGGGAGCCCGGCGGCCCCACCCGGAGCGAGAGCACCGACCGACCGGAGTGAGGACGGCCTTCCTGCAGGGCCCCGCTGCGAGCGTGCGAGTCGCGGGGGGCAGGGAGGTCCTTCTTCAGTGCCGGGGCGGGGCGGATTCGACCCAGGAGAGGAAGCCGGTCACCGTCGAGCGGTCCATGGCCAGGTCACGGTGCCCTGCGGCGGTCGAGCAGGAGAGGACGACGACGTCCTCGGGGAGTGCCAGGTCCTCCCGGCCCGCCCGGCGCTGTGACTCGACGGAGAAGCCCGACCGGCACAGCCGGTGCTGCGGCCGCACGGACAGCGACAGGGCGCGGTACCAGAGCAGCTCCTCCCCGCCGTACCACGCGACGCCCACCGACCAGCGCGACGAGTTCGGCGTGCGCAGCCACATGGTGACCGCCCCGAGACCGGAGAGCAGGAAGCGGCGGCGGAGCAGGAAGGCGACGGCGACCACGACGAGCAGCAGGCCGAGCAGGACCAGCAGGACCGTGGTCACGGGAGGAGCAGGTTCCGCGCTGAGGGTGCCGGCCGCCTCAGACGGTCTCGCCGGCGGCGCGGAGCCGGGACTGCGCCCGCCGGGCGGCGTCGAGGGCGTCCGGGTCGTCGCCGGCGGACTCTGCCCGGCGCAGCGCGTCGCGGGCGCGCTCGACGTCGATCTCCGAAGAGATCTCGGCGGTCTCCGCCAGGATGGACACGCCCTGCTCGCTCACCGAGAGGAAGCCGCCGTGTGCGGCGACGGTGAGGTCCTCGCCGGTGTCGGTGCGGATCGTGACGACACCGCCGGGGGCCAGCTGGCCAAGCAGCGGCGCGTGGCCGGGCAGCACGCCCAGTTCACCCTCCGTCGTGCGCGCGATGACCATCGTGGCCTCACCGGACCAGATCTTGCGCTCTACGGCCACCAACTCGACCTGCAGGGTCGCCACGACACTCCTCGGGATCCACGGACGGGGCCCCAACAGTAACGCCGGGGGCGAGCGGGCTGTGCCGGGCCCCTCTCAGGCGGCGCGGCGGTACAGCAGCGTGAAGCGGCCCACGCGCACCCAGGGGTGACGCACGGTGGACGCCGGCGCCCACTCGTCGATGCGGTAGCGGGCCAGGTCGACCGGCTCCTCGGGCGCGTAGGGAGCCCACGTCCAGGCGGGATCGTGCCCGCTGCCCTCGGGGTGCTGCGCTGCGCTGGTCGGTTCCACGTCGAGCCTCTGCGACGGCGCCCGCCGCTCGGGCGCTCCACCGCCCATCGTCGGCAGACAGGCCGGGGAACTGGAGTGCCCCGGGGCAGGAACCACACGGACGAGTGACAGGACGCCGACGGCCGGGCCCCGAGGGGACCCGGCCGTCAGCAGGTCGTTCACGGCCCCGTCCGGAGGCTCGCCCCGAGCGTGCGAGGGGTGAGAGGGACGGGGTCCTTCCGCTACGCCTTCTTGAGCTTGGCCGCGTTGCGCTCGAGGTCCTCAAGCCCACCGCACATGAAGAAGGCCTGCTCGGGGACGTTGTCGTAGGTGCCCTCGGTGAGCGCCTTGAAGGACTCGAGGGTCTCCGACAGCGGGACGAACGAGCCGGGCTGACCGGTGAAGGCCTCGGCCACGAACATGTTCTGCGAGAGGAAGCGCTCGATGCGCCGGGCCCGGTTCACGGTGACCTTGTCCTCTTCACCGAGCTCGTCGATGCCGAGGATCGCGATGATGTCCTGCAGCTCCTGGTAGCGCTGCAGGATCTGCTTCACCCGCTGGGCGATCTGGTAGTGCTCCTCGCCGACGTACTGCGGGTCGAGGATCCGGCTGGTGGAGTCCAGCGGGTCCACGGCCGGGTAGATGCCCTTCTCCGAGATGGGCCGCGACAGGTTCGTCGTGGCGTCCAGGTGGGCGAACGTGGTGTGCGGCGCCGGGTCGGTGATGTCGTCGGCGGGCACGTAGATCGCCTGCAGCGAGGTGATCGAGCGGCCCCGGGTCGAGGTGATCCGCTCCTGCAGCTGACCCATCTCGTCGGCCAGGGTCGGCTGGTAGCCCACGGCCGAGGGCATGCGGCCCAGCAGCGTGGAGACCTCGGAGCCGGCCTGGGTGAACCGGAAGATGTTGTCGATGAAGAGCAGCACGTCCTGGTTCTGCTCGTCCCGGAAGTACTCGGCCATCGTCAGCGCCGACAGCGCGACCCGCAGGCGGGTGCCCGGCGGCTCGTCCATCTGGCCGAACACCAGCGCGGTGGACTCGATGACGCCGGACTCGGTCATCTCCGCGATGAGGTCGTTGCCCTCACGGGTGCGCTCGCCGACGCCGGCGAACACCGAGACGCCACCGAACTCCTGCGCGACACGACGGATCATCTCCTGGATGAGGACCGTCTTGCCGACGCCGGCACCGCCGAACAGGCCGATCTTCCCGCCCGCCACGTAGGGCGTCAGCAGGTCGATGACCTTGATGCCGGTCTCCAGCATCTCGGTGCGGCCCTCGAGCTGGTCGAACCGCGGCGGGTTCCGGTGGATGCCCCAGTGCAGCGCGTCCGCGCCGTGGCCGGGGGTGTCCAGGCACTCGCCGAGGGTGTTCCAGACGTGGCCCTTGGTGACGTCACCGACGGGGACGGAGATCGGCTTCCCCGTGTCGGCGACGTCGGCCCCGCGGATCAGACCGTCGGTCGGCGCCATCGAGATGGTGCGGACGACGTTCTCGCCCAGGTGCTGCGCGACCTCGAGGGTGAGGGTCTTGCTGAGGTCGGCGAGCGTGACATCGACCTTCAGCGCGTTGAAGAGGTCGGGCATCGCGTCGCGGGGGAACTCGACGTCGACGACCGGCCCGGTGACCCGCACGACGCGGCCGGTGGCCTGCGTCTGCGTGGTGGACGGACGGTCCTCGGTGACGGTCATCTGTAGTGCTCTCCTGCCCTGGGGCTCGGGGGATCGTTGCGTGGATTCAGTCGTTGGCGCCGGAGGAGACCAGTGCGTCGGCGCCGCCGACGATCTCGCTGATCTCCTGGGTGATCTCTGCCTGGCGGATCTGGTTGGCCTGGCGCGAGAGGTTCTTCGCCAGCTCCTCCGCGTTGTCCGAGGCGGACTTCATCGCCCGCCGCCGGGACGCCGACTCGGAGGCCGCGGCCTCCAGCATCGCCGCGTAGATGCGGGTGGTGACGTACTTCGGCAGCAGGGCGTCCAGCAGCCCCTCGGCCGACGGCTCGAACTCGTAGGAGGTGGGGACGCCCGAGTCACCCGACCCGCTCGCGGGGTTGGCTTCCCTGGCCTCGCGCTCGTAGTCGAACTCGTCGACCTCCTCGACCTCCAGGGGCGCCATGCGCTTGGCGACGGGCACCTGGGCGAGCAGCGAGCGGAACTCGGTGTAGACGATGTGGAGCTCGTCGACCCCCAGCAGCCCGTCGTCACCGGCGCCGCCCTGCTCGTCGTCGTCCTCACCGGCTGTGAAGACGTCGATCAGGGCCCGCCCGACCTCCTGGGCGTCGGCGTATCCGGGCTGCTCGGAGAACCCGGTGAAGGTCTGCTCCATCTCGCGGTCGCGGAAGCGGTAGTACGTCTCGCCCTTGCGGCCGACCACGTAGAGCACCGGCTGCTTGCCCTCCTGGCGCAGCAGGGCGAGCAGCTCCTCGGTGCGTCGCAGCACGTTGACGTTGTACGAGCCGGCGAACCCACGGTCGGAGGTGATGACCAGGACGGCCGCGCGCCGCGGGTTCTCCCGCTCCGTGAGCAGCGGGTGGTCCAGCGACGCCGACGACGCCAGCGCCGACAGCACGCGCGTGATCTCCCGGGCGTAGGGCTTCGACGCCTCCACCCGGGCCTGGGCACGCACGATGCGGGCACCGGCGATCAGCTCCTGGGCCGAGAAGATCTTCTTCGTCGACCTGGTGGAGCGAATGCGGCGCCGCAGCGCGCGGAGGTTACCGGCCATCGGTCAGCTGCCCCGCTTGACCTGGACGCGCTCCTGACCCCGCTCCGAGGCGTCCATGGCCTCGGCCTCGGGCTCGTTGCCCAGGAGCGACTCACCGTCGGAGGTCGTGAACTGCCCGTAGAAGGACTCGACGGCCCGCTCGAGCGCGGCCACGGTGTCGTCCTCGAGCTTCTTCGACGAGCGGATCGTGTCGAGGATGCCGCTGTCACCGCGTCCGATGTAGTCGAGGAACTCGCCCTCGAACCGGCGCACGTCGGAGACCGGTACCCGGTCGAGCCGGCCGGTGGTGCCCAGCCACAGGGAGACGACCTGCCGCTCCACCGGGAACGGGGAGTACTGGCCCTGCTTGAGCAGCTCGACGAGCCGCTGCCCGCGGTCGAGGGTGGCCCGGCTGGAGGCGTCCAGGTCCGAGGAGAACGAGGAGAACGCCTCGAGCTCGCGGAACTGGGCCAGGTCCAGGCGCAGCCGGCCGGCGACGGACTTCATCGCCTTGATCTGGGCCGAGCCGCCGACGCGGGACACCGAGATGCCGACGTTGATGGCCGGGCGGACACCGGAGTTGAACAGACCGGTCTCGAGGAAGATCTGCCCGTCGGTGATGGAGATGACGTTGGTCGGGATGTAGGCCGACACGTCGTTGCCCTTGGTCTCGATGAGCGGCAGACCCGTCATCGAACCGGCACCCAGGTCGTCGGAGAGCTTCGCGCAGCGCTCCAGCAGACGGGAGTGCAGGTAGAAGACGTCGCCCGGGTAGGCCTCGCGGCCCGGCGGACGGCGCAGCAGCAGCGACACCGCGCGGTAGGCCTCGGCCTGCTTGGTCAGGTCGTCGAAGACGATCAGAACGTGCTTGCCCTCGTACATCCAGTGCTGCCCGATGGCCGAGCCGGTGTACGGGGCGATGTACTTGAAGCCGGCGGCCTCGGAGGCGGGGGCGGCGACGATGGTCGTGTACTCCATCGCCCCGGCCTCCTCGAGGGCCGAACGGATCGCGGCGATCGTCGAGCCCTTCTGGCCGACGGCGACGTAGATGCACCGCACCTGCTGAGCCGGGTCACCGGTGGCCCAGGCCTGCTTCTGGTTGATGATCGCGTCGATGGCGATGGCGGTCTTGCCGGTCTGGCGGTCACCGATGATCAGCTGGCGCTGGCCACGGCCGACCGGCGTCATGGCGTCGATGGCCTTGATGCCGGTCTGCAGCGGCTCGTGCACCGACTGGCGCTGCATGACGTTGGGGGCCTGCAGCTCGAGCGCCCGGCGTCCGGTGGTCGCGAGGGGGCCGCCACCGTCGATCGGGTTGCCCAGCGGGTCGACGACCCGGCCGAGGTATCCGTCGCCGACGGCGACCGAGAGGACCTCGCCGGTGCGGCGGACCTGCTGGCCCTCCTCGATCCCGGAGAAGTCACCCAGGACGACGACACCGATCTCGCGGACGTCGAGGTTCAGGGCCAGGCCGCGGACGCCGCTCTCGAACTCGAGCAGCTCGTTGGTCATGACCGAGGGCAGGCCCTCGACGCGGGCGATGCCGTCACCCGCCTCGGTGACCGTGCCGACCTCCTCGCGGGAGACGTCGGGGCGGTACTCGGTGACGTAGTTCTGGATGGCACTGCGGATCTCATCAGCGGAGATCGTCAGCTCGGCCATGGCTCTGGTCCTCTTCCCTGCAGGGTTCGTGTCGTTGTCGTGGGAGCGGGCGGTCAGCCGGCCAGCCGCCGGCGGGCGGCTTCCAGCCGGTGGGCGATGCTGCCGTCGATGACCTCGTCGCCGACCTGGATGACCAGGCCGCCCAGCACGTCGGGGTCGACGGTCACCTGGAGTCCGACGGCCCGCCCGTAGAGCCGGCCCAGCACCTCCGTCAGGCGCTGTTCCTGGGCCCGGGTGAGCGGGACCGCGGATGTCACACGGGCGACCGACTGACCGCGGCGGCGGCTGGCCACCTCGGACAGCCGCTCGATGGCGACCTCGGCGGTGCCGACGTGTGCGCCGGTCAGCACGTTGCGCAGCAGCTGCTCGGTCACCGGGCTCACCCGGCCGGACAGCAGCCGGTCGAGCAGGGCCGACCGGCCCTCCACCGACGCCTTGCGGTCGCTGAGGATGCGGGCCAGCTCCCGGTCGCCGGCGACGATCCGCCCGAACCGGAAGAGCTCGTCCTCGACGCCGTCGAGCTCACCACGGGCGTCCGCTGCGTCCAGCGACGCCTCGGTG
This sequence comes from Blastococcus goldschmidtiae, assembly GCF_031845325.1. Taxonomy (NCBI): domain Bacteria; kingdom Bacillati; phylum Actinomycetota; class Actinomycetes; order Geodermatophilales; family Geodermatophilaceae; genus Blastococcus; species Blastococcus goldschmidtiae. Next base: position 90,852 of record NZ_JAVREI010000015.1, on the reverse strand, counting down.
GCCACGGTGATGGTGGCGTCGACCAGGTCGATCGGGTGCGACCACCGCTGCCGGGCGATCGTCTCGACCAGGTCCAGCGCGGTCGAGGACAGCTGCGAGGCGAAGAGGCGGCGCACCAGCTCGGCGCGCTCCTCCGGCTTCCCCGCCGGGTCGGCCATGGCGCGGCGCAGCGACAGCTGTGAGGTGAGCACGCGCGACACCGCGAACAGCTCGTCGGCCAGCGCCAGCAGCTCCGGTCCGGTGGCGGCGCGGGCGGGCTGGCCGGTGATCCGGTCCTTGGCCCGCTCGAGCACCCCGGAGGCGGGTCGCGTCAGCTGCTCCAGGCGCTCGTGCACCTGGAGCGTGGCCGCCCTGCTGGATGCCTCCATCAGCGGTTGCTCTCGCCCGCGACGACGGCGCCACCCCGGCCGTCGCCGGACGCGGCCATGCCGTCCAGCTCCGCGAGGAAGCGGTCGACGGTGCCGCTGCGGCGGGCGTCGTCGGCCAGCGACTCGCCGACCACGCGACCGGCGAGGTCGACGGCCAGGGTGCCGATCTGCCCACGGAGCTCGTGCACGATCTGCTGCCGCTGAGCGGTCAGCTGCTCCTCGCCGCGGGCGACGATGCGGGCCGACTCCTCCTGCGCCTGGGTACGCAGCTCCTCGAGGATCTGCTGCCCCTCGGCGCGCGCGGCGTCACGGATCTGCGCCGCCTCGTTCCGCGCCTCGGCGAGCTGCGCGCGGTACTGCTCGAGCGATGCCTTCGCCTCGGCCTGCATGGCCTCGGCGCGCTCGATGCCGCCCTCGATCGCCGCGCGACGAGCCTGGAAGACCTGCTCGAAGCGGGGCGCGACGAACTTGATCACCACGAACAGCACGATCGCGAAGGCGATCAGACCGATGATGATCTCGCCGACGGGCGGGACCAGGACGCTCGGTTCTTCAGCGGCCAGGATGCTCATGCTCTCAACGTCCCTGTCTGGAATCGGTGACCGTACGCGGGAGGCGTACGGATCAGGTGCCGTAGACGAGGGGGGCGACGAAGCCGATCAGGGCCAGCGCCTCGGCGAGCGCGAAGCCCAGGAAGGCGTAGGTGCGGGTCAGGCCGGCCGACTCCGGCTGGCGAGCGGTGGCCTGGATGTAGGCGGCCCACACCAGACCGACACCGATGCCCGGGCCGATCGTGGCGATGCCGTAGCCGACCGAACCGATGCTGCCTTCGAGCTCTGCGAGAACCTCGATCATTGCGGGGTGTTCCTCCTGTGTCGTCGCCCGGCGGTCACCGGGCGGCTGGCGGGGTCGTGCGGTAGTGCGGTGTGGTGCGGTGGTGCAGTGCGTGGGGCGGCCGAGCGCGGCCACCGGGGTCAGCTCAGTGCGCGGCCTCGACGGAACCGTTGAGGTACGTGCCCATCAGCATGGTGAAGACGTAGGCCTGCAGGAAGATGACCAGCAGCTCGAAGAAGGTCATCACGATCGCCATGAGCGCCGAGATCGGGCCGAAGACGGCCGAGAAGTTGCCCACCTGCAGCAGGTAGACCGCGCCGAGGGAGAACGTCACCAGCAGCATGTGGCCGGCGAACATGTTGGCGAAGAGTCGGATCGCCAGCGTGAACGGCCGGACGACGAAGTTCTGCAGCAGCTCCAGCGGCGTGATCAGGATGTACATCGGCTTGGGCACGCCGGGCAGGAACATGATGTCGCGGAAGTACGGCCACAGGCCCTGGTTCTTGATGCCGACCGCGATGTAGACGACCCAGCAGATGAGCGCGAGGACGAGCGGGAAGGCGAACTTCGACATCGGCGAGATCTGGGCGAACGGGATGATCGCCATCAGGTTGTTCGCGAGGATGAAGAAGAAGAGCGCGGCGAGGAACGGCGCGAACGGCAAACCCTTGGGGCCGATGACGTCGCGGGCGATCCCGTCGCGGACGAACGAGTAGCCCGACTCACCGAGGAACTGCATCTTGCCCGGCACGATCTGCGGGCTGCGCACGGTGGCGAGCAGGAAGGCGACCACCGCGGCGGTCGCGATCCAGAGCAGCAGCGTGATGCGGGTGATCTCGAACTCGATGCCGAGCACCGAGGGGCTCCAGAGCACCTCGGGGAAGAACTCCCCGATGCCGGGGGGCGTGAACCCGCCGCCGGGGTCGCTCTCCACGGCGAGGACGTCGCCGAGCGCGTGGGCGCTGGAGGTCACCGTTGTCCTTTCTGCGTCCTGGACCGGCTACCTCGCCCGCCCGGGGTGTGGCTGCTCCGCGATCCGGGGACTGGATCGGCGGCTCCGTACTTGACGACGACCACGTAGATGGCCACCGCCATGCCGAGGATGATGCCGATCGGGGCGAACAGGCGAACGTCCAACCACCGGTCGAGCAGCCACCCGGCCCCACCCCACACGGCCATACCGGAGAGGAGCGTCCCGGTGACCGACCAGCCCATGTCGGCCCCACTGGGCTGACGGGCTGGACTCGCAGGGCGTGGTCGAGCGCCTCCGTCTCCGGAGGTGTTCTCGGCCATCGGATCGGACACTATCAGCCGGCCTTTCCGGTGCTGCCCGGCTCCCGGGCAACCACCTGGTCGGACGACCCCGACGGCGGCTCGGGCGGGGGCACGTAGAAGATCTGACGGGTCCACACCCAGCGGAGCTGGATGCCGCTCCAGAGAAGAGCGCCGACGACGACGGCCCACGCCACGGTGCGCCGGTCGAGCCACCCGTCGGCGGGCAGCGCGTCCAGGACGGCGAACAGCACGATGGCCTTGACGAAGAAGGCGAGCAGGGCCGCCGGCAGGGTGAGGGTGTCCCCGATGCGTCCCGCGAAGGCGACCGCCAGGCCCGACACCGCGAAGAACGCCGTCACGATGACGGCGGAGAGCCCGATCGCGGCGGCGTGCTCCCATCCTGCGACCAGGCCCGCGACCAGCGCGGCGACCGCGGCGACGGCCACGGTGAGGAGCGTCCCGACACGGAGGAACGAGACGTCCCAGGGCGCCGTGCTGCGTGCGGGTGGCGGTCGGGTGGTGCTGCCGGTGCTCATCGGACGACCTCCGGGGCGTCGGTCTTGCGGGCGTTGCGTGCGGCGGCCCGGCTGGCGCGCGTCTCGCTGCCGCGCCCCCGCACCGCCCGGGCGGTCGGGTGGTCGGCGCGGCTGCGCTGCCGCTGGGCCGCGAGTTCGGCCGCCCGGGCCTCGCGGGCGGCGCGGCGGGCCCGCGGGCTGAGGACGACGACGAGCCCCACGACCAGGAGCACGGCGATCGCCACCAGGAGCTCCGCCGTCCCGCCGGTGATCGACAGCGCGACCGCACCGAAGGACAGCAGCGCGGCCCAGAAGTACATGACCAGCACGGCCCGCCGGTGCGAGTGGCCGATCGACAGCAGCCGGTGGTGCAGGTGCATCTTGTCCGGGGCGAAGGGCGAGCGGCCCTGCCGGGTGCGCCGCACCACCGCCATCACCAGGTCGATGAAGGGAATGAAGAGCACCGCGACCGGCACGAGCAGGGGCAGCGTGAGCGGCAGCAGGGTGGCCGCCGAGTCGAAGGACTGCGGGTCCACTCCCCCGGTCGCCGTGACCGCCGCGGCCGACAGCATCAGGCCCACCAGCATCGAGCCGGAGTCGCCCATGAAGATGCGCGCCGGGCTGAAGTTGTGCGGGAGGAAGCCCAGGCAGGCGCCGGCCAGCACGGCGGTGATCAGCGCCGGTGCGCTCGCCACGTCGTCGTACCCGACCAGGCCCAGGTGGTAGCTGTAGGCGAAGAAGGCCAGCGCCGCGATGGCGGAGACGCCGGCCGCCAGTCCGTCCAGGCCGTCGATGAAGTTGAGCGCGTTGACGACCAGCACGGTGAGCAGGATCGTGAGCGGCAGCCCGACGTCGGGCCCCAGCGTGAGCGTCCCGATGTCGGCCACCGGCAGGAACAGGATCGACAGCTGGACCCCCAGCAGGCCCATGAGGCCCGCGGCGGCGATCTGCCCGGTGAGTTTCGTCAGGGCGTCCAGGCCCCACTTGTCGTCCAGCACGCCCAGGGCGCAGATCACGCCGCCGCCGACCAGGACCGCGTAGGTCTGGGTGTCGTCGAAGGTCCGCTGCAGCGCCGGCAGCCGGCTGGCCACCAGCACCGCCGTCACCACGCCCAGGTACATGGCCACGCCTCCCCCGCGGGGCGTGGGGATGGAGTGCACGTCGCGTTCCCGCGGCGCGGCCATCATCCGGAAGCGGACGGCGAGCTTCCGCACCACCGGGGTGGTCAGGAAGGTGACCAGCGCGGCGGTGAGCATGACGACGGCGTACTCGCGCATCGGCTCAGCCGGCGGGGATCGGCTCGGGACGGGTCCGAGGAGCAGGCCTGCTCATCCAGCCGCCCTCCCGGACGTCGTCGTGCCGCGACACCTCTGGGCGCCGCGGCGGTCGTCCCACGGTAGCGCTCCGACATGGCAACGCTCCGCGTTGCACCGCGGCCAGGAGCCGTGCCCCTGCTGCGACGAGCTGTCCCCGCCCCTACTCGGGGAACCCTCCGGGCCCCCACTCGTCGAGTCGAAGGACGCGAGCCGCCGCATCGCCGACCCTCCGGGCCGGCTCGCGTCGACTCAATCGGTCAGGTCGGGGACGGCGTCCCGGAGCCGGTCGACCGGGATGGCACCGACCCGCAGGACCCGTGGCACCGGACCGGTGCAGTCGACGATGGTGCTGGGCGCGGAGTCGGCGCGGGGCCCGCCGTCGAGGATCACCGCGGCGTGCTCGCCCAACTGGACCGCCGCCTCCTGCGCGGTGGTGGCCGCCGGGCGCCCCGAGCGGTTGGCGCTGGACACCGCCAGCGGACCGGTGCGCCGGAGCAGGTCCCGGGTCAGCTCGTCGTCGGGTAGCCGGACGGCCACCGTCCCCTCGGCGTCGCCCAGGTCCCAGGCCAGCGACGGCGCGTGTTCCACGACCAGGGTCAGCCCGCCGGGCCAGAACGCCTGCGCGAGCGCGGTCGCCGCGGGCGGCGTCTGCATCACCAGGCCCGCCATGGTGGAGGCCTCGCCGATCAGCACGGGCACCGGCATCGCGCGACCGCGGTTCTTGGCGGCCAGCAGCCCCGTGACCGCACCGGGGCTGAACGCGTCGGCGGCCACGCCGTAGACGGTGTCCGTGGGCAGCAGGACCAGCTCGCCCCGGCTGATGGCCGCCGCGGCGGCGTCGAGACCGGCCGCGCGCACGTCGGGATCGGAGCAGTCGTAGAGATCGGCCACGGGGACGAAGTGTGTCACCGGGCCCGTCGACGTCCGGCGGCGCCCGGGCTCACTCGTCGTCGCCGCCCCCCTCCTCGTCGCCGCCGCCCTCCTCGTCGTCCTTCTTGTCCTCGTCGTCGTCCTTGCCGTTCCCGTTCCCGTTGCCCTGGTTGCCGTTGCCGTTGCCCTGGTTGCCCTCGTTCCCGTTCCCCCCGCCGCCGTTGCCCTCGTCCGCCGGGGCGGGCGCCGGGAGCGGCGCGGGGACCGGCGCGGGGACCGGCTCGGGCTCGGGCACCGGGGGCACGGCGTAGGTGAGCCGGACCAGCGAGTCGGCCGGCAGGGTACCGGTCGGGCCCACGGCGGTGACCGTGCCGGCGGTCGCGTCCGCCGTCTCGACCGGCACGAGCTCGACCCGGAGGCCGCGACCGATCAGCTCGGCCTGCACCTCCCGGACCGGGCGGCCGAGGAGGTCCGCGGCGACCACGTCGATGCCCGCGGGCTCCTCAGGAGCGGTCTCCTCCGCCGTGGCCGGTGGCGCGCCGTCGCGGAGCGCCGACGCGACGATGCCCACGCCCGCGGCGCCGAGCAGCGCCGCCACGAGGAGCACGACCGGCCACCGACGCCGGCGCGGCCGGTCCTCGGGTGCCGCGACCGCGGTGGCCGCGGTCGCCGGCACGGCCCCGGCCGCCGGCACGGCCGCGGCCGCCGGCACGACCGGGAGGACCGCGGTCGCCGGCAGCGCCGTGGCGGATGCACCGGCGAGCACGGCGTCGACGCCGTCGCGCAGCGCCGTCCCGTCCGGGAAGCGGACGGCGGGGTCCTTGGCCATGGCCCGCTCCACCAGCGCCCGCACCGCGGGCGGGACCGCCGCCGGCAGCGGGTCGGGGTGCTCGCGGATCTGCATGACCGCGATCTGGACGGCGCTCTCGCCCTCGAACGCCCGCCTGCCGGTCAGGCACTCGTAGCCGACGGCACCGAGGGCGTAGACGTCGCTCGCGGGGCTCGCCGGCCGACCGGAGGCCTGCTCCGGGGACAGGTAGTGCGCGGTACCGAGCACCTGCCCCGTGGCGGTGATCGCGACGCTGGCGGCCGAGCGGGCGATCCCGAAGTCGGTGAGCTTCACCCGGCCGTCGCGACCGACCAGCAGGTTGGCCGGCTTGATGTCGCGGTGCACGACGCCCGCGGCGTGCGCGGCGCCGAGCCCGTCCGCGGCCTGCCGCAGCACGTCGAGGGTGCGCGGCACGTCCAGGTGCCCCTCGCGGTGGAGCACGTCGGCCAGCGACTCGCCCTCGACCAGCTCCATCACCAGGTAGGCCACCGGCGGGGTGCCGGGCGATCCCGGTTGCTCGCCGTAGTCGAACACCGCGGCGATGTGCGGGTGCGTGAGCGTCGCGGCGTGCTGGGCCTCCGCCCGGAAGCGGGTGCGGAAGGCCGGGTCGGCGGCGAACTGGTCGCGCAGCACCTTGACCGCGACGGGGCGGTCGAGGAGCGTGTCGCGGCCGCGCCACACCTGGCCCATGCCGCCACCGGCGATCAGCGTCCCCAGGCGGTACCTGTTCGCGATCAGTCCGGTCTGCGATTCCGTCACCGGTCCTCCAGTCAGCCGCGGCGAGCCGTCGTGAACCTCGGCCGGCCGGCGAGGTCGGGGTGGTCGGCCACCTCGGAGAAGGCGCCGTGCGACCGGACCACCGCCGGCAACGCCGTCCCCTGCTGGTCGGCGTGCTCGATGCCCAGCCGGCCGCCCGGACGCAGCAGCCGGGCGGCGACGTCGAGCATGCCCCGTACGACATCGAGGCCGTCGGGCCCGCCCCACAGCGCCAGCGGTGGGTCGTGGTCGGCCACCTCTCGCGGGACCCGGGCGCCGTCGGGCACGTAGGGCGGGTTGGACACGACCACGTCGACCCGCCCGTCCAGCTCGGGGAGCAGGCCTGCGTCGGTCATGTCACCGGCGACGACGCCCACCGGGGTGTCCCGCGCCCCCGCCCGCGTCAGCGCGTTGTGCCGCGTCCAGGCCAGCGCCCCGGGGTCGCGCTCGACCGCGGTCACCCGTGCGCCCGGGTGCTCGTGCGCGATCGACAGCGCGATGGCGCCCGACCCGCTGCCCAGGTCCACGACGATCGGCCCGTCCAGCCCGGCCAGCTGCTCCAGCGCCCATTCGACCAGCAGCTCGGTCTCCGGGCGCGGGACGAACACCCCGGGCCCGACCGCCAGCTCGAGCTGCCGGAACGGGGCCCGGCCCGTCAGGTGCTGCAGGGGCACCCGGTCGGCCCGCTGCTCCAGCAGGCCGGCGAACCGGGCGGCGTCCTCGGCGGCGACGTCGTCGAGCGTGAGCAGCCCGGCGCGCGGGCGGCCGACCACGTGCGCCATCAGCAGCTCGGCGTCCACCCGGGGCGACTCGACGCCGGCCTCGGCGAGCCGCCGGGCCGCATCGGCCAGGAGCGTCCTGACATTCATCCCGGCCAACCCACCCCTGATCCCGACCGCCCCACCCCTAGGACCCGGCCGCCAGCAGCTCGGCCGTGTGCGCGCTGCTCAGCGCGTCGATCACCGCGTCGAGTTCGCCGTCGAGCACCTGGTCGAGGTTGTGCGACTTGTAGCCGACCCGGTGGTCGGAGATCCGGTTCTCCGGGAAGTTGTACGTGCGCACGCGCTCGCTGCGGTCGACGGTGCGGACCTGGCTGCGGCGCTGGTCGCTGGCGGTGGCCGCCGCCTCCTCGCGGGCTGCGGCCAGCAGCCGGGAGCGCAGCACGCGCAGCGCCGACTCCCGGTTCTGCAGCTGGCTCTTCTCGTTCTGCGAGCTCACCACGATCCCGCTGGGCAGGTGGGTGATGCGGACGGCGGAGTCGGTGGTGTTCACGCTCTGCCCGCCCGGCCCGGAGGACCGGAAGACGTCGATGCGCAGGTCGTTCGGGTCGACGGTCACGTCGACCTCCTCGGCCTCCGGCAGCACCAGGACGCCGGCCGCCGAGGTGTGGATGCGGCCCTGGCTCTCGGTGGCCGGCACGCGCTGCACCCGGTGGACGCCGCCCTCGAACTTCAGCCGGGACCAGATGCCCTCGTCACTGCGCGACTTGATGGCGACCGCCACGTCCTTGTAGCCACCGAGCTCGGCGTCCTGGGCGTCGAGCACCTCGGTGGACCAGCCGCGGCGCTCGGCGTAGCGCAAGTACATGCGCAGCAGGTCACCGGCGAACAGCGCCGACTCCGCGCCGCCCTCCCCCGCCTTGATCTCGAGGATGACGTCCTTGTCGTCGTCGGGGTCCTTGGGCAGCAGTTCCTCGTTCAGCCGGCCGGTGAGCTCCTCGATCCGGCGCTCGAGAGCAGTCGCCTCGGCGGCGAAGGAGGCGTCCTCGGCGGCGAGCTCCCGGGCGGTGCCGAGATCTCCACGGGCCTCGTCGAGGGCGCGGGCGGTCTCCACGAGCGGAGCCAGCCGGGCGTAGCGGCGGCTCAGCCGGCGGGCGCGGGCCTGGTCGCCGTGCACCGCCGGGTCGGCGAGCTCCTGCTCCAGCGACGCGTGCTCGGCGAGCAGGCTCGCCAGCCGGTCGCGTGCGGGGCTGCTCACGGGGTCACTCCTCGGCGCGGTCGGGTCCGGACATGACGACGGCGCCCGCCCCACCGCGAGGTGGGACGGGCGCCGTCGGACGTGCTACTTGTCGGCGGTCTCGGCGCCGGCCGCAGCGCGCTTGCCGAACCGCTTCTCGAAGCGGGCCACGCGGCCACCGGTGTCGAGGATGCGCTGCTTGCCGGTGTAGAAGGGGTGGCAGGCGGAGCAGGTCTCGACGGTCAGCTGACCGGTCGGCGAGGTGCTGCGGGTGGTGAAGGTGTTGCCGCAGCCGCAGGTCACCGTGGTGACGTTGTAGGCCGGGTGGATGTCGGGCTTCATGGCTGCGCCTCTTCTACGAAGTCTGTGTCGTCCAGTGCTGTGAACGCCGGGGACCGGAGGGCTATTTCCGGCGAGCCGGCGGGGCTCGGTCGACCAGTCTCCCAGATCGGGAGACCGGCCGGCCGGTCGGCCTCGTCCCGAGGCTCACCCCGAGCTCGCGAGGGGTGAGGAGGACGAGGTCCTTCATTCCTGGCCGGGGCCCAGCGTCGTCTTCTGGATCTGCATGAGGAACTCGACGTTGTTGCGGGTCTTCTTGAGCTTGTCGAGCAGCAGTTCCAGCGCCTGCTGGGGCTCCAGCGCGCCGAGGACCCGGCGCAGCTTGATGACGATGGCCAGCTCGTCGGGCGACATGAGGATCTCCTCCTTGCGCGTGCCCGACGCGTTGACGTCGACGGCCGGGAAGACCCGCTTGTCCGCCAGCCGGCGGTCCAGCTTGATCTCGGCGTTCCCGGTGCCCTTGAACTCCTCGAAGATGACCGTGTCCATCGTGGAGCCGGTCTCGACCAGCGCCGAGGCGATGATCGTGAGGGAGCCGCCGTTCTCGATGTTGCGGGCAGCACCCAGGAAGCGCTTGGGCGGGTAGAGCGCCGTGGAGTCGACACCACCGGAGAGGATGCGCCCGCTGGCGGGGGCCGCCAGGTTGTAGGCGCGGCCCAGGCGGGTGATCGAGTCCAGCAGCACGACGACGTCGTGGCCCATCTCGACCAGGCGCTTGGCCCGCTCGATGGACAGCTCGGCGACCGTGGTGTGGTCCGACGGCGGCCGGTCGAAGGTCGAGGCGATGACCTCGCCCTTCACCGAGCGCTGCATGTCGGTGACCTCTTCGGGCCGCTCGTCGACGAGGACCACCATGAGGTGGCACTCGGGGTTGTTCGTCGTGATGGCGTTGGCCAGCGACTGCAGCACCATCGTCTTGCCGGCCTTGGGCGGCGACACGATGAGCGCCCGCTGCCCCTTGCCGATCGGCATGACCAGGTCGATGACCCGGGTGGTGAGCAGGTGCGGCTCGGTCTCCAGCCGCAGGCGGTCCTGCGGGTAGAGCGGGGTCAGCTTGGTGAACTCGGGCCGGTCCTTGGCCTGCTCCGGGTCCAGCCCGTTGACGGTGTCCAGCCGGACCAGCGCGTTGTACTTGTCCTTGCGCTCGCCCTCACGAGGCTGGCGGACGGCGCCGGTGATCGCGTCACCGCGGCGCAGGCCGTAGCGGCGCACCTGCGACAGCGACACGTAGACGTCGTTCGGCCCGGTGAGGTAGCCCGAGGTGCGGACGAACGCGTAGTTGTCGAGCACGTCGAGGATGCCGGCGACGGGTAGCAGGACGTCGTCCTCGCTGATCGTCGGCTCGCCCTGGTCGAAGCGGTCGCGACCGCCCACGGCAGCGCCGCGCTTGTTCCGGTCGCGGTAGCGACGTCCGCGACGGCCGCGGCCGCCCTCGAAGTCGTCGTCGTCCTCGTCGCCGGCGTTCGGCCCGCGGCCGGCGTCCGTGCGGTTGTCGGCGCGGTTGCCCGGCCGGCCGTCGCGCTCGGTGCGGTCCCCGCGGTCGGGACCGCGGTTGCCGTCCCGGCTGCCGTCCCGGTTGCCGCGTTCGGGGCGGTCGCCCCGCTCGCCGCCGTCGCGGGCGCCCCGCTCGGTGCGGTCGGTGCGGTCGGTGCGGTCGTTCCGCTCGGTGCGGTCGGTTCGGTCGTTCCCGTCGCGGGTGGCGCGCTCGGGGCTGTCACCCCGCTCGGCGCGGTCCCCGCCCTCGCGGTTGGCGCCCTCGCGGTTGTTCTCGCGGTCGCGGTTGTTCTCGCGGTCGCCGCGGTTGCGGTTCCGGTCGCGGTTGCGCTGCGGACGGTCGCCGTCGCGCTCGCCGTCGGACTGCTCGCCGTCCCGGGGACCGGTCTCGGCCGGTGCGGTGTCGGCCGGTGCGGTGTCGGCCGGCGCGGCCTCGGCGGGCGCCGCGGCGGCGTCGGTGCCGTCACCGGCCGGCGCGACGTCGGCGGTCGGGGACCCGGCGGGGCGGCTGGCGCCGCGACGGGCGCGCGGAGGCCGTGCCTCGGCGTCGGTCGTGGTGAGGGGACCGCCGTTGGCGCCACCGCTGATGGGTGCCTCGAGGGGCGCGGCCGTGGCGGCCACGCCGCGCGCACGGTCGGCACCGTCGTCCTGACCCTCGCTGCGCGGCGCCGGGGCGGGGGTCTCACCGCCGACCTGGCGGGCGGAGATGGCGGCGACGAGGTCGCCCTTGCGCATGCGTCCCGTGCCGGAGATGCCCAGCTCGGCGGCCAGGCGCTGCAGCTCGGGCAGCAGCATCCCGGACAGGCCGGTGCCGCGGCGCCGGGCGCGGCCCGCCGTCTCAGGAGCGGCGGGTGCCTCGCTCGTGTCGGCGGCGTCGGGCGCGCCGGTCATGGCGAGGTCGGTGCTTTCGCTCACGTACAGGTCCTTCCCTGCGGTGACCTGCGCGTTCCAGCGCAGGGGGTGCACCGCTCCCTGTGGGCCCGGGCATGAGGCGGGGGCACGAGAGGGAGCGGGTCGAGAATGTGGGGCGGATCAGCGGCGGAATCGCCGGCTTCGGCCTCACGCGAGGCTCGCCCGAGTGGGCGGCTACGCCGTGAGCCTAGACGCCAGCCCACGGACAGGACAACACCGGTTGGTTCCAGCGTGTTCGTCGTTATCGAGACGATACCCGGCTCATCGGGCGGCCGACGTGCGCCCCGGCGGGATCGACGTCCAGCGGCAGGACCGTCCACCCCTCGGGCGCGAGTCCGGCGATGGCCCGCACCTCGTGGTCGCCGGGGCGCCCGTCCGCGTCCACCACGGTGCGGCGGCCGAGCACCAGCACCGACGGCCCGGCGCCGGAGACGACGGCGGCGTGCCCCTCCGCCCGCAGCCGGTCGACCAGGGCCAGTGACCCGGGCATCGCCGCGGTGCGCTGCCGCTGGTGCAGCCGGTCCTCGGTGGCCTCGAGCAGCAGGGCGCCCGAGGTCAGCGCGTGCACGAGCAGCGCGGACCGTCCCGCGTTGAACGCGGCATCGGCGTGCGGCACGACGTCCGGCAGCAGCCCGCGGGCCACCTCCGTCGACAGCGTCGCGTCGGGGACCAGGACCACCGGTAGCACGCTCTCGTGCACCGGCAGGCTGTCCGCACCGACCCCGCGCTCCCCCGTCCAGGACAGCGTCAGGCCGCCGAGCAGGCAGGCCGCGACGTTGTCGGGGTGCCCCTCCAGCTCGGTGGTCAGCCGCAGGACGGCGTTCCCGTCGACGGTGTCGACGTCCGGGCACAGCGCCCAGGCGGCCAGCACGCCGGCCACCACCGCGGCGGCGGAGGAGCCCATGCCCCTCCCCTGCGGAATGGCGTTGCGCGCCGACACGTGCAGTCCGGACGGCGTCCAGCCGAGCTCGGCGCAGGCCGCCCGGAAGGCGCGCACCACCAGGTGCGACTCGTCGGTGGGCAGCTCACCGACGCCCACGCCGGCGATGTCCACGGCGAGGCCGTCGGGGAGGACGGAGAACTCGAGTACGTCGTGCTGCGCCAGCGCCAGACCTGCGCAGTCGAACGCCGGTCCGAGGTTGGCGCTGGTCGCCGGGACGCGCACCGCGACCCGATCGGTACCGGCCGCGTCCCGGGTTCCCTCGCGAGCCTGCGAGCGGAGGGGAGGACGTGGTCCTTCCATCACAGGCCCAGCTGCGCTGCGGCCGCCGCCGCATCGACCGGGATGGTGATAGGCGCCGGCGCCCCGGAGATCGCCCACTCGGGGTCCTTGAGACCGTTGCCCGTGACCGTGCAGACGATCCGCTGACCGGGCTCGAGCTCACCGGCGGCGTGCACCTGGAGCAGCCCGGCCACCGACGCCGCGGACGCGGGCTCGACGAAGACCGCCTCCGTGCGGGCCAGCAGCCGGTAGGCCGAGAGGATGGCGCGGTCGGTGACGGCGTCGATCCGCCCGCCGGAGTCGTCGCGGGCGGCCAGCGCCTTGGTCCAGGACGCCGGATTGCCGATCCGGATCGCGGTCGCGATCGTGCTCGGGTTCTCGACCACGGCCCCGTTGACGATGGGGGCGGCACCGGCGGCCTGGAACCCCCACATCCGCGGCGTGGAGGTGGCCGTGCCGTCGGCCGCGTACTCGCGGTAGCCCTGCCAGTAGGCGGTGATGTTGCCGGCGTTGCCGACCGGGAGGCAGTGGATGTCCGGGGCGTCCCCGAGCACGTCGACGATCTCGAACGACGCCGTCTTCTGGCCCTCGATGCGGTACTGGTTGACGCTGTTGACCAGGCTCACCGGGTAGTCGATGGCGAGCTTGCTGGCCAGTGCGAGGCAGTCGTCGAAGTTGCCCTCGACCTGCAGCAACTGGGCGCCGTGCACCAGCGCCTGGGCCAGCTTGCCCATGGCGATCTTGCCCTGGGGCACGAGCACGGCGCAGGTGATGCCCGCGCGGGCGGCGTAGGCGGCGGCACTGGCGCTGGTGTTGCCGGTGGAGGCGCAGATGACCGCCTTGGCGCCCTCCTCGACGGCCTTGGTGATGGCCATCGTCATGCCGCGGTCCTTGAACGAGCCCGTCGGGTTGGCGCCCTCGACCTTGAGGTAGACCTCGCAGCCGGTGCGGCTGCTCAGTTCCCGGGCGTGCACGAGCGGGGTGGCGCCCTCGTGCAGGGTGATGACGGGCGTGGTGTCGCTGACCGGCAGCCGCGACCGGTAGGCCTCGATCAGCCCCGGCCAGCCCGGGGACACCTGTGCTTTCGAGACGCTCATGACAGACCCTCCACGCGCAGGACGCTGGTGACCCCGCGGACCGCAGGCATGTCCCGCAGCGCGGCGATGGTGGCGGACAGCGCCGCGTCGGGCGCGCTGTGCGTGACGATGACCAGCGTGGCGGCGTCGCCGCGGCCGGTCTGGCGGACGGTGGAGATGCTCACGTCCTGCCGGGCGAACTCCTGCGCGACGGCCGCGAGGACGCCGGGCTTGTCGGCCACGTCGAGGCTGACGTGGTACCGCGTCGGGGTCTCGGCCATGGGGCGCACCGCGAGGTCGGCGTACCCGGTCGGCCCCTGGCCCGAGGCGCCGGCCACCCGGTTGCGAGCCACCGCCACGAGGTCGCCGAGGACGGCGCTGGCGGTGGGCTCGCCACCGGCGCCCTGGCCGTAGAACATCAGCTGCCCGGCGGCCTCGGCCTCGACGAAGACGGCGTTGAAGGCGCCGCCGACCGACGCCAGGGGGTGGGTCGTGGGGATCATCGCCGGGTGCACGCGGACGGCCACGGAGTCCCCCGCACCGTTCGGGACGCGCTCGCAGATCGCCAGCAGCTTCACGGTGCAGCCGATCTCCGCGGCCCGGGCGACGTCCGTGGCCGACACCGCCGAGATGCCCTCGCGGTGCACGTCGGCCGACGACACCGGCGTGTGGAAGGCCAGCGAGGCGAGGATGGCCGCCTTCGCCGCGGCGTCGAAGCCGTCGACGTCGGCGGTCGGGTCGGCCTCGGCGTAGCCCAGCTCGGTGGCCTCGGCCAGCGCCTCGGCGAACCCGGCGCCGGTCTCGGCCATGCGCGACAGGATGTAGTTCGTCGTCCCGTTGACGATGCCGACGACCCGGCGCAGCTGGTCCCCGGCCAGCGACTCGCGCAGCGGCCGCAGCAGCGGGATCGCACCGGCGACGGCGGCCTCGTAGTACAGGTCGACCCCGGCCTCGGCGGCGGCCGCGTGCAGGCCCGGGCCGTCCTCGGCCAGCAGCGCCTTGTTGGCGCTGACGACCGACTTCCCGGCCTCGAAGGCGGCGTACATGAGGCTGCGGGCGGGCTCGATGCCCCCGATGACCTCGACGACGAGGTCGACGTCGTCGCGGCGCACGAGTGCGGCGGCGTCGGTGGTCAGCAGGTGCTGCGGGACGTCGGGGTGGTGCGCGGGGCGGCGCACCGCGATGCCGACGACCTCGACCGGCCGGCCGATGCGGGCGGCGAGGTCACCGGCCTGGTCACCGACGAGCCGCAGGACGGCGCTGCCGACCGTGCCGCAGCCCAGCAGGGCGACCCGCAGCGGGGTGGACGACGGGCCGCTCACGAGCGGGCTCCCGCGGCGTGCTCGGGCGCGGGCTGGTCGATGGCCGGGGAGGGCGCGGGCACGTCGGCGAGGACGGCGTCGAGGGCGAACACGTCCGACAGTGTCTGACGCCGCACGATCTCGGTGGCCACGGCCTCCCGGACGGCCACCACCGGCGGCTTGAGCAGGTAGTTGTAGTTGCTCGCCATGGACCAGCAGTAGGCACCGGTGGCCGCGACGGCGAGCAGGTCGCCCGGGGCGACGTCGGAGGGCAGCCACAGGTCGCGCACCAGGATGTCGCCGCTCTCGCAGTGCTTGCCCACGACGCGGCACAGCGCCGGCGGCGCGTCGGAGGTGCGGTTCGCCAGCACGCAGGTGTAGCTGGCGTCGTAGAGCGCGGTGCGGATGTTGTCGCTCATCCCGCCGTCGACCGACACGTAGTTGCGCACGGGCATTCCCCCACCCGCCCCGGTCCCCGGCGTGCCGCCCGAGCCGAGCCGCACCGGCTTGATGGTGCCGATCTCGTACAGCGTCACCGTGCCGGGACCGGCGATCGCCCGGCCCGGCTCGACGGCCAGCCGCGGGACCGGCAGGCCCAGTGCGGCGCACTCCGCGGCGACGACGGTCCGCAGCTTCGCGGCGACGTCGGCCGGGCTGACCGGGTCGTCCTCGGGGAGGTAGGCGATACCGAAGCCGCCGCCGAGGTTCAGCTCCCCGAGCAGCTCACCGGTGGCCTGGTGGATCTGGCCGAGCAGGCCGACGACGCGGTGCGCGGCCGCCTCGAAGCCGGCGGTGTCGAAGATCTGCGAGCCGATGTGGCTGTGCAGGCCGGCCAGCCGCAGCGCGGGTTCGCGGATGACCCGCACCGCCGCGGTGAGGGCGTCGCCGGTCGCGAGGGAGAAGCCGAACTTCTGGTCCTCGTGCGCCGTGGCGATGAACTCGTGGGTGTGCGCCTCGATGCCGACGGTGGCGCGGATGAGCACCGGTACGGGGTCGCCGCCGGCGGCGACCCGCGCGGCGGCCAGCGGGGCGAGCCGGTCGATCTCGTCGAAGGAGTCGAGCACGACGTGCCCGATCCCCGAGTCGACGGCCAGCTGCAGCTCCACGAGGGACTTGTTGTTGCCGTGCAGCGCGATCCGCCCGGCCGGGAAGCCGGCGGCCAGCGCCAGGGCCAGCTCGTTGCCGCTGCAGGCGTCCAGGTGCAGACCGTCCTCGGCGATCCACCGGGCCACCTGGCCGCAGAGGAACGCCTTGGAGGCGTAGTGCACGTCGGCGCCCTCGAACGCGGTCGCGAAGTCGGCGGCGCGGCCCCGGAAGTCGGCCTCGTCCAGGACGAACAGCGGGGTGCCGTGCTCGCGGGCGAGGTCGGTGACGGCACGGCCGGCCAGGTGCAGCTCGCCGTCGACCCGGGTGGCCGACCTCGGCCAGACCTGCGGGTCCAGGGCGCCCAGCTCGGCCGGTGGCGCGCCCGCGCCGGTCGGCTGCTGGATGTTGCCGTGCAGCGGCCCCGCCGGATGCGCTCTCACATCCGCTCCGGAGCGCTGACGCCGAGCACGTCGAGACCGTTGCGCAGGACGGTCGCCGTCGCCGCGCACAGCCACAGCCGGGCGGTGGTCAGCGAGGTGACCTCCTCGTCGCCGCGGGGCAGCACGCGGCACGAGTCGTAGAAGCGGTGGTAGGTGCCGGCCAGCTCCTCCAGGTACCGGGCGACCCGGTGCGGGGCGCGCAGCTCGGCGGCGGAGGCGAGCACCCGGGGGAACTCGCCGACGGCGCGCAGGAGGTCGCTCTCCCGCGGGTGGTCCAGCGCCGCGACGTCCACGTCGCCGGCCTCGCCGAGCCGAACCCCCAGGTCGGCCGCGTTGCGCAGCAGCGAGGAGATGCGGGCGTGCGCGTACTGCACGTAGAAGACCGGGTTGTCGTTGGTCTTCCGGCTCCACAGGTCGGCGTCGATGTCGATCTGCTGGTCGACCGAGGCGCGGGCCAGCGCGTAGCGGGCGGCGTCGATGCCGACGGCGTCGACCAGGTCGGTGAGCAGCACGAAGTTGCCCCTGCGCTTGCTCATCCGGACCGGCTCGCCGTCCTTGACCAGGTTCACCAACTGGCCGATGAGGATCTCGAGGTTGGCGTCGGGGTCGTCGCCCGTGGCGGCCACCAGCGCCTTGTACCGGCCGACGTAGCCGGAGTGGTCCGCGCCGAGCATGATCACGACCCGCTCGAAGCCGCGCGACCGCTTGTCCAGGTAGTAGGCGCAGTCGGCGGCGAAGTAGGTGGGCTCGCCGCCGGCCTTGACGAGGACGCGGTCCTTGTCGTCCCCGAACGTCGTCGTGCGGAGCCACACGGCGCCGTCGGCCTCGAAGACGTGGCCCTGCTCGCGGAGCCGGGCCACCGCCTTCTCCAGGGCGCCGGACTCGTGCAGCGTCCGCTCCGAGAAGAACCGGTCGTAGTGGACGCCGAAGCCGTCGAGGGTGGTGCGGATCTCGGCCACCATCGCCGCGACGCCCTGCTCGGCGAAGACCGCGACCTGGTCCTCCTCCGGCAGGTCGAGGAGACCGGGCACGCCGGCCACCACCTGCTGCGCCACCGCCTCGACGTAGTCGCCCTGGTAGCCGTCCTCGGGCACCGACCGGCCGTGCGCGACCGCCTGCAGGCTGCGCCCGAACCGCTCGATCTGCGCGCCGGCGTCGTTGACGTAGTACTCCCGGCTCACCTCGGCGCCGGTCGCCTCGAGCAGCCGCGCCAGCGCGTCGCCCACGGCGGCCCACCGGGTCGACCCGAGGGTGACCGGGCCGGTCGGGTTCGCCGACACGAACTCCAGGTTCAGCTTCTGGCCGGCGAACGCGTCGGTGCGGCCGTAGCCCGCGCCCGCCGTGACGGCCCGCACCGCGATGGTCCCGAGCGCGCCCTTGGCCAGCGTGATGTTGAGGAACCCGGGACCGGCGACGTCGACCGACGCGATGCCCTCGTGCGCCCGCAGCTCCCCGGCGAGCAGTTCGGCCACCTCGCGGGGCGGGCGGCCCGCGGGCTTGGCCAGCCGGAGGGCGATGTTCGTGGCGTAGTCGCCGTGCTCGGGGTTCTTCGGCCGCTCGACGACGACCTCGGCGGGGACCTCGACGGGCAGCGCGCCGCGGTCGACGACCGCGCCCACGGCGGTACGGACGACGGCCTGCAGCTGCTCCGGTGTCACCGCACGAGCGTACTGACCGGGCCCCTGCCGCCTCGGCGCCCCCGCCCGGCGGATGCAGGGAACGTCCAGGTTCGCGACCTAGACTCGCCGCCGCACCGTGCACCCCGCATCAGAGGAGTGGCCTTGGCCAAGGACCGCAAGCCCGACGACGCCCGCCCCACCGGCGGCGCCACCCGGTCGGGGGGCGGCAACCCCAACCGCGCCCGGGCCGGCGGCAAGGGCGGCCGGACCCGGCCTCCCACGGCGGTGGTGGCCAACGCGCAGAAGCGCCCGTGGGGCCTCATCGCGGGCGCGCTGGCCGTCGTCGTCTTCGCCGCAGCCGTCATCGGTTACGCCGTGGTGCAGGTCAACGAGGCGAACGCCAACAAGGTCGAGGCGGTGGACGAGATCGCCGGCGTCGAGACCTACGAGTACGAGGGCGGCAACCACGTCGTCACGTCGGTCGACTACTCGGAGTCCCCACCGGTCGGCGGGGAGCACGACGGTGTCTGGGCCGACTGCACCGGCACGGTCTACGAGGTCGACATCCGGCACGAGAACGCGGTGCACAGCCTCGAGCACGGCGGCGTCTGGGTCACCTACAACCCCGACGAGGTGTCCGACGCCGAGATCGAGACGCTCGCCGAGCTGGTCGAGGGCGTGAACGGCCGGATGATGTCGCCCTACGTGGGCCTGGACTCCCCGATCAGCATCCAGTCCTGGGGCAAGCAGCTGAAGGTGGACACCGCGGACGACGAGCGGCTGGAGCAGTTCGCGGACCTGCTGACCTTCAAGGCCGGGGAGTTCCCCGAGCCCGGCGCCACCTGCGAGCGGCCCGACTTCCTCGCGGACCCGGTCGTCGCCGACACCCCCAGCGCCACGACGCCTGACGAGGGCGACGCCCCCGTCGACGGCTCCGCGACCGAGGGTGGCGAGTCGAACGGCTGACGCGACCCCCTCCCGACCCACCGAGCCCGTCCGGAACTCGCGCACGCCGCTGCGGACAGCCCTGCTGGCCCTGATCGCCGTCGGCCTCATGCTCATCGGCGGCGGGCTGGCCGTCACGGTCGCCGTCGCCGTCGACCGCATGCCGGTGACCCCGGCCGCGGACTCGGTCGACGCCGGGTTCGCCCGCGACATGTCCGTGCACCACCTGCAGGGGGTCGAGATGGCCAACCTGGTCGCCGAGCGGAGTGACGACCCGGAGGTCGGGTCGCTGGGGTTCGACATCTCGGCCACGCAGACCAACCAGGCGGGCCGCATGCAGGGCTGGCTGGCGCTGTGGGGTGTCTCCCCCACCGGCGGCGACACGATGTCCTGGATGGCGGACGGCGACCACGCGGGGCACGGCATGGCGGCCATGCCCAGCGGTGCGCTCATGCCCGGGATGGCCACCGAGGCGGAACTGGCGAATCTGCGCAGCCTCTCGGGTGACGCCTTCGACGTGGAGTTCCTGCGACTGATGATCCGTCACCACCAGGGCGGTTTCGACATGGCGCAGTACGCCGCCGAGCACGCCGACGTCGACGCCGTGCAGGACCTCGCGAAGAGCATCGAGGCGTCCCAGAGCTTCGAGGTGGACACCATGACCGACATGCTCACGGCGCGCGGCGGCACACCCCTTCCGGCGCCCTGAGGCCCTCCGCCCGTCCGGCCCTCCGGGGCTGATACGGTTCTGCCGAACGAGACGAGCCCCCGTAGCTCAGGGGATAGAGCACTGCCCTCCGGAGGCAGGGGCGCAGGTTCGAATCCTGCCGGGGGCACTCTTCGACATCCGCCGGTTCCGCACCGGCCCGGGCGTCACGCCAGCACGGCGACCGCCTCGACCTCCACGAGCAGGTCCGGCTCGCCCAGCGCGGCCACACCCAGCAGGGTGATCGGCTTGCGCAGGTCGACGCCCAGCCGCTCCGCCGCCCGCGCCACCCCCGCCCCCAGATCGGCCAGCTTCTCCGGCGTCCAGTCGACGACGTAGACGGTCACCTTCGCGACGTCGTCGAAGGTGCCTCCCACGGCAGCCAGTGCGGTGGCGACGTTCGAGTAGGCCTGCGCCACCTGGGCGGCGAGGTCGCCGGGACCCACCGGGTTGCCGTCCGCGTCGCGGGCCACCTGCCCGGAGAGGTGGACGGTGCGGCTGCCGGTGGCGACGGCGACCTGGACGTAGTGCTCGGGCCGGGGCAGCCCCTCGGGGTTCAGCAGCTGGACGGGCACGGTTCCTCCTCGGACGGCGCGCCGCCGGGTCCGGCGGTCGAGGCACTCCAGCACCCGCCGCCGACAGTTCCGCCCCGGGGCAGTGACCGGCCTCTCAGCCGGCTGCACTAGGTTCCGCGGTCATGCAGAGCAGCGGCATCGCGACGGCCACCGTCGGCGACATCGAACTGGCCTACGAGACCTTCGGCGACCGGGCGGACACCCCGCTGCTGCTGGTGAGCGGTCTGGGCTCGCAGATGATCAGCTACGCCGACGAGTTCTGCACCGGCCTCGCCGCGCGCGGCCTGTTCGTCATCCGGTTCGACAACCGCGACGTCGGCCTGTCCACCCACCTGCACTCCGCCGGCACTCCCCGCCTCGGCGACGTCCGCCGCGGGGACCGGTCGAGCGTCCACTACGAGCTGGCCGACATGGCGGCCGACACCGCCGGGCTGATCGAGGTCCTGGGCCTGGAGTCGGTGCACCTGGTCGGGGTCTCCATGGGCGGGATGATCGCCCAGCGGGTCGCCATCACGTACCCGGAGCGGGTCCGCAGCCTCACCTCGATCATGTCCACCACCGGGGACCGGTCGGTGGGCGGCGCGTCGGAGGCGGCCACGGCCGTGCTCTACGCACCGCCGGCCCACGACCGGGACGCCGCGATCCAGCGCCAGCTGGAGACCTACCGGGTGATCGGCTCCCCCGGCTTCCCCCTCGACGAGGAGGCGGTCCGCGCGCGGGCCGGCCTCGCCTACGACCGGGCGCACGACCCGGCCGGGGTGGCGCGCCAGATGGCCGCCATCGTCACCAGCCCCGACCGGACCGCGGACCTCGGCCGGGTGGCCGTCCCCACCCTGGTGATCCACGGCTCGGACGACGCCCTGGTGAACGTGTCGGGTGGCCGCGCCACCGCGGCCGCCGTCCCCGGCGCCGAGCTGGTGGTCCTCGAGGGGATGGGCCACGACCTGCCCCGGCCGCTGTGGCCGGAGCTCACCGAGCGGATCGCCGGCCTCGTCAGCCGGGTCGAGGGCCGGGTCTGACCGACCCGGGGCTCAGCTGGTGAGCATCCCGCCCTCGACCGGGATGGTCGTGCCGGTGACGTATCCGCCGGCGTCGCTCACCAGGAAGATGAGCGCGGCCGCCAGCTCCTCGGGGCGCCCCTTGCGGCCCACCAGGATGCGGGGCATCTGGGAGTCGAGGTACTCCTCGGGATAGGCGTCGGTCATCTCCGAGGCGAAGAACCCGGGAGCGAGGGCGTTCACCCTGATGCCCTTGCGCCCGGTCCACTGCTGGGCGAGGTCGCGGGTGAGGCCGATGAGGCCCGCCTTGCTCGCGGCGTAGGCGGCCTGCGGCAGCCCGGCCGTGGTCAGGCCGAGCATGCTCGAGATGTTGACGATGGAGCTGCCCGGCTGCATGACCCGCCCGCAGGCCTGCGCCATCCAGTAGCAGCCGTTGAGGTTGACGTCGATCACCGAGCGGAACTGCTCGGGGGTCTCGCGGGTCGCCGGGTAGGCCGTCCCGACCCCGGCGTTGTTGACCAGGATGTCGACCCGCCCGAACTCGGCCATCGCGGCCTCGACGAGGCCGGTGCAGTCCTCCGGGAGGGCGACGTCGGTGCGGGCGGCGAGCGCCCGCCGGCCGGTCTCCTCCACCGCGCGCTGTGTCTCGGCCAGCCGGTCCACCCGTCGCGCCCCGAGGACGACGTCGGCGCCGGCCTCGGCCAGCGCCCGGGCGAACACCGCCCCGAGGCCCGAGGAGGCCCCCGTGACGACCGCGACGCGGCCGTCGAGGCGGAACAGGTCCAGGATCGGGCGCTCGGTCACCGCCCGAACCTAGCCCAGCGGTCAGATCTCGACGACCCGTCCACCGGAGACCTCCAGGCGACGGGTGGTGGAGACCGCGTCGAGCATCCGGCGGTCGTGGGTGACCAGGAGGAGCGTGCCCGCGTACTCGGCCAGCGCCCGCTCCAGCTGCTCGATGGCCGGCAGGTCGAGGTGGTTGGTCGGCTCGTCGAGCACCAGCACGTTCACGCCGCGCGCCTGCAGCAGCGCCAGCGCGGCCCGGGTCCGCTCCCCCGGCGACAGCGTCTCGGCCGGCCGCAGCACGTGCTCGGCGGTCAGCCCGAACTTCGCCAGCAGCGTCCGCACCTCCGACGTCGGCCAGTCGGGCACCTCGGCACCGAAGGCGTCCAGCAGCTGCTGGGCCCCGAAGAAGAGCCCGCGGGCCTGGTCGATCTCCCCGATCCGCACCGCCGGCCCCAGCGACGCCGTCCCCTCGTCCAGCGGGACACGGGCGAGCAGCGCCGCGAGCAGCGTGGACTTCCCCGACCCGTTCGCACCGGTGATCGCCACCCGGTCGCCCCCGTCGACCTGCAGGTCCAGCGGGCCGAGCACGAAGTCCCCGCGGCGGACGACGGCGCCGCGCAGCGTCGCGACGACCGCCCCGGCGCGGGGGGCTGCGGCGATCTCCATCCGCAGCTCCCACTCCTTGCGGGGCTCCTCCACGACGTCGAGCCGCTCGATCATCCGCTGGGTCTGCTTGGCCTTGGCCGCCTGCTTCTCCGAGGAGGCGCGGTTGGCCGCCTTGATGTGCTTGTCGCCGTCCTTGGACTTCTTGATCGAGTCGCGCACGCCCTTGGCCATCCAGTTGCGCTGCATCCGCGCACGGGCCTCGAGACCCGCCTTGGTGTCGGCGAACTCGTCGTACTCCTCGCGCGCGTGCCGGCGGGCCACCTCGCGCTCGGCCAGGTAGGCCTCGTAGCCGCCGTCGACGACCCGGACCAGCTGCTGGGCGAGGTCGAGCTCCACGACGCGGGTGACCGTGCGGGAGAGGAACTCGCGGTCGTGGCTGACCACGACGATGCCCGCGCGCGAGCCGGCGACGAACCGCTCCAGCTGGTCCAGGCCGGCCAGGTCGAGGTCGTTGGTGGGCTCGTCGAGGAGCAGCAGGTCGTAGCGGGACAGCAGCAGTGAGGCCAGGCCCACCCGCGCGGCCTGCCCGCCGGACAGCCCGGTCATCGGCGCGTCGAGCCCGACACCGGGCGCAACCTCGGCGACGACCTCGAGGGCGCGCTCCTCGAGGTCGGCGCCCCCGAGGGCCAGCCAGCGCTCCAGCGCGTCGCCGTAGGCGTCGTCGGCGCCGTCCTCCCCCGCGGTCAGCCGCTCGGTCGCGTCGTCGAGGGCGCTCTGGGCGGTCGCGACGCCGGTCCGCCGCGCGAGGGCGGCGAGCACGCTCTCCCCCGGGTACCGCTCGTGCTCCTGCGGGAGGTAGCCCAGCGTCGCCGACGGCGGGCTGACCGCGATGCTGCCGTCCTCGGGCGGCAGCTCACCCGCCAGCGTGCGCAGCAGGGTGGACTTGCCCGCGCCGTTCACCCCGACCAGTCCCACCACGTTGCCGGGGGCGACGACGAGATCGAGGTCGGCGAACAGCACGCGGGCGCCGTGACCGGCGGCCAGGCCGCGCGCGACGAGGGTGGCACTCACCGGCCCAGCGTCCCATCCGCCGTCGCGGCCCCCGTCACTCCTGGTCGAACGAGTCCTCGTCGTAACCGCTGTCGTCCGGGGTGTCGTCGGCGCGCCGCCGGCGGACCAGCCACGGCTGCAGGTGGTCGTAGCCCCGGACCGACACCCGCCGCAGCGGCCGGACCTTGTACTCGGGCAGGCCCCGGATCCGGTCGGCGAGGTCGCGGTCGACCAGCAGGGTCCCGGGCCGGGCGAGGGAGGTCAGCCGGGCCGCCAGGTTGACCACCGGTGAGTAGATGTCACCCAGCCGCGTGAGCACCCGCCCGTACGCGGCCCCGACCCGCAGCGGCAGCCGCTCCTCGGTGTCCCAGACCTGGGGCAGCAGGAGACCGATCTCCACCGCGTCGGCCGCCGTCGCCGCGGTGAACAGGACGCCGTCACCGACGGTCTTGACGACCCGGCCGTGGTGGCGGGCGATGACCTCCGCGGCGGTGCTCTCGAAGTCCTCGACCATCTCCCCGAGTTCCTGCCCACCCATGCCGCGGCTGCGGGAGGTGTAGCCGACGAGGTCGACGAACCCGACCGCGAGCTCCCGCCGGTCGCCGCTGCCGGTCACGGCCAGCAGCCGTTCCGCGTTGGCCGCCAGGTGGCGGCGCCAGACGTAGTCCTGCACCTCCCGCAACCGGGGCAGCAGTTCCTCGGCTGCCGCGACCGCCTCGTCGGCCGTGGCGGCGGCGCGCTCCCCCGGCTCGGTGTCGGTCCCGGCGCCGCGGGCGAGGGCGTCGGCGAGCATGTCGGTCTGCCAGTCGGCCAGCCGGGAGAGCGACTGGCCCATGGCCCGGGCGATCGAGGCCTCCGTGTCGGGGCCCACGAAGCCGGAGTCGATCAGCGTCGACAGCACGTGCAGCGCCTGCACGTCGGCGTCGGTGAAGGCCACCGCGTCGTCCGCGGCATCGGGGAAGCCCAACGCGCGCCACAGCCGCTGCGTCCGGGACGGCGGCATGCCGGCCATCTCGGCGATCTGCAGCCGGGTGTACCGGCGCGGGCCGTCGAGCAGCAACCGCTCCAGCGCGTCCCGGGCGTCGGAGCCCGGGAGGGGCCCGGGGTCGTCCATGCGAACCCGGGCTCAGCCGGTGGTGTGGACGACGAGCACGTCGCACGTCGAGCGGC
Source organism: Blastococcus goldschmidtiae (assembly GCF_031845325.1). NCBI lineage: Bacteria > Bacillati > Actinomycetota > Actinomycetes > Geodermatophilales > Geodermatophilaceae > Blastococcus > Blastococcus goldschmidtiae. The sequence continues at coordinate 65,808 of NZ_JAVREI010000015.1, read as the reverse complement.
GGGTGGCGTCGGCCGGGACCGAGCCGAGCAGCCGGCCCTTGATGCCGTTCAGGCCCCGGTTGCCGACCACGAGCAGGTCGGCGTCCTCGCGGCGGACGACGTCGAGCAGCGCCTCGACCGGCGAGCCCTGGACCGCGATGGTGCGCACGCTGCGTGCGCCGGCCGCGGCGGCCCGCTCGGCCGCGGTGCGCACGGTGTCCTCGGCGGGGTGCGATCCCACGACCTGGTAGGCCTCGTCGCCCAGGACGTCCTGCGCGCGGGAGAGCTCCCGGTCGTCGGTCTCGGTGGGCAGGTAGGCGCAGGCGATGACGAGGGTGGCCCCGCACGCACCGGCGATGGACCCGGCCCGGGACACGGCCCGCAGAGAGGATTCCGACCCGTCGGTGCCGACGACGACCGTGCGGTAGGCGTTCGCGCTGTCGCTCACGGCGCGCACTCTAGGCGACCGAATTGCACGGGGACACCCGGAGAGCCGCTCCGCCGGCCGGGCGGGAGGACGACGCGGTGCGCGCCCCACCAGCGCCGACGCACCGGGGCACCCGTCCCCGACGCCCCCGCCGGCCGGGCCCGGGGAAGCGCCGACCGGGCGACGGGACTCCCGCGTGGGGGGCCGGGTGCGATTGGATGCCCGGGTAACGGGCCGACGACGAGGAGCACGCCATTTCCAGCGCATCGGCCGCGCCGACCGGCCCCGTGCGGGTCGAGGTACGCGGCCTGACCAAGTCCTTCGGGGCCGTCCGGGCGGTGAGCGACCTGGGCTTCACCGTCGAGCCGGGTTCGGTCACCGGCTTCCTCGGACCCAACGGCGCCGGCAAGACCACCACCCTCCGCATGGTGCTCGGGCTCATCCGTCCCGACACCGGGACGGCCACCTTCGACGGCGTCCCCTACGCGGCGCTGCCGGACCCCACGCGCACGGTCGGCGCGGTGCTCGAGACCGCCTTCCACCCCGCCCGGTCAGGGCGCAACCACCTCCGGGTGTACTGCCGCGCCGCCGGGCTGCCGGTCGAGCGCGCCGACGAGGTGCTGCGCCAGGTCGGCCTGCTCGACGCCGGCGGACGCCGCGCGGGCAGCTACTCCCTCGGCATGCGGCAGCGGCTGGCGCTGGCCGCCGCGTTGCTGGGCGACCCCGGCGTGCTGATCCTCGACGAGCCGGCCAACGGGCTGGACCCCGAGGGCATCCAGTGGCTGCGCGGCTTCCTCCGGCACCTGGCGCACGACCAGGGGCGCACGGTCCTGGTCTCCAGCCATCTGCTCTCCGAGGTCGAGCAGACCGCCGACCGCGTCGTGATCGTGGGCGCCGGCCGCCTGGTCCGCGAGGGATCCATCGCCGACCTGCGCGCCGGTGCCGCCAACGCCGGGACGGTGGTCGTGCGCAGCCCCGAGGCCCAGCGGCTGACCGAGGTCCTGCGGAGCGAGGGCGCCCAGGTGGCACAGGACGGGGACTGCGCGCTCACCGTCACCGGCCGCTCGGCCGCCGAGATCGGCGCCCGGGCCTTCGCCGCGGGGGTGGAGCTGCACGAGCTGCGGCCGCACACCAGCGGGCTCGAGGAGATCTACTTCCAGCTCACCGCCGGCCAGGAGCAGTTCGCCGCTCCGACGGCCGGCGCTCCGGTCGCCCAGGGAGCAGCCCGATGATCGCCCTCGTCCGCGCCGAGTGGACCAAGCTCTTCACGACCAAGGTGTGGCTCGGCCTGCTGCTGGGCGCGGTCGTGATGGTGGCCGGTTTCGCCGTCCTGTTCACCGCCCTGGCGGGCGCCGAGACCGACGGCGGGCCGGGCATCCCCCCGGTCGGCAACCCGGTGTACGAGGAGCTCGCGCTCTCGGTCGGCGCGCAGGCGTACATCCTGATGCTGATCCTGGGGATCATCGGCATGACCCAGGAGTACCGGCACCGGACCGCCACGCCGACCTTCCTGACCACCCCCCGGCGCAGCCACGTGGTCCTCGCCAAGCTGATCGCCTACGCCCTGGCCGCGGTCCCGTTCGCCCTGGTCGTCCTGGCCATCAACGTGCTCGTCGTGATGATCTACGCCGGCGCGCGCGGCGACGCCCCCTCCCTGAGCGGGGACAACCTGACCACCCTGGCGATGTCCTTCGTGGTGCTGGTCCTGTTCACGATCATCGGCGTGGGAGTCGGGGCGCTGCTGCGCAACCAGGTGGGCGCCATCGTCGGCGCGCTGGTGTACCTGCTCGTGGTCGAGTCGATCGTCTCGGCCATCGGAGCGATCCGCGACGTCTACAAGTGGCTCCCCGGCGGTGCGGTGCAGTCGCTCACCAGCGACTTCGAGACGCCGGGGCTCCTCGCGGCCTGGCAGGGCGGCCTGCTCCTCCTGGCGTACGGCCTGCTCGCCGCCCTCCTGGGGACCCTGCTGGCGGTCCGGCGCGACGTCGTCTGACCGGAGCCGGACCCGCGACGCGGCTCCTCCCGCGCCGGGTCCGGCACCGCCGACGGGCGTAGACTGCCCCCTCAGCCAGCGATGCCCTGACGACGCAGCCCAGAGACGAAGAAGGCACTCGACCCCGTGTCAAGCGAGAACTCAACCCGGCCCTCCGCCCAGTCCCCGGTGACGGGCTTCGGCACCAACGAGTGGCTGGTCGAGGAGATGTACCAGCAGTACCAGGCCGATCCGTCCAGCGTGGACCAGGCCTGGCACGAGTTCTTCGCCGACTACCGGCCCGGCAGCCCGCTCGAGGGCGGCGGCCGCGCCAGCGCACCCGCACCCGCCGCGGCGCCGACGCAGGCCCCGGCCGCGCCGACCCAGGCGCCGGCCGCGCCGGGCAAGGCCCCGGCTCCCGCCGCCCCGTCCACCTCCGCGCGCCCGGCGCGCGTCGAGTCGCAGTCCGAGGAAACCGTGGTCGACCGCACCGCAGAACGCGCCGGCAAGCAACCGACCCCCTCCGCACCGAAGCCGGCGACCCCGGCCCCGGCCGAGGGTGCCAAGCAGTCGCCGCTGCGCGGCGCCGCCGCGGCCGTCGTCAAGAACATGAACGCCTCGCTCACCGTGCCGACGGCGACGAGCGTGCGTGCGGTGCCGGCCAAGCTGCTGGCCGACAACCGCATCGTGATCAACAACCACCTCAAGCGCGCCCGGGGCGGGAAGATCTCCTTCACCCACCTCATCGGCTACGCGCTGGTGCGCGCGCTCGACGCCTTCCCGAACATGAACAGCGCGTTCGCCGAGGTCGACGGCAAGCCGGTGCACGTCCAGCCGGAGCACGTGAACTTCGGTCTGGCCATCGACCTGCCGAAGCCCGACGGCTCGCGGTCGCTCGTGGTCGCCTCGATCAAGTCCGCCGAGGAGATGGACTTCGCCCAGTTCTGGGCCGCCTACGAGGACATCATCCGCCGGGCGCGGAACAACAAGCTGACCATGGAGGACTTCTCCGGCACCACGATCAGCCTGACCAACCCGGGCACGATCGGCACCAACCACTCGGTACCGCGGCTGACCGCGGGCCAGGGCGCGATCATCGGCGTCGGCGCCATGGAGTACCCGGCGGAGTTCCAGGGGATGAGCCCCGAGGCGCTCACCGAGATGGGCATCTCCAAGATCATCACGCTCACCTCCACCTACGACCACCGCGTCATCCAGGGTGCGGAGTCCGGCGACTTCCTGCGCACCCTGCACGGACTGCTCCTCGGCGAGGACGGCTTCTACGACGAGGTCTTCCGCTCGCTGCGGATCCCGTACGAGCCGGTGCGCTGGATGCCCGACGTCCGGTTCAGCCACGAGGGGCAGATCGACAAGGAAGCGCGCGTCATCGAGGTCATCGAGGCCTACCGGCGCAACGGCCACCTCATGGCCGACACCGACCCGCTCGAGTTCAAGGTCCGCACCCACCCCGACCTCGACATCCGCGAGCACGGCCTGACCCTCTGGGACCTCGACCGCACGTTCCCGGTCGGCGGCTTCGCCGGCGAGCGGATGATGCCGCTGCGCGACATCCTCGGCGTGCTGCGCAACTCCTACTGCCGCACCGTCGGCGTGGAGTACATGCACATCACCGACCCCGAGGAGCGCGAGTGGCTGCAGAAGCGCATCGAGGTGGCCCACGAGCAGCCCGAGCGCGAGAAGCAGAAGCACATCCTCGGCCGGCTCAACGCCGCTGAGGCGTTCGAGACCTTCCTGCAGACCAAGTACGTCGGGCAGAAGCGCTTCAGCCTCGAGGGCGGCGAGTCGGTCATCCCGATCCTCGACGAGGTGCTGATCGCCGGCACCGAGCACGGCCTCGACGAGGTCGCCATCGCCATGGCGCACCGCGGCCGGCTCAACGTGCTGGCCAACGTGCTCGGCAAGAGCTACGCCAAGATCTTCGGCGAGTTCGAGGGGAACATCGACCCGTCGACGGTGCAGGGCTCCGGGGACGTCAAGTACCACCTCGGCGCCGAGGGCACCTTCCGCAACCCGTTCCGGACCGAGGCGGAGATCGCGGTCTCGCTGGCGAGCAACCCCTCCCACCTCGAGACGGTCAACCCGGTCCTCGAGGGCATCGTCCGCGCCAAGCAGGACATGATCGACAAGGGTGAGCAGGGGTTCACCGTCCTGCCCGTGCTGCTGCACGGTGACTCCGCCTTCGCCGGCCAGGGCGTCATCCAGGAGACGCTGAACCTGTCGCAGCTGCGCGGCTACCGCACCGGCGGCACCGTGCACGTGGTCATCAACAACCAGGTGGGCTTCACGACGAGCCCCGCCTCGGCCCGCTCGACCCTCTACTCGACCGACGTGGCCCGCATGGTCAACGCGCCGATCTTCCACGTGAACGGCGACGACCCCGAGGCGTGCGTGCGGGTGGCCCGGCTGGCCGTGGAGTACCGGCAGGCGTTCCGGAAGGACGTCGTCGTCGACCTCGTCTGCTACCGCCGCCGCGGGCACAACGAGGGCGACGACCCGTCGATGACCCAGCCGCTGATGTACGACATCATCGACCGCAAGCGCTCGGTCCGGAAGCTCTACACCGAGGCGCTGGTGGGTCGTGGCGACATCACCCTCGAGGACGCCGAGGAGGCCCTCAAGGACTACCGCGGCCAGCTGGAGCGGGCGTTCGCCGAGACGCACGACGCCAAGGACTCCTCGAAGCCCGAGCCGGTCATGGACCCGCGCACCGCGGAGGAGTCGCAGCTCACGACGGCGATCACCCCCGAGGTGCTCAAGGCCATCGGCGACGCGCACGTCTCCTTCCCGACCGACTTCACCCCGCACCCGAAGCTCAAGAAGATGCTCGAGCGGCGCGCCGCGATGGTGACCGAGGGCGGCATCGACTGGGCGATGGGCGAGCTGCTCGCCTTCGGCTCCCTGCTCATGCAGGGCGTCCCCGTCCGGCTGGCCGGGCAGGACTCGCGGCGCGGCACCTTCGTGCAGCGGCACTCGGTGCTCATCGACCGGGAGAACGGCTCGGAGTACACGCCGCTGGCCAACCTCACCGACGACCAGGCGAAGTTCTTCGTCTACGACTCGCTGCTGAGCGAGTACGCGGCCGTGGGCTTCGAGTACGGCTACTCGGTCGCCAACCCGAAGGCCCTGGTGCTCTGGGAGGCCCAGTTCGGCGACTTCGTCGACGGCGCCCAGATGGTCATCGACGAGTTCATCAGCTCCGGCGAGGCCAAGTGGGGCCAGCGCTCCGGCGTCGTCCTGCTGCTGCCGCACGGCATGGAGGGCCAGGGCCCGGACCACTCCAGCGGCCGGCCCGAGCGCTTCCTGCAGCTGTCGGCGGAGAACAACATGACCGTCGCGAACTGCACGACGCCCGGCAACTACTTCCACCTGCTCCGCCGCCAGGCGCTCTCGGACGTGCACCGGCCGCTGGTCGTGTTCACGCCCAAGTCGCTGCTGCGGGCCAAGGTGGCGGTCAGCCCGGTCAGCGACTTCACCGACGAGGTCTTCCGGCCCGTCCTGCCCGACCCGGGTGTGGGCGGCACGCCGCTGGACGGCTCCGCCGTCCGTCGGGTGCTGCTGTGCAGCGGCAAGGTCGCCTACGACCTCATGGCGCAGCGCGAGTCCGAGGGCACGACCGACGTCGCCGTGATCCGGGTCGAGCAGCTCTACCCGCTGCCGGTCCAGCAGATCGCCGACGCGCTGGAGCAGTACCCGAACGCCACCGACGTGGTGTGGGTGCAGGAGGAGCCGGCGAACATGGGCGCCTGGCAATTCATGGCCGTCAACCTCCCCGAGCACCTGCCGCAGGGGCGGACCTTCCGGCGCGTCAGCCGTCGTGCGTCGGCCAGCCCCGCCGTCGGCTCGGCCAAGGTGCACGACGTCGAGCAGCGCCAGCTCGTCGCCGAGGCCTTCGCCGACTGAGCCCGGTCCCCCGTCGACGCCCGGTCCCAGATCTACTCGGGGACCGGGCGTCGTAGGTTCTGCGGCATGTACTTCACCGATCGCGGCCTGGAGGAGCTCGCCGAGCGGCGCGGCGAGGAGCAGGTGACCCTCGCCTGGCTCGCCGACCAGCTGCAGGCGTTCGTCGACCAGCACCCCGACTTCGAGGTGCCCGTCGAGCGGCTGGCCACCTGGCTGGCCCGCGGCGGCGCTGACCCGGACGACGAGGAGTAGACGGGAGCCGCCCTGCGAGGGACGGACGGGGCCGGAGGCTCCTCCCGTGTCCGAGCGACGGGGCTCCACGCTGCCGGAGGACGGCTCGTGGCCGCGGAGCGATCCGGAGGATCGCACTGTTGTCGCGCGCCTACCGCTCGTCCCGGCGCGGCCACTGCACGCTGGGTGAATGCTCGGTCACTCGCACGCGCTCTCCGGTCTGGCGGTCGGGGCCGCGACGCTCCCCTGGGCCCCCGTCCACGGCGCGGTCGCGCAGATCTCCTGGGTGGCCGCCGTCGGCGGGTTCGCGATGCTGCCCGATCTCGACCAGCGGGGCTCGACCGTCTCGGACATGTGGGGGCCGGTGACCGACGTCCCCTCCGGCGCGGTGGGCCGGCTGGCCGGCGGACACCGCTGGGGCACCCACGACGCCCTCCTCGCCCCGGCGGCCTTCGGCGGGCTGGCCGTGCTCGCCGCCGACACGTACTGGTCCAGCCTGCTGCTCATGGCGCTGGCCATCGGGCTGGCCCTGAGGGCGCTGCACTTCGTCATCCCGGGACGGACCGAGAACACCGTGCTGGGCAACCTGGCCCTGTCCTGGGGCGGCGCCTGGCAGCTCCTCGAGCACAGCCCGCAGCCGGGCTGGCTCCCCTGGGCCGTGGCCGCCGGCGTGCTCACCCACATCGTCGGCGACGCCATCACCACGGCCGGCGTGCCCACTCCCCTGCTGTGGCTGGTCAACCGCGGACGCCTGGTCTTCCTGCCGCTGCGCACCGGCGCCACCGTGGAGAAGTCGATCCTGGTGCCGCTGTTCCTGGTCGCCACCGTTGCGTTCCTCTGGATCAACACCGACGTCCGTGAGACGTTCGACCCGGTCGTCGACCGGTTCGTCAGCTCCGGTTGAGACCGACCCCGGGAGGACCGACGTGGAACTGCTGATCTGGGCGGCCGGCGCCGCCGTGCTGCTGCTGGTGCTCGTGCTGGTCGCCGACCGTCGCCAGCGGAGAGCCGACACGGGCTCGCCGCACCTGCCCCCGAGCCCGGGCGCACCCGCCCACGGTTCGAACAGCGACGGCAGCGGCATGCTCGGCGGCTAGGGCCGATTCAGACCGTGATGTGCTGCTCCCGGGCACAGGCGGCGACGGCGTCGGCGACAGCGGTGGCCACTCGCCGGTCCAGCGGGCTCGGCACGATGTAGTCCGGATGCAGGTCGTCCCCGACGACGCCGGCGATCGCCTCGGCGGCCGCCAGCTTCATCTCCTCTGTGATGCTCGTGGCCCCGGCGTCGATGGCGCCGCGGAACACACCCGGGAAGGCCAGGACGTTGTTGATCTGGTTGGCCAGGTCGCTGCGCCCGGTGGCGACGACGGCGGCGTGCCGGGCCGCCATCTGCGGGTCCACCTCGGGGATGGGGTTGGCCAGCGAGAAGACGATGCAGTCGTCGGCCATGGCCGCGATCGCCGACTCCGGCACCGTGCCGCCCGAGAGCCCCAGGTAGACGTCCGCGCCGGCGAGGGCGTCGGCCATCGTCCCGGCGTGACCGGCGGAGTTGGTGTTCTCGACCAGCCACTGCTTGCTCGAGGAGAGGTCGCCGCGGCCGGCGTGCAGCAGGCCGCGCGAGTCGGCCACCGCGAGCTCCCCGACGCCCGCCTCCAGCAGGATCTTGGTGCACGCCACCCCGGCCGCACCGGCGCCGGAGACCACCACCCGCAGGTCCGCGAGGGTCCGGCCGGTCACCCGGGCGGCGTTGCGCAGCGCGGCGAGCACGACGATCGCCGTCCCGTGCTGGTCGTCGTGCATGACCGGGATGGACAGCCGCTCGCGCAGCCGGGCCTCGATCTCGAAGCAGCGGGGCGCGCTGATGTCCTCGAGGTTGATGCCCCCGAAGGACGGGGCGATCGCCACGACCGTGTCCACGATCTGGTCCACGTCCGTCGTCGCCAGCACGATCGGCACGGCGTCGAGACCGGCGAACTCGGAGAACAGGCACGCCTTGCCCTCCATCACCGGCAGGGCCGCGGCCGGCCCGATGTCGCCCAGCCCGAGGACGGCCGTGCCGTCGGAGACGACGGCGACCACCCGCGGAGCCCAGGTGAACCGGCGCGCCAGGGCCGGCTCGGCCGCGATGGCGCTGGACACGCGCGCGACGCCGGGGGTGTAGGTGAGCGACAGGTCGGCGATCGACTCGATCCTGCGCGTGGGTACCACCGAGAGCTTCCCGCCCTCGTGCACCGCGAACGCCGGGTCGTCGGCGAAGCGGTCGGTCTGGTCGTCGTCCTGTGCGCGCCGAATCCCGCTCATGGATGCAAGAGCGTAACCGTGGCCGTGGGCACTCCTGCCGCTACCGTGCCCCCGTGGAGATCCGCGAACTGGCCGTGTCGGACAGCTACGTCGTCGACCTGGTGCCACACGGCGACACACGGGGCCGTTTCACGGAGTGGTACCGCGCCGACGTGCTGTCCCAGTCAGTGGGACACCCGCTGACCCTCGCCCAGGCCAACCACAGCGTCTCCGCGCGGGGCGCCCTCCGCGGCGTGCACTTCGCCCTGGTCCCGCCGGGGCAGGCCAAGTACATCTACTGCCCGGTGGGCCGGGTGCTCGACGTCGTCGTCGACGTGCGGGTCGGCTCGCCCACCTTCGGCGTGCACGACAGCGTGCTGCTGGACAGCGAGCAGCCGCGGGCCGTGTACCTCGCCGAGGGGCTGGGTCACGCGTTCGTCTCGCTCGCCGACGGCAGTTCGGTCACCTACCTGGTCTCCAGCGGCTATGACCCCGCCCGCGAGTTCGGTCTCCACCCGCTGGACCCGGTGCTGGACCTGCCCTGGCCGGCCGACGTCGAGCTCGAGCTGTCGGCCAAGGACCGCGAGGCGCCCACGCTGGCCGAGGCGCAGGAGCAGGGCCTGCTGCCCACCTACGCGGAGAGCATGGCCCGGTACGCCGAGCTGCGCGGTCGCTGACTCACCCGGCGGCCGGCGCGGGCCGGAGCGGGCCCGGCCGCGGCCACAGCCTGCCCACGACGCGGCCCACCACGACGGCGGTACCGAACGCCCGGCTGTCGTCGGTGACTAACGCGTTGTCGCCCTGCACCCAGTGACCACCGTCGACGGCGTGGTGCACGCGCTTGACCACGAGCAGCTCCGGCCGGGCCGGGAACCGCGCCAGGACGACGTCGCCGTCCCGGACCGACGTCGCGTCGCGGACCCGGCGGACCATCAGCAGGTCCCCGGACGCCACGGTCGGCGACATGGAGGGGCCGCGCACCCGGGCGAGCGCCCAGGCGCTGGCCAGGGGCGGTATCCGCTGGTCACCCGCACTGTCGACGTCGCTCACCGCGGGTAGGGTCGCAGACGACCGTTTTCCACGACATTCGGAGGCACCTCCATGCGTCTCACCCGCCTGTTCTCCGCCGTGGAGGCCACCGCGCACTGCGACCTCCCCTGCGGCGTCTACGACCCCGCCCAGGCCCGCATCGAGGCGGAGTCCGTCAAGGCCATCCAGGAGAAGTTCCAGGGCAGCGACGACGAGGTCTTCAAGATGCGCTGCGTGCTCATCAAGGAGCAGCGCGCCGAGCTGGTCAAGCACCACCTGTGGGTGCTCTGGACCGACTACTTCAAGGCCCCGCACTTCGAGAAGTACCCGCACCTGCACGAGCTGTTCAACAAGGCCACCAAGCAGGCCGGCGCCGCCGGCGGCAAGGGCAGCATGGACCCCGCCGAGGGCCAGAAGCTGCTGGACCACATCGCCGAGATCGACAAGATCTTCTGGGAGACCAAGGCCGCCTGAAGAAACACCCCGTCCTCCTCACCCCTCGCCAGCTCGGGGTGAGCCTCTGGACGGGGCCGGCTGCCGGGTCGCCCTCGTGGGCGGCCCGGCAGTCGTCTGTCCTCCACGCCCGAGCGCGCCCGCGCGTGCGCCTGGGGTCTGCCCATGCGCGGGTCGGAGGATCTCTTGATCGACATCGGCGCTCTGCTCCGGCGGGTCGAGAACGCACCACCGATCGAGGCGGTGCAGGCCGTGGCGTCCACGCTCGGCGACATGGTGGACGCGCGGGACGCGAGCCTGCTGATCACGGACTTCACCGGCCGGGCAGTCGTCCGCCTCACGTCCACGGACCGGGTCGACGGGGCCCGCAGCCACGGCGTCGAGCAGGCCCAGACCCTCCCGCTGGCCGGAACCGTGTACGAGCGCGTCCTGCGCACCCAGCAGGCCGACGTCCAGCGGCTGGACGAGGGTGCCCGGATGATCGTCCCGGTCACCGATCGCGGGGACGCGATAGGTCTGCTCGACCTCGTGCTCCGCCGTCCCCCCTCGCCGGCGGAGGTCGGCGACATCGTGAGCGCCGCCCACGCGCTCGCCTACGTCGTCATCGCCGCCCGCAGGCACACGGACGTCTTCGAGTGGGGCCAGCGCTCCACGCCGTTCGCTCTCGCCGCCGAGATCCAGCGCCGCCTGCTCCCGGCCTCCTACACCTGCGAGGCGGGGCAGTTCACGCTCGCCGGCTGGCTCGAGCCGGCGAGCTCGGTCGGCGGGGACACGTTCGACTACACGCTGGACCGCGATTCGCTCCAGGTGTCGATCACCGACGCGGTCGGCCATCAGGTGTCCGCCGCGCTGCTGGCGACCCTGCTGGTCGGGGCACTGCGCAACGGGCGGCGGAAGGGGCTCGATCTGGAGGCGCAGGCCGGGCACGCCAATGACGCCCTCGCCGAGAACGCGCCGCCCGGGCAGTTCGTCACCGGTCAGCTGATGCGGATCGACCTGCATGCCGGCACGGCCGCGATCGTGAACGCCGGTCATCCGCTCCCGCTGCGCCTCCGCAACGGCAGGGTCGAGGAGGTGGAGCTGCGCATCGAGCCACCGTTCGGCGTCATCCCGGGCAAGACCTTCGAGGTCCAGGAGTTCTCCCTCGAGCCCGGGGACCGCATCGTCCTGCTCACCGACGGCATGCAGGAGCGCAACGCCGTCAACCTGGACGTCGGGCAGGCACTGGCCGAGAGCTCCCACCTCCATCCTCGCGAGGTGGTCCACGAGCTGGGCTCGGCCATCCTGCGGGCCACGAACGACGACCTGCAGGACGACGCGACGATGGTGTGCCTCGACTGGTACGGCGGGAGCCCGCGCGACCGCGACTCCGAGCAGGGCGCTGATCCGGCACGGGTGTCCGGGCCGGCCTAGGCGGACCCCCGACCGGCCGGTCCGCGGGCCGGTACGGTTCAGTCACGATGCGCATCGACCGGGCCGGGTGGCCTTTCCTCTCCGGACCCCTGGTCCCGGCTGCCGTGCTGTCGGTCGCCGGCCGGGTGACCGGACGCCGCGGCATGGGCCGGGCCGGATGGCCGTTCCTGGCGCTGTCGGCCTACATGGCCCTCTTCTTCCGGGATCCCGACCGGCGCTGCGACCGGGAGCCGCCCGCGCCCGACGAGGTTCTCTCCCCCGCCGACGGCGTCGTCATGGTCGCCGGCGAGCCGCAGGAGGGCGTGGCGCCCGACGGCGACTGGCAGCAGGTGAGCGTCTTCCTGTCCGTCGTCGACGTGCACGTCAACCGATCCCCCTACCGCGGCGAGGTGGTCGAGAGCTCGTACCGCCCGGGCAGCTTCCTGGCCGCCTACCGGCGGGAGTCCGCCCACCGCAACGAGCGCAGCGAGCTGCGGCTCCGCAACGTCGAGGGCCCCACCACCCGCACCGTCGTCTTCCGGCAGATCGTCGGCGTCCTGGCCCGCCGGATCGTCACCCGCACCGGCGTCGGCCAGCGCCTCGAGACCGGCGAACGGATGGGCCTGATGAAGTTCGGCTCCCGGATGGACGTCTTCGTGCCGCTCGAGTGCGAGCTCACCGTGACGAAGGGACAGCGCGTGCGGGGCGGCGAGACCGTCATCGCCCGCTGGCCCGCGACCCGCTGAGGTCCCCGGTGCCGACACGGCGCACGGCTACCGTCGAGTTCGTCCGGGGGTCCGTCCGCGGCTCCCGCCGACGCGCCCTGGCGACCCTGCCCAGCTTGTTCACCCTGGCCAACATGGGGTGCGGCTTCGGCGCGATCCTGGTCTCCATCCGCGGCGAGCACGGGCTGGCCGCGATCCTCATCGGGTTGTCGGTGCTCTTCGACATCGTCGACGGCGCCGTGGCCCGCAAGGTCGGCGCCGTGACGCCCTTCGGGCTGCAGTTCGACTCCCTCGCCGACCTCGTCTCCTTCGGGCTCGCGCCCTCCCTGGTGGCCTTCACCCTCTTCTCCGAGGGCCGCGACGAGTGGGACCTGCTGGGCTGGGTGGTCTGCTTCCTGTGGGTGGCGTGCGCGGCCATCCGGCTGGCCCGCTTCAACGTCACCATCGACCCGACCGCCGACAAGCGGTACTTCACCGGCCTGCCCAGCCCCGGCGCGGCCGGCGTGGTGCTGGCGTCGGTGTTCGCGTTCGGCGACCAGATGCAGGGCCGCGACCGGCTGTGGGTGCTGCTCGTCATGGCGGTCCCGGCGCTGCTGATGGTGAGCAACGTCCGCTACCGCTCGTTCCGCTCGCTGGTCAGTCCGCGCAGCGGCAAGCCCTACGGCCCGGTGGCGGTGGCCGCGGTGCTCGTCGTCGCCGTCGCGGTGGCGCCGGTCGTCACCGCCATCGTGCTGGCCTACGGCTACCTGTCCGCACCGGTGCTGGTGCCGGTGCTGACCCCGCTGGCCCGCTTCGTGCCGGCCTCGGTGAAGGAGGCGCTCTCGTGACCGAGCTCGCGAGGTCACGAGAGGACAGAGCAGCGGCGGGCACGGGAACGACGAGCGCCGGCGAGGAGGGCACGTGAGCGTGCGGCCGATCCGTCCGGACGACGTCCCGGTGGTGGTGGGGCTGGTGCGGGAGCTGGCCGACTACGAGCGCGCCCTGTCGGAGGTGCGGCTCACCGAGGAGCAGCTCCACGCGTGCCTGTTCAGCGACTCCCCCGCCCTGTTCGGCCACGTCGCCCAGGACGACGACGGGCAGATCGTGGGCGTGGCGCTGTGGTTCCTCAACTTCTCCACCTGGCGGGGCACCCACGGCATCTACCTGGAGGACCTGTACGTGCAGCCCGGGCACCGCGGGCGGGGGCTGGGCCGGGAGCTGCTCCGAACGCTGGCGGCGGTCTGCGTGGAGCGGGGCTACTCGCGCCTGGAGTGGTCGGTCCTCGACTGGAACACCCCGTCGATCGACTTCTACCGCGCCGCGGGCGCCGTCCCCATGGACGAGTGGACCGTCTTCCGGCTCACCGACGACGCCCTCGCCGGCTTCGCCGACGCCGGCCGGCCGTAGGACCGCTCCCGGTCCCCTCCGGGCACTAGCGTGGCCGACGTGACCACCGAGCGCCTCCCCGCGGAGTGCTGGCTGACCGACATGGACGGCGTCCTCGTCCACGAGGAGAAGGCGCTCCCCGGAGCGGCCGAGTTCCTCGAGCGGCTGGTCGATCGCGGCCGCCGCTTCCTCGTCCTCACCAACAACTCGATCTTCACGCCCCGTGACCTCGCCGCGCGCCTCGCCCGTACCGGGCTGCACGTGCCGGAGGAGTCCCTCTGGACCTCCGCGCTGGCCACCGCCGACTTCCTGCACACCCAGCTCCCGGGTGGCTCCGCCTACGTGATCGGCGAGGCCGGCCTGACCACCGCGCTGCACGAGGTCGGGTACGTCATGACCGACACCGACCCGGACTACGTGGTGCTCGGCGAGACGCGCACCTACTCCTTCGAGGCCATCACCCGCGCGATCCGCCTGGTCGGCCGCGGTGCACGGTTCATCGCCACCAACCCGGACGTGACCGGCCCCTCGCCGGAGGGTCCGCTGCCGGCCACCGGGTCGGTCGCGGCGATGATCACCCGCGCGACGGGCGCCGAGCCCTACTTCGTGGGCAAGCCGAACCCGATGATGTTCCGCAGCGCGATGAACCGGATCGAGGCGCACTCGGAGTCCACGATCATGGTCGGCGACCGCATGGACACCGACGTCGTCGCCGGCATCGAGGCCGGGCTGGACACGATCCTCGTGCTCTCCGGCTCCACCGCGGCGGCCGACGTGGCCAAGTTCCCGTTCCGCCCCGGGCGGATCCTCGACTCGATCGCCGACGTCATCGACCTCGTCTGAAGAAGGACCCCCTTCTCCCCACCCCTCGCGCGCTCGGGGCGGGCCCCTGAAGGGGGCCTAACGGTCCAGGTAGGCGAGCCGCGCCTCGGGCGTCAGCAGCAGGTAGAGCACGGCCGCGGACACGGCCAGCAGCGGGACGCCGATCCCGGGACGGCCGGCCTGGAAGGCCGCGACGAAGCCGGAGGCGGCGAAGAAGATCTGCAGGGCGATCACCGGTCCGCGCGCCCAGCCGGCGAGGCGGCGCAGCCCCGCGGCGGCCGCGCCCAGCAGGCCCGCGACCAACCCCGCGAGGACGACCTCGGCCAGGGCACGGGACACGCTCTCGGGGTCCCCGGTGAGGGTCAGCCACAGCAGCACCGCGGCGAGCGCGACCAGGCAGGCGGACTCCACGGCGACGAGCACGGCGGCGTGGCGCACCGCCGAGGGGGCCTCGGGGCGCGGCTGCCGCGGCCGCGGGTCGGGCGCGGCGGTGACCGCACCGAAGAGGCGATCGGCCAGCCGGCGCGGCGACGGCGTCTGCTCGGGCACGACGGCGAGATTACGCGGTCCCGCCCCCGGCCGGCGTCGTCGTCGAGCGCACCTCCCACGCCCCGCAACGGCCCGCAGTTAGCCTGGAGATCATGCGTGCGCTCGTGGTGGTCAACCCGGCGGCGACCAGCACCACCGCCAAGATGCGCGACGTCCTGGTCGGCGCCCTGGCCAGCGAGTTGAAGGTCGACGTCGCCGAGACCGCGCACCGCGGGCACGGTCGGGAGCTGGGCGCGTGCGCCGCGGCCGACGGGCTGGACCTGGTGGTCACGCTCGGGGGCGACGGCACCGTCAACGAGGTGGTCAACGGGCTGCTCGGGAAGGGCCCCCGCCCCGACCTGCCCATGCTGGCCGTCGTGCCCGGCGGTTCGACCAACGTGTTCTCCCGCGCGCTCGGCAGGTCCCGGGACCCGGTGGAGGCCACCGCCGAGATTCTCGCCTCGATCCGGGCCGGCCGGACCCGCACGGTGTCCCTGGGGACGGCGAGCGCCGCAGGCACCAGCACCGCCCCGCTGGCCGGTGGGGACCCGGACGCCGCCGCCCGCGCCGCCGAGGTCGACGCGGCGCAGCAGCCGGGGTGGACGACGCCTCGCTGGTTCGTCTTCGCCGCCGGCCTCGGATTCGACGCCGAGGTCATCGCGCGGGTGGAGGCGCAGCGGTCCCGCGGTCGCCGCTCCACGGGGGCGCTGTACGTCCGGGAGGCGACCAGCGCCTTCCTGGTGGGCCGCGAGCGGCGGCGGCCGGCCATGACCCTGCAGGTCCCCGGCGAGGCCCCGGTCGAGGACCTCTTCCTCTGCCTGATCTCCAACGTCAGCCCGTGGACCTACCTGGGCGCGCGGCCGGTCAACCCCTCCCCCGAGGCCTCCTTCGACACCGGTCTCGACGTCTTCGGTCTGGGCCGCACGAACCCGGTCGGCATGCTGCGCACCCTGCGCCAGGCCCTGTCCCCCCGGCCGCAGCTCCGGGGTCGCGGACTGCACCGTCGGCACGACGTGCCGGAGCTGTCGCTGACCGCGGGGCGGCCGCAGGGCTGGCAGGTCGACGGCGACCACCTCGGCACCGCGACGGCGCTGCGCCTGCGCTCCGTGCCGGACGCCTTGCGCGTCGTCTCCTGACTCCGGCTACGCAGGTATCCGCGGCCGGCGCAAGCAGCCTCGCCCCGCCGAGTGGCGGGCCTAGCACGGCCGTGGTGAGGTTGCTCACGCGGGGGTCGACGTCGAGCCGGTTTCGCTTGACAGGCGACGGTCGCGTGAAAGCATCGCATCCAGAACGCAACCTGCCGGTAACGAGGCAGGCAGTCGCTGCCGACAAGGCGCTGGGACTTCCGGTGTCCGCCCGGCCGCGTCGGTCCGGCACGCCGGACCGGGTTCAGCGACTGACGTAGCAGCCGTAGACGACACCGAGGAGAACACAGCCATGGACTGGCGCCACCGCGCGCTCTGCCGGGACGAAGACCCCGAGCTGTTCTTCCCGATCGGGACAGCCGGCCCCGCAGTCGTCCAGATCGACCAGGCCAAGGCCGTGTGCCAGCGCTGTCCCGTGGTGCAGTCGTGCCTGGACTGGGCCCTCAGCTCGGGTCAGGACTCCGGCGTCTGGGGCGGGCTGTCCGAGGACGAGCGGCGCGCCCTCAAGCGTCGCCAGGCTCGCACCCGGGTCCGCACCGCCTGACGAAGGACCCCGCTGCCCCCCACGCTTCGCACGCTCATCGCGGGCCCTGCAGCGGGGCCGATAGACCTCATCGCACAGCGCCCGCTCCCGCAGGGAGCGGGCGCTTGCTGTCCTCCCCTCAACGCCGGGGCAGGCCCGCTCCCGGCAGCGTGAGCACGACCTCGGTGCCGCGTTCCCCCGGCGGCAGCCCCATGTCCAGGGTGCCGCCCAGCTCGCTGACCACGAGCGTCCGCACGATCTGCAGCCCCAGGCCCTGACCGGCGGCAGGGTCGAACTCCTCCGGCAGCCCCTGGCCGTCGTCGCGGACCCGCACGACCAGGTCGTCACCGGTCCGCTCGGCTACCAGTTCGATGACCCCGGGCTCACCCTCGGGGAAGGCGTGCTCCGCGGCGTTGTGCAGCAGCTCGGTGACGGCGAGGACGAGCGGCGTCGCCGCAGCCGCCGGCAGCTCGCCGAACGAGCCCGTGCGCCGGGTGCGCGCGGCCGGGCCCACGGACGTGAGGTCACCCAGCATCGGCATCACCTGGTCGAGCACCTGGTCGACGTCGACGACGTCCTCCCGGCTGCCGGCCAGCGTCTCGTGCACCACCGCGATGGAGGCGACCCGGCGCACCGACTCCTCCAGGGCGGCACGCGCGGCAGGCTCGGTCATGCGCCGGGCCTGCAGCCGCAGCAGCGCAGCGACCGTCTGCAGGTTGTTCTTCACGCGGTGGTGGATCTCGCGGATCGTCGCGTCCTTGCTCAGCAGCGCCCGATCACGGCGGCGCACGTCGGTCACGTCCCGGACCAGCACCAGCGCGCCGGGCTCGGCGCCGGGAGCGCGCAGGGGCAGAGCCCGCACGAACATCGTGGCGGCGGCTGCCTCGACGTCCATCGGGTCGGGGAACCGCCCCGCGACGGCGGCCGCGATGCCTGCGCCGACCTCCTCCCCGGCCACGCGCTCGCGCGCTGCCGACCGGGTCACCTCGGCCAGGTCGCAGCCGACGACGTCGCCGGCCACCCCGATCCGCCGATAGGCCGACAGGGCGTTCGGGCTGGCGTAGACGGCGCGGCCCTGGCCGTCGAGCCGGAGCAGCCCGTCACCCACCCGCGGGCTCATCTCGGCGTCCTGCAGCTTCTCCGGCGGGAAGGTCCCCGCCGAGACCATGAGGCAGAGGTCGGCCGCGATGTCGAGGTAGGTGAGCTCCAGCGTGGACGGGGCACGGGTCACGGCCAGGTTGGTGTCCCGGGCGAGCACCGCCACGACCACGCGATCGTGGCGGACCGGGATCACCTCGCGGCGGCGGGGTGCGGCCCCGGACCGGTCGGGAACGCCGTCGGTCACGGGGCGCCCCTCCCGGTAGGCGGCCTGGAAGGGCTGGGCGCCGGCACCCGCGACCTCGACCCCGACCAGGTCCTCGGGGCGGCTGGTCGGGGCGGTCAGCGGGCGCACCTGGGCGACGCACCACCACGCCCCCTCGGCCAGCGGCACCCACAGCGTCAGGTCGGCGAAGGACAGGTCGGCCAGCAGCTGCCAGTCGGCGACCAGGCGGCGGCAGTGGTCGATCTGGGCGGGCCCGGAGGCCGATCCACGGGTGAGGCGCTCGGAGAGGCTGTTCATGGTGCGACCGAGCCTAGAAGGACCCCGTCCTCCCCAGCCCTCGCCCGCTCGGGCAGGGGCCCGGGACGGGGCCGCATAGGCTGATCACGTGGTCGACGTCCCCGCCCCGCCCGCCGTCCGGATCGAGCGCGCCACCGCCGCGGACCACGCGGCCATCGCCGAGCTGACCGTCTCGATCTACGTCGGCGGCGGACTGGCCGGCCCCGACTACGGCGTGGAGCTGGCCGACGTGGCGCGGCGGGCCGGACTGGCCGAGCTGCTCGTCGTCCGCGATGCGGCCGACCGGCTGGTCGGCAGCGTGGCCCTCGTCCTCGACGGCGACTTCGGCGAGGTCGCGCAGTCCGACGACGAGGCCGCGGTGCGCATGCTGGTCGTCGACCCGGCTGCGCAGGGCCAGGGCATCGGGGCGTTGCTGATGACCGAGTGCCTGCGGCGTGCGCGCGCAGCCGGCAAGCGGCGCATGGTGCTGTCCACCAGCACGGCGATGACCGCGGCGCACCGGCTCTACGAGCGGCTGGGCTTCACGCGGCTGCCGGAGCGGGACTGGTCACCGGTCCCCGGCATCGACCTGCTCGTCTACACGCTCGACCTCTGAGGAAGGACCCCGTCCTCCTCACCCCTCGCACGCTCGGGTGAGCCTCTGGACGGGGCCGTCAGCCGTCGACGACGGTCGCGATGAGGTCGCCCTCCTGGAGCACCTCCCCCTCGACGACGTGCAGCGCCTGGACGACGCCGGCCAGTTCGGTGAGGACGGGGATCTCCATCTTCATCGACTCGAGGATGACCAGGGTGTCCCCGGCGGCGACCTGCGCGCCGGGCGTCACCAGCACCTTCCACACGCTGGAGACCATCTCGGCGTGGATCTCCTCGACCGCCACCGGACCCCCTTCGCGCACCGCGGCGCCGAGATCACGGCGCCTGCCGTCATCCTGGCACGGCGCCCGGGCTCAGGCCCCCGGCACGGCGGCGGAGTCGGCGAGCCGTCGCAGCACGCCGCAGACCTCCGCGCCGTCGTGCGGCACCCCGACCTCCGCCAGCCCGGACAGGACCTGGCTCGCGGCGCGCGCGGCCGAGGCGGTGTCGGCGGCGCCGGCGCCGGCGCTGACCGTGGCCAGCAGCGCGTCGTACCAGGCGTCCAGCCGATCGCCCGGCTCGTACCCGCCCACGGCGACCAGGTCGACGCTCCCCTCGGGCCGCGGCTGGGGACGCCCGGTGCCGGGCAGCCGACCGGTGATCCGCCCCGCCTCCCCCGGCGGGAGCGTGGCACGCAGCTGCACGGCCACGGCCGCGCGCCACGGCGCCGAGGTGGGGGCGGCGGCGTCGCCTCGCGGAGGCGCCGCGCTGTGCAGGGCCAGTTCCACGGCATCCACTCCGTGCGCGCGCTCGAGGACGGCGATGTCCAAGGAGAAGCCGGCGGCCACCTCGGCCAGTTCGCCGTCGGGCGCGATGCCCACCGTCACCAGGCCGCGCCAGCCCACCTCCGCGAGGCGGCCGGCAGCGGCGGGTACCGGCGCCGGGACGTCGGGGGTCCAGGAGACCCGCGCGATGCCGGCGGCACGGTCGCGCACGACCGGTGTGGGGAAGTGCAGCCCGTCGTCGGTCACCCAGGCCAGCAGCCCGCGCTCGCTGGCCGGTTCGACGCCGTCGCCCCCGAGCCGCTCGAGCACGTCCGCGTCCGGGCCGACCCACAGCAGGCCGGCCTTGCGGACGGCGGCGGCCAGCCGCACGTTGCCGGCCAGCGCGGGCGGGACCGGCAGCACCGCCGAGACGCCGCTGCGGCGCGCGGCCTCGACGATGCGGTCGACGGCGAGGTAGGACTCGGCTGCCGGCGCCGGGCCGAGCAGGACGGCCTCGTCGGCCATCCGCACGTGCCGCGCCGAGCGCTCGGTCTCGGAGTGCACGGCCACGGCCTTCACACCCAGCCGCGAACACGAGGCGATCACGCCGCAGGCGGCGGGCCCGCGCCCGGCCACGAGCACGCTCTCGATACCCACCTGTGCCACGGCTCCTCCTGCGTTCCCCCACCCGCGCATGCCCGCCGCTGCCCCGTGAGAGGCTGGCGCTGTCAGCTTGGCGGGTCCTGCGTCGCCGCGCACGATACGTGCGCCGTCGGCCGGGTCCGCGAACCACCGGGTCACGACGGCCCACCGGCAGAGGAAGGAGGGCAGCGATGTCCAAGCGAGGACGCAAGCGTCGCGCTCGCAAGAAGAGCGGCGCCAACCACGGCAAGCGCCCCAACGCTTGAGCACGCGCTCTCGTCGAGGGCTGCGAACGCACGAAGGCCCCGTCCCCGCTGCTGCGGGAACGGGGCCTTCGCCGTTCTACCGGGGCTGGTCGCCGGAGCGCTCGACCGTGATCCGCTCGACGGTGACCTGCGTGCCGTCCTCCTCGAAGGAGACGCTGGTCAGCTGCATCTTGATCCGCTCGCGCAGCGACGGCGGCGGCTTGTCGCCACCGCAGCGGCGCCGGACCAGCGCCTTGAACTCCTGCTCGATGCCGAACTCGCGCAGGCACGACGAACAGTCCTCGAGGTGCTCGGCGATCACGCCCCGGCGTGCGTCGCTGGTCTCGTGGTCGAGGAACTCGAACACGTGGGTCAGGACGTCGTCGCAGGAGTTGATCTCGATCGGCTCGTCAACCCCAGGGGCATCGTCGGCCATCAGGAGCTCGCCTCCTCACCGGCTCCGGCGCGGACGAAACCGCGCTCCCGGGCGTAATCGGCCAGCAGCTTCTGCAGGCCGCGGCGGCCGCGGTGCAGCCGGGACATCACCGTGCCGATGGGCGTGCCCATGATCTCGGCGATCTCCTTGTAGGCGAAGCCCTCGACGTCGGCCAGGTACACCGCCAGCCGGAAGTCCTCGGGCAGCTGCTGCAGGGCTTCCTTGATGTCGGAGTCCGGCAGGTGGTCCAGCGCCTCGATCTCCGCCGAGCGCAGCCCGCTGGAGCTGTGCTCCTCGGCGGCGTAGAGCTGCCAGTCCTGGATCTCGTCGGTCGGGTACTGCTGCGGCTGCCGCTGCTTCTTGCGGTAGCTGTTGATGTAGGTGTTGGTCAGGATCCGGTACAGCCACGCCTTGAGGTTGGTGCCCTCGGCGAACTGGTGGAAGGCCGAGTACGCCTTGACGAACGTCTCCTGGACCAGGTCCTCGGCGTCGGCCGGGTTGCGGGTCATCCGCAGTGCGGCCGGGTAGAGCTGGTCGAGGAAGGGCAGGGCGTCGCGCTCGAAGCGGGCGTCCCGCTCGGCACGGGTCTCGGCGACCTCCGTGCGGCTACCGCCCTCGCGCGCCTCGGGAACGTCCACCGGGGCACCGGGCAGCTGACCGGGGTTCTCGATCGTGGGCTCCTCGGGCACCGACCGTCCTCTCTGGGCACCCCTGATCCGGGGCGCCACGTCGATCGATCCTAGCCGCGCGGCATCCGGACGGCCCGGGGGCCGCCGGCGCGCGACCCGCGGGCGGGTGCTGGAGACGGTGCTGCTCACGGCCGGTGCAACGGGACGGGGTGCACGCCGATTCCCGCTGCGCCGGGCGTCCTAGGCTCCGTCCGTGGCAGCGACCCCGGCGATCCGGGCCCTGGAGCAGGCGTCCGTGCCGCACGCGCTCCGCCCCTACGACCCAGGTCCCGCCGTGGCCGGTGCCGGGTACGGCGAGGCCGCCGCGGCCGCACTCGGCGTCGACCCCCGGCGGTTGTTCAAGACGCTGGTCGCCCGGGTGGACGGGGCGATGACGGTGGCCGTCGTCCCGGTGAGCGGGGAGCTCGACCTCAAGGCGCTGGCCGCGGCCACGGGAGGCCGCAAGGCGGTGATGGCCGAGGCCTCCGACGCCGAGCGGGCGACGGGCTACGTGCGGGGCGGGATCAGCCCGTTCGGCCAGCGCACGCGGCTGCCCACCGTCGTCGACGGGTCGGCGCTGGACTTCCCCACGGTGCTGGTCAGCGCCGGCCGGCGCGGGCTGCAGGTGGAGCTGCCGCCGGACCAGCTGATCCGGCTCACCGGCGCCCGGACCGCCGCGGTTGCGCGCTGACGACGCCCGTCACGGCCGGCCGTACGGGGTGAGCAGCTGGTCGACCGGGGCGTGGTCGTCGGTGAGCACCGGGGCGTCGCCGACGAAGGCGTCCAGGTCCGCGCCCTCGGCGACCCGCCAGGCGAGGTCGTGGTCGAGCAGCGCGGCGGCGATCCCCTCGGTGTCCAGCGGCCGCTGGGAGGCGACCGCGATGACGTTGCCCCCGTCCTCACCCGTGAGCACCGGCACCCGCGCCAGCAGCGCCACGTGGTCGAACACCTCGCGCAGCGTGGCGAGCTCCGCCCGCACGAAGTCCAGCGGCGGGTGGTCGATGAGGTTGACGGCGTAGACCCCTCCGGCGGTCAGCGACCGGTCGACCAGCTCCAGGGCTTCGACGGTGGTGAGCTGCCACGGGACGGAGAGACCACCGAAGGCGTCCCCGACGACGAGGTCCCGCTCCCCCGCCGGCTCCTCGGCCAGCCCCACCCGGCCGTCGGCCACGTCGACACGCAGCGCGTCGGAGGTCTCCAGGCCCAGCTGCTCGCGGTCGATGGCCACCACACCGGGATCCACCTCGACCACCCGGCTCACGGTGCCGGGCCGGACCTCCGCCAGGTAGCGCGGCAGCGTCAGCCCGCCGCCCCCGATGTGCAGGGCGGAGACCGGCTCCCCCGCCGGGAAGGAGGCGTCGGTGACCGCGGCGATGGCCCGCACGTAGTCGAACTCGAGGTGGGTGGGGT
This sequence comes from Blastococcus goldschmidtiae, assembly GCF_031845325.1. NCBI lineage: Bacteria > Bacillati > Actinomycetota > Actinomycetes > Geodermatophilales > Geodermatophilaceae > Blastococcus > Blastococcus goldschmidtiae. The sequence continues at coordinate 42,657 of NZ_JAVREI010000015.1, read as the reverse complement.
CGTCGAGGTCGACGTAGGAGTGCCGGAGCGTGTCGAGCATCAGCACCCGGCCGGACTCCCGCTCGGGGTCCGCGACCACCCGTGCGCAGTGGTAGGCCGTCTCCTCCTCGCACGGGGTCGGCGCGACCGCGGCCAGCAGCGCTCCGACCACCGCGAGGAGCACCAGCCCCACCGGCACCCGCCCCTGCGCACCGGCCGCTCCCCGGCGCAGCAGCACGCCCAGAGCCAGACCGGCGGCGACCGTGACCACTCCGGTGCCGACCAGGATCACGCTGCTCGGGAGGACGGCGATCAGCAGGAACCCGGTGACGAAGGTGGCCGCAATCGCACCCAGCGTGCCGATCCCGGACAGCCGGCCGACCACCGCGCCGGTCTCGTCCAGGTTCGACAGCTGCAGCTTGACCACCATGGGCGGAACGGCCGAGAGCAGCGCGGCCGGCACCACGACGGCGACCGCGGCCAGCAGCAGCACCGCGCCCGCGTCCGCTCCGCTCACGACGGAGCCCGCGAAGCGCACGAGCGGGAGGACGGCGATGACCAGCGCGCCGCCGGCCACCATCAGCGGGGCGATCAGCCTGCGGGGATCGACGCGGTCGGCGACGGCGCCGCCCGTCCACGCCCCGAGCGCGATGGCGGCGAGGGCGAACCCGATGACGGCGGTGCTGGTCTGCAGCGTGACGCCGACGTAGGGCGCGATGAGCCGCAGGCCCACGATCTCCATGACCAGGACGGCCCCGGAGCTGAGGAAGGTGACGGTGGCGGCGACCCAGCCGGGCAGCGGCGCGCTCGCCCCTGTGCCCTCGGTGGTCGCGCCGGTCGTCGACTCGGTGCGGCTCACGTCAGAACAGCGCCGGCTGATCGGCCGGTTCCGCCACCGTCTCGGCCCGCTCGGTCAGCTGCCGGCCGTTGTGGGCCACGTTGTTCACCGCGGTGCTCACCGGCCGCAGCTCGAGGGTCTCGACGAGCTCCGGCGGCGTGGGCCCGGCCAGCTCCTCGACGTCCTCCCGGGCCGGGTCCAGCCAGGCCGCCCACCGGTCGCGCGGCAGGACCAGCGGCATGCGGTCGTGGATCTCCTGCAGCGCACCGGTGGCGGGGGACGTGACCACGGTGCAGGTGTAGAGGCGGTCCTCACCGCGGCCCCACACCTCCCAGAGCCCCGCGAGCGCGAGCACCGAGCCGTCCTGCGGGGTGATGAAGTACGGCTGCTTGCCCGGGCTGTCCAGCCGCTTCGCCCACTCGTACCACCCGTCGGCCGGTACCAGGCAGCGACGGGTGCGCGCCGCGGTGCGGAAGGCCGGCTTCTCGGTCAGCGACTCGACGCGGGCGTTGATCATCCGGTTGCCGATGGCGGCGTCCTTGGCCCACGAGGGCACCAGCCCCCAGCGCACCGCCCGGAGCTCCCGGTGTCCGCCGCCGGTCAGCGCGCCCTCCGCGTCGCGCTCCTTCTTCCAGCGCACCGCGTGCACGTCCTTGGTCGGCGCGACGTTGAAGTCGGCCGGCACCGGCGGCTGTCCCCCCGCCGGCACGGCCTCGAACTCCAGCGCCAGGTCCTCGGGCTTGCGGCTGGCGGCGTAACGACCGCACATGGGTGGCCTCCTGGGCGCCGAACGGCTGACCGTTCGCACTCTAGGTGCGTGCGCTGACACCCGGCCGCCCGTGACAGCCGGGCACTCGTGGGGTAGGCCTAGGCGGAACAGCCCCCCAGAGACGAGGATCACCGCGTGACCGCTACGCAGAACGCCCCCACGACCGCCAGCGACAGCGCCGAACGGCGCTACGCGACCGTCAACCCGTTCACCGGGGAGACGGAGAAGGAGTTCCCCTTCACCGAGACGTCGGAGATCGACGGCATCATCGGGAAGGCGCACACCGCCTACCAGGAGTGGCGGGACCGCTCCGTCGAGGAGCGCGCGGCCGTGGTCCAGAAGGCCGCCGAGCTGCTCGACGAGCGGATCATGGACTACGCCGCCCTCATCACCAAGGAGATGGGCAAGCGCCGCGACGAGGCCGTCGGCGAGCTCTTCCTCTGCTCGATGATCCTGAAGTACTACGCCGGCAACGGCCCGAAGTTCCTCGAGCCCACGTCCATCGAGCCGATGATGGGCGGCGGCGAGGCGGTCATCGAGACCAAGCCGGTCGGCGTCCTGCTGGCCATCGAGCCGTGGAACTTCCCCTTCTACCAGGTCGTCCGCGTGGTCGGCCCGAACCTGGTGCTGGGCAACACGGTCATCCTCAAGCACTCGGAGATCAACCCGCAGTGCGCCGTCGCGATCGAGCAGCTGTTCACCGACGCCGGCGCCCCGGCGGGCGTCTTCACCAACACCTTCCTGCGCATCGAGGACGTCGAGCAGGTCATCGCCGATCCCCGCATCCAGGGCGTCACCCTGACCGGCAGCGAGCGGGCCGGCTCCTCGGTCGCCGCGCTCGCCGGCAAGCACCTCAAGAAGTCGGTGCTGGAGCTCGGCGGCAGCGACCCGTTCATCGTCCTCGACGGGGAGAACCTGGAGGCGACCGTCAAGGCGGCCACCGCCGGGCGCATGGGGAACACCGGACAGGCCTGCACGGCGTCCAAGCGGCTGATCGTGACCGAGGACGCCTTCGAGCCCTTCGTCGAGGGCCTGAAGCAGGCGTTCGGCATCTTCGCTCCCGGCGACCCGGCCGACCCGGCGACGTCGCTGGCGCCGCTGTCGAGCGAGAAGGCGGCGCAGGACCTGCAGGCCCAGATCCAGGACGCCATCGACAAGGGCGCCACCGTGGTGGCCGGTGGCCAGCGGCCGGAGCACGCCGGGGCGTTCGTGGCAGCCACGATCCTCACCGACGTGACCCCGGAGATGCGCGCCTACCGCGAGGAGCTGTTCGGTCCGGCGGCCGTCGTCTACAAGGTGAAGGACGCCGACGAGGCGATCGCACTGGCCAACGACAGCGACTTCGGCCTGGGCGCCACCGTCATGGGCAGCGACCTCGACCACGCGCGGTCGGTGGCCGAGCGGCTCGAGGCCGGCATGGTCTGGATCAACCAGCCCACCGGTTCCTCGCCGGAGCTGCCCTTCGGTGGCATCAAGCGGTCGGGCTACGGCCGCGAGCTCTCCGAGCTGGCGATGTTCGAGTTCGCCAACCGGCGGCTGCTGCGCACGGTCCCGGTCAAGAAGACCGAGAAGCCGCAGGCCGGCTGAGCAGGTGCACGCTGGTGCGGCGCGGACGGGCAGACTGATCACGTGAGTGACGTCTGGTCCGCGCCGCACCATCCCGCTCCGGTCGACGCCGTCGTGTCGCTGCCGGGGTCCAAGTCGATCACCGCCAGAGAGCTCGTCCTGGCCTCGATCGCCGATGGGCCCAGCCGTCTGGTGCGCCCGCTACGCGCTCGGGACAGCGAGTTGATGGCGGCCGGGCTGCGGTCCCTGGGCACTCGCGTCGAGGACGACGGTGCGGACTGGCTGGTGACCCCGCAGCCCCTGCGCGGTCCCTCGGCCGTCGACGCCGGGCTGTCGGGCACGGTGCTGCGCTTCCTGCCTCCCGTCGCCGCCCTGGCCGTCGGCCCGGTGACGGTCGACGGGGACCAGCGGCTGCGGGAGCGCCCCAACGCCGGACTCCTGAACGGACTGCGGGCCGCGGGTGTGCAGATCGACGACGGTGGGCGCGGCCGGGCGCCGTTCACCGTCCACGGCACCGGCCGGGTCCGGGGCGGCGCGGTGGAGGTCGATGCCAGCGCCTCGTCCCAGATCGTGTCGGGTCTGCTGCTCGCGGCGTCCCTGTTCGACGAAGGGATCGACCTCTCCCTGATCGGTGCCGTCCCGTCGATGCCGCACGTCGAGATGACCGTCGCGTCGCTGCGCGAGCACGGTGTCCAGGTCGCCGCGACCGACGGGGGCTGGCGGGTCTTCCCCGGACCGGTCGCCGCCCGCGATGTCGTGGTGGAGCCTGATCTCTCCAACGCCGCACCTTTCCTCGCTGCCGCGCTGGTGACCGGTGGCCGGGTCACCGTGCGCGACTGGCCGGAGGCGACCACCCAGGCCGGCGCCCAGCTGGTCGGGTTGCTGGCGACGATGGGCGCCGAGGTGACGGGTACCGCCGAGGGGCTGCAGGCGACGGGCACGGGGTCGATCCGGCCGCTGACCGCCGATCTCGGCGAGGTCACCGAACTCGTCCCCGTACTCGCCGCACTCGCCGCGCTGGCCGACGGCCCCTCCCGGTTCACCGGCATCACGCACATGCGCGGGCACGAGACCGACCGGCTGCAGGCGCTCGACGAGGTGCTGAGCGCCGTCGGGGCGCACGTCCGGCAACTGCCCGACGGGCTGGAGATCGAGCCTGGCCCACGCCGGCCGGCACGCCTGGACTCCTACGCCGACCACCGCATGGTCATGGCCGCCGCCGTCCTGGGACTGGCGATCGACGGCGTCGAGGTGGCCGACCCCGGGGCGGTCACCAAGACGCTGCCGGACTTCCGCGAGCGGTGGGCCGGGCTGCTCGGCGAGCCGGTCGGAGCGCCCCGCTGAGCGCCCACCAGCGCGACGCCCGGCGGATGGACGAGGACGATGTCCGCGTCCGGCCCGGGCGACGGGGCTCCCGCCCGCGCACCCGCATCCGGCCCGCACACGACGACGCCGTCCCCGGGCTCGTGATCGCCGTCGACCGCGGGCGGATGACGGTGCGGGTGGAGGGGCCCGAGGGCCCGGTGGACGTGACGACCATGCGCGCCCGGGAGCTGGGCAAGCACGGCGTCGTCGTCGGCGACCGCGTGCGAGTGGTCGGCGACACCAGCGGCCGCACCGACAGCCTGGCGCGGATCGTGACGATCCAGGAGCGGACGACGTCGCTGCGCCGGACCGCCGACGACACCGATCCCACCGAGCGGGTGGTCGTGGCCAACGCCGACCTGCTGGTCATCGTCACCTCGGTCACCGATCCGGAGCCCGCGCTGGGGTTCCTGGACCGCTGCCTGGTCGCCGCGTACGCCGGTGGGCTGGAACCGCTGCTGTGCCTGACCAAGACCGACCTGGCCTCCGCGCAGCCGCTGCTCGACCGGTACGCCGGACTGCGCCTCGAGGCCGTGCCGATGTCCCGCGAGCTGCCGCTGGACGAGCTGCTGAGCCGCATCCGCGACCGGATGAGCGTGTTCGTCGGGCAGTCCGGGGTCGGCAAGTCGACCCTGGTCAACCGGCTCGTGCCTGACGCGCTGCGGGCCACCGGCGACGTCAGCAAGATCGGCAAGGGTCGGCACACGTCGTCGTCGGCCGTGCTCTTCGACCTGCCCGGTGGGGGCACGGTCATCGACACCCCGGGCATCCGCTCGTTCGGGCTGGCGCACGTCACCGCTGCCGACGTCCTCTCCGCGTTCGCGGAGATGGCCGAGGTCGCGGCCGACTGCCCGCCCGGCTGCGGGCACACCGCCGAGGACCCCGACTGCGCGCTGGACCCGTGGGCGGCGGCCGGCCCGCCGGAGCGGCAGGAGCAACTGGCCGCGCTCCGCGTGCTGCTCGGCGCGGTCGGCCAGGTCGGCCCCGGCTACTAGAAGGACCACCCTTCCCCCCACGCCTCGCACGCTCGGCGCGGGCCCCTGAAGGATGGCCGCTCCATCGCGTCACTTTCGCCGTGGGCGGACGAACAGCGCGTCGTCCATCGCCTCGTCGACCGCCTCGATCCGCACGTCGTGGCCCTTGCCGGGGGCGAGCCCGCCGAGCTCCTCGGTCAGCACGCAGACCCCGGTCTGCACGTCCAGCCGCACCCGGTAAGCGTCGGGATAGGCGGGAAGGACGTGCTCGGGATGGTCCCGGTACTCGACGACGTCGACCGCGCGGGACCGCAGCAGCGCGCAGCACCCGCAGCGCGGTTCGTAGGCGGGGGTCGGGCGGGCGACGACCTCCCAGGCCGGGCGTCCGCCGTGCTCGACCTCGGCGACCGACCCGAAGCCGACGCCGGGCACCGGGAGGTCGGTGTCGGGATCGATCCCGTCGGCGAGCTCAGCCGGGTCCAGCATCGCCACCCAGTGATAGTTCCGGTACATCGGGGCGTCGGTGCCGGACGCCCACGGCGCGGGCCGGGACGCGACGAGCCCGTCGGGTCGCAGCACCGGCACCGCGCGATCGCCGTCCGGAGCGTCCCGCACCACCTGCAGCAGCGCGCCGTCCAGATCCTCGACCCGCAGCCGGTCGGGCCGGCTCAGCCAGGCCCGCACCGCACCGGTCCCCCACCTCTCACCGGACCAGGACACCGAGAAGCGCAGCATCGACCACCGCCACGGCGAGGAACGCGCGAGAGCGGCGAAGGAGTCGGCCGAGGGAGTGGGCACGGGAGCAGTGTGGAGACGTGGGCCCGGGTCGTCGAGGCGATTCGGCGACCTGTCGACTCGTCGATGCACCGACTCACACCTCGACGTAGCCGCCGCTGCGCCAGTAGACGCCTGCCTCGCGGGACAGGAGCCCCTCGTCGACGAGATAGCGGCGCAGGGCCGCGACGTCGGGGTGCCAGACGGCCAGCAGCGCGTTGACCTCCCGCTCGGGATAGCGGACGCCGGGCTCGAAGACGCGGACCAGGTGGTCGAGCACCACCAGTCGCTTGCTCCGGTGCGCGGGGATGGACGTCAGCCGGCCGTCGCGCACGAATGCGGACAGGACGGCGTCCTGCGCGGGGTCCGCCGACAGCGGTTCCGGCGGCGGCGCCGCCTCCGCGGCGGCACGCGCGGCGGCCCCGAACAGCTCGGCGCGCAGCGCGAGGGCGTGCCGGTCGCGGGTCACCAGCCCCGCGCGAGCCAGTCTCCGGGCGGCGAGCGCGACGTCCTTGAGCGGCAGCCCGGCCGCCGCTGCGACCTCCTCGAGGGTGCCGGCGCCCAGCGCCAGAGCGGCGACGACCTTCAGCCGGGCCGGGTCGGCGAGCAGCCCGGCGATCGTCGCGGCGTCCATTCCCCGACGGTATCGGCGCATCGACGCGAGCGGCTGCGGGTAGCCCGGAGCCATGGTGAGCCCCATCGACATCCAGAAGGCCCTGTCCGGCATCGACTACCCGGCGAGCAAGGACGACATCGTCACCCACGCCGAGCAGCACGGCGGCGACGACGCCGTGCTCGAGGCCCTGCGCGGCATCGAGGACCGCGAGTACGAGGGACCCAGCGGCGTCAGTTCCGCGGTCTTCGACTGAGCCCGACTAGGTTGGGTGCCCATGACGTCGGGTCGGGGCTTCTCAGAGGACATGCGGCTGGCACACGTGCTGGCCGACCAGGCCGACTCGATCAGCATGGAGCGGTTCAAGGCGCAGGACCTGCAGGTCGAGACCAAGCCCGACCTGACCCCGGTGACCGACGCCGACCGGGCCGTCGAGGAGCAGCTGCGGATCACGCTGAGCCGGGCCCGCACCCGTGACGCCGTCATGGGCGAGGAGTTCGGCACCACCGGGCACGGCTCGCGCAAGTGGGTGCTCGACCCGATCGACGGGACGAAGAACTTCGTCCGCGGCGTACCGGTGTGGGCGACGCTCATCGCGCTCATGGACGGCGACGAGGCCGTCGTCGGCCTGGTCTCGGCCCCCGCGCTGAACCGCCGCTGGTGGGCGGCCAAGGACGTCGGCGCGTGGACCGGGCGCCGGCTGGAGAACGCCGTCCGCTGCACCGTCTCCGGGGTGCGCGAGCTCGGCGACGCGAGCCTGTCGTACTCGAGCCTGTCCGGCTGGGAGGAGCGCAACGCCCTCGACGGCTTCCTGGACCTCACCCGCTCGGTGTGGCGCACCCGCGCGTACGGGGACTTCTGGAGCTACGTGCTGCTGGCCGAGGGCGCGGTCGACATCGCCTGCGAGCCGGAGGTGTCGCTGTGGGACCTCGCCGCGCTCGACGTCATCGTGCGCGAGGCCGGCGGCCGGTTCACCGACCTGGCCGGCACCCCCGGGCCCGCGGGCGGCAGCGCGCTGGCGACCAACGGCGCGCTGCACGACGCCGCGCTGCGGCACCTCCGCCCCGCCAGCGACTGAGCCACGGGGCCGCGGGCCGGCCCCGGGTCAGGGCGAGCCGGTCCACCGCCGGGCGGCGTCGGTCAGCCGGGGGTCGGCCCGGGGCTCCACCACCGGCCCGTGCCTCCGCTCGGGGACGAGGTCGACACCCACGCCCCGGGCGGCCAGCACGGCCGCACCGATCGCCGACGCGCTGCGCAGCCGCAGGTGCCGGACGGGACGGCCGAGGACGTCGGCCAGCACCTGCTGCACCAGGGGCGACCGGACGCCGCCTCCGGTGAGCACCACGGGGTCTCCCCCGCCCGCACCCCCGAGGGATTCCGCCGCCGCCGCGATCGCGAACGCCACCCCCTCGACCGCCGACCGAGCCAGGTCCGCGCGGGTCGTGCCGCCGTGCAGGCCGGTCCAGCTCCCGCGGTCGTCCGGTCCGGCGACCCCGCCGCGCTCGCCGGTCAGGAACGGCCGGAACAGCACACCGCCGGCACCGGGCCCGGCACCCGAAGCGACATCGACCAGCTCCGCCCAGCCCAGCCCGAGGACCGCCCGGACCCACGCCCACGCCGAGCCGCCGTTCCGCAGCGCCGCCATCGCATACCAGCTCCCCGAGACGTCGGCGTAGCCGTGCGTGGCCGGGTCGGTGACCGGCCGCGGCGCCCACCCCGGACGCAGCACCTGGGCGCCGGTGCCGAGGTTGACCTGCAGCCCCCTGGTCGTGCCGGCCGCGAGCAGCGCCAGCGGCGTGTCCGCGCCGCCGACCACCACCGGCACCTCGGCGCCGCCCACCGACGTCGTCCCGACGACCTCGCCGGCCGGACGCACGCCCGGCAGGAGCCCGGCCGGCACGCCTGCCGCCGCGGTGGCCGCCGGTGACCAGCCGTCGGCGACGACGTCCCACAACAGGGTGGCCGACGCGTCGCTGCGATCGGTCACCGGCGGACCGCCGGGGACGAGCGCGGCCCGGAGCGCGTCCTTGGGCAGCAGGACCGCCGCCGCGCGGGCGACGGCGTCCGGTTCGTGGGCAGCGAGCCAGGCCAGCATCGGCCCGGTCATGCCCGCGACGAGCGGGTTGGCGAGGGCGGCGCGGTCGGCGTCCGGCAGCCGCCGCCAGCGCACCAGCTCGCCGGCGGCACGGCCGTCGGGCCACAGCAGCGCCGGCCGGACGGGCCGACCCGCGGCGTCGACCAGCACGGCGCCGTGCATCTGCCCGGAGAGTCCCAGCGCCCGGACGGGCCGTCCGTCCAGCGCAGCTCCCAGCTCGCCGACCGCGGCGTCGAACGCCGTCCGCCACACGCGCACGTCGATCTCCGCCCGGCCGGGTGCCGGCCGGTCGTAGGCGTACTCCCGCTCCGCCTGGGCCACCACGGCGCCGGCGTCGTCGAGGGCCACCACCTTGAGCCCGCTGGTGCCGAGGTCGGCGCCGAGGAACACCCCGCCGGTCACGCGCCCCCGTCGTCCCCCAGGAAGCCGACCAGCGCGCCGACGAAGACCGGCGTGGACACCGCGCCCAGGTGGTCGCCGGGCACCGTCACCAGGCGGGCGCCGGGGATCGCGTCGGCGAGCACCTGGGGCCGGGCGGCGAGCGGATCGGCGTCGCCGGCGACCACCAGCGTCGGGGCCGCGATCTTCCCCAGCGGCAGCGGCTCCGCGTTGACCGCGCGGACGTGCGCGGCCAGCGCCAGCCGGTCGGCACCGGTGCTGTCGGCGAAGGTGCGGAAGGCCGCAGCCATCGGGTCGGGGATCGACGCCGGGTCGTCGGTCTCGAGCGCGGCCGCGAGGGCCGTGGTGCGAACGGCCCTCGTGTCCAGGCCGCCCCGCTCCACGACGCCGGCCCCGATGCCGCCGACCACCAGCCGGCGCACCCGCCGGTCGGTGCCGGCCAGCACCAGGGAGACGATCCCGCCCATCGAGTAGCCGGCGAGGTCGAACTGCTCCAGCCCGAGGGCGTCGGCGACCGACGCGAGGTCGCCGGCCATGGCCCTCTCGCCGTAACGCGCCGGGTCGTGCGGCTTGTCGGAGGCGCCGTGCCCGCGGGCGTCGACGGCTGCCACCTCGCGGCCCTCGGCCAGCAGCGCCGCCACGACACCGCTGTCCCGCCAGTTGCGCAGGCTGTCGGCGGCGAACCCGTGCTGGAGCACCACCGGTGGCCGGTCCCCCGGCGAACCCCAGCGGTGCACCGCCACCTCGACGCCGTCCCGGCCGGGCACCCGGCTCGTGACCGGCGCGGCGGGCGCGGCACTCACGCGGCGCGCTCCGGGCTGTCGCCGTAGGTGTAGCCGCTGTCGGGGTACCGGCTGCCCTCGGCCGCCCCGGGGGGCGCGATCGCGTCGAGGCGGGCCAGGTCGTCGGCGGTCAGCTGCACCGCCGTCGCGCCGGCGTTCTCCTCCAGGTAGCTGCGCCGCTTCGTGCCCGGGATGGGGACGACGTCCTCGCCCTGGGCCATCACCCAGGCCAGTGCGAGCTGACCGGGCGAGACGCCCTTCTCGGTGGCCAACTCGCGGACCGCCTCGACCAGCAGCAGGTTGGCCTGGAACGCCTCGCCCTGGAAGCGGGGCTGGTTCTTGCGGAAGTCGTCGTCGTCGAAGTCGTCGGGGCTGGTGATGGCGCCGGTGAGGAAGCCGCGGCCCAGCGGGCTGAACGGCACGATGCCGATCCCGTGCTCGCGGGCGACCCCGAGCACTGACTCGCCACCCGCCCCACCGCCCTCCAGGTCGCGGGTCCACAGCGACCACTCGCTCTGCAGCGCCGCGATCGGGTGCACGGCGACCGCGCGCCGGATCGAGGCGGCGCTGGCCTCCGACAGCCCGAGGTGGCGGACCTTGCCCTCCTGCACGAGCTCGGCCATGGCGCCGACGGTGTCCTCGATGGGCACCTTGGCGTCGACCCGGTGCTGGTAGTAGAGGTCGATGACGTCGACGCCGAGCCGCCGCAGGCTGGCCTCGGCGCACGCCCGCACGTTCTCCGGCCGGCCGTCGATCCGCATCCGGCCGCGCTCGTCGCGCGAGATGGCGAACTTGGTGGCCAGCTGCACCTCGTCGCGGCGCCCGGCGATCGCCTCGCCGACCAGCTCCTCGTTGTGCCCGCTGCCGTACACGTCCGAGGTGTCGAGCAAGGTCACGCCCAGGTCGAGGGCGCGGTGGATCGTGGCGAGGGACTCCGAGCGGTCGGCCGTGCCGTAGCTCTGGCTCATGCCCATGCAGCCGAGACCGAGGGCGGAGACGGTCAGGCCGCCGAGGGATCGCGTAGGTGCTGGAAGCGTCATGCCCGCATCCTGGTCCCAGGTGACCGGATTGGGCACCTCTGGTGGGATGGTGGCCGACGGGTCCTGGTGGTCGGGGCCCGCGAGGAGGCCTGCCGTGCAGTACGCCGAGTCCGTCATCGACCTGGTCGGCAACACCCCGCTGGTGCGGCTGTCCTCGGTCACCCGGGACCTGGGTCCCGACGCGCCGCTGGTGCTCGCCAAGGTCGAGTACCTCAACCCCGGCGGCTCGGTGAAGGACCGGATCGCGGTCCGCATGGTGGACGCCGCAGAGGCCAGCGGCGAGCTGGAGCCCGGCGGCACCATCGTGGAGCCGACCAGCGGCAACACCGGCATCGGTCTGGCGCTCGTGGCCCAGCAGCGCGGCTACAAATGCATCTTCGTCTGCCCCGACAAGGTCGGGCAGGAGAAGGTCAACGTGCTGCGGGCCTACGGCGCCGAGGTGGTCGTCTGCCCGACCGCGGTGGACCCGGCCGACCCCCGCTCCTACTACTCGGTGTCCGACCGGCTCAGCCGCGAGACGCCCGGCGCGTGGAAGCCCGACCAGTACTCCAATCCGAACAACCCGCGCTCGCACTACGAGACGACCGGCCCGGAGATCTGGACGCAGACCGAGGGCCGGATCACGCACTTCGTCACCGGTGCGGGCACCGGCGGCACCATCAGCGGCGTCGGCCGCTACCTCAAGGAGTCCTCCGGCGGGCGGGTGCAGGTCATCGGCGCCGACCCGGAGGGCTCGGTCTACTCCGGCGGCACCGGCCGCCCGTACCTGGTGGAGGGCGTGGGCGAGGACTTCTGGCCCAGCACCTACGACCAGGACGTCGCCGACGAGATCATCGCGGTGTCCGACGGCGACTCGTTCGCGATGACCCGCCGGCTGGCCCGCGAGGAGGGGCTGCTGGTCGGCGGCTCGTGCGGCATGGCCGTGGTCGCGGCGCTGCGGGTGGCCGGGCGGCTGACGAAGGACGACGTCCTCGTGGTGCTGCTGCCCGACGGCGGGCGCGGCTACCTGAACAAGATCTTCAACGACGCCTGGATGGCCGACTACGGGTTCCTCGAGGCCGCCGGGGGCGAGACCATCGGCGAGCTGCTCGAGGCCAAGGGCGGCAGCACCCCGACCCTGGTGCACACGCACCCGAACGAGACCGTCCGCGACGCCATCGACATCCTCCGCGAGTACGGCGTCAGCCAGCTGCCCGTGGTGCGGGCCGAGCCGCCGGTCACCGCCGGCGAGGTGGTCGGCTCCATCGACGAGAAGACGCTGCTGGACGCGCTGTTCGCCGGCAAGGCGTCGCTGGCCGACCGGGTCGAGAAGCACATGTCGCCGCCGCTGCCCATCGTGGGATCGGGCGAGGCGGTCCGCGCGGCGGTCGCCCAGCTCGGTGGCGCGGACGCGCTGCTGGTGCACGTCGACGGCAAGCCGGCCGGCGTGGTCACCCGCCAGGACGTGCTGGGACACATCGCGGGGCTGGCCCCTACGGTCGGCTCATGAGCCGCGAGAACGAGCAGGGTTTCAACACCCGCGCCATCCACGCGGGCCAGGACCCCGACCCGGCGACCGGCGCGGTCATCCCCCCGCTGCACCTGACGACGACGTACAAGCAGGACGGCGTCGGCGGGCTGCGCGGCGGCTACGAGTACAGCCGCAGCGGCAACCCGACCCGCGACACCCTGCACGCCGCGCTGGCCGCGCTGGAGGAGGGCACGACAGCCTTGGCGTTCGCGTCGGGGCTCGCCGCCGAGGACACCCTGCTGCGCACCCTCTGCCGGTCGGGCGACCACGTCGTCCTGGGCGGCGACGCGTACGGCGGCACCTTCCGGCTGATCTCCCGCGTGCTGTCGGAGTGGGGCCTGGAGCACACCCCGGTCGACCTCGACGACGCCGGCGCCCTGCGCGCGGCGATCCGCCCCACCACGCGGGTGGTCTGGTGCGAGACGCCCAGCAACCCGCTGCTGAACATCACCGACATCGAGGCGACGGCGGCGATCGCGCACGAGGCCGGCGCGCTGCTCGTCGTCGACAACACCTTCGCCTCGCCCTACCTGCAGCGGCCGCTCACGCTCGGCGCCGACGTGGTGGTGCACTCGACGACGAAGTACCTGGGCGGGCACTCCGACGTGGTGGGCGGCGCGCTGGTGGTCCGGCACACCACGCTCGGCGAGCGGCTGGCCTACAACCACAACGCGATGGGTGCGGTCGCCGGCCCGTTCGACTCGTGGATGGTGCTGCGCAGCCTCAAGACCCTCGGGGTCCGGATGGACCGGCACTGCGCCAACGCCGCCCGGGTCGCGGAGTTCCTCGTCGCCCGGAGCGACGTGTCGGCGGTGCTCTACCCGGGGCTGCCCGGCCATCCCGGTCACGCGGTGGCCGCGAAGCAGATGTCGGGCTTCGGCGGGATGGTCTCCTTCCGGCTCCGGGACGGCGAGGACGCGGCCCTGCGGGTGTGCGAGCGCACGGAGCTGTTCACGCTGGCGGAGTCGCTGGGCGGCGTCGAGTCGCTGATCGAGCACCCGGGCCGGATGACGCACGCCAGCGCCGCCGGCTCGCCGCTGGAGGTGCCCAGCGATCTGGTCCGGCTCTCCGTCGGCATCGAGGACGTCGACGACCTGCTCGCCGACCTCGAGCAGGCACTGGGCTGAGCGCATGGCGCTGGGGTACATGGTCCGCCCGGTGCGGGGGGACGAGTGGCGTGCGGTCAAGGCGCTCCGGCTGGAGGCGCTGTCCGACGAGGCGGCACCGATGGCGTTCCTCCAGACGCACGAGGTGGCCGCCGCCTGGCCCGACGGCTTCTGGCGGGACCGGGTCCGGAGCTCCTCGGTCGAGGCCGGCGAGGGTGCTCGCGCGCGCCAGTTCGTGGCGGTCGCCGACGACGGGAGCTGGGTCGGGTCGGCACTCGCGCTGGTCGAGCAGCCCGGTGACGTGGCCTTCGAGGGTGCGGTCACCGACCGGCCGGGCGGTCATGTGGTCGCCGTCTACGTCGCACCCGCACACCGCGGCGCGGGTGTCCTGGCGCAGCTGCTCGACGCGGCCGCCGGCTGGTTCCGGGAGCGGGGCCTCCCTCGCGCCCACCTCTTCGTGCACGTGGACAACGCCCGGGCGCGGCGCGCCTACGAGAAGTCCGGTTTCCGGGCCACCGGGACGCGGATCACGACCGTGGCGGGTAACGAACTCGAGCTGGAGCGGGAGCTCAGCGGGGAAGGGTGAGGATGCGCGGCCCGTCCTCGGTGACCGCGACGGTGTGCTCCACGTGGGCGGCGCGGCTGCCGTCGGCACTGCGCAGCGTCCAGCCGTCGGCGTCGACGGTGTAGTCGTCGCTGCCGCCGGCCAGGAACCACGGCTCGATGGCGATGACCAGTCCGGCCCGCAGCTTCACGCCGCGACCGGCACGGCCCTCGTTGGGCACCGACGGTGGCTCGTGCATGCTGCGCCCGACCCCGTGCCCGCCCTGGTCGGTGTTGATGCCGCAGCCACCGGCCCGGCCGACGGCGCCGATGGCGGCGGAGATGTCACCGATCCGGTTGCCGACGACGGCCGCCGCGATGCCCGCGGCCAGCGCCCGCTCGGTGGTGGCGACGAGCTCGAGGTCCTCGGGCCGGGGCGTGCCGATCGGGTAGGTCATCGCCGCATCGCCCACCCAGCCGTCGAGCACCGCGCCGGCGTCCACGCTGAGCAGGTCGCCGTCGTCGAGGACCTCCGGCGTCGGGATGCCGTGCAGTGCGACGTCGTTGACCGACAGGCACAGCACGCCCGGGAAGGGCGGGGTGGTCGACAGGGGCGCGTACCCGAGGAACGGCGAGGTCGCGCCCGCGTCGGACAGGACGTCACGGGCGACGGCGTCCAGCTGGGTCAGGCGCACGCCGGGTGCGGCGAGCGCACGGACGGCGGCGTGCATGTCGGCGACCACGGCGCCGGCCGCACGCATGGCATCCAGCTCGCCGGGGGTGCGCAGCTCGATCACGGGTCTCTCCTCGGTGCTTCCGGTGACGCTAGGCCGGTATTACTATCACGCCCATGGTCCGGCCGCCCCTGACACCCGAGGAGCGCGAGCGCGGCCGCCGGCTCGGCGCGCTGCTCCGGCAGGCCCGTGGCGATCGGACGGCGGCCGAGGTGTCGGCGACTTCCGGGGTGAGCCTCGAGGTGCTGCGCAAGATCGAGTCCGGACGCGTGCCGACCCCCACCTTCTTCACCGTGGCCGCGCTGGCCCAAGCGCTGGGCCTGCCCCTCGACGGCCTGGTCGAGCAGCTCGGCGACTCCCCGGCCCGGGCCGCGCTGACCGCCTGAGTCAGGACGTCGGGTCCGCCGTCAGCACGGTCGCGAAGTGCTCGACGACCGGGAACGGGTCGTAGAAGTGGTGCAGCAGCGCCTTCCACTCCTGGTAGGCCGGCGAGCCGCGGAAACCGTCGGTGTGGTCCTCCAGCCGGTCCCACTCGACGAGGAGCAGGTAGCCGGTGTCGCGCTCCAGGCACCGCGACAGTCGCAGCCCCCGGAACCCGGGCGCGGCGGCGATCAGCCGCCGCGCCTGCCCGAAGGCCGACTCGAAGGCCTCCTGCTCCCCCGGCCGGACGGTCAGCAGTGCGTGCTCGAGGATCATCCCGCTGACCGTACGGCCACCGGCCGGCTCAGCTCCCCTGGCCCGCGACCAGGTCGGCGTAGTCGTCGTGCTTGCCGATCCAGCCGCGGACGAACGAGCACTCCGGGACGACCGACCCGCCCTGGGCGCGCACGTCGTCCAGGGCGGACCGGACCAGGGTGCTGCCGAGACCGGACTGCCCGGCGTCCGGGTCGACCTCCGTGTGCGTGAACACGAAGGTGTCGCCGTCCCGCTGGTAGTCGGCGTGGCCGAGCAGCCGGTCGCCGTCGCGGATCTCGTAGCGGCTGGCGTCCGGGGCGTTCGTGACCGTGGGTTCCATGGTGGGGCCCTACCCGCGACCGGCTGCTTCGATCATTCCTCCAACGCGAGCGCCCGCACGGGACATTGCTGGACGGCGTCCCGGACGTCGTCCAACTGGTCGTCGCCGGGCTCCTCGCGGTGCACGATCAGCAGTCCGTCGTCGTCCACCTCGAACACGTCCGGCGCCAGCGACTCGCACACGCCCGAGCCCACGCAGCGCTCCCGGTCCACCTGCACCCGGCTCATCGCTCGCCCGTCAGCCGCGCCGGCAGCCGCTTGAGGCCGTTGACGAACGAGGAGCGCAACCGGGCCGGCTCCCCCGTGATCTCCAGGTCGGGGCAGATCTCGAACAGCCGGCGGAAGGTGACCGCCAGCTCCCGCCGGGCCAGGTGCGCACCCAGGCAGAAGTGCGGGCCGTGGCCGCCGAAGCCGACGTGCGGGTTCGGGTTGCGGGTCAGGTCGAACACGTGCGGGTCGGCGAACAGCTCCGGGTCGCGGTTGGCCGCGGCGTAGAACAGCAGGAACTTGTCGCCCTCCTTGAAGGCGTGGCCGTTCACCTCGCCGTCCTGGGTGGCGGTGCGGCGCATCCAGGTGACCGGGCTGATGTAGCGCACGATCTCCTCGACGGCGGTCTTGTCGAGGGACGAGTCGGCCATCCAGCGGGCCCGCTGGTCCGGGTTCTCCGACAGCGTGAGCAGGCCCTGGGAGATGGCGTTGCGGGTGGTCTCGTTGCCGGCCACCAGCAGCAGGATGAAGAACGAGGCGATCTCCTGGTGGGACAGCTTCTCGCCCTCGACCTCGGTGGTGACCAGCGCCGTCGTCAGGTCGTCGGTGGGGCGGGCCAGTCGCTCGGCGGCGAGGCGCTCCATGATCCCGGCCAGCGTGATGCCGGCGTTGATCAGCGCGCCCAGCGGGTCGACCGGGTCGGTCAGCTCCGGGTCACCACCGGCGAGGATGACGTTGGAGGCCGCCAGCACCTCGGCGCGGTCCTCCTCGGGGACGCCCATCATGTCGCAGATGATCCGCAGCGGGATGGGGGCGGCGATGTCGGCGACGACGTCGAGGGACCCGTCCCCCGCCTCGGCCTTGCGGCGCGCCTCGGCCAGCACGTCGTCGACGATGCCGACGACGGAGTCGATGACCTGCTCGAGCATCCGCGGGGTGAAGGTCTTGGACACGATCCGCCGGATCCGGGCGTGCCGCGGGTCGTCCATGCTGATCATCGAGCCGTAGAACTCGTTGAGGTCGGCCGGGATGTCCTGGATCGACACCGCGCCCTTGCCGGAGCAGAACACGAGCGGCTGCGAGCTGATGGCGTCCAGGTCGGCGTGCCGGGTGACCGCGATGTAGCCGGGCCCGGGCTCCCCCTCCATCCCCGGCATCTCCGGCTCGGCGAAGTGCGCGAAGGGGCGCTCGGCGCGCAGCCGGTCGAAGACCGCGTGCCGCACCGCCGGCGGCTCCGCCCAGAAGTCGCGGTCGGAGAGGTCGATCGCCTCGATGTCGAACTGCGAGGGGTCGACGGGGGTGTTCACGGACACGGGGCGCGCCTCACTGTCGAAGACAAACGGTCAGCGCTGACGGTAGAGAGCCGACGGGTGACGCACAACACTCGAGGGCAACTCCTGCCGGCTCTCCCCGGTCCGACCGGCCCGGTCCCTGGTTACGGCGCCTCCGAGAGCGCAGCGGTGAGCAGCGCGACGAGCGCCTCGAGCTGCACGTCAGTGGAGGAGAACACCTCGTCCGAGCCGTCCAGCGCCCGGGCGGCGAGGCCCGCCTTGCTGTCGATGAGCTCGGCGATCCGGGCGTCGAGCGTCTGCGCGGCGATGATGCGCCAGGCGGTCACCGGCTCGGTCTGCCCGATGCGGTGGCTCCGGTCGATGGCCTGCGTCTGCTCGGCGTCGGTCCAACTCAGCTCGGCGAGCACGATGTTGGAGGCGACCTGCAGGTTGAGCCCCACGCCGGCCGCGGTCAGCGAGCACACGGCGATCGCGACGTCGGGGTCGTTGACGAAGGCGTCGATGTTGCGCTGCCGCGCGGCCGGGGTCTGGTCGCCACGGATGGACGCGTACGAGATGCCCTGCCGCTCGAAGGACTCCTCCGCGACGTCCATGACGTCGACGTGCTTGGCGAAGAACACGACCTTGCCGGCGCTGCGGGCGAGCTGGGCCGCGTAGTCCGCGGCCAGCGCCGCCTTCGCCTGGCCGATGCGCCGCATCATGCCGAACACGTTCTCGCCGGTGGTCTTCGAGCTGGTGTCCTTGAGCTCCCAGCCGGCCACCTTGCGCACCAGGTCGGTGTCGATGCCCTCGACCTCGGTGGCCGACTCCCGGGCCGCCAGCGCGCTCTCGTAGCGCTTGACCAGCCGGCGGGCGAGCTCGCGCTCGGCCTTGCGGATCGAGCTGCCGGCCTTGTCGTCGAGCTCGACGGGAAGGTCGGCGATCCGGCGGGCGGGGATGTCGGCCGCGACGTCCACCTTGCGGCGGCGGACGATGCCCATGTCGATGACGCACTGCCGGGCCGCGGGGTAGAAGCCCGGATCGGCCGGGGTCAGACCGGCGTCCTCCAGGCACTCCATCAGCTCGCCCAGCGGCTTCTCCTCGTCGATCCAGCCCAGGAACTGCCAGATCGCCCGGAAGTCGTCGATGTCGTTGATCAGCGGGGTGCCGGTCAGCGCCATGAGCAGCGGGCGCGGGGTCCGGACGCGGATGCGCTCGGAGAGCTCCAGCACGTGCTGCGACCGCTGCGAGGTCTTGTTCTTGATGAAGTGCGCCTCGTCGACGACCATGCCGCGGAACCCGAACTCGCCGAGCCAGCCCACGTGGCGGTCGAGAACCTCGTAGTTGACGACGACGATGTCGGCGAACCCGTCGACGGTCTCGCCGTTGCCCTGGACGACGGTGGCCTTGCGGTGCGGCGTCCAGCGGCCGGCCTCCCGCGCCCAGTTGGTCTTGACCACGTTGGGCACCACGACCAGCAGCGGATAGGCGTCGGCCGCCTCGGCGGCGAGCAGGGACTGGGCCGTCTTGCCCAGTCCGGGCTCGTCGGCGAGCAGGAACGTGCGGTGGCCGGCCGCCGCCGCGGCGACCAGCTGACCCTGGTGCGGCATGAGGTCCGAGCCCATAGGCGTGAACCGGGAGGTCGGGAAGGGCAGGTCCATGCACGCCGGGGCCCCGCCGCCGGCCCGCTCGAAGGAGTTGAGCAGCGGCGCGAGGAGCTCCCACCCGGCCAGCCGGCGCGGCCGGGGGGTGTTCTGCCGGGCGGCCTCGAAGTCGGGAGCCAGGAAGGGGTTGGCCAGCTGCCGGGAGACCACCGACTGGGGGACGACGCGGCGTTCGGGCGCGACCAGGGCCGGCTCGGCCTCCTCGGGCGGCGCCTCCTCCACGGCGGGCTCGACGCCGGCGGCCCGCAGCATCTCCAGCCGGAGCGCCTTGGCCGATCCCGAGACGACGGCGTCCTCGCCGAGGAGTGCGAGGAGCCCCGAGTCGCGCACCGCGGTCCTCGCCAGGATGGTGGCGATGCCGTCGAGGCGCTTGAGCTGCTCGGCCTTGTGGGCCGGCCCGCCCTCCTCGTCGGCCCGGACCCGCGCCCGCTCGTCCCGCGCCACCAGGGCGACGGCCTGGAACTTCGTGCGCACCGAGCCGGTCACCGCACCCCGCTGCACCGCGGCCTCGACCTCGCGCACGGCGCGGGCGAGCACGGAGATCACGTCCTCCGGCCCGCGGGCACGCCGCTGGTTGCGCGGTGCGGTGCGGCGAGCCCCCGTCTGGGGCTGGCCTCGTCGAGCCACTGCTCCTCCTCGAGACTGCCGGCACGCTCGCCCCGGCGGAGCGCAGGAGTTCCTGCGCCGGAGCGGTGCCGACGTCGGCCGAACGGGAAACGGCCCTCACAGTGCGACTGTGAGGGCCGTTCCAACGTGGTAGCGGGGACAGGATTCGAACCTGTGACCTCTGGGTTATGAGCCCAGCGAGCTACCGAGCTGCTCCACCCCGCGTCGGTAGGTACCACTCTACACGGCGTCGGGGCCCGGCCCGCCGGGGGGTGCGGCAGGCACCGGAGTGAGTGGTGGGACTGCCCCGTCACGCGGGCCGCCGGGCGCACGCGCGCCTTCCGGGTCGGACCGGAGCCCACACCTACAGTCCGCCACGTGAGCGGGAATCCGGGGGTGAGCCTCTTCATCGGCGACCCGCAGCCCGTGGAGATCCACCACCGCGGCATCTGGTACTCCGGCGAGCTGCTGGGCTGGACCACGCAGGACGGGCGGGTGCTGGCCCGCGTCCGCTGCGTCGTCGACGGTCTGCGCCACTCCACCTGGAAGGACCTCGCCGAGCTCCGGCTCCCCGACCCGGCCCGCCCGCCCCGCTGCGAGACCTTCCCCGCCGCCCCGGGCCGCGCCCTGCCCGACACGGCGGACGACGACGACGCCACCCGCCCGCACGCGCTGCTCGCCGGAGCGCGCGTCCGGCCGCAGAAGCCGGAGCACGCACGGACGCCGCCGGCCGTCCACGACCGGCTCGCGCCGGCCTCCCGCCCGGAACCGGCCGTCCGGGCCGCCGCACCGCAGACGTTCCCGAACCGGCGACGTCACAGCGACGAGCTCAGCCCCGTCTGAGTACGGCAGCAAGATGAGTCGGTGGGTATAAATCCCGCCGGCCGCCAACGCCTCCGAGGTTCGGCCTGGTACCGCGACCGTCAGTCTTCGCCCTGTAGACGGCTTCCGGGAGACCGCGCCGGCCGCTGAACTCTCCATGCCCGACGTTGCCACCCAGGCCGGCGTCCTCATCGGTGCAGCTGTGGTCCTGCGGACGGCCGCGCGGATTAGCGGGGCGAGCCCTCGTACCACCGGAGCACGCGCAGCGCCCGGAGAGTGTTCCAGCGGCTGGGCCGGCCGTCGCCGTCCTCGAGCGCGAAGTGGACGGTGCCGGGGTGGGTGTTCTCCAGCAGCCAGGTGCCGTCGGGCTGCTGCTTGCCGCGGACCAGCTCGACCGCCTCGGCCGCCCGTTCGTCGGGAGCGGCACCGGCCTCGCGGAAGTAGTCCAGCGCCCGCAGCACGTCGTAGTGCCACCGCGGCGGGAAGGCGAACGTCAGGTAGGCGGGCGAGACCACCTCGCCCGTGGCCTTGCGCCGGAACAGGGACCGTTCGAGCAGGTACTCCTCGCCGCGGCGCCGGGCCGCCGCGGTCTGGGGCGTGCCGCCGGTGGCCCGCTCGTGCGCGAGGAGTCCCTCAAGCACGTTGATGGTCGAGTGGAACGACGAGCGGGTCGAGCCGTGCTCCGTCCAGCAGTTCCAGCCGCCGTCGTCGAGCTGGTCGTCGAGCAGGCGCTGCGCGGTCCCGTCGACGTCCTCGCCGAAGTAGGCGCCGAGGGCGAGGGTCCTACCGTTGATGCAGGGCTCCACCTCACCGTCGAAGAAGCGCTGGCCGGCGTGCTCCCAGCGGCAGTTCTCGCGGACCAGCGCCACCGTCTCCCGCGCGGCGGCCGATTCCGGCTCCAGGCCGAGGTCCTTGAGCAGCACGAGGGCGGGCAGCGTGGAGGTCCAGGGCTGTCCGGATCCCTCAGAGGGCCTCCAGGCCGCCGGGAAGTACGCTCCGCCGGCCCACTGGCCGTCCGGCTCCCGCTGCGCCAGCAGCCGGGCGCCCCACCCCTCGGTGGCCACCCGGGCCCGCTCGGCGGCCACGACGTCCTCCGGCGCGTCGGCCAGGTCCCGCAGCGCTTGCCAGCGGATGGCGGGACCGGAGTCGAGCAACCAGTCGAGCACCGTCATGGCCGTGAACCTAGCGATGCGGTGCGCAAAGTGCCGCTCAGCGGACCGCTGTGACCGAGCCTCTCGGCCCTACACGGCTTCCAGCCATATACACACCAACTCATCTTGCTGCCGTACTCGGCCCCGTCTGACGGCGGCCCGCCGGGCGCCGCTCACCGCGTCAGGAAGTCGACGATCCGGCGGTTGACCTCGGCGGGCTGCTCCAGGTGCAGGAAGTGCCCGGCATCCTCGACGACCACGACCTCCGAGCCTGGTGCGAACACGGCGCGGGACGCCTCGGCGGCCTCGACGCCCATGCAACCGTCCTGGTTCCCGTGCAGGTACAGGGTCGGCTGCGGCGGAACACCGCTGACCGCCTGCTGCTCGGCGGCGAGCTCGGGTGACTGCCGGGCCGGGTCGAACAGCGCCCGGTAGTAGCCGAGCGCCGCGGCCAGGTTCTCCGGCGTCCCGAGCGAGGCGCGGACGCAAACCAGGTCCTCGGTGGCGTCGTACCCGGGCGACCAGTCCGCCCACAGCCACGCGACGAACGCGAGGTCATCGGCCGCCACCAGCACGTCGGCCAGCGGGTTCTGGAAGAAGTACATGTAGAACGACCGCTTGATCTGGTCGTAGGTGAAGAAGGAGCCGGCCAGCGCGGGGCCGACCGGGACCGCCATGGCCACGACCCTGCGCCAGCGCTCGGGAGCGCCGACCGCGGCGCCGTACGTCGCCTGCGCACCCCAGTCGTGGCCGATCACCACGGCGCGGTCGTTCCCGCCCAGGGCCTCGTGCAGCGCGTTGGCGTCCCTGGCCAGGGCGCCGGTCTGGTAGCGCCCGTCGGCGGGGATGCCGGTCGGCGCGTACCCCCGGGAGAACGGGGCGACCGCCCGGAAGCCGGCAGCGGCCAGCTCGGGCAGCAGGTGCCGGTAGGTGTGCGCGGTGTCGGGGAACCCGTGCAGGCACAGCGCCAGGGGCCCGTCCTCCGGTCCCGCCGTCAGGCAGCCGAACGTCAGGCCGCCGGCCTGGACCTGGATCTCCGTCACGGGGGTGGCCACGACGCCAACCTAGGTCACCCGCACCCGCCGGTGTCAGGTCGAGGAGAGCGACCGCCGGGGGTGGCGCCCGTCGACGTATCCCAGGAACGGCGGGTGGATGTTGTAGCCCAGCAGCTCCTGCAGCCGCTCGGGCAGCTCTCGCACGATCTCCCTCGGCACGGCCAGGACATGGTTCTCCTGCGGCCGCAGCCACGAGGCCGCGTACTCGAGGATGACCCCGAGGCGGGGCCGGTCGGTGGTGTTCGCACCCCCGCCGTGGATGAGGTTTCCGACGTAGATCAGCACCGAGCCCGCCGGCATGACCGCAGCCGTCGTCTCCTCCTCCGTGGCCTTCCGACCCGGCTCCCACCGGTGGCTCCCCGGTACGAACCGCGTCGCGCCGTTCTCGACGGTGAAGTCGTCGAGCGGCCACATGGTGTTGACGACGACGTCCCTGCCGGTCCGGGGCAGCGGGTAGACGTCGTCGTCGCGGTGCAGGACCTGCGCGACCTCGCCCGGGCCGATCTGGATGCCGACCGGCGCGCTGAACTGGTAGTGGCCCAGCACGTGGTCGAGGACCCCGAGGACGAGCGGATGGGTACCGGGGCCGTCGAAGAAGCGGGTCTTCGCGAAGAGTGCGTAGACGCGCTGGGTGGAGAAGCCCTCGAACGAGTTGCGCCCCGTGCCCGTCTCCGCCAGCACCCGCTGCAGGTCGGCCCGGGCGGCCGACACCCACTCGGGGTCCATCAGCCCCTCGATCAGGACGTACCCGTCGCGATCCACGGCCTCGACGGCTTCCTCGACGGTGGCCTCACGCGTCAGCGCCATTGCGACTCCCCGGTGGTCCGGTGCGGGTGGACGTCGTCCGGACGAGCCGGAAGCGGGACGAGCGAACCACGAAGCGGGGACGAGGTCGAGACAGACGAGGTCGAGACAGGAGATGACGCAGGGCCCGGTCACCGTGGTGACCGGGCCCTGCGTGTGCGAGTAGCGGGGGCAGGATTCGAACCTGCGACCTCTGGGTTATGAGCCCAGCGAGCTACCGAGCTGCTCCACCCCGCGTCGGTGGCCCAACCCTACCAGCCACCGGGAGGGGCGGCTCCGCACGGTCGCAGAGCCTCCCCTCCCCCGTGGATCAGCCGCCGCCCGAACCCGCGGCCTGCGCCGCCTGGTAGGCGCGGACGGCGACGTCCAGGTCTTCCAGGGCCTGCCCCTGCTCGGCGAAGGACCCGCCCTGCTGGGCCTCGCGCAGCCGGTTCAGCGCCGCGTTGATGTCGTCCACGGCCTGCTCCGTGTCCGGGGTGGCCGCCTCGCCGCCCTCGTCGTCCTCCGGGAGCGGGACCGGGGACGGATCCGCCGGCGTCTCCTCCCCGGGAACGTCCTCGTCCTCCGTCACGTCGTCCGGCACGGCATCGGCGTCGGAGGCGACCACGCCGGCACCCGGGCCGAAGACCTGGTCCAGGGCCTCGGCGAGGGTGTTCGCGTAGCCGATCCGGTCACCGAAGTTGACCAGCACCCGCTGCAGCAGCGGGAAGCCGCTGTCGCCGGCCCCCTCCACGTAGAGGGGCTCGACGTAGAGCAGGCCCGCGTCACCGATGGGCAGGGTCAGCAGGTTGCCGAACACCGCGTTGGAGTTGTCGCTCTCGAACAGCGTCAGGTCGGGCCGGACCTGGTTGTTCGTCGTGAACGAGTTCTGCACCTGCCCCGGCCCCCGGAACGGAGTGTTGCCGGGCAGCTGCAGCACCTGCAGCTCGCCGTAGGTGTCCGGCGCACTGGAGGCCGAGACGAACGCCGACAGGTTGTCCCGCTCGAACGCGTTCAGCGCGCTGGTCAGCTGGAAGCTGGCCTCGTCGTCACCCGGCCGCTGGGCCAGGATGTAGTACGGCGGCTGGTTCTGCTGGGTGTCCTGCGTCGGGTCCTCGGGGATCTGCCACCTGTCGCTGCCCTCGTAGAACGTGATCGGCTCGTCGACGTGGTACCGGGTGAGGATGTCGCGCTGGACCTTGAACAGGTCCTCGGGGTACCGGACGTGGCTCACCAGTTCCTCGGACGCCTCGCTCTGCGGCTGGACCACCCCGGGGAAGGCCTTCATGTAGGTCTGCAGGACCGGGTCCGGGTTCTCCTCCTGGTCCCAGGCGTACATGGTGATCGTGCCGTCGTAGGCATCCACGGTGGCCTTCACCGAGTTGCGGATGTAGTTGAACGTGTCGTTCGGCAGCGCGGTCGTGCCGGTACCGGTGAGCGCGTCCGCCGCGGCCTCGCCCAGCTCCATCTGCTCGGCGTAGGGGTAGGAGTCCGACGTCGTGTAGCCGTCGACGATCCAGACGACCCGCCCGTCGACGACCGCGGGGTACGGGTCGCCGTCGACCTCGAGGAAGGGTGCCACCTTCTCGACCCGCTCACGCGGGTCGCGGACGTAGAGCACCTTCGACTCCTCGTTCACCGCGCTGGAGAGCAGGAAGTTGCGCTCGCGGTAGTAGATGGCGAACGTCAGCTGCCGGAAGAAGCTGCCGACCGACACCCCGCCCTCGCCGTCGTAGGTGTTGTTGATCTGCCGGTCGTCGGAGCCACCCTCGGGCAGGTCGAACTCCCGCGGCTCGGCGCCCTCGGGAGCGCCGACCACCGAGTAGTCCTCGATCAGCTCCCCGTAGTAGATGCGCGACTCGTCGGGCACGATTTCGCCGCGGACGGGCAGGTCACGGGTGGTGAAGTTCGGCTCCCCGCCCTCCGTACCGGCGACCACCTCGTTCGCCGGGGCGGCGACGAACCCGTTGCCGTGGGTGTAGACGGTGTGCCGGTTGATCCAGGTGCTCTGGTTCTCCGACAGCCCGGCGCTGTTGAGCTCCCGGACCGCCACGACGTAGTCGCCGGTCTCGCCGTCGAGGGTGTAGCGGTCGATGTCGAGCTTGTCGGGGAAGCCGTAGACGTTCCGGATCTGCTGGCGTGCGGTGAAGGTGTCGGTCAGCACGTTGGGGTCCAGCAGGCGTGCGTTCGGGATCGTCTCGGTGTCGTTCCGGAGCTCGGCGAGCGCCACCTCCGGGTCGACCTCGTCACCGGTCGTCTCCTGGGCGTAGTTGACGTACTCGACCTGGTCCAGGCCGTAGGCCTGCCGGGTCAGCTCGATGGCCCGCTCGATGTAGGGGGCCTCGCGCTCGTTGGCGCTGGACTTCACCACGAACTGCTGCACGATCGCCGGGTAGGCCACGCCGATGACCAGGCTCGACACCAGCAGCAGCACCAGGGCCGCCGCCGGCAGCAGGAAGTTGCGGACGAAGATGTTGGCGAAGAACGCGATCGCGCAGACCGCGGCCACGAACACCAGGATCGTCTTGGGCACGAGCAGGGCGTTGACGTCGGTGTAGCTGGCACCGGTGAACACGTCACCGCGGTCGGAGTAGACCAGGCCGTAGCGGTCCAGCCAGTACGCGACCGCCTTCAGGGCGACGAAGAAGCCCACCAGCACCGAGATCTGCACCCGTGCCGCCGAGGTCAGCTTCTGGCCGGGCGTCTGCAGACGCAGGCCGCCGAACACGTAGTGGGTCAGCAGCGAGCCGATCAGCGCCAGGATCACGATGGCGAAGCCGAAGCCCAGCACGAGCCGGTAGAAGGGGTACTCGAACACGAAGAAGGACAGGTCGAGCCCGAACTGGGGGTCGGTCTCGCCGAAGTCGGTGCTGTTGCGAAAGGTCAGCCAGGTCTCCCAGCTGCCCTGCGCGGCGAAGCCCGCGAACAGCCCCAGGACGACGGCGACGGCGGTGAGCACCAGGCCGGCGCGCGGCTCCAGCGACTGCCGGTAGCGCTCGAGGTTCTGCTGCTCCAGCGACATCGGCCGGAAGGTGGGGCGGAACCGGTAGGCGAGGTAGATCGCCAGCCCGGTCAGCCCACCGGTCGCCACCGCTGCCACCGCGAAGAGCAGGGCACGGCTCTGCAGCTCGGTCCAGAAGACCTCGGTGTAGTCGGTCTCGGCGAACCAGAGGTAGTCGACGTAGACGTTGGTCAGCGAGCCGATCACGGTGAACAGCACGAGCAGCACGGCGATGGCGCCGAGGACCAGCTTCGCGCGGCGCGACAGCGTCGGCACCGGCACGGGGGGCCGCATGGCCACGAGCGGTCTCCTTCAGTTACGGGTCGTCAGGTGCGGATCCGGTGGTGCGGCCACAGCCACTGGCACCGGCGAGGTGGAGGCGCCCGACCTCGGCGCCGCCCCCGCTCATCCCAGCACAACGCACCAGGCACGCCGGGGTTCCCGGGCGCCCCGCCTCAGCAGCCGGCGGGGGTGCGCCCGGCCTTCAGGTCCGCCAGCGCGGTGAGCGCGTCGTCGAGCGTGGCGACCTTCGCCAGCGGGTAGCCGGGGTCCTCGGCGGCGAGGGCCTCGGCGCAGTTGGCCGCCGGGACGAGGAAGAGGTCGGCGTCGATCTCGCGGGCGGCGACCATCTTCAGCGGGATCCCACCGATGGGCCCGACGTTCCCGTCCCCGTCGATCGTGCCGGTGCCGGCGACGAGCGCGCCTCCGGTCAGGTCCTCGTCCCCCACGAGGTCGAGGATGCCCAGGGTGAGCATGAGCCCTGCCGACGGGCCGCCGACGTCCTCCACCTGGATGTCGATGTCGAACGGCGCGGAGGGCTGCTCGAGCACGCTGACCCCGAGCGCGGAGCCCTCGCCCTCCTCGGCGGCGCGCGTGGTCACCGTCGTGCTCCCCGGGGTGCCGAGCCGCCTGTACTCGACCGTCACCTCGGTCCCCGGCGGGATCGAGGAGAGAACGGAGTCCAGCGCCGCGAAGTCCGGGGTCGGGCGGCCGTCGACCGACTCGATGGCGTCCCCCTCCTCCAGCAGCGACTCCGACGGCGAGCCTTCCGGGACGGCCCGCACGACCACCTTCCGCGGGAAACCCAGACGTCCCAGCGCCACGGACTCCGCGGCCTGCTCGGAGGTCAGGAACGCCTGGCGGTTGACCTCGCGGGTCTCCTCCACCGTGCGGTCGGGCGGGTAGACCGACTCCTCCGGCACGACGGCGACCTCGTCGTCGAACCACCCGCGGACCGCCTGGACCAGGCTCAGCCCGCGCTGCCCCACCCCCACCGTGGTGAGGTTGAGGTTGCCGTCGACCTCGTTCCGCTCCCGGCCCTCGATCGCGATGATCGGCTCGCCGTCGATCTCGCCCAGCGTGTCGTAGGTGGGTCCGGGCACCTGGGCGACGTACGGCACCGGCAGCGTCGTGCCGAGCAGGCCGAAGAGCACCAGCAGCACGCCACCGGCGCTCAGGACGGCGTTGCGACGGGTCACGACGGGCCAGCTTAGAGCGGTTGCCCGGTGCCCGGCCGGGGAGTGCGCTGTGAGCGGAGCGCTCCCGGCCCCTCGGAGAAGATCACGCGTCTACCGTGGACGCATGAGCGACGTGCCCTTCGGTTTCGGTGTCCCCGACCGCGATCCCGATCGCCGTGACGACGGCGGGGGCAACCCGGGCGGGAGCGATCCGTTCGGCCTGGGTGCGCTGTTCGGCGGCATCGCCGGCGGCGGCTCCCCCGAGGACGTGCTGGGCAAGATGCCGCTGTTCGCCGAGCTGCAGAAGCTGATGAACTGGTCGGGCGGCCCGGTCAACTGGGACCTCGCCCGGCAGAGCGCCATCAGCCAGCTGGCCGCGGGCCACCAGCCCTCCTCCGACGGCGAGCGCACCGCCGTGGCCGAGGCGCTGCGGCTGGCCGACCTGTGGCTGGACCAGGTCACCGAGCTGCCCTCGGGCATCGACCGCACGGCCGCGTGGTCGCGGGTCGAGTGGGTGGAGCAGACCCACCCGGCCTGGGCCGAGCTGATCGATCCGCTCGCGGAGAAGGTCGTGGCGGCGATGACCAGCGCGCTGCCGCAGGAGGCGGCCATGAGCTTCGGCCCCATCGCCGGGATCATGGGCCGGATGGGCGGGATGATGTTCGGCGCCCAGGTCGGGTCGGCGCTGGGCAAGCTTGCCGACGAGGTGCTCACCAGCACCGACGTCGGCCTGCAGCTGGCCCCGCCCGGCACCGGCGTGCTCGTGCCGCAGAACGTCGCCGCGTTCGCCGCCGGGCTCGACCGCCCGGCCGACGAGGTGCGGTTGTTCCTCGCGCTCCGCGAGGCCGCAGCCCAGCGGTTGTTCGCGCACGTCCCCTGGCTGCGGCAGCAGCTGCAGGACGCCGTCCACGCCTACGCCCGCGGCATCACCATCGACCGCGAGGCCATCGAGCGCGGCATATCCGAGGCCATGGCCGGCGGCGGCATGGAGGGCCTGGACCCCAGCGATCCCGAGAGCATCCAGCGGCTGCTGGGCAGCGGGGTGCTGGAGCCCGAGGAGACGCCCGAGCAGGCGATGGCGCTGCGCCGGCTGGAGACGCTGCTCGCCCTGGTCGAGGGCTGGATCGACACCGTCGTCGCGGCGGCCGCGAAGGACCGGCTGCCCGGCCACTCCGCCCTGGCCGAGACCATGCGTCGTCGGCGGGCCTCCGGCGGACCGGCCGAGCAGACCTTCGCCACCCTGGTCGGACTCCAGCTGCGCCCCCGCCGGCTGCGCGACGCCGCCACCGTGTGGGCGGCCATGACCCAGCAGCACGGCGGCGCCGATCGCGACCGGCTGTGGAACCACCCCGACCTGCTGCCGACGTCGGACGATCTCGACGAGCCCATGGACTTCGTCGCCCGCCACGGGCTGGACGACGAACTCGAGGCGCTGACCGACGGCGACGCCGAGCGGGAGAAGCCCGAGGAGTAGAAGGACCCCCTCCTCCCCACCCCTCGCAGGCTCGGGGCGGTGCCCGGGAGGGGGCCGTCAGTCGACGAGATCGGCGTCCGACACCTCGTCGGCGTCGGCCGCGCCCGCGGTGTTCGCCAGCTCCACACCCTCGAGGAAGCCGCGCGCCCGCTCGGCCCGCGGGTAGCGCGCCACGAGAGCCCAGAACCGCTCGTCGTGGCCGGGTTCGAGCAGGTGGACCAGCTCGTGGACGAGCACGTAGTCCACGACGTACTCGGGCATCGAGCGCAGTCGGCTGGACAACCGGATGCTGCGGTCGGCCGGGGTGCAGGACCCCCACCGCCGCTGCTGGTTGTCCACCCACCGCACCGACGCCGGCTCGGCGAGTCCGTCCAGGTGCGCGGCCGAGAGCGCGCGGGCCCGGACCATCAGCTCGTCGTCGCCCCCGAGGGACCGGCGCCGCCGCTCCTCGCGGGTCTGGAGCTTGGCGACCATCTGGGCCACCCACCGGCGTTCCTCGGCGGGGCTGAACGCCGCCGGGATGAGCACGACGGTGCGGCCGCTCTCGCGGTAGGCGGTCACGGTGCGCCGGCGGCGGGCGCTGCGACGGACCTCGACGACGGACCCGGCGTCCCCGCCGGTGAGGGGTACGGCAGCGCCGTCCCCGCGCGCCCGGCCCCGCGCCATGGGCACGGCTCGGCCCGCACCCGGAGGCAGCGGCGGGACGCCGGAGAGCTCGGGGTGTGCGGAGGCGTCGGGGGGCGGTCCGTGCACGGGGGAACCGTAAGCCACTCCACCGCCAGCGCGCCCGCCCGGAGACACCCTCTCGGGTACAGGTCGCACGGACGGTGGACACGGCCCGGGCGCACCGCGTCACCGCCCGCCCCGGCCGGTACGTTCCACAACCCGGCCGGGGGCGTCCGCGCAGGTCGGACCGCATGCGTGCCCCACCGCGGGGACGTTGTCCCCCGCTACGCCCCCTGGCCGCACACAGGGACACGCCGACGGGTCCCCACGTGCTCCACAACGTTGTCCACAGGGTGTGGGAAGCCGGTGGTCGGCGGAGGGCCGCCGCCGGTATCGGGACGCGCCGACACGGGTAGCGTGCCTGCGCAACGACGCCCGGCGCGCATGCCGAGGCGCCCCTGAGGCGAGGAGATCCCCGTGGCGGAGAGCTACAACGGCTACTGCGTGAAGTGCAAGGAGAAGCGCGACTTCGACGGCGAGGTCAAGGTCAGCGAGTCCGGTCGTCGCATGGCCCAGGGCACCTGCCCGGTGTGCGGGACCAAGATGAACCGGATCCTCGGCAAGGCCTGAAGAAGGACCCTCCTGCTCCCCACCGCTCGCAGGCTCGCGGCGGGCCCCTGCAGGAGGGCCGCTCCATCACGTCACCACGGCGGCGCTCTCCTCGGGGCGCCGCCGTCGTCGTTCCGGGTGCCTGCCTGTGGACGGAGACTCGGGCGCGTTCCCCGGCGCTGTCACGCTCCCCCGGTGAGCGACACGGCCCGTCCCCTGCTGCCCTCCGCCGTCCCGTTGCTGCGCTGCGACGCCGACTCGCTCCAGATCGGCGGCGTGGACTCGGCCGACGGCCTGCTGGTGAGCCCGCACCCGGACGGGCTGGCCGCGCTGCTGCGCAGCCTGGACGGGCGACGGGTCCAGCGCGCGGTGCTCGCCGACGCTGCGCGTCAGGGCCTGGATGCCGACGCGGTGACCGCCGTCCTCGACGGCCTGCGCGCCACCGACCTCCTGGTGGACGTCGACGCCGCCGACCTGCTGGCCGCCGACGCCGGGCCGGCCGCCGTCGCCCGCCGCGCCGCGGAGACGCCACCGGCCGGCGGCTGGCGCGCCCGGCGCGCCGCCGTCGTCGTCGTCGACGGCGCGACCCGGGTCGGCACGCCGCTGGCCGCTGTCCTGGCGGCCAGCGGCGTCGGCCGGGTGAGCGTCCAGGACACCGGCCTGGTGGCCGCGGGGGACGCCGTCGTCGGTGGCGCCACCGCCGCGGACGAAGGGCGCCCCCGGCCCGCGGCCGCGGCCGACGCCGTGCGGCGGGCCAGCCCGCTGACCGACCTGCGCCCCCTGACCGACGGGGCCGTCCCGGACCTCGTCGTGCTGGCCCGCCCCTGGGCTGCCTCCGATCCCACCGCGGCCGGTTGGTCCCGGGCCGGCGTGCCGCACCTGGTCGCCACCGTGCGCGGCGCCACCGGTGTGGTCGGGCCCCTGGTGGTGCCGGGGGTCACCAGCTGCCTGCGCTGCGCCGACCTGCACCGGCGTGACGCGGATCCACGCTGGCCGTACCTCGCTGCTCAGCTGACCGCTGCCGAACCGCCGCCCAGCGGCGCCACGGTCACCTGCCTGCTGACGGCGGTGACCGCCGCGGTGCAGGTGCTCGCCTACCTGGACGGCACCGCCGCCCCGATCGTGCTGGATGCGACCCTGGAGCTGGCTCCGCCCGACCTGGTTCCGGGGGTGCGCCGCTGGACGACGCACCCCCAGTGCGGCTGCGCCCAGCGGGTGGGCCCCCGGGCAGGGGACAATGACCCGTGAGCGCGCTCGCGGGTTCGCCCGAGACGCCTCCGCGCGGCCGCGGAGGCCGGGCACGGCGCCGACGAGGAGGACCAGTGAGCGAGCTTGCGAGCTCACCAACGGGCAGAGCAGTCCCGCGAACGCGGCCGACGAGCGCCAGCGAGGAGACCGCGTGAGTGACGACGGACCGGTGATGCCGCGGGGGTCGGTCTCCCGGACCGCGCGGCTGGCCTCCCTCCCTCTGGGGGCCGCCGGCCGGGCCACCCTCGGGCTGGGCAAGCGGCTGTCCGGCCAGTCCGCCGACGCGGTCTCCGCAGAGCTGCAGCAGCGCACCGCCGAACAGCTGTTCGCCGTCCTGGGGCAGCTCAAGGGCGGGGCCATGAAGCTCGGGCAGACGCTGTCGGTCTTCGAGGCGGCGGTGCCCGAGGAGATGGCCGCCCCCTACCGCGAAGCGCTGGTGAAGCTGCAGGAGGAGGCGCCACCGATGCCGGTGCGCACCGTGCACGCGGTGCTCGCACAGCAGCTCGGCGGCACGTGGCGGCAGCGGTTCAAGGAGTTCGACGACCAGCCGGCGGCAGCGGCGAGCATCGGCCAGGTGCACCGGGCGACCTGGCGCGACGGCCGCGACGTCGCGGTGAAGATCCAGTACCCGGGCGCGGCCACCGCGCTGATGTCCGACCTCAACCAGCTCAGCCGCTTCGCCCGCCTGTTCGCCGTCCTCTTCCCGGGGATGGACGTCAAGCCGCTCATCGCCGAGCTCAAGGCACGGGTCGTCGAGGAGCTGGACTACAGCCTGGAGGCCGACGCCCAGCGGGGCTTCGCCGCCGCGTTCGCCGACGACCCCCAGATCGCCGTACCCCGGGTGGTCGCCAGCGCGCCGAAGGTGATCGTCTCCGAGTGGCTCGAGGGCATACCGCTGTCACGGATCATCGCCACCGGCAGCCGGGAGCAGCGCGACCGGGCCGGTGTCCTGATGGCGATGCTGCACTTCTCCGCACCCCAGCGGGCCGGGTTGCTGCACGCCGACCCGCACCCGGGCAACTTCCGGCTGGTGCCCGACGGCCGGCTCGGGGTCATCGACTTCGGGGCGACGGCGCGGCTGCCCGACGGCCACCCGGAGCCGATCGGCCGGCTGCTGCGCTGGGCCCTGGAGGGCAAGGCGGAGGAGGTGCTGGCCGACCTCCGCGCCGAGGGCTTCGTGCTGCCCACCGCGCAGATCGACGCCCAGGGCGTGCACGACTTCCTGCGACCGATGCTCGACCCGATCGCGGAGCCCCGCTTCCACTTCACCCGGGCCTGGATGCAGGAGCAGGCGGCCCGGGTTGCCGACCCCCGCCTCGAGGCGAGCCGGCTGGGCCGGCAGCTCAACCTGCCGCCGGCCTACCTGCTCATCCACCGGGTGACGATCGGTTCCATCGGTGTCCTGTGCCAGCTGGACGCCGAGGGTGACTTCCGAGGCGTCCTGGAGGAATGGCTTCCCGGCTTCAACGGCTGACGCCGGGCTCCCCCCGCCGCGCCGCGTGGGACCCGGAGGGTTCCGCGCAGGCGTGGCGGACGCGCTCGGCGCAGCAGGGGGACGGCCGTTGATCGCGGTGTCATCCGGAGGATGACAGTGTCTTGGCCGCGGTGCGACCCGCAGGGTCGCGATGTGCTCAGTAGACCGACGCGCTGAGCCGGGCGGCGCGACGCACCGCCCGCTCCGCGCGACGTGCGGCCTTGCGGGCCCGGTACAGCCGGTGCGCGCAGGAGGAGGCCATCGCCTCCTCCTGCATCTCGCGCATCCGGCTGTGGGCCAGTGCGTGCTCGTAGCCGTACATGATCGGTTCCTCGGTTCTCGTGTCCGGTGTGGACGCCTCCGCCAGGAGGACGGGGGCGGACTGCTCTGCGGTGCTCATGCGGCGGTCACCTTCCGGGGACGCCCGCGGGGGCGCTTGCGGGCGATCACCACCCCGCGGTCGAAGATCTCGCCGCCCCAGACGCCCCACGGCTCGGCCCGGTCCAGGGCGCCGGCCAGGCAGGCGTCCCGGAGCGGGCACGTGGTGCAGAGCGCTTTGGCCTGCTCGAGGACCGTCGGGCTCTCGGCGAACCAGAGCTCGGGGTCCTCCTCGCGGCACGGCACGGGGCGCCGCACCGGCGCCGGGGACAGCGGTGGCGTCGGCCACCGGCGGGGTGGATGGGGTCCGTACGGCGGCGTCGTGCCACCGGTTCCGGACATGCCGGTCCGGCGGTGGGACGTCGCGCGCTCGATCGTCTGCGGCACTGCCGCTCCTCCTCGTGCTCGTCGTCAGACGGCCGGCGGTGGCCCGCCGACCGAAGTCGGGGCCGGGTGCCGCGGAGAAACGAAGAGGCCGCGGATCCCGGGTTCGGGTTCCGCGGCCTCGAGGAGGACCGGCGAGCGGTTAGCTCTGCGGTCTCCCCGGGGGGTGGATCCCGAGGGTGGTGCCGTTGTTGTCGGTGGTGGTGCTGAGCGAGGCGGCGCCGGCGACGGCGATTGCCTGCAGGAAGGACTTGTGGGTCACGCCGCGCTCATCGATCGGACGCAGGCGGGCGGCGACGGGCAGACCGGTCCCGCGGATCGGAGCTGCCATGGGCGCCATGACGACCGGGGTGCCGCCGAGGAGGGCGGAGGAACATGCGTACCGGGACACGCCGATGCGGCCCGGGCCGGAGAACCCGGCGGGGGCGTCGGTCCACGTCGTGCTGATCACGTCCACCCCTCCTTCCGGGTCGCCAGCGCGGCCGGTCGGCCGTGCTCGGGCTGGGTGCAGCTCGTTGGGTCAGGACACTAGGGGGGCGTCTCCGACCGGGTCAATCGATTTAATCGGCACGTCCACCGATCAAGGTCCGGAGCGGTGCTGCGGACCTCAGCCGGCGACGGTGGCGAGCACGTCCTCGCCGTAGAGCTCGAGCTTGCGGGAGCCGATGCCCGGCAGCGCGGACAGCTCCCGCAGGTTCGCCGGCCGGGTCTCGGCGATCGCCTGGAGGGTCGCGTCGGTGAAGACGACGTAGGCCGGCACCGAGGCCGTCTGGGCCGCCTGGCTGCGCCAGGTGCGCAGCCGCTCGAACAGCTCCCCGGCCTCGCCCTCGAGCACCACCTTGGGCCGCTTGGCGGCCTTGCGGGCCGGCGGCGCGGTGGGCCCGCTGTCAGGGGCCAGCCCGGTGAGGAACCGGCTCCGCGGCCGGGCCCGCTTGCCCCCGGGGTTGCGCGCCAGCGACCAGGAGAGGGTCAGCTGCTCGCGGGCACGGGTGATGGCGACGTAGAGCAGCCGCCGTTCCTCCTCCACCGCCTCCGGGCGGGACAGCGACTGGGCGATGGGGAGCACGCCGTCGACCAGGCCGACGACGAACACGGCGTCCCACTCCAGGCCCTTGGCCGCGTGCATCGACGCCAGCGTCACGCCCTGCACGGTGGGCGCGTGCTGGGCGTCGGCCCGCTGGGCCAGGTGGGTGACGAAGCCGGGGAGGTCCAGCTCCGGGTTCTCCGCGACCAGGTCGACGGCGAGGTCGACCAGGGCGGCGAGGGACTGCCAGCGGTCGCGGGCCGCTCCCCCGGCGGGCGGCCGGTGCTCGACCCACCCCGTGGAGGCCAGGACGTCGCGGACGGTCGGCACGAGCATGCCCGGCTCGCTGCCACCGGCGGCCGCCCCGCGCAGGAGCAGCACGGCCTCCCGCACCTCGGGCCGCTCGAAGAACCGCTCACCCCCGCGGAGGACGTACGGGACGCCGACGTCGGCCAGCGCCGACTCGTACACCTGGGACTGCGCGTTGATGCGGAACAGCACCGCGATCTCGCTGGCCGGCGTCCCCTCGTCGATCAGCGCCTTGCAGCGGGCCGCGACGGCGGCTGCCTCGGCGGGCTCGTCGGCGTGCTCGACGAAGCGGGGCTCCACGCCGTCGGCTCGCTGGCCCAGCAGGCGCAGGCCGGGAAGGCCCTTGCGCCGCGGGGCCATGCCGATCAGCCGGTTGGCCAGGCCGACCACCTGGGGCGTGGACCGGTAGTCGCGCTCGAGCTTGACGACCTCGGCGTCGGGATAGCGGTCGGCGAAGCCCAGCAGGTAGTCGGGGTCGGCGCCGGTGAAGGAGTAGATCGTCTGGTTCGGGTCACCGACGACGCACACCGCGGCACGGCCGCCGAGCCAGGCGTCCAGCAGCCGCTGCTGCAGCGGGTTGACGTCCTGGTACTCGTCGACGACGAAGTGCCGGTACTGGTCCCGGACCGTCCGGGCGACGTCGGGATGGCCCTCGAGCGCGTAGGCGGTGACCAGCAGCAGGTCCTCGAAGTCCAGTGCCCCGTCGCGCTCCTTGGCCGACTCGTAGCTGGCGTAGACCGCGGCGACGGCGGCGGCCTCGAACGGTGGCTCGCGACCG
The DNA here is from genome assembly GCF_031845325.1 of Blastococcus goldschmidtiae. Classification (NCBI taxonomy): domain Bacteria; kingdom Bacillati; phylum Actinomycetota; class Actinomycetes; order Geodermatophilales; family Geodermatophilaceae; genus Blastococcus; species Blastococcus goldschmidtiae. The sequence goes on along the minus strand of NZ_JAVREI010000015.1, from coordinate 6,195 downwards.
GCCGCCTTGGCGCGCGCCGGGTAGTCCTCCGGCATCGCGAGGGTGGTCTTGGCCCACTCGATCTCGCTGGCGAGGTCGCGCAGGCTGGTCCGGTCGGTGGTGAGCCGGTTGCGCGCCGCCGCGGTGGCCACCACCCGCAGCTTGTTCTCGATCAGCGGCGGCATGGGGCCGCCCAGGACGCGCGGCGCGAAGTAGCGCAGCTGCCGCATCGCGGCGGCGTGGAAGGTGCGCGCCTGCACGCCGCCGACGTCGAGGGCGCCCAGCCGGGTGCGCAGCTCGCCGGCCGCGCGCGCGGTGAAGGTCACCGCGAGCACCTGCTCGGGCACGTAGACACCGGTGTGCACGCCGTAGGCGATCCTGTGGGTGATCGTGCGGGTCTTGCCGGTGCCCGCGCCGGCCAGGATGCAGACGGGCCCGTTCACCGCCTGGGCCGCGGCCCGCTGCTCCTCGTCGAGACCGGCGAGGACGTCCTCGGCGCGGGACCCCGATCGGGTGGCCGCACTCATCGGATCCTCGCTCGCGTCACGTGCCGATCCTCCCAGCCGACCCCGACGTCGCGGGGAAGCATCCCCAGGACGGCCGCGTTGCCCCCGACACACCGTGCGGTACGCCCTCTCGGGGCTGGACCCACCACGAACTAGCAGGGAGACTCCACCGCGATGACCACGATCCCCGGCACCGACGTGACGATGTACACCACCACGTGGTGCGGCTACTGCCTGCGCCTGAAGAAGCTCATGCAGATGGAGGGCATCGGCTTCGCCGAGGTCGACATCGAGGCCGACCCGGCGGCGGCGGACCTGGTCATGAACGCCAACGGTGGCAACCGCACGGTCCCCACGCTGATCTTCGCCGACGGCACCGCGCTGACCAACCCCAGCATCGACCAGGTCAAGGCGCAGCTCGCCGCGGCCGCAGGAGCGTGACCAGCCGATGATCCCCGGTCCCCGCCCCTCCGACGGGCAGTCCCGCCCGCTCTCGGGGCCGGGTGACCCGGTTCACCGAGCCCTCGACCGCGACCCCGCGCCCGTCGCGCTGACGCGCACGCCGCGAGGCTGGGTCGTCCGGTCGGACACCGGCAGCCACGCCGTCGGCGACGTCGTCGAGGGCATGTCGCTGGCCGACCTCATCGCCGAGGAGTTCGGCTCGTTGCCCGAACCCGATCGCTCCACCCGCCGCTCCGCTCGCGGGGCCGTCGTCGCCGCCGGTGCCACGCCGCCCGTGGTGGACGAGGCCGCCCTGCGGATCGCCGCGCTGGAGCGCATCGTGTCCCAGCTCGAGCACGCACTCGCCGCCCGGGTGAGCACCGAGCGAGCCATCGGGGTGCTCGCCGAACGGCACGGCCTCAGCGTCCGCGCCGCGTTCGAGACGCTGCGCCGGGATGCCCGCTCGCAGGGTCGGCCGGTCGCAGAGCTGGCACGGGCCCTGCTCGACGGGCTCCCGCAGGACGCACCGCCGGCGCCACCGGTCGCTGCGGGACCGGCCGTTCCGGTCGCCGCGGCGGACGGCCGGTCCTGACCCGCCCCGAACCGCTCACCCCCGCCGCGCTGGCCGACCGGCTCGCCACGCTGCTCGCCGGCCGGCCGCCGGAACCCGGTGCCGCTGCGCTGCGCGTCGCCGTCGACGGTCCCGAGCTCGCCAGGCCGGAAAGCCTCGGCGAGGCGATCGCCGAACGTCTCCCGGCTCTCGGCCGGGGCGCGGTCGTCGTCCGCGCCGACGGCTTCTACCGCCCGGCCTCGCTCCGTCTGGAGCACGGCCGCACCGATCCCGACGCGAGGTACAGCGACTGGCTCGACGCGGGAGCCCTGGCCCGCGAGGTGCTCGCCCCGCTGGGGCCCGGCGGATCGGGCCGCTACCTGCCGGTGCTGTGGGACCTGGAGCGGGACCGCGCCGTCCGCGCGCGGCGACAACCCGTGCCTCCCGAGGCCGTCCTGCTGGTCGCCGGCGCCCTGCTGCAGGGCATCGGGCTGCCCTTCGACGTCGTGGTCCACCTGCGGGTCGCCCCGGCCGCGCGGCGACGGCGCACGCCGGCCCACCAGGCCTGGGCGCTGCCCGCCTTCGACCGCTACGACGACGAGGTGGATCCGGCCGGCCTCGCCGACGCCGTGGTGCTGGCCGACCACCCCGACCGCCCGGCTCTCGTACTCGGCGACCGCTTCAGCTGACCGGGTGGCCCCGTCCGGAGGCTCGCCGCGAGCTTGCGAGCGGCCTCAGGCCCCCTCCTGGGAACCGCCGCGAGCGTGCGAGTGGGTGGGGAGGAGGGGGTCCTTCAAGGGGTCCTTCAGCAGTCGTCGAACTCGCCGGTGAGCCAGCGGTCGATGACGTACCGGGCGATCGAGACCGCCGGTGGCAGGGCCGCGAGCTTGCCGCCGGCCACCAGCTCGTCGCGGGAGAACCAGCGGGCCTCCTCGATCTCGTCGGGGTCCAGGACGAGCTCCCCCGCCTCCTCGGCCCGGGCGACGAAACCGAGCATGAGCGACTGCGGGAAGGGCCAGGGCTGGCTGCCCACGTAGCGCACGTCGGTGACGGTCAACCCGACCTCCTCGGCGACCTCGCGGGCGACCGCTGCCTCGGCGGACTCCCCCGGCTCGACGAAGCCGGCCAGGATGGAGAACCGTCCCGGCGGCCAGATCGACTGCCGGCCCAGCACCAGGCGACCGGCCCCGTCGTGGACCAGCATGATCACGGCGGGGTCGGTCCGCGGGAAGATGTCGGTCCCGGTGGTGGGGTCGCGCTGCACCCAGCCGGCCCGCTCGATGGTCGTCGCCGCCCCGGTCAGCGGGCTGAAGCGGTTGCGCTCGTGCCACTCGACGATGCCGATGGCCTGGACCAGCAGGCCGGCGTCCAGGTCACCCAGCACGGTGGCCAGGTCCCGCAGGCCGGTCCAGCTGTCGACCGGCTGCCCGCTGACGGTGAGGGCCCGCTCCCCCCGGACGGCGGCGTAGGGCACGCCGTCGGCCTCGCCGAGGAAGATCGCACCCGTGGGCAGCGCCGGCTGCTCGTCCCAGATCAGCCGCGGGCCCTCCGGGGTCTCGCGCACGGGCACGGTGCGCTGCCCGTCGACCGTGAGCACCCGGACCGGTCGGCCGCCGGTGGGATCGGGCAGGGCGCGCGAAAGGTGCGCCCGGTCGTGCGCCACCCGGGAGAGCACCGGCACGGAGCCGATCGAGGGCGTCGTGCCGTCCGGCCACGCGGCGGCCCGCCCCTGCGGCGGTGGCGGGTTGTCGGCCGGAGTGCTGCCGCCCGGGGGGACGGTCATGCCCCGGGCTCCCGGCGGACGGTCAGCGGGCCCAGCGCGGCCAGCTGTGCCTCGACCGGACCGGCGTCCCCGACGACGACGGCGGTGAGCGCACCGGGGGCGAGGTAGCGGCGCGACACCTCCTGCACCTGCTCGACGGTGACCGCCTCGAGCGCCCGCTGGTGCTCGGCCAGCCAGCCGACGGGCAGTCCGGCACCGACCAGGGCGGACAGCGTGCTCGCCAGGCCGGCGTGGGTCGCCGTCGACAGGGCCATGCTGCCCACGACGTACCGGCGGGCCGCGTCGAGCTCGGCCTCGGTGACCGGGGTCAGGGCCATGCGGCCCAGCTCGTACAGCGTCTCCATCAGCGCCGGGCCGGTCACCTCGGTGGCGACGTCGGCCTCGACGAGGAAGGACGCGTCGGCGGCCTGGTGCTCCACCGCGCTGCGCGGGCTGTAGCTGTAGCCACGACGCTCGCGGATGTTCTCGACCAGGCGCGAGGAGAAGTACCCGCCGAACACCATCGCGGCGAGCCGGGCGGCGGCCAGGTCGGGATCGGTGCGCCGGGGCGCGGGACCACCCAGCCGGATGTTGGACTGCACGGCTCCGGGCCGGTCGACCAGCTCCAGCACCGGGGCGTGCAGCGCTGTGGCCGGTGTGGACTCCGTGGCGGTCCCGGGAGCCGTCCAGCCGGCCAGCGCGTCGGCGACCGCGTCGGTGGCGGCGGTGGGGTCGAGGTCGCCGACGAGCACGAGCGTGCTGCCGGCGGGCAGCACGCGCTCGCGGTGCAGGCGGCGGAGCGCGGAGCCGGTGACGCCGGAGACCAGCGCCTCGTCCGGGAGCGTGACGGAGTACGGATGACCGGCGTAGCGGCGGGCGCTCAGCGCGGCCCGGGCCAGCACGGCGGGTTGCGAGCGGGCGATGGTGATCCGCTCAGCGAGCCGGTCGCGCTCCCCCTCGACCCCGTCGGCGGGATACGTCGCGCTGGTGAGCAGCTCGGCGAGCACCCCCAGGACCGGACGCAGCCCGCCGGGCAGCAGGGCCGTGGCGAACAGCAGCCGGTCGCTGTCCGCGGACACCGACATCTCGGCGCCGTGGCTCTGCAGGAGCTCGGCGATGCCGGTCTGGTCGTGCGACGCCGTGCCCAGCAGGACGGCGCCGGAGAGGACGGATGCGCGCGCGGTGTGCGCACCGGCGGACCGGGCGCTCGTCGCCGCGAAGGGCACCCGCAGCCGCAGCTCGATCAGGGGCACGCCGGGGCGCGGGACGACCACCAGCCGCAGGCCGTTGTCCAGCGTCGTCTCCGAGGCGGCGGGGACCGGCTGGGGCCGCGGGTCACCGAGCGGCGGGATCAGGGAGTGGTCCAGGGTCGCGGTCATGCCCGGCCGCCCGCCGGTCGCAGCTCCAGCATCGCCACGGTGCCGGGATCCAGGCCGCGGGCGGCGGCCTGCACCTGCTCGGGGGTTACTGCGGCCAGCCTCGCGGCGAGCTCGCCGGCCAGCTCGGCGCGGCCGTGGACCAGCTCGGCGGCGGCGAAGGCGAGCGTGCGGCCGAGCACGGAATCGGCCTGCCGCAGCAGCTGCGCCTCGGTGCGCGCCTGCACGCGGCGCAGTTCGTCGGCGGGGACGCCGTCGGCGGCGACCCGGGCGATCTCCTCGTGCACGGCGGCGGTGACCCGCTCGACCGGCACGCCGGCCGGGTGGTGGACCTGGGTGGTGAGCAGGGTGGCGTCCCGGACGTCGAAGGGGTCGCCGAACAGGCCGACGTAGCTGCTCTGGGCGATGGCGATGCGGTCGTCGTGGATCAGCCGGCGCTCCAGCCGGGAGGCGTCGCCCTCGCTGAGCAGCTCGGCGAGCAGCACCGTGCCGAGGTAGGAGTTGAATTCGGCGACGGGGTCGGGCACCCGCCAGCCCAGGGCGACGGCCGGAGCGGTGACCAGCCGGTCCTCGACCAGGGCGGAGCGCACCGAGGTGGGCGCGGGCTCGCCGGTGCGCGGGGTGGGCGGCACCTCCCGGGCGGCGACCGGGCCGAACCAGCGCTGCACCAGCCGCTCGGTCTCGGCGACGTCGAGGTCCCCGCCGATGCAGAGGACGGCGTTGCCCGGCGCGTAGTAGGTGGAGAAGAAGTCGGCCGCGTCGTCGACGGTGGAGGACTCCAGGTCGACGAAGGACCCGTAGCCGTCGTGGGTGTTGGCGAAGCTCTCGAACGCCACCTGCGGCAGCTGCAGCCAGGGGAAGGCGCCGTAGGGCCGGTTGAGGACGTTGACCCGGATCTCCTCCTTGACCACGTCGATCTGGTTGCGGAGGTTCTCCTCGGTGATGGCCGGTGCCGCCATGCGGTCGGCCTCGAGGAACAGCGCCCGCTCCAGCGCCTCGGCCGGGAGCGCCTCGAAGTAGTTGGTGTAGTCCTGGTGGGTCGAGCCGTTGAACGTGCCGCCGGCGGCCTGCACCAGGCGGGCGTGCTCCATCTTCGGGACGTTGGCCGACCCCTGGAACATCATGTGCTCGAAGAGGTGGGCGAATCCCGTGCGCCCCTCGGGCTCGTTCCGCATGCCGACGTCGTAGAAGACGCTGACGGCGACCACGGGGACGCTCCGGTCGGGGGCGAGCACCACGCGCAACCCGTTGTCGAGCGTGAACCGCTCCACCGGGTGCCGCAGGGTCAGTTCGGCACCAGCAGTCGTCACACCCCGACACTACGACGGCGCAGCACCATCGACCGGTCGCGGGGTCGCGCCGAGTGGGCCCCGGAGGGGTCCGCGCAGGCGGGACGGACACGCTCAGCTCGACCGGGGAACGGCTCCTGGCCGCGGTGTCGCGCCGAGTGGGCGCCGGAGGGGTCCGCGCAGGCGGGACGGACACGCTCAGCTCGACCGGGGAACGGCTCCTGGCCGCGGGGTCGCGCCGAGTGGGCCCCGGAGGGGTCCGCGCAGGCGGGACGGACACGCTCAGCTCGAC
>NZ_JAVREI010000014.1:0-121841 GCF_031845325.1 Blastococcus goldschmidtiae | reverse complement strand
GCGGACGCGCAGACACTCGACCCTCACGGGCTCCGCACCTGGCTGGATGTCCAACACTACGCCGGTTTCCGTTGCCCCCGCCAGCGGCGGGTCCCGGTCCGGCGGCCCCTCAGGGCCGCGCGGCGCAGAGAGAAAGTTACGTGCCCCCGGGGGCGGTGTCAAACCGCCTGCACGTGACGCCCGACACCGGGCCGTCACACGCGGCACACCCCCCGTTCGCACGGCATGGACTGCCCGGTCAGCCGGCTCGCCGGACCCCCGCGACCGACCGCTTGCCCCGGCGCAGGACGAGCCAGCCGCCGGGGAGCCAGGCGTCGTCCGCCGGCACGGCGTCCGCATCGGCGACGCGCTCGTTGTTCAGGTAGGCGCCGCCCTCCTTCACGGTGCGGCGGGCCTCCGAGAGGCTGCTCACCAGGCCGGTCTGCTGGAGGAGCACGGCGATCGTGGGCAGCTCGCCGTCCACCGTGACGCTCCCGGCCTCGGTCAGCGCGGCGGTCAGGGTGCCGGCGTCCAGGGTCCGGAGGTCGTCGCGACCGAACAGCGCCCGCCCGGCCGCCTCGGCCTGGGCCAGCTCCTGCTCACCGTGCACCAACCTGGTCAGGTCCTCGGCGAGCGCCCGCTGCACCGCGCGGGCAGCCGGCCGCTCCACGCTCTCCGCGATCAGCGCCTCGACCTCCCCTGCCGGTCGCTCGGAGAACAGCGGCAGCCAGGCACGTGCGTCGACGTCGTCGACGTTGAGCCAGTACTGGTGGAAGGCGTAGGGGCTCATCAGCTCGGGGTCGAGCCACACCGTGGCGCCCTGGGTCTTGCCGATCTTCTGGCCGTCGGCCGTGGTGATCAGCGGGGTGCCCATGGCGTGCACCCCGGCGCCCTCCGTGCGCCGGACCAGGTCGATGCCGGCCGTCAGGTTGCCCCACTGGTCGGACCCACCGGTCTGCAGCGTCACCCCGTGCCGCCGGTACAGCTCCCGGTAGTCGTTCGCCTGCAGGATCTGGTAGCTGAACTCGGTGTAGCTGATGCCGGCCTCGGAGTTCAGCCGTGCCGAGACCGCTTCTTTGGCCAGCATCTGGCTCACGCGGAAGTTCTTGCCGATGGCGCGCAGGAAGTCGATGGCCGAGAGCTGTTCGGTCCAGTCGAGGTTGTCGACGTAGATCGGCGGCCGGAGACCGAGCTCCTCGGCCGGGCGCTCGAGCAGCGGTGTGACGTTGCGGCGGATGCGCTCGACCCACTCGGCGACGACCTCGCGGTCGTTGAGCTGCCGTTCGGAGTTCCGGCCACCGGGGTCGCCGATCAGCCCGGTGGCGCCGCCGACCAGGACGACCGGCTGGTGCCCGGCCCGCTGCAGCGCGCGCAGCAGCATGAACTGCACGAGGTTGCCGACGTGCAGGCTGGGTGCCGTCGGGTCGAAGCCGCAGTAGTAGGTGACCGGCCCCTCGGCGAGATGGGCGCGCAGCGCGGCCTCGTCGGTGCTCAGGGCGATCAGCCCGCGGCGGTGCAGCTCGTCGATCAGATCGGTCACGGGGGTCCATCCTGCCCGGCCGCGCGACGGCGGGGCTTCCCACCCGCCCGGAACACGCTCACCGAGGGCGCGTCCGCCTCGTAGAACCGCCAGGGCAGCTCCTGTGCCTGGCTGATCCCGACCCGCGGACCGGCCGACACGGCGGACGGCGGCGTCCCCCGGTGGAGCCGCACCGACGACGACGGGTCCAGTAGGTCGGCGCCCTTGTCGTCGGGGCCGATGGCCAGCGCCTGGGTGAGCCGGGCCGGCCCGCGGGCCAGGTCCCGGGCGGCCCGGGCGGCGGGACGCCGGACGCGGGCCAGCTCCTCCCCCACCACGACCTCGCCGGCGCGCAGCAGCACCGCCGAGCCCCGGCCCTCCGGCCCGACGACGACGTTGGCGCACCAGTGCACGCCGTAGCTGAAGTACACGTACAGCCGCCCGGGGGGGCCGAACATGATCGCCGCGCGCGGGGTCGGGCCGCGGTGCGCGTGCGAGGCGGGGTCCTCCCCCGCACCCGAGTACGCCTCGACCTCGGTGAGCCGCAGCGCGACCCGTCCTTCCGGGCGGTCGGTCACCACCCAGCAGCCCAGCAGCGCCGGCGCCACGACGTCGACCGGCCCGAGCAGGTCCTCCTCGCGGACGAGAGGACCCGGCCCGGGCCGGTCGACGTCGGACGGAGAGCTCAGAGCACGCCCGCCACGGGCGAGGACGACGCCCACTCGGCATGCCCGGTGGCGAGCGCCGTGAGGCCGGTGATCTGCTCGGCCACCCGCTCGGGCGCGGTCCCCCCTCGGGTGCTGCGGGCGGCCAGGGCGCCGCGCACGGAGAGCACCGACCGCACGTCGGGGGTGAGCCGCTCGTCGATGGCGGCGAGCTGGTCGTCGTCGAGTTCGTCGAGCTCGAGGCCCGCCTGCTCGCAGAACGCCACCATCTCGCCGCTGATCTCGTGCGCGGACCGGAACGGCACGCCCTGCCGGACCAGCCACTCGGCGACGTCGGTGGCCAGCGCGAAGCCCTGGGGCGCGGCGGCCTCGAGCACCTCCGGCCGGAGCGTCAGCGTGGCGACCATGCCGGTGACGGCGGGGAGCAGGAGGAGCAGCTGGGACAGCGAGTCGAAGACCGGCTCCTTGTCCTCCTGCAAATCGCGGTCGTAGGCCAGCGGCAGGCCCTTGAGCATGGTGAGCAGCCCGGTCAGGTTGCCGACGAACCGCCCGGACTTGCCCCGGGCCAGTTCGGCGATGTCGGGGTTCTTCTTCTGCGGCATGATCGAGGACCCGGTCGCCCAGGCGTCGTCGAGCCGGGCCCAGCCGAACTCCGTCGACGTCCAGAGCACGACCTCCTCCCCCAGCCGGGAGAGGTGCACGCCGATCATCGCCGCGACGAAGCAGAACTCGGCGGCGAAGTCGCGGTCGCTGACGCCGTCGATCGAGTTGTCGGTGGCGCGGTCGAAGCCGAGCTCGGCGGCGACGGCGTCCGGGTCCAGCGGCAGGGATGATCCGGCCAGCGCACCCGATCCGTAGGGGCTCACGGCGGTGCGCCGGTCCCAGTCGCGCAGCCGGTCGACGTCGCGGGCGAAGGAGTGCGCGTGCGCCAGCAGCTGGTGGCTGAAGAGCACCGGCTGCGCGTGCTGCAGGTGCGTCATGCCCGGTGCTGCGACATCGGCGTAGCGCTCGGCCAGGCCCACGATCGCGTACTCCAGCGACGCCAGCTCGCCGGCCAGCGCGCGGACGTGGTGGCGCAGGTAGAGCCGCAGGTCGGTGGCGATCTGGTCGTTGCGGCTGCGGCCGGCACGGAGCTTGCCGCCCAGCGCCCCGAGCTTCTCGGTGAGCCCGCGCTCGAGCGCCTCGTGCACGTCCTCGTCGCTCTCGATGGCCGTGAAGGTGCCGGCCTCGACCTCGTCGGAGAGCTCACGCAGCGCACCGAGCATCTGCTCGAGCTCGTCGTCGGCGAGCAGCCCGGCGCGGTGCAGCACCCGGGCGTGGGCGCGCGACCCGGCCAGGTCGAAGGGCGCCAGGGCCCAGTCGAAGTGGGTCGATTTGGAGAGGGCCGCCATCGCCGGCGACGGGCCACCGCCGAAGCGGCCGCCCCAGAGCCGGGTCTGCGATCCAGGGGGGTTGCTGCTCACGTGCCGGATTCCTCTTCCAGGTCGTTCTGCAGTTCGGGGTACACGGCCGGCGTCCGCTCGGCGAGCGCGCGCAGCCGGTCGGCCAGGGCCGCTCCGCCGTCGGGGTCGCGGGAGACGACCAGCAGAGTGTCGTCGCCCGCGATGGTGCCCAGGACGTCGGGGAGGCCGACCTTGTCCAGCGCCGAGGCGAGGAACTGGGCTGCGCCGGGCGGCGTCCGCAGGACGGCCAGGTTGGCGCTGCCCTCTGCGTCGGTGAGCAGGTCGGCCAGCAGGCGGGTCAGCCGGGCCGGGGCGGTCTGCGCCGGGCGCAGGGGAGCGTTCTCCGGCGGCAGCACGTAGGACGCCGGGGCCCCGTCGGACCCCCGCATCTTGACCGCGCCCAACTCGTCGAGGTCCCGGGACAGCGTGGCCTGGGTGACCTCGATGCCGGCGCTCGCCAGCAGCGCGGCCAGGTGGGTCTGCGACGTCACCGACTGGGCCTCGATGAGGTCGCGGATCCGGGCCTGGCGCGCGCTGCGGCTGGGGACCGAGGTCATCGCCGCCTCCTCGTCACGAGTGCTCCAGGAGCCAGATCAGCACGGCCTTCTGCGCGTGCAGCCGGTTCTCCGCCTCGTCCCACACCGCGCTCTGCGGGCCGTCGATCACCTCGGCGGCGATCTCCTTCCCGCGGTAGGCCGGCAGGCAGTGCAGGACGACGGTGTCGTCGGCGGCCCGGGCCAGCGCAGCCTCGTCGACCGCGTAGGGCAGGAAGGGGGCGATGCGTGCGTCGTACTCGTCCTCCTGCCCCATGGAGACCCAGGTGTCGGTGACCAGCACGTCGGCGCCGTCGGCGGCCGCCGCGGCGTCCGCGGTCCACGCCACCGAGCCACCGGTCTCGGCCGCGATCTCCCCCGCGCGCTTCAGCACCTCGGGGTCGGGCTGGAACTCCTCGGGCGAGCCGACGCGCACGTGCATGCCGGCGGTGGCGCCGCCCAGCAGGTAGGAGTGCGCCATGTTGTTGGCGCCGTCCCCCAGGTAGCTCATCGACCGGCCGGCCAGCGAGCCCTTGCGCTCGGCGACCGTCTGCAGGTCGGCCAGGATCTGGCAGGGGTGGAACCCGTCGGTCAGCGCGTTGACCACCGGGACGCGGCTGGCGGCGGCCATCGCCTCGATGCGCTCCTGCCCGAAGGTCCGCCACACGATGGCGGCGACCTGCCGGTCGAGCACCCGGGCGGTGTCGGCGATCGGCTCGCCGCGGCCCAGCTGGCTGGTGGCGGCGTCGATGACCAGCGGGTACCCGCCGAGTTCGGCGACCCCCACGGAGAACGAGACGCGGGTGCGCGTGGACGGCTTGTCGAACAGCACCGCCACCCCGCGAGGCACGCCGTTGGCCGCGCGCAACGGGGTGGGCGCCTCCGCGGTGTGCCGGGTCGCCTTGAGCGAGGCGGCCAGCGCCAGCACCTCGGCCTGCTCGGCCGGGGTGAGGTCGTCGTCCCGGAGGAAGTGGCGGGTCACGAGTCGGCCTCCTGGGAAGCGGTGTGGGATGGCTCGGTTCCGGCCTCGTTCCGCTCCTCGGTCGCTGGCGCTCCCTGCGATGCTCGCTCGGCCGTCACCATCGCGGTGTCGAGAGCGGCGGGCAGCGCGGCGACGAAGGCGTCGATCTGCGCGTCGGTGAGGACCAGGGGCGGGGCCAGCCGCAGCACCCCGGGGGCGACGGCGTTGGTGAGGAAGCCCGCGGTGCGCAGCTGCGCCTCCAGGGCGGCGGCGACGTCGGCGGTGAGGACGACGCCGAGCAGCGCACCCCTCCCCCGGACCCCGGCGATGCCGGCGTGGCCCAGACCCTCGATGCCGGCGGTGAACCGGTGCTCCATCTCCTTGGCGCGCTCGAGCAGGCCCTCGTCGCGGATGGTGTCGAGCACCGCGAGCGCGGCGGCGGCGGCGATCGGGTTCCCGCCGAAGGTGGACCCGTGCGAGCCGGCGGTGAGCAGGTCGGCGGCGTCGCCGAAGGCGAGCATCGCGCCGATCGGCAGCCCGCCGCCGAGCGCCTTGGCCAGCGTGATGACGTCGGGCTGCAGCCCGTCGGCCTGGTGGGCGAACCAGTGCCCGGTGCGCCCCATGCCGGTCTGCACCTCGTCGAGCGCGAACAGCGCGCCGGCGGCCTTCGCGGCGGTGGCGCCGGCGGCCAGGTAGCCCGGCGGTGCGGGCAGCACACCGCCCTCGCCGAGCATCGGCTCGAGCAGCACCATCGCGGTCCGCTCGCCGACGGCCGCGGTGAGCGCGTCGGCGTCGCCGTAGGGCACGTAGGAAACCCCGCCGGGCAGCGGCGCGAACGCGGCGGCCTTCGACGGCTGGCCGGTGAGCGCCAGGGCGCCCATCGTCCGCCCGTGGAAGGCGCCCTCGGCGGTGATGACCTGCGGTCGGCCGGTGAGCCGGCTGAGCTTGAACGCCGCCTCGTTGGCCTCCGCGCCGGAGTTGCAGAAGAAGACCCGGCCGGGGCGGCCGGCGAGCTCCAGCAGCCGCTCGGCCAGGGCAACCCCGGGCTCGTGCATGGCCAGGTTGGAGACGTGCCCGAGCTTCCCGGCCTGGGTGGTGATCGCCTCGACCACCTTGGGGTGGGCGTGGCCGAGGATCGTCGTCGCGATGCCGCCGAGCAGGTCGGTGTACTCGCGGCCGTCGACGTCCCGCACCGTCGCCCCGGTGCCGGAGTCCAGCGCAACCGGCGGCGTCCGGTAGTTGCCCATCATCACGGCTGACCAGCGGCGGGCCAGCTCGTCCGTCCTGTCCCGCCCAGATCCCTCCCTTGTCATGGTGCTGTGCCCTCCTCCTGGGTCGTCGGTGCGTGGGTCGGCAGGCTCGGGACGACCATCGTCCCGGTGCCCTCGGTGGTGAACATCTCCAGCAGCAGTGCGTGCGGTGTGCGGCCGTCGACGACGGTCGCCCGCTTCACCCCGCCCTCGACCGCCCGCAGGCAGGCGGCCATCTTCGGCGCCATCCCGGCGTCCAGGTCGGGGAGGATCTCGCCCAGTTCCGCGACGTCGATCTGCTGCACGAGCGAGTCGCGGTCGGGCCAGTCGGAGTAGAGGCCCTCGACGTCGGTGAGGACGACGAGTTTCACCGCGTCCAGCGCCACGGCCACGGCAGCGGCGGCGGTGTCGGCGTTGACGTTGTGCACGACGCCGTCCCGGTCGGGGGCGACGGTCGCGATCACGGGGATGTGACCGGCCTCCAGCAGCGCACGGACCGGCGCGGGGTCGACCTCGACGACGTCGCCGACCAGGCCGATGTCGACCGCTTCGCCGTCCACGACGGCCCGGGTGCGCTCGGCGGTGAACAGCCCGCCGTCCTCACCGGACAGGCCCACGGCCAGCGGGCCGTGCTGGTTGATCAGCCCGACGACCTCCGGGGTGACCTGGCCGGTCAGCACCATGCGGACGACGCCGATCGTCTGCTCCGTGGTGACCCGCAGGCCGCCTCGGAACTCGCTCTGGATGCCCAGCCGGCCGAGCATCTCGGTGATCTGCGGACCGCCGCCGTGCACGACGACCGGCAGGATGCCGCAGGTCCGCAGGAAGACCATGTCGTCGGCGAACGCCCGGCGGCACTCGTCGTCGACCATCGCGTGGCCGCCGTACTTGATGACGACGACGTTGCCGTGGAACTCCTTGAGCCACGGCAGCGCCCCGGTGAGGACGGCGATCCGGCGGGCGTCGCCCTCGGGGTCGTGGGTGCGCATGACCCGGTGCGTGCCGATCCGCCGCGGCGGGACCGCCTGGTCGACCGCGACGTCGGGCGGGGTGGGGTCCTGGGCCTCGGGGTCGTGGACCGTGGTCACGTGCGGCTCGGGCTCCTGGGTGCTCACGTCGAGTACGCCGAGTTCTCGTGCACGTAGGCGATCGACAGGTCGTTGGTCCAGATCGTCGCCTCCTCGATGCCGGCCTTCAGGTCGACGTCGATGGTGATGGCCCGGCCGGTGAGGTCGACGCCCTCGCGCGGGTCCCCGATCGAGCCGCCGCGGCACACGGTGACGCCGTTGATGGTGACGTCGACCTGATCGGCTTCGAAGGCGGCGTCGGTGGTGCCGATCGCGGCGAGCACCCGGCCCCAGTTGGGGTCGTTGCCGAACAGCGCCGTCTTGAGCAGGTTGTTGCGCGCGCAGGCCCGACCGGCGGTCAGCGCGTCGTCGACCGTGGCGGCGTTGCGCACCGTGATGGCGATGTCCTTGGTGGAGCCCTCGGCGTCGGCGAGCAGCTGCATCGCCAGGTCGGTCGCCGCCGCGGCGAGGGCCTCGGTCAGCTGCTCCTCGGTCGGCGTGACCCCGCTCGCGCCGTTCGCCAGCACGATCACGGTGTCGTTGGTGGAGAGGCAGCCATCGGAGTCGACCCGCTCGAAGCTGGCCGCGGTCGCCGTCTGCAGCGCCCGCTGCAGGACGTCGGGGTCGGCGGTCGCGTCAGTGGTGAGGACCACGAGCATCGTGGCCAGGCTGGGCGCCAGCATCCCGGCGCCCTTGGCCATGCCGCCGATGCTCCAGCCGGCGTCCGGACCGCCGCGCTGCTGAATCGTCGTCTTGGGCACGCTGTCGGTGGTCATGATCGCCCGGGCGGCCTCGGCACCGCCGTCTTCGCTCAGAGCCTGCGCCGCGGCGGTGACCCCTGCGGTCAGCAGGTCCATGGGCAGCCGCATGCCGATGAGCCCGGTACTGGCGACGGCGACGTCGATTGCGCCGAGGCCCAGCTCCTCTGCCACGTGCTCGGCGGTGGTGTGGGTGTCGGCGAAGCCCTCGGGCCCGGTGCAGGCGTTGGCTCCGCCGGAGTTGAGGACGACGGCCCGGCAGCGCTGACCGGCCAGCACCTGGCGGCTCCAGATCACCGGGGCGGCCGGGAAGCGGTTGGTGGTGAAGACGGCGGCGGCGACGTCGTCGGGGCCGGTGTTGAGCACCAGCGCGACGTCGGGGTCGCCACTGGACTTCAGCCCGGCTGCGACGCCGGCGGCGTTGAAGCCCTTCGGGGCGGTGACGGTCATGGCGCGACTCCTACGAGCGGGAGACCGGTGGTCTCCGGAAGGCCGAGCGCGAGGTTGGCGCACTGCAGCGCGGCTCCCCCGGTGCCCTTGGTGAGGTTGTCGACGGCGGCGACCACGACGAGCCGGCCGGCGTCGCCGTCGACGGCGATCTGCAGCGCCACGGTGTTGGCACCGAGCACCTGCGCCGTCGTCGGCCACTGCCCCTCGGGCAGCAGGTGGACGAACGGCTCGTCGGCGTAGGCCTTCTCGTAGGCGGCCCGCGCGCTGTCGGCGTCGACACCGGGCGCGAGCTTCGCCGAACAGGTGGCGAGGATGCCCCGGCTCATCGGCACGAGCGTGGGCGTGAAGCTCACGCCGACCGACGTCCCGGCCGCCTGCGACAGGTTCTGGATCATCTCCGGCGTGTGCCGGTGCACCCCGCCGACGCCGTAGGCGCTCACCGCACCCATGACCTCGCTGCCGAGCAGGTGCGGCTTGGCGGACTTGCCCGCGCCGCTGGTCCCGCTGGCCGCGACGACGACCACCTCGGGCTCGACCAGGCCGGCGGCCAGGGCCGGGGCCAGCGCGAGGGTGACCGAGGTCGGGTAGCAGCCGGGGACGGCGATCCGCCGCGCGCCGGCCAGCTGCTCCCGCTGGCCGGGCAGTTCGGGCAGCCCGTAGGGCCAGGAGCCGGCGTACCCGTCCCCGTACCAGCGCTCCCAGGCAACGGAGTCGGTCAGCCGGTGGTCGGCGCCGCAGTCGATGACCAGGGTGTCCACCGGGAGCTGGGCGGCGATGGCGGCCGACTCCCCGTGCGGCAGCGCCAGCACCACGACGTCGTAACCGGACAGGCTCGCCGCGTCGCTCGGCTGGACCACCATCTCGGCGTACGGCAGCAGGTGCGGCTGCAGCTCGCCCAGGCGTCGGCCGGCGCTCGAGTTGGCGTGCACCCCGGCCAACCGCAGGTTCGGGTGCGCGGCCAGCAGGCGGCACACCTCTCCCCCGGCGTACCCGGTGGCGCCGGTGACCCCGACCGTCCACGTCTGCCCTGTGCTCACGATGCATGACCATACACGGTCATGCATGACCGCTCACTCCGTTATGGCGGCGGCTCCCGCCTCCGGTAGAACCTCGGTCATGATCCTGCCGAAGGTCCGGGATCCCCGGCTGGTCACCGTCCGCCGTGGCGGAACGCTCTCCGATGCGGACCACCATCTCCTGGCGCTGTGGGCCGCGTCCTGCGCGGAGCACGTACTGCCCCTGTTCGAGGCGGTCCGGCCCCAGGACCCGAGACCGCGCGCGGCGATCGAGGCCGCCCGCGCGTGGGTGCGGGGCGACGTCGCGATGATGGCGGCCCGCGCCGCGGGCGGTCACGCCATGGGGGCGGCCAGGGATCTGCGGGGCGTCGCACGGCACGCCGCCTATGCGGCCGGACAGGCCGGCGCTGTCGCGCACGTCGCCGCCCACGACCTGGGCGCGGCGGCGTACGCGATCAAGGCGGTCCTCGCTGCCGCGCCGGCCGGCGAGAGCGAGGCCGCGGGGCAGGCCGAGTGCCGCTGGCAGCGCGACCAGCTCCCGGACGCCGTCCGCGAGCTCGTGCTGGACGACCAGCGCGTGCGGAACGAGATCTGCTGGTCGGTGTTCACCTGCTGAGCGCGCCGGCGCCCCCGGACCGCGACCACAGGTAGGCCGAACGGGTGGGCGGGCGGCCGAGCCGGTTACCGGCCCATCCCCTGGGCACCGGTCCGGTCGTGAGCTCCTTCGACCGGATAGTCATCATCTTCAACCCGCAGAGCACCGGCGACGCGGAGGAGCTGGCGGAGGACCTGCGGGACGACCTCGCAGGCCGCCTGCCGGCTGTGCCCTCGGAGCTCTCGCCCACCCGGCACGCGGGGCACGCCCGGGAGCTGGCGAGGGAGGCGGCCGCGACGGGCAGTCCCCTCGTCGTCTCGGTGAGCGGCGACGGTGGGTACAACGAGGTCGTCAACGGCGTCATGGACGCCGGGAACGACCGGGCCGTCTGCGCGGTGCACGCGGCCGGGAACGCCAACGACCACCGGCGCACGACGCAGCACGGACCGCTCGCGGACGCGATCGTGGCCGGGGACGTCCGGCGGATCGACCTGCTCCGGCTCACCCTCGGCACGGGCGAGACCGCGGAGGTCCGGTACGCGCACTCCTACATCGGCGTGGGCCTGACCCCGGTGGTCGCGGTCGACCTCGAGAAGGGCGGCAAGGGGTCGTGGCGCGAGATGGTGTCGGTGGTCCGCGGATTCTGGCGCTTCCGGCCCTTCCCCATCCGGGCGGAGGACGGTCGACGGCACCGGATCGACAGCCTGGTGTTCGCCAACATCGCCGAGATGGCGAAGTACGCCAAGCTTAGCGACGACGGCACCCCGGACGACGGCCGCTTCGAGGTGATCACCGAGCGGCGCACCGGCCGGCTGCGGTCGCTGGCCACGGCGATCCGGGCGGCGACCCGGGGCCTGGGCCCGCAGCCCAGCGTCACCCACTACGCGTTCACCCCGCTCGTGCCGATGCCGCTGCAGCTGGACGGGGAGCTGGTCGAGCTCGACGCGGACGTACCGGTGGCCGTGGACATCGCCCCCCTGGCCCTGGCCACGGTCGGCTGATCCGCCCCTCCCGCCGAGCGGGTCCGAACCGCCGGGCGCACGACCGGCGCTGCGCCGAGCAGCCGCGGCAGGTCCGGTGGAGTGCACCCCGCGGACGTCAGCGCAGGCGGCTGCCGTGGGCAGGCTCGTCACAGGGAACCCGGGCCACCAGCAGGACGACGTCGTCCTCGTTCGCGTCGACGAGACGGGCGACGAGCTCGTCGCAGAGCTCGTCAGCAGGCAGCGCGTGCAGCTCCTCCACCACCGATCGGAGCCGCTCGATGCCGTCGTCGAGCAGCTGGTCGCGCCGCTCGACCAGCCCGTCGGTGTACAGCACCAGGGCCGCTCCCGAGGGCACGACGACCTCGGAATCGGTCCGGTGACCGTCCGGTCGGGCGCCGAGCAGCAGCTCCGGCGACCGCTCGAGCACCTCGCAGCGTCCGTCGGCATGCACCAGGAGGGGCGGCGGATGACCGGCGTTCGACCACCGCAGCCGCATGGTGGGCCGGCTCGGGTCCTCGTCCTCGTCCTCGTCCTCGGACCAGGCCTGGCAGACGACCGCCGTCGCGAGGGACGTCATCCGCAGCCGCGCCCACGCGTCGTCCAAAGCCGACAGGACCGCCGCCGGCGACGCATGCACCACCTGGGCCACGCCGCGCAGCACATTGCGCACCTGGGCCATCGCAGCCGCGGCCGTGCTGTCGTGGCCGGCGACGTCCCCCACCACGAGCATCGTGCCCCCGCCCGCGGTCGAGAACGCGTCGTACCAGTCGCCGCCCACCTCGGCGTCCCGGGCGGCCGGCTGGTACCGGGCCGCGATCTGCAGCCGGTCCGACTGCGGCAGCGCGGTGAGCAGGCTGCGCTGCAACGCCTCGGACAGCCGGCGGATCTCCCGGGCGGCGGCCTGCTCGGCCCGCTGTGCCTGCAGCCGGTCCAGGGCCATGGCGGTCAGCGCGGCGAGGGCGAGGACCAGCGCCCGGTCGGACTCGAGCCACGGCTGGGGTGTCTCGAAGGCGACGGCCAGTGCACCGAACGTGCGGCCGTGCGCGACCAGGGGCACCGCTGCCGACCCCTCCACGTGGCCCCGGAGGTAGGCGTCCTGCGCCTGCGGGCACAGCGCCACCGCCTCGGCGCGGTCGACCAGGAACAGGGACTCCCCCGTGGTGATCACGCGCACCTGCGGGAGCCCGAAGTCCGCCGGCAGCGTCGCCACGTCCGCGAGCAGCTGCTCGTCGAAGTTGTCCGTCGCGAGGACGCGCACCAGCCCCGGATCCGGCCCGGTCAAGGTGAGCGAGGCGCCGCTCGCGCCGATCACGGAGGCGCCGCGGCCCGCCACGACGGACAGGACCTCGCCCTCGGACGCGGCATGACCCAGTGCCTGCGCGATGGCGACCAGGGCATCGAGCCGCTCGGCGTCCACGGCCGCCGCCCGTTCCGCCGTGACGTCGCGGAAGTACCAGGCCCACCCGATGTAGCCACCGTCCGGGTCCTGCAGGGCGGCGCCGTAGCGATCGAGGATCCGCCCGTCGAGCAGCAGCAGCTCGTCGCGTGCGGAGCCGGACGCCTGGGCGTAGAGCCCGCGGACCTGGCTCAGGAAGGCGTCGGGATCCACCAGCTTGTCCAGCACGGAGGCGAGCGCGGCGTCGTCGTCGCCCGACGCGATGATCTCCGGAGGGATCGGCCAGATCTGCTGGAACATCTCGTTCGACGAGATCATGACCCCGTCGGCGGAGACGACGACCAGCCCGTCGAGACCGCCCTCGATGGCGGCGCGGAGGAGCTGGTGGTCCCGCGCCGCGTCGTCCGGGGTCGTGACCGTCTCAGCGCGCGAGCCGTTCGTCCCTGCTGCCATCGCTCCTGCACTCCCCGGGCGCGGGAGCGCGCCTCCGACCTGGTCGGCAGCCGACCATACGGGCCGCGCACCGACCGCGGGAGAGGCGCGGCCGGCCCGTCTCACCCCAGGGGGTCGTCGCCCCCGTACGTGTGCAGCCGGAGCTGGCGGTCGGCGTCGTCAGGGGCGAGGGTGCACAGCACGTCGAGGTCGTCCTTGCCGGCGCGGATGAAGCGGCCCGACCACTGGTCCAGCTCACCGGCGGCGATGGCGGCGATCAGCTCGACCACCCTCTCCGGCGGCGTCCAGTCGGTGAACCCCTCCCACATGTGCATGGAGCGGGTCATCGGGGTGTCCACGACGCCGGGTGCGACGTCGAAGGCGCGCACGTCCGAACCCTCGAGCGCGGTGGCCAGCGACTCGGTCAGCCGCATCAGCCCGGTCTTGGCCACCGAGTAGGCCGAGTAGTCGGGGTTGGCCCGGGTGCTCATGCCGCTGGCGATGTTCACGATCCGGCCGCTGTTGCGCAGCACCATCCAGGGCACGACCGTCCGGACGGTCAGCAGCGCGCCGCGCACGTGGCTGGAGACGACGTCCCACCACTGGTCCGGGTCGGCCTCCCAGACCGGCACCTCGAACTCGTCGATCAGCCCGGCGTTGTTGACCAGCAGCGCGATCGGCCCGAGCTCCGCGCGCACCACGCCGACCGCCTCCTCCACCGAGGCGCGGTCGGTGACGTCGGCGGCCACGGCCAGCGTGCGACCGCCGGTGGCGGCGGCGACCTCGTCCATCGCCGTCCGCAGCCGCTCCTCGCCCCGGGCGAGCCCGGCGACGGCCATGCCGCGGGCCGCGAGCCCCTCCGCCAGGTGCCGGCCGATGCCGGTCGACGCGCCGGTGACCAAGGCGACGCCCGAGAGGACCGCCTGTCCGGCCCCGTCCCGGGTCCCGCCCTGAGCCTGCGAAGGGTGGGGAGGACGGGGTCCTTCGTCAGGCACGGAGCTCCGCGCCCGTCGCGGCGGCGGCAGCGGTGACCGCGGCGTCGCGCACGGCGGCCGCCTCCTCACCGGTCAGTGTCCGGTCCGGCGCGCGCAGCGTCAGCGCGAACGCCAGCGAGCGCGATCCGGCCGGCACCGGGGCACCGGTGTAGACGTCGAAGAGCCGCAGCGACTCCAGCAGCTCCCCGGCGCCCTCGCGCAGGGCCGCGGCCACCGCGGCCGACGGGACGTCGTCCCGCACCACGAGCGCGAGGTCCTGCAGCACCGGCGGGAAGGCCGAGATGTGCGGGCCGACGGCGACACCGGCGGCGGGCAGCGCGTCGACGTCGAGCTCCATGACCGACGTGCGGGCCGGCAGCTCCAGCGCCGCGCACACCCGTGGGTGCAGCTCCCCCGCGTGCCCGACCACGACGTCGCCCACCAGCAGCTCGGCGCAGCGGCCCGGGTGCCACGGCGCCCGCTCCCCCACCCGGACGGTCAGCTCGACGCCGGATGCGGCGGCGACCCGGCGGGCGGCCTCCACGGCGTCGGCCCAGGTCGCGGCACGCCCGGCGCCCCACCAGCCGCGCGGCTCGCGGTTGCCGGCCAGCGCCACCGCCACGTGCCAGGGCTGCTCGGGCACCGCGCTCAGCAGCGCGGCCAGGGTCGCGTCGTCCGGGCGGGCCTCGACGCCGGGGAGCGGCGCGGGCGTGCGCACCCCGCCGGGGAACACCGAGCCGTGCTCGAACAGGGCGACGTCGCGCTGCCCCCGCGAGAGGTTGCGGGCCAGGGTGGCCAGCAGGCCGGGCAGCAGCGTCGTCCGCAGCGCCGGCTCCTCCTCCGACAGCGGGTTGCGCACCAGCACGAGCTGGCGGCGCTCGTCGTCGTCGGGCAGGCCCAGCGCGTCCAGGGCCGGCGTCCCGACGAACGGGTAGGACGGCGCCTCGACGTAGCCGGTCTCGGCCAGGGCCCGGCCGATCGCCCGGCGGCGACGTTGTACGTCGGTCAGCCCGCGCCCCGGGGGCGCCGTCGGCAGCACCGAGGGGATGTCGTCGTAGCCGGCGAGCCGGACGACCTCCTCGACCAGGCCGGCCGGGTCGGTCAGGTCGGACCGCCAGGACGGCGGGGTGACCAGCAGGTCGGTGCCGTCCCCGTCGACGGAACAACCCACGGCCGTGAGCAGCTCGATGACCTGCATCGGCGAGTAGGCCACCCCGGCGGTACGTGCGGGGCGGCCGGCATCCAGGGCGATCTGCGGCCGGGGGCGGCGGGTGTCGAGGTCGACGACGCCGCCCACGACGGTCGCCCCGCCGTACTCGGAGAGCAGGTCGGCGGCGCGGGCCAGCGCGACCACGGTCATCTCCGGGTCGACGCCGCGCTCGAAGCGCTTGGCCGCCTCGCTGGGCAGCCGGTGCCGGCGAGCGGTGCGGGCGACGCCGGTGGGTTCCCAGTGCGCCGCCTCCAACAAGATCGACGTCGTCGCTCTGTCCCCTCCGCTACCGATCTCGGTGGTCGCACCGCCCATCACGGCGGCCAGGCCGATCGGCCCGGTGTCGTCGGTGATGAGCAGGTCGTCGGCGGACAGCGAGCGCGCCGTGCCGTCGAGGGTGGTGAGCTGCTCCCCCTCGCGGGCGAGCCGGACGGCGATGGGGCCGCTGACCGCGTCCCGGTCGAAGGCGTGCATCGGCTGGCCGAGCTCGAGCATCACGTAGTTGGTGACGTCGACGGCCAGCGAGATGCTGCGGATCCCGGCCTGGGCCAGCCGGCGGCGCAGCCACCAGGGGCTCGGCGCGGTCGGGTCCAGCCCCTCCATCGCGAGCATGGAGAAGCGGTCGCAGCGCTCCGGTTCGGCGACGGTGACCTGCCAGGCGGGGGCACCGGACCACGCCGGCGGCGTGGCCGCGCCCGGGTCGCGCCACGGGGCACCCAGGCCGGTGCCCATCTCGCGGGCGATGCCGCGCATGGCCAGGCAGTAGCCGCGGTCGGGGGTGACCGCCAGCTCGATGACGACGTCGTCCAGGCCGGTGACGGGGCCGGCGGGCGTGCCCGGCGGTGGGACGTCGGCGCCCTCGCCGCCCAGCACCAGGATGCCGGCGTGGTCCTCGCCGAGGCCCAGCTCGCGCACCGAGCAGATCATGCCGTCGGAGATCCGGTCGTAGGTCGCACGAGCGGCGATCTCGAACCCGCCGGGCAGCACCGCGCCGGGCAGCGCGACGACGACCGTGTCACCGACGGCGAAGTTCCGGGCACCGCAGACGATGCCGCGAGGAGCCTCCTCCCCCACGTCGACCTGGCAGAACCGGATCGGCTTCTTGAAGCCGGTCAGCTCCTCGATGTCGGCGACCCTGCCCACGACGAGCGGGCCGGTGACCTGCTCGGGGCGGTGGATCTCCTCGACCTCGAGGCCCAGCCGCACGAAGGCGGTGTCGAGGTCCTCGACCGACGTCCCCGCGGGGACGTCGACGTACTCGGCCAGCCAGCCGATGGGGACTCTCACTGCTCGACTCCGAATGCTCGTGTGAAACGGACGTCGCCCTCGACGATGTCGCGCATGTCGCCGACGCCGGAGCGGAACTGGAGGGCGCGCTCGATGCCCATGCCGAACGCGAAGCCCGAGTACTCGTCAGGGTCGATCCCGCAGGCCACGAGCACCCGCGGGTTGACCATCCCGCAGCCGCCCCACTCGACCCAGCGCGGGCCGTCGCGGTGCTCGGGGAACCAGACGTCGAACTCCGCCGAGGGCTCGGTGAACGGGAAGTAGGAGGGCCGCCAGCGGCTGATGGCGTCCGCGCCGAACAGCGACCGCGCCAGGTGGTCCAGCGTGCCGCGCAGGTGCGCCATGGTCAGGCCGCGGTCGATCGCCAGGCCCTCGACCTGGTGGAAGACCGGGGTGTGCGTCGCGTCGAGCTCGTCGGTCCGGTACGTGCGGCCCGGAGCGACGACGTAGATCGGCGGCGTGCGCGAGAGCATCGTGCGCGCCTGCACGGGGCTGGTGTGCGTGCGCAGCACCAGGCCGGAGTCCTCCTCTTGGCCCGGCCCACCCGCGACGAAGAAGGTGTCCATCATCGTGCGGGCCGGGTGGTCGCGGCCGATGTTCAGCGCGTCGAAGTTCAGCCACTCCGCCTCGAGCTCCGGGCCGTCGGCCACCTCGTAGCCCATGCCCACGAAGATGTCGCCGATCCGCTCCATGAGCGTGGTGATCGGGTGCCGTGCGCCCCGGGGGGTCCGGTCCCAGGGCAGGGTCACGTCGACCCGCTCCTCGGCGAGCACCCGGGCATCGCGCTCGGCCTCGAGCTCGGCCAGCCGCGCGGCGTAGGCGTCGGTGACGGCGACCCGCGCGGCGTTCACCCGCTTGCCGGCATCGGACCGGGCGGCCGGGGGCAGAGCGCCGAGCTCCCGGCGGGCCAGGAGCACCGGCGCGCGGTCCCCCAGGTGGGCCGGGCGCACGGCGGCCAGCCCCTCGAGGTCGCCGGCCTGCGCGAAGGCCGACCGGGCGGCGTCGACCGCCTCGTCGAGGGCCTCCGGCGAGAGGGTGGCGACCTGCTTGGGGTCGTAGGGATCGTTGGCGCCAGACACGGGAGGCCATTCTGCCCGTCGGGCCACCGAGTCCGCGCCTGGGATACCGGCCGCTCGCGGCGCGGCGGGCCGCGCTGTCTGTACGGACCCTGCGAACTCGTGGCCATCGCCCCCGTGATGGCCACGGGTTCGCAGTGCTCGACGGACACGATGGGACCGCCGGTCCGGTCGGGGGCGGGTGCTACAACGTGCCCGGTCACGCACCCGGCGGGCCGCGGAATCCGGAGGTCGGTCGTGGCGGTGGTCCTGGCGCTCGCCTCGGCCGTCGTCTACGGGGCATCGGACTTCCTGGGCGGGCTGGCGACCCGGCGCGCGTCCGTCTTCGGCGTGGTTGCCGTGTCCCAGGTGATCGGCCTGGTGGCGCTGCTCGTGCTCCTCCCCTGGCTCGGCGGCCCGGTCGGCACCGCCGATCTGGCCTGGGGTGCCGCCGCCGGTCTCGCGGGCGCCGCCGGCCTGGTCGTCTTCTTCCGCACCCTGGCCGGAGGGGTGATGAGCGTCGTCGCGCCGGTCACCGCCGTCACCGCCGCCGCCGTCCCCGTCCTGGTCGGCCTGGCCGGCGGGGAGACCATCGGGACGTGGGCCCGGGTCGGCATCGCGCTCGCGCTGGCCGCCGTCGTCCTCGTGTCGGCGGAGAGCGGGCTGTCGGCACTGCGGGCGGCCCGGCCGGCCGCCCTGGCTCCGGCGCTGCTGGCCGGCAGCATGTTCGGCCTGTTCTTCGTGCTCCTCGACCGGACCTCGGCCGACGCCGGCCTCACCCCGCTGGTGACCGCCCGCGTGGCGTCCGTGGGGCTGGTCGTCTGCATCGCCCTCGCGGCCGGGCAGTCCCTGCGGGTCACCCGGGCCGCGCTGCCGCTGGTCGCCACGTCCGGCGTCGGCGACATGACGGCCAACGCGCTGTTCCTGCTCGCCACCCAGGCCGACGGCCCGCTGGCCATCACCGGCGTCCTGGCGTCGCTCTACCCGGTCAGCACGGTCGTCCTGGCCCAGGTCGTCCTGCGGGAGCGGCTGGTCGGTGCGCAGGTCACCGGCCTGCTGACGGCGGCGACCGCGGTCGTGCTGATCACGCTGCCGGGCTGACCTCTCCCCCCATGGGAGGGGAGCGGCCGCGCCGGCTCGCCTGCACCCACCCGCCGGCCGATGGGGGGACGTGGACCTCTTCTCGGAGAACCCGGAGAGCGCGCTCGAGGCAGCGCTGGCTCCCGGCGGCGTGCGCAGCGTCTTCCAGCCCATCGTGGAGCTCGACACCGGGCGCGTGGTCGCCTACGAGGCGCTCGCCCGCGGGCCGCAGGGGCCGCTGGAGCGCCCCGACCTGCTCTTCGCCGCGGCCCGGACGGCCGGCCGGCTGGCCGAACTGGACGAGCTCTGCCGTGCCGCGGCCTTCCGCGGCGCGGTGGAGCAGGGGCTGCTCGCCCCGCTCACCGTCTTCGTCAACGTCGAGCCGGAGGTGCTCGACAGCGCCCCGCTCGACGACCTGCTCGCGATCGCCGAGGGCGCCCCGCGCGACCTGCGGATCGTCCTGGAGATCACCGAGCGTGCCCTGGCCGCCCGCCCGGCCGAGCTGCTGCGCACCGTCGAGCGCGTCCGCAGCCTCGGCTGGGCCGTGGCGGTCGACGACGTCGGGGCGGACTCCATGTCGCTGGCGTTCCTGCCGCTGCTGTCCCCCGACGTCATCAAGCTGGACCTGAGCCTCGTGCAGACCCGCCCGGGGCCGGCCATCGCCGAGATCATGAACGCGGTCAACGCACACGCCGAGCGGACCGGGGCCCTCGTCCTCGCCGAGGGCATCGAGACCGAGGAGCACCTGGCCACCGCACGCGCCCTGGGCGCCACCCTCAGGCAGGGGTGGCTGTTCGGCCGCCCCGGGCCCGGCATCGCCCCCGGACTCCCCACCGGTGAGCTCGCCTTCGCCTCCGCCCCGGCCGCGGCGGACGTCGACGCCTCCCCCTTCGCCTGCCTGCCCGCGGGCGTGCCGCTGCGCCGGTCGGTGAAGTCGCTGCTGATCGAGCTGAGCAAGCAGCTGGAGCGGGAGGCCATGCGGCTGGGCGAGACGTGCGTCGTCGCGTCGACCTTCCAGGAGGCCCGGCACTTCACGCCCTCGACCATCCAGCGCTACCGCGACCTCGTCGAGCGCACTGGCTTCGTGTGCGCCCTCGGTGAGGACCTGCCCACCGAGCCGCTGCCCGGGGTGCGCGGTGCCGCGCTCGACCCGTCCGACCCGGTGCGCGGGGAATGGGACGTCGTCGTGCTCAGCCCGCACTTCAGCGCCGCGCTGCTGGCCCGTGACCTCGGCGACGAGGGACCGGACCTGGAGCGCAGCTTCGAGTACGCCCTGACCTATGACCGCGAGACCGTCATCCGGGCCGCGCATGCGCTGCTCACCCGTGTCGTCCCGCGCGCCGACGCCGCCCTGCCGGTCGCACCGGAGCGCCCGGTGCGGGCCCTGAGCCCCTCGCCGGCACGGCACCACGTCGGGCCGGACGGCGACGCCCTGCTGAGCAGCGCCCTGGCGGCGACGACGAGCGGGGTCACGATCGCCGACATGCGACTGCCCGACCAGCCGCTCATCTACGTCAACGACGCGTTCGAGACGCTGGCCGGGCTGCCGCGCGAGGACATCCTGGGCCGCAACTGCCGGTTCCTGCAGTCACCGGACACCGACCCGGCCGCGGTGGCGCGCATCCGTGCGGCCATCGACCGCGGCGAGGAGGTCCGGGAGACGGTCCTGAACCTCCGCGGAACCGACCGCGAGCCGTGGTGGAACGAGATCCACCTGGCCCCGGTCCTCGACTCCGACGGCGTCCTCGTGCAGTACATCGGGGTGCAGCACGACGTCTCCGCCCGCGTGGCCGCCGAGCGGGCGCTGCTGCAGGAGCGCGACCGCAACCGGGCCTACCTGGACCGGATCGAGGTGCTCGCCTACACCGACCCCCTCACCGGGCTCCCGAACCGGCGTCGTCTCGAGGAGCAGGTGGAGGCCGCGGTGTGGGGCGCACGCAGCGGCTCGGACACCGTCGCGCTGCTGTTCGTCGACCTCGACGGCTTCAAGGAGGTGAACGACGAACTGGGTCACGCGGCCGGCGACGAGGTGCTGCAGTCGGTCGCCCGGACCCTGCGGGGGCGCCTGCGCCGCGCCGACCTGCTGGCCCGGCTGGGTGGCGACGAGTTCCTCGTCGCGCTGACCGGACTGGCCCCGGAGAACGCGGCCGCGGAGGCCCGGCGGGTGGCCGACGGGCTGGTGGCCGCCCTGGGGACGCCGATCGAGACGGCCGGCCGCAGCGTCCTGGTGGGCGCCAGCGTCGGGGTGGCCGTCTACCCGGCCGACGGCGAGGAGTTCTCCGCCCTGCTGCACAGCGCGGACGTGGACATGTACCGGTGCAAGACGACGGCGCGGGGGGCCCTGACGGCTCGCTGAGGCTCCCTGCGGCACGAAACGCCGGGCGTGGCCCGCCTCCCCCTTCGGGGTGGGGTGGCTGCGCTCGACTTGGCCGGGACCGGCGACCGGCCGATGGGAGGACGTGCACACGGACCTCCCCGACGCCCTCGCCGCCGCCCTCGACCGGGTGCTGGACGGCGGCGTGCGCAGCGTCTTCCAGCCCATCGTCGACCTCGACAGCGACTGCGTGGTCGCCTACGAGGCGCTCGCCCGCGGGCCCGAGGGGCCGCTGGAGCGCCCGGACGCGATGTTCGCCGCGGCCCGCTCCGCCGGCCGGCTGGCCGAGCTCGACGAGGCGTGCCGCGCCGCGGCCTTCCGGGCCGCGGTCGCGCATGGCCTGCTCACGCCCACCACGGTCTTCGTCAACGTCGAGCCCGACGTGCTGGACAGCGCCCCCCTGGCCGACCTGCTGGCCATCGCCGACACCGCGCCCCGCGAGCTGCGCGTCGTCCTCGAGGTCACCGAGCGCGCCCTGGCCGCCCGGCCGGCGGAGCTGCTGCGCACCGTCGAGCGCGTGCGCAGGCTCGGGTGGGGCATCGCGCTGGACGACGTGGGCGCCGATCCGATGTCGCTGTCGTTCATGCCGCTGCTGCGCCCCGACGTGGTCAAGCTCGACCTGCGCCTGGTGCAGGGCCGTCCCGGCCCGGCGGTCGCCCAGGTGATGAACGCGGTCAACGCCTACGCCGAGAGCACCGGCGCGCTGGTGCTGGCCGAGGGCATCGAGACCGCCGAGCACCTCGCCACCGCCCGGTCGCTGGGCGCCAGCCTCGGCCAGGGGTGGCTGTTCGGCCGCCCGGAGCCGGCACCGGCACTCGACCGTCCCTGCACCGAGCTCTTCCTGCCCTCCCCCGAGCCGGTCGACGTCGACGAGCCCGGCGACGGTTCCCCCTTCGGCTGCCTTCCCGAAGGCACCCGGCTGCGCAGCTCCCCGAAGTCGCTGCTGGTCGAGCTCAGCAAGCAGCTCGAGCGGGAGGCGGTGCGCGTGGGGCAGACCTGCGTCGTCGCCGCCACCTTCCAGGAGGCGCGGCACGTGACCCCCGCGACCGAGCGCCGGTACGCGGAGCTCGCCGCGGCCACCGGCTTCGTCTGCGCCGTCGGGGAGGGCCTGGACACCGAGCCGCTGCCCGGAATCCGCGGCGCCACCCTGGCCCCCGCCGACCCGGTGCGCGACGAGTGGGACGTCGTCGTCCTCGGGCCGCACTTCTCCGCTGCGTTGCTGGCCCGCGACCTCGGCTCGACCGGCCCCGACATGGACCGCCAGTTCGAGTACGCCCTCACCTACGAGCGGACGACGGTCGTGCGCGCGGCCCGGGCGCTGCTCTCCCGGGTCGCACCGCGCCCGGCCGGAGCGCTGCCGGCTGCTCCCCCTCGTGCGGTCCCCGCACCCCCGGCGGAGGCCCCCGAACCTCCGCTCGCGACCTCCGCTCCCCCGCCGGTGCCGATCCCGCGCCCCCGGGCCGCCGTGACCGACCACCGGGCCCACCTGGAGAGCCTCGGGGCCACCGATCCGGTCACCGGCCTCCCGAGCCGGCTGCGGACCGAGGAGCTGCTCGAGATCGCCACCTGGAACGCGCGCGGGGGCGACGACGTCCTGGGCGTCCTCACCGTCGACCTGGACGGCATCGACGCCCTCGCGGACCGGTTCGGTCGCGCGGCCGCCGACGACCTCCTACGCGCCGCGGCCCAGCGGCTGCGCGGGCGGCTGCGCCACGGAGACCTCGCGGGCCGGCTGGGCGCCGGTCGCTTCGCCGCCGCCGTCCCGTGCCTGGCCTCCGCCGCCGCGGCCCGGGAGACCTCCCGGATCGCCGGCGCGCTGGCCGACGCGATGAGCGCCCCGTTCGTCGTCGCCGGTGAGCAGGTCGTGCTGGGCGTGCGCGTGGGCAGCGCCCTGTGCCCCGCCGACGCCGACGACGTCCCGGGTCTGCTCGGCGCAGCGGCGACCGGGACGGCCGTGCGGCGCTGACCCGGGTCAGACCTCGGCGGCGCCGTCGAGCAGCTCGACCGGGAAGGGCGGCCGGCCGACGCCGGTGACGCGGGTGTTGCCCCACGGGTCGGACTCGGTCGCCTCGGCCGGCCCGCTCCCGTGCGGCGTCGTCAGCTCCAGGCGGGTGCGGGCCGGCAGCGCCAGCGCGATCCGCCCGGACCAGACAACCGAGCCCGCCAGCGGGTCGAACCGCGCGCCGAGCACCGCACGGGCGGTGCGGCTGGGCTCTCCCTCGACGACCACGGTGGCCTCGCCCTCGTAGCCCTCGGGCTCCTCGTGCTCGCTCATCGTCTCCTCCGGGGTCGGGTGCGGTCGGTCAGCGGACCGGTGGCAGGAGCGTGCCCAGGCCACCGTGGGCCAGCTCGGTGAGCTGGTCGACCAGCTCGGCGGCCGTCACCGTGCGCGCCGCCGACCACCAGTGGGCGGCGAGCTGCACCATGCCGACGACGCCGTAGGCCCAGGTCATCGCCGCTTCGGCCGGCCGCCCGGCCGCCGACAGCCGGTCGCCCATCAGCACGCCCAGCGCCTCGGCTATCTCCCGCTCGGTGGCGGCCACCAGGTCGGCCCGCCCGGAACGCCCGGCGTGGGCGTAGGCGAACCGGTAGAGCGCGGGCTCGTCCTCGATGAGGGAGACGAAGGCGGCGATGACCGCGTGCAGCTGCGCCCGGTCGTCGGCACGGTCGGCGACGAGCTCACCCATCAGCCGGGGCAGCAGGATCGCCTCGGAGATGCGGCCGAGGACGGCGTCGACCAGCTCGTCCTTGTCGCCGAAGTACCGGTAGATGACCGTCTTGGAGACCCCGGCGCTGCGCGCGACGTCCTCCACCGCGAACTCGGGGCCGGCCAGCCGCACGGCCTCCACCGCGGCGGTGACCAGATCCTCGCGCCGGGCGCGACGGTGCTCGGTCCACCGGGCGCGCCGTCCGTCCGCGGGCGCGGCGTCCGGCGCTGCGGGCGGAGTCTCCTGCGACTCGCCGAGCACGGGTTGCATGTGTTTCACCGTAACAACTACCTTTCCTCACAGCCCCGCTCGCAGCCCGAGGGAGACCGCTGATGACCGCCACACTGCCCTCCGCCACCGCCGCCCACGACTCCGCCACGCGCAAGGCGCCGGTCGACCGGCAGGCGCTGTCCGCGCGGCTGCTCGGCTCGGCGGCCAAGAAGTCCTACGACCCGGTCGTCGACATCGACTGGGACGCACCGATCCCCGAGCACCTGTACGGCCTGTCCCCGGAGTGGTCGAGCCTCTACGGCACCGAGCTGTGGGAGGGGCTCAGCGAGGAGCAGCGGGTCACGCTCACGGTGCACGAGTACTGCTCCATCTCCGGCGTCGGCATCTGGTTCGAGTGCCTGCTGATGCAGCTCATCCTCCGCGACATCTACGGCGACGACCCGGCGCAGCCGCACGTGCAGTGGGCGCTGACCGAGATCGCCGACGAGTGCCGGCACTCGGTCATGTTCGCCCGCACGGCCCAGACCTTCGGTGCGCCGTCCTACCAGCCGCCGAAGCGGATCCAGCGCCTCGGCAAGGCGTTCGCGGCCAAGGGCGACGGCCCGGCCGCCTACGCGGCGATCCTCGTGGCCGAGGAGATCCTGGACATCTTCCAGCGCGATCTGATGAAGGACGAGCGGGTCCAGCCGCTCACCCGCGCGACCAGCCAGATCCACGTCGTCGAGGAGGCGCGGCACATGCGCTTCGCGCGCGAGGAGGTCGCCCGCCGGACGCCGGAGCTCTCGGGGTGGCAGCTGCGCAAGCACCGCACCGTCGTCGCCGCGGTGGCCGCGATCGTCGCGGAGAACCTGGTGCAGCCCGAGGTGTACGCCTCGGTCGGCCTGGACCCGGCGACGGCGAAGGCCGCCGCGCGGGCGAACGAGCACTACGCGGCCAAGCTGCGCGAGGCCTCCACCGGCCTGGTGGCGTTCCTGCGCGACGTGGGGCTGATCGGCGGCCCCTCGGAGCGGCTCTGGAAGCGCGCCCAGCTCATCTGAGCCCCCGCTGCAGGGCCCCGGCGCGAGCCTGCCAGTGCTGGGGGGGCAGCGGGGTCCTTCTACTGGGCCAGCTGGGTCGTGTAGAGGCAGATCGCAGCGGCGGCGGCGAGGTTCAGGCTCTCCGCCCGGCCGCGCATCGGGATGCGCACCCGGGCGTCGGCCAGCCCGGCCAGCCCGGCGGGGACACCGCGCGCCTCGTTGCCGAACAGCCAGAGCACCGGCCCGGCCAGCCGGCCCTCGGCGGCCGCCGAGTCGAGGGCGAGCTCTCCGCCGCCGTCGGCGGCGAGCACCGTGCCGCCGGCGGCCTGCCAGCCGGGCAGGAACTCCTCGAGCGGCACCCTGCGGACGACGTCCAGGTGGAACAGGCTCCCCGCGCTGGACCGCACGGCCTTGCCCCCGTACGGATCGGCCGAGCCCGCGCCGAAGACCACGGCCCCCGCACCGCAGGCATCCGCCGTCCGCAGCACGGTGCCGGCGTTGCCGGGGTCGGCCAGCTCGGCCAGCGCCACCGCCAGGGCGGGCGGGGCGGCCAGGACGTCGTCGGCGGGCACGTCCCGCAGCGCGCAGACGGCGACCAGCCCCTGCGGGGTGACCGTCTCGGACAGCCCGGCCGCCGCCTTCTCGCTGACGAGCCGGACCGGCACGGCGACGGAGTCGAGCAGATCGCGGTGCGCCGCGGCGGCGGCCTCGGTGGCGAACACCTCGCGGACGCCGGTGGGGTCGGCCAGCGCCTCGACGACGGCCTGCCGCCCCTCGGCGAGGAAGAGGCCCGCGGCGTCCCGGCCGGCGCGGCGGACCAGCTTGCGGGCGGCCACCATCCTGGCGGACCGCTCGGTCAGCAGCTCGCTCATGCGGTCCCTCCACTCACGATGGCGTGCAGACACCGACGCCGCCGGCGCCGACCCGGGAGGATCGGTCACCGACGGCGTCTGGTGACGTGATGGAACGGCCTGCCTGCAGGGTCCCGCGCCGAGCTCGCGAGGCGTGGGGGGCAGGCTGGTCCTTCGTCAGGCGGCCTGGGCGCCGGTCGCCTGCGGGTTGGCGGCGAGCGCGGCCCGGGCGGACTCCACCAGGGTGGCGAACGCGGCCGGCTCGTTGACGGCCAGCTCGGCCAGGACACGACGGTCCAGCTCGATGCCGGCGAGCTTCAGACCCTGCATGAACCGGTTGTAGGTCATGTCGTTCTGACGCGCGGCGGCGTTGATCCGGGTGATCCACAGCTTGCGGAAGTCACCCTTGCGGACCTTGCGGTCGCGGTAGTTGTAGGTGGCCGAGTGGAGGATCTGCTCCTTGGCCTTGCGGTACAGCCGCGAGCGCTGACCGCGGTAGCCGCTGGCCTGCTCGAGAACTGTGCGGCGCTTCTTCTGGGCGTTGACCGCCCGCTTCACGCGTGCCACGGAAGTGCTCCTGTCTTTCTAGAAGTCGGTGGTGGAAGGACGCTCAGAGGCCCAGGAGCTTCTTCATCCGCGGCGCGTCGGCCGGGGACAGCACGCCGATCCCGCTCACGCGGCGCTTGCGGCTCGAGGACTTCACCTCGAACTTGTGCTGGTTGTTCGTGTGCTCGCGCACCAGCTTCCCCGAGCCGGTCACGCGCACGCGCTTGGCCGTGCCCTTGTGGGTCTTCTGCTTCGGCATGTCCCTCGTCCTCGTTCGTCTCGATGTCGGTGCCGGCGGCAGCGCTGGACTGCCGCACGGCACCGGCCGTCTGCGGTCGTGCGGTGGATCGGGCGTCCGATCAGGCCTGCGCGGCCTGCTCCTCGTTCGCCGTGTCGGACGCCGAAGCCTTCTCCTGCTTCGCGGTGCGTCGCGCGGCGTCGGTGGCGGCCTGGTTCTTGTGCGGGGCGATCACCATGACCATGTTCCGGCCGTCCTGCTTGGGGTTGGACTCGACGACGCCCAGCTCGGCGACGTCGGCGGCCAGCCGCTGGAGCAGCCGGTAGCCCATCTCCGGCCGCGACTGCTCGCGGCCGCGGAACATCACGGTGATCTTGACCTTGTCGCCGCCCTTGAGGAAACGGACGACGTGGCCCTTCTTGGTCTCGTAGTCATGCGGGTCGATCTTCAGGCGCAGCCGCATCTCCTTGATGACGGTGAGCGTCTGGTTCCGGCGCGCGTCGCGTGCCTTCTGCGCGGCCTCGTACTTGAACTTGCCGTAGTCCATGAGCTTGCAGACCGGCGGCCGGGCCATCGGAGCGACCTCGACGAGATCGAGCTCCGAGTCCTGGGCCAGTCGCAGCGCTTCGCCGATCGACACGACGCCTACCTGCTCGCCCTCGGGTCCGACCAGGCGGACCTCGGGGACGCGGATGCGGTCGTTGATGCGGGGCTCGGTGATGGCCTCTCCTCTGCTCTTGCCTGTGAGGAGCTCACCCGTCCCGGCGCCGGAGAGGACGAAGGCCCCGCGAGCATCAGCTCACGGGGCCCACTCTCCGGTGCCGCACACGTCCGGGGACGCGTGCGGGGTCACGACAACCGGCCGGAGCCGGTTCTCGCGATCCGGGGACCTGAGCGCCTGGACGGCGTCAGGTGGGAGCGGGCTCCTCTTGGATCAGCGGCCCGGGGCGGGGCCACTGGTTGGTTCGCGCGCCTCATGTAGCGGGGGGAGGCACGCCCACTCTACAGCGTCCTGCCCGCCATGGTCATTCCCCCTGAGGTGACGTGCTGGAACGGCCCTCGTCCGGGGCTCGCCCCGAGCCTGCGAGGGGTGGGGGGACGAGGGTCCTTCAGTTGTCGTACAGCAGGGGCGGCGGAACCGGGTCGTGGGCCCGGGCCGCGGCGTGCAGGGCCCGCAGCCCCTCGACCGCCCGCGCGGCGTACTCGCCGTCGACCGCCTGCAGGCCCAGCAGCGACACCTCGTCGCCGTTCTCCAGGGCCAGCGACCCCCAGGCCGACTTCCGCTCGAACCGCACGGCCCGCACCGACTGCCAGGGCAGCTCGTGGCGGATGAGGAGGTTGCGCACCCGCACGCCCGAGGCATCGGCGTCCACGCGCGACCGGCCCAGGAACAGCACGCCCACGGCGAGCACGAGGCCGAGCCCGGCGATCGCGACCTGGTCGACGACGCCGTAGTTCACGACGGTGTTCGTGGTGGAGGGCAGCGACAGCGCCACCACCGCCGCCACCAGGAGCACGACTCCGGCCAGGACGACGAGCAGCAGCCGCAACCGGCGCGGCACGGCCGTGACGGTCACGGGGACGGTGGGGGCGGGACCCGGCATGCCCCCATGGTGACAGCCGGCGCCCGACCCGCGGCTGGCAGAGTGCCCCGACGTGGAGATCACCGGTACCGCCCAGCACGCCGCCTGGCAGGCCCGCGACCTGCCCCCGGTGGAGCAGCTGCGGGCCGACCTGTGGTCCATCCCGGTACCCATCCCGCACAATCCGCTGCGCTACAACAGCATCTACGCCTTCGCCCTCGACGGCGGCGGGCTCGGCCTCATCGACACCGGCTGGGGCAGCGACGAGTCGTGGGCCGCGCTCACCGGCGGGCTGGCCGCGATCGGCGGTGACATCGCCGACGTCCGCGGGGCGCTGGTCACCCACCTGCACTTCGACCACCTCGGCCTGGCGGGACGGGTCCGGGAGGCCAGCGGCGCGTGGATCGCCATGCACCCGGCCGACGCCACGGCCGTGCGCGGCCTGACGACCGCCGGCGCGCAGCACGCGGTGGACATCGAGGTGGAGTTCCTGGTCGGGCTGGGCGCCGACCGCGACGAGGCGGTGTCCGACGTCGGCCCCGCGGGGAACATGGGCGCGTGGACGAGCATGGCCGTG
Organism: Blastococcus goldschmidtiae; assembly: GCF_031845325.1. Lineage (NCBI taxonomy): Bacteria > Bacillati > Actinomycetota > Actinomycetes > Geodermatophilales > Geodermatophilaceae > Blastococcus > Blastococcus goldschmidtiae. The sequence continues at coordinate 93,065 of NZ_JAVREI010000014.1, read as the reverse complement.
CCCGACCGGCTGCTCGAGGACGGCGAGCACGCGGACTTCCCGGGCTGGCGGCTGCGCGCCGTCCACACGCCGGGGCACACGGCCGGCCATCTCTGCTTCGCCGAGGAGGACACCCGGCTGTTCTTCTCCGGCGACCACGTCCTCCCCCGCATCAGCCCCAACATCTCGACCAACGCCCGCGGCGGCGATCCGCTGCGGGACTTCCTCGACTCGCTGGCCGCCGTCCGCGACCTGGACGCCGAGGAGGTGCTGCCCGCGCACGAGTGGCGCTTCCGCGGGCTGGCCGACCGCGTCGACTCGCTCACCGCGCACCACGAGCACCGGCTGGCCGAACTGCTGGCCGCCATCGCCACCCACCCGCACTCGACGCCGTGGCAGCTGGCCGCGTACCTCACCTGGTCGCGGCCGTGGGAGCAGTACGAGCGGCGGATGCGGATCTTCGCCGTCACCGAGACCGACGCGCACCTGCGGTTGCTGGCCAGCCGCGGTCTCGTCGTCGGCAGCGGCGGGCCGGTGCCCACCTGGACCGTGGCCGCCCGCTGACCGGGGCGGTGGCCTGACTGCAGGCCGGCGTCCTGGCGACACCGGCCGGCCACTCGGGCCGCTGCGTCGGGGCGTGAGGACGTCCGCCGGCGGCACCACCTGCGGGTCCACGGTGAGGCGGTCGCTCCCCGGACCGCCTTGGCCCTGGTTCACTGGGGGACGACGACGCGTGCGACACCTTCCCTCCGCACCCGTCGATCGACCCCACGCACAGTCGAGCAACCGGCCGCGCGCGAGTGCTACACGTGAGGCGACGCGTGAACACGATGCGAGTGGCAAGCCCCCCGGTACCCCTGACCGACGAGCTGGCCGGGGTCTTCGCGCGGATGTCGGGTCTTCTGCTGTCCGAGGAGACGGTCGCGACCTCCCTGAGCGTGCTCAGCTCGCTGGCCCACGAGACGGTGCCCGGATCCTGCGGCGCGGGGGTCTCGTTGATCGAGGGCCGCAGGCGGAGCTCGGCCGGCTCGACCGACGAGCGCGTGCGCGAAGCCGACAGCCTGCAGTACGAGCTCGACCAGGGCCCGTGCCTGGCCGCGGCCACCCAGCGGGAACTGGTGGCGGTCGAGGACCTGCAGCAGGAGCGACGCTGGCCGCGATGGGCCGCGGCCGTCCAGCCGCTGGGTCTGCGCGCCGCGCTCAGCGCCCCGCTGGTGGCAGGCGACGCCACGCTGGGTGCGATCAAGGTCTACGCAGACCACCCCGCCGCATTCGACGCCCGCAGCAGGCACCTGCTCGCGCTGTTCTCCGCTCAGGCCGCGCTCGTCGTCGCGAACCTCCAGACCGCGGAGCGGGCCCGGCGGCACAGCGACGGCATGCGCCAGGCGGTCCGCGACCGGGACGTGGTCGGCGTCGCCAAGGGCGTGCTCATCGGCCGCCACTCGGTCGACGAGGACGCCGCGATGCGGATGCTCATCGCCCGTAGCCAGGACGGCGTCACCCTCGCCGACGCCGCCCGCGCGGTGGTCGACTCCGCCGTCCGCCGGCGGCGGACGTGACCGAGGAGACCCACCGATCGGCCCTCTCGACGGGCTACGCGCACGCCGACCTGAGCCTCGAGCAGCTCTGGATGCGCTACTTCGCGCTGGGCGGCACGGGGGACCTCACCGATGTCGATGCGTTCCTCCACGGGCTGGCGACCCTGCCCGATCACGAGTCCGATCTGCTCGCCCATGCGGTGAACGAGCGGCTGGACGAGCTGTCCACCCGGCACCGGGTGCCCTACAGCCGGGTCATCCCGCGGGTCCGGCCGACCACGGGGGCGCTGGCCGCGCTGGCCCGGCTCCTCGAGTCCGCCGGCACGGCGCCGCCCGAACGGCTCCCGGACCTCCTCGCGGAGGCCGGGAGGCTGATGGACGTCGACGTGACCGTCCACCGGATCGACCACGAGCAGCGGTGCCTGGTCCGGCTGGGACCCGCCCGTGCCGGCTCACGCCGTCGGCTGGGTCTCGACAGCACGATGGCCGGTCGCGCTTTCCGGACCCAGCAGCTGGTCGCCTCCGACCGGGAGGGCCAGCCCCGTCTGTGGGTGCCCGTGGTGGAGGGGGCGGACCGGATCGGGGTGCTGGAGGTCCGGGTGGACGGCCCGGGCGCCCTGGACGACCCGGCCCTGCGCGAGCAGTGCTGGTGGCTCGCCTCCCTGCTGGCACGCCTCCTCGTCTCGATGGAGCCCTACGGCGACGGCCTCGAGCGCCCGCGCCGGAGCCGGGCCATGTCACCGTCGGCCGAGCTGATCTGGCAGCAGCTCCCCCCGCTCACCGCGACCACGGACTCCTTCGTCCTCGCCGGCCGGCTCGAACCGAGCTACGACGTCGGCGGCGACGCCCTCGACTACGCCCTGTCCGAGCAGACGGTCTCGCTCGGCATGTTCGACGCGGTCGGACACGGCATGCCTGCCGCCCTCATGGTCGCGGCCACCCTCGCGGCGTACCGGAGCACCCGGCGGGACGGCCGCGGCGTGTTCGACCAGGCCCGGGCGATCGACGACGTGGTCTCGGAGCAGTTCCGTGGCAGCGACTTCGTGACCGGCGTGATCGCCGAGCTCGACCTCGGCTCCGGTCGCCTCCGCTACATCAACGCCGGCCACCCGGCACCGCTCCTGCTGCGCGAAGGCCGGGTGGTCAAGGAGCTCGGCGCCGGCCGGCGGGTGCCCTTCGGGCTGGAGACCCGCGGGCTGATCGTCGGCGAGGAGGCGCTGGAGCCCGGCGACTGGCTCGCGCTGTACACCGACGGCATCACCGAGGCACGCGACGCTGCCGGAGCGTGGTTCGGCGAGGACCGGCTCAGCGAGTTCCTGCGCCGCGCCATCGCCGGCGGGCAGCCACCTGCGGAGACCGTCCGCCGGCTGACCACCGCCGTCCTCGACCACCAGGGCGGCCTGCTCCAGGACGACGCATCGGTGCTGCTCGCCCGATGGAAGCAACCGTGACAACCGCCACGCCATGGTGCCTGCGGACCACGGCCGACACATCCTCGTAACGCCGGGAGACCACCATGGTGGGCACCGGCCCGAGGGGGCTCTGTGACCGAGGGGCAGATGTGACCGAGCTGGACACGGATCCGGCGGCTCCGCCGGAGCTGCCGCTGGCGGGCTACACCGTCGCGGTGACGGCTGCCCGTCGCAAGGAGGAGCTCGGCGCCCTGCTGGACCGGCGCGGGGCACGCGTGGTCTACGCGCCGGCCATCCGGATCGTGCCGCTCTCCGACGACACGGAACTGGTCGCCGCCACCCGCCGGGTGCTGGAGCGGCCGGTCGATCTCGTCGTGGCCACGACCGGCGTGGGGTTCCGCGGCTGGCTCGAGGCCGCCGACGCGTGGGACCTGCCGCTGGTCGAGCACCTGCGCGACGCCCGGGTGCTGGCCCGTGGGCCCAAGGCGCGGGGCGCCATCCGCGGGGGCGGCCTGGTCGACGCCTGGTCGCCGGAATCCGAGTCGTCGGCGGAGGTGCTCAGCCACCTGCTGTCCGGCGCCGAGGGACCGCTGGCGGGCCGGCGCATCGTCGTCCAGCTGCACGGGGACCCGCTGCCCGACCTGGTGGCGGGGCTCCGCGACACCGGCGCCGAGGTGCTCACGGTGCCGGTCTACCGCTGGGTGATGCCCGAGGACGTCGCCCCGGTGCACCGCCTGGTGTCCGCCGTGGCGGCCGGCACCGTCGACGCCGTGACGTTCACCAGCGCACCGGCCGCGGCCAGCCTGCTCACCGTCGCCGAGGAACTGGGCCGGCGCGACGAGCTGGTCGCCGCGCTGCGCGACCGCGTGCTGGCGGTGGCCGTCGGGGCGGTCACCGCGGTGCCGCTGGAGGCCGCGGGCATCCCCACCCGCCAGCCCGAGCGGGCCCGGCTGGGCGCCCTCGCCCGTGAGGTGGTGGCCCGGCTGCCGGAGCGGGACCCGGTGCTGCAGCTCGGGCAGCACGCCCTGCAGGTGCGCGGGCACGCCGCCGTCGTCGACGGCCGGGTGGTCGAGCTCGCCCCCGGACCCATGGCCGTGCTGCGCACGCTGGCCCGCCGCCCCGGCGACGTCGTGGCCCGGACCGAGCTCGTCGGGAGCCTGCCCGGGGGTGGGGACGAGCACGCCGTGGAGATGGCGGTCGCCCGGCTGCGGGCCGCGCTGGGGGCGCCGCTCATCGGAACCGTCGTCAAGCGCGGCTACCGCCTGGCCGTCTGACCAGCGGCGCTCAGCGGAGGTCGAGCCGCATGAGGATGCGCGGGAATCCGTTGAGGACCGACGTGGTGTCGGCGGCCTTGGTGAAACCGGCCCGCTCGAACAGGCTCCGGGTGCCGACGTAGGCCATCGTCAGATCGACCTTGGCGCCGTCGTTGTCGACCGGGTAGGCCTCGACCGCCGGCGCGCCGCAGGCACGCGCGTACTCGACGGCGCCGGCGACCAGGGAGTGGGCGATGCCCTGACCCCGGTGGCCGGGCCGCACCCGCACGCACCACAGCGCCCAGACGTCGAGGTCGTCGACGTGCGGGATCCGGCGGTTCTTCGCGAAGCTCGTGTCGGCGCGCGGGTGCACCGCGGCCCAGCCGACGACCTCGTCGCCGTCGTAGGCCAGCACGCCGGGGCGCGGTTCCTCACCGACGAGCTCGCGCACCCGCTCGCCGCGCGCCGGGCCGACCAGCGCCTGGTTGTCCTTGGAGGACATCGACCGGTAGCTCAGGCACCAGCACGACTGGGCATCCGGCCGCTTGGGCCCGACCATCGTCGCGACGTCCTCGAACACGTCCGCCGTGCGGACCTCGATCGCCATGCCGGCATCCTGGCACCCGCCACCGACAGCCTCACACCAGCTGCGCACCGCGGGTGAGCGGACCGTTCCCGAGCGGTCACGCGCCTGCGGCGCCGGGGAAATGCCCCGTTCCTAGCGTCTCGCCATGACCTCCACCCCGACCGTCCGCCCCGACGGAGCCCTGGCCCCACCTGTCGCCGCTCCGTCGTCCGGCGCGGCACCGGCCGCCCGGCGCGGCTCCCGCTGGATCGACGACTACGACCCGGAGGACCCCGCGTTCTGGGCGTCCCCGCAGGGCCGTCCCGTGGCGCGGCGGAACCTGGCGTGGTCGGTCCTGGCCGAGAACATCGGCTTCAGCGTGTGGCAGATGTTCAGCATCGCCACCGCCGTCCTGGCCTCGATCGGCTACGGCTTCACCAGCGACCAGCTGTTCTGGCTCGTCGCCACGGCCGGGCTGGTCGGGGCGATCATGCGCGTGCCCTACACCTTCATGCCGGCCCTCGTCGGCGGCCGGAACTGGACCGTGGTCAGCGCGGCCCTCCTGCTGATCCCGGTCACCCTGCTCACCGTCGCCGCGACGACCGACCGGCCGTACTGGTTCTGGGTGCTCACGGCCATCACCTGCGGCGTCGGCGGGGGCAACTTCGCCTCGTCGATGGCGAACATCTCCTTCTTCTACCCGGACAAGGAGAAGGGGTTCGCGCTCGGCCTGAACGCGGCAGGCGGCAACATCGGCGTCGCGATCATCCAGCTGGTCGGGCCCCTGGCGGTCACCGCCGGCGCCATCGCGGTCGTCGGCGGCGGCACCGGGGCGACCGAGGGTGGCGAGGCCCGGTACGTGCAGAACGTTGCGCTCATCTGGGTGCCGTTCATCGTGCTCGCGGCCGTCGGCGCCTGGTTCTTCATGGACAACCTGACCGGCGCGAAGGCGAACGTCGCCGACCAGGCCGCCATCGCCCGGCGGAAGCAGACGTGGGTGATGTCCTTCCTCTACATCGGCGCCTTCGGCTCCTTCATCGGCTTCTCCGGCGCCTTCCCCCTGGTGCTGGCCAACGAGTTCGCCGCCGACACCTACCGCTACGCCTTCCTCGGACCGCTGGTCGGCTCCCTGTCCCGCCCGTTCGGGGGCTGGCTGGCCGACCGGGTGGGCGGCGCCAAGGTCACCGTCGTGACCTTCGTCGGTCAGGCCCTGGCCATCGGCAGCGCGATCCTGTTCCTCCGCGCGGAGAGCTTCGGCGGCTTCCTCGCCAGCTTCCTGGTGCTGTTCGCCATCGTCGGCATGACCAACGGGTCGACCTACCGGATGATCCCGATCATCTACCGGGCCGAGGCGGCCGCGTCCTTCCCGGACGAGGCGCCGGCCCAGGTGCTCTACCGGGCGCGGCGCGACACCGCTGCCGCCGTCGGCATCATCTCCGCGGTCGGCGCCCTCGGCGCGGTCTTCATCCCGCGCACCGTCTCGGAGTCCTACGGCGCCACCGGCGGCGTGGAGACGGCGCTGCTGTCCTTCTGCGGCTTCTACATCGCCTGCGTGGCGGTGACGTGGTCCGTGTACCTGCGCCGCGGCACCCTGATGCAGCGCGCAGGCGTCTGACCGCTCCCCGGCGTCGCCGGGACGCGGTCTCCCGGCCCGGTCCCGGCGGCCCGTCCATGGCCCCGGCGGGTGAGGCAGGAGCGTCCCGGGTGCAGTCCGGGCACTCGACGGACGAAGATCGTCGGGTGACCGCAGCCGAGGACATCCAGACCGGGCGCGCGCTGATCGAGCAAGGCGCGCCGGTGGCGGGGTCGATGAGCCGGGCCGCCGCCACCGTCGTCTTCGAGCCGACGGCCGCCGCGGTGCAGATCAGCGCGTCCTTCGCGGCGAGCCTGCGCACCGTGGCCACCGAAGCTGCCGCGGTCCCCGTGCCGCGCGAGCAGGTACGGGCCGGGGCGGTGCTGGCCTTCGCGGTGGAGTACGCCGCCACCCAGCACCGCTCCGGGCGGCCCGCCCGGACCGACGGCTGGTTCACCGCCCGCGCCGGGAGCCGCGCTCCGGCCGAGGACGTCGCCGAGGCGGTCGTCGCCGCGGCCCGCCGGTCGACCGACGAGCGGCGGGTGCGCCATCTCGGCTACCTGCTCGCCGAGGTCGCCTGCTCCCCCGATCTGGACGCCGAGCTCGCCGACCGGGCGCTCCGGCTGACCGACGACCTCAGCTGGCGCCAGCTGGCGCTGCTCGCGGGTGTCGGGCGGCGGGACCGGGTGCCGCTGCCGATGGCCCCGCTGCCCGACGAGCCGCGGGTCTGGTCGGAGTGGGGTGCCCGCGAGGACGTCGCCGACCTGCAGCGGTCCGGGCTGGTCGACCCGCCGCTGCCCGCGGCGCGTCCCGTGGCCACGCTGCCGAGGCTGCGCGCGGCGGATCTCCGGCTGACCCGCCGCGGCGTGCTGCTGCACCGGCTGCTGGCGCTGGACCTGCTGCACGACGACGCCGTGACCGAGGCGCTGGCCGCGCTCGCGCTCCCCCGGTCCTGACCGGCGGTCTGCTGCACCGGCCTCGACTCGCCGTCGAGTGCGACGACGTGGTGGCGATCAGGCGCTGATGACCACCACGTCGTCGCACTCGTCCGCGGCAGCCCCCCATCGACCGGTGCGGCCTATCGGCGGCGGGCGACCAGCACGGTGTCGGGCACCGGGTTGCCCGTGCGGTGGGCCGCGCCCGGATCGCGGTCCCGCGTCTCGGTGACGACGTCGCGCCACTCCTCCGGATCCAGGACCGCGGCGACGTCCTGCGCGGTGTAGAGAGCGCCGGCCTCGTGCGCGTGCGCGTGCCCGTGGCCCCGCTGCTCGCCGTGCTGGTGGCCCACCACGAGCAGCGTCCCGCCCGGTGCCACCGCCGCCGCGAGCCGGCGGAACATCGCCTCGCGGTCGGTCCAGGCGGCATGGAGGTAGTGCGCCGTCACCAGGTCGAACGCGCGCTCCGTTGGCGCCCAGGCGTCGAGGTCCTCGTGCCGCCACTCGATCCGGTCGGAGAGCAGCAGCTCGGCCGCCTTCGCGGCACCCCGCCCCAGCGCGACGGCCGAGAAGTCGACCGCGGTGACCCGCCAGCCCCGGGAGGCCAGCCAGAGGGCGTCGCCGCCCTCGCCGGCGCCGGCGTCCAGCGCGGTACCGGGGAGGAGGTCGGTCACCTCTGCGACGAGCTGCCCGTTCGGCCGGCCGGTCCACACCGACGACGCCGAGCGGTACAGCTCGTCGTAGGAGTCCCGGGTGATCGCCGGCTGCCGCGCCGTCCCGTGCTCGTGCTCGCTCATGCCGCCACGCTGCGCGTCCCGGACATCGCGCGTGCGGTGTCCTCCTGGATCAGGTCCGCGTTGATCATGGCTCCGGCCTTGAGCCCCTGCGCCGCCGCGACGATCACCTGGGCGCTCAGGTCGCCGGCGTTGCCGGCCACCCAGACGCCGGGGACGTCGGTGCGCCCGGTGGGATCGGCGGGCAGGTAGGTGCCCATCACCGCGCCGTGCATCTCCATCGGCACCGGCACCGCACCCAGGTCGGCGACCAGCTCGGCGTTGGCGACGAACCGCGGGGCCACGACCACCGCGTCGCGGGCGACCAGCTCGCCGTCGGCCAGCCGGACGTCCGCGCCGCCCTCCAGCCCGGCCACCTCGCCGCGGACGATCCGGACCCCGCGCGCCTCCAGCTGCTCCAGCTCCTCCTCGGTCGGCTCGCCGCCGGTGTGCACGAACAGGACGACGTCGTCGGTCCACTGCCGCCAGAGGTTCGCCGCGTAGGCACCCAGCGGGCCGGTGCTCAGGATGCCGACCGCGCGGTCGCGCACCTCCCAGCCGTGGCAGTAGGGGCAGTGCAGCACCGCGCCCCCCCACCGCTCGGCGACTCCGGGGACGTCGGGCAGGTCGTCGGTCAGGCCCGCCGCGAGCAGCACACGCCGGGCGCGCACGTCCTCGCCGCCGTCCAGGACCAGCCGGAACCCGCCGTCCTCCTCCCGGCGGACCGACACGACCCGGCCGGACCGGATCGTGCCGCCGTAGCTCTCGACCTCGCCCCGCCCGATCGCGTAGAGCTCGGCCGGCGGGGTGCCCTCCCGGCCGAGGTAGTTGTGCACGTGCCCGGCCGGGGCGTTGCGGGGATCCCCCGCATCCACCACCAGCACGCTGCGCCGGGCCCGGGCGAGGGTGAGCGCTCCGCTCAGGCCTGCCGCGCCGCCTCCGATGACCACCACGTCGTATCGCTCGTCCATGAGCCCAACTGTCGGCCGGTGGCGCCGTTATGGCAATCAGCTTTGCCGTAGTGGCAAACTGATGCCATGACCGACGACGACGCCCTGCAGCTCGTGGGCCCCCGGCTGCGGGCACTGCGCACCGAACGCGGCGCGACGCTGACCGAGATCGCCGAGACGACCGGCATCTCGGTCAGCACGCTCTCGCGGCTGGAGTCCGGCGGGCGCCGGCCCAGCCTGGAGCTGCTGCTGCCGCTGGCCCGCGCCTACGGCGTCGCGCTCGACGACCTCGTCGACACCCCGGCGCCCGCCGACCCGCGGGTGCTCGGGCGGCCGGTGGAGCGCGACGGCATGACGATGGTGCCGCTGACCCGGCAGGGCGGCGGTCCCCAGGCGCACAAGATGGAACTCCCGCCGCGCTGGCAGGTGGGGAACACCGAGCAGAAGGTGCACGACGGCTACGAGTGGCTCTACGTGCTGTCGGGCCGGATCCGCCTCCTCCTCGGTGCGCGGGACTTCGTGCTCGGCCAGGGCGAGGTGGTCGAGTTCGACACCCGCGTGCCGCACGCCTTCTCCAACCCGTTCCCCGAACCCGCGGAGGCCCTGATCCTCTTCGGCCCGCAGGGCGAGCGGATGCACGTCCGCGCCCGCCCGGCCGAGCGCTGACGCGTGCGCCGAGATCAGCACGCGCTGACGGCGGTCGCATCCGTGCCCGAGCCCGCCGTGAGCGTGTGGTGATCACCGCCGGCGGGGGCGGCCTCAGACGGTGACCACCACGTCGCCGTCCTGCTCGCGCACCGGGAACAGCCGGATCGGGGCGGCCCCGCTGGTCGCGGCGCCGTCGGACCACCGGTAGGCCAACAGGTGCAACGGGCAGACCAGCACGTCGACGTCGGTCTGCCCGTCGGCCAGCGGCCCGCCGGCGTGCGGGCAGGCCGCCTGCGTGGCGTGCAGCGAGCCGTCGCGCAGCCGGAACACCGCGACCTGCACGCCGCCGGCGACGTAGGCCCGCCCCTCCCCCATCGGGATCTCGTCGAGCCGGCCGACGACGTGCTCGACGCCCGGCCCGGCCGCGACCGTGCCGCCGGGGACGTCCGTGGCGGGCGTGCCCAGTTCGGTCCCGGACGTGGTCGGCCGGGCGGCCTCCAGGTGCGGCGCGCTCATCGGACCGGCACCTTCGGCAGCGCGACCAGCGGCAGGGCGGGGCGGAACTGGCCCGGGGTCGCCGGATCGGCGCCGTCCTGGCCCCACGGATCGGTGTAGGCGTCGACCGAGCGCTGGATCCCGGCGTCCAGGTCCGCGCACAGGCCGTCGTCGGCCAGCACCTCCCGGACCGCCTCCAGCCCGACGCGGGGCACGAAGTCGTAGGTGCGCTCGAGCCAGTTGGCGTTCTCCCGGTAGTACTGCACGAACCGGCCGGTCAGCGTCGTGACCTCCTCGGGCGAGCCCACGGTCGCCAGCAGATCGCCCTTGCGGACGGTCGCACCGGCCGCGCCACCCACGTAGACCTCCCACTTCCCGTTGCCGATCGCCACGACGCCGACGTCCTTCACGTAGGCCTCGGCGCAGTTCCGGGGGCAGCCGACGACGGCCATCTTGATCTTCGCCGGGCCCTCGATGCCCTGGAACCGGGTCTCCAGGTCGATGCCCAGCTGGGTGGAGTCGCCGAGACCGAACCGGCAGAAGTCCGAGCCGACGCAGGTCTTCACCGTGCGCATGCTCTTGCCGTAGGCGTAGCCGCTGGGCATGCCGAGGTCGGACCACATCGCCGGCAGGTCCTCCTTGCGGACGCCGAGCAGGTCGATCCGCTGGCCGCCGGTCACCTTGACCATCGGCACCTCGTACTTCTCGGCGACGTCGGCGATCCGGCGCAGCTGCGCGGGCGTGGTCACCCCGCCCTTCATCTGCGGGACGACGGAGAACGTGCCGTCGCGCTGGATGTTGGCGTGCACCCGGTCGTTGATGAACTCGCCGTCCTTCTGCGGGATGAAGTCGGCACCCCAGATCATCTTGAGCAGCGAGGTGAGGCCCATCTTCGACTTCGCGTCCTCCTTGCCGGCCGGGGCGAGCGCGGCGAAGACGGCGGAGACGCTGCGCAGGTCCTGCTCGCGGATCGCGGCCGTCAGCTCGGGCTTGGCCAGCGGGATGCCCGGCACGTACCAGGACGCCGCCGGGTCCTCCGCCAGGTCGCCGTCGGCTGCCCACTCCACGATCTGCTTGACCAGCGACTTGCACGATCCGCAGCCCTTGCCGGCGCGGGTGCGGTCCATGACCTCCCCGACGCTGCCGCAGCCGCCGGCGACGGCGCCGCAGATGTCGCCCTTGGAGACGCCGTTGCAGTTGCAGACCTGCGAGTCGGCCGGCATCTCCGCGACGCCGACCTCCTCCACGCCGTCGGACAGGTCGACCAGCAGCCGGATCCGCTCCTCGGGCAGCGGGGCGCCGCGGTCGAACGCCTGGGTCAGGAAGGCGACCTTGCGGGTGTCGCCGAGCAGCGTGGCGCCGACCAGCTTGTCGTCGCGGATGACCACCGACAGGTGCACGCCGCGCTTGGGCTCGGAGATCACCAGGAACTCGTCGTCGTCCCGCTCGGGGGTGCTCACCCCCATGACGGCGACGTCGACCCCGGCCACCTTGAGCTTGGTGGCGGTGCGGCTGCCGGTGTACTCGGCGTCCGGGTCGGTGCCGGTGAGGACGTCGGCCAGCACCTTCGCGTGCTCCCAGGCCGGCGCCACCAGGCCGTAGACCTCCCCGCGGTGCTGGGCGCACTCGCCGATCGCGTAGACGTCGGGATCCTCGGTGCGCAGCTGGTCGTCGACGACGATCGCCCGCTCCACCTCCAGCCCCGACCGGACCGCGACGTCGGTGTGCGGGCGTACCCCGGCGGCGACGACGAGCAGGTCGCAGTCCAGCCGCCGGCCGTCCTTGAGCAGCACGCCCTCGACGGAGTCGGCGCCCAGGACCTCGGTCGCCAGGACGTCGAGGTGCACGGTGATGCCGAGGGACTCGACGCTCCTCTTCAGGATCGCGCCGGCCTCGGCGTCGAGCTGGGCGTTCATCAGCCACGGCATGGCGTGCACCAGCTCGACCTGCAGCCCGTGCCCCTGCAGCGCGCGGGCCGCCTCCAGGCCGAGGAGCCCGCCGCCCATGACGACGGCCCGGCGGCAGCGACCGGTGGCCTCGAGCATCGCCCGCGTCTCGTCGATGGTGCGGAAGCCGTACACGCCGGGCAGCAGCGAGCCGTCGTCCCGGCGGACCCCGGTCATCGGCGGCACGAACGAGTAGCTGCCGGTCGCGAGCACCAGGTGGTCGTAGGGGGTCACCGTGCCGTCGTCGGCGTGCACCTGCTTGGCGGCGGTGTCGATCCGCTCCACGCGGACGCCGGCTCGCAGGGTGACGCCGTTGTCGGCGTACCAGTCGTGGCTGTTCAGGACGATCTCGTCCTCGTGCGACTCCCCGGCCAGCACCGGCGAGAGCATGATCCGGTTGTAGTTGCCGTGCGGCTCGTCGCCGAAGACGGTGATGCAGAACTGCTCGTCGCCGCCGCGCTCGAGCACCTCCTCGACGAAGCGGGCGCCGGCCATGCCGTTGCCCACCACGACCAGCCGGCCGCGCGTCTCCAGGCCGTCGTCCACGTGCAGGGCCGTGACGCCGCCGGGACGGCCACCCAGCACCCGCAGGTCCATACCGCCGCGGCCCTGCACCTCTGCCCCACCCAGGCCCTGCACCTCTGCCCCACCCGGCCGGCCCATCAGACCTCCACCAGACCCAGGTCGACCACGAGCTCCCCGGTGACGCCCTCGGGTGCGGCGGCGTGCAGCTCGACCACCGAGCCGCCGGGCAGGTCCTCGACCACCCGCAGCGGGACGTGGACGTCGCCCCGGGCGCCGATCGGGAACCAGCGCACCGGCTCGCCGTCGCGCAGCAGGAGCACGTAGACCAGCTCACCGGTGGAGTTGCCGCCCCGGAAGTACAACGCCTGGGCCGAGCAGCCCGAGGGCACGGTGTAGCGCAGCGCGGCGTCCACCGGGCCGGGCTTGGTCAGCCCCTCCCCGGTGATCGGGTAGACGCCTTGCAGGAAGCGTGGGGTGCTCTTCACGCGGGTGCTCCTCTTCCGGGTGGGGTGGCGCGGTTCGGGGGGAGCCGCCGGCCGGTGGGTCCGCGGCTGCGGCTGGGTCGTGGCATCGGGCGGGGCTATCCGCTCGGCGGGGCCGTCCACGCGCGTGACGGCGACGGCGCAGACCTTGAAGGCGGGCATCCTCGACGTGGGGTCGAGGGCGTCGGCGTCGGTGAGCGCGTTGGCGCTGGAGCTCCCGCCCCAGTGGAACGGCGCGAACACGACGTCGGGGCGGATCGCGTCGGTGACCTGCGCGTGGAAGCGGGCCCGGCCGCGCCGGGTGGCCAGCTCGACCACGTCGTCCTGCGCGATGCCCAGTCGCCGGGCCAGGTCGGGGTGCAGCTCCGCGCGCGGCGTCGGCGCGATCAGCTGGAGGCTGCGCGACCGGCGGGTCTGGGTTCCGGACTGGTACTGCGCCAGGACCCGCCCGGTGGTGAGCACGTAAGGGTAGTCGGCGTCGGGTCGCTCGTGGGCGTCGACGTGCTCGACGCGGAGGAACCGGGCGCGACCGTCGGGGGTGGCGAAGCGCTCGGTGAACAGCCGTGGGGTACCGGGGTGGTCCGGCGCCCCGTCCTCGCCGGCGGGGCAGGGCCAGAAGACGCCGTCCTCGTCGTCGATGCGCCGGTAGCTGATCCCGGAGTAGTCGGCCGTCCCCCCGGCGCTGGCCCGGCGCAGCTCGTCGAAGACGGTCTCCGGGTCGCCGCTGAACAGGTGGCCGGCGCCCAGCCGGGTGGCCAGCGTCGCGAGCAGCTGCAGGTCGTCGGGCACGTCGGCCGGCGGGTCCAGCGCCCGCCGGCGGCGGATCACCCGGCCTTCGAGGTTGGTCATGGTGCCCTCCTCCTCCGCCCACATGGCGCTGGGGAGGACGACGTCGGCGAGCTCGGCGGTCTCGGAGAGGAAGAAGTCGCTGACGACGAGGAAGTCCAGGTCGCGCAGCCGGCTGATCACCCGGCGGGCGTCCGGGGCGCTCACCGCGACGTTGCTCGCGAGCACCAGCAGGGTGCGCACGCCGCCGTCGGTGCCGAGGGCGTCGAGCAGCTCGAAGGCGCTGCGCCCGGGCATCGGCAGGTCGTCGGGGTCGACGCACCAGACGGCCGCGACGTGCGCGCGGGCGGCGGGGTCGGCCAGCGAGCGGTAGCCGGGCAGCTGGTCGGCCTTCTGCCCGTGCTCGCGGCCGCCCTGCCCGTTGCCCTGCCCGGTGACGGTGCCCCAGCCGCTGCCCGGACGGCCGGGGAGGCCGAGGGCGAGCGCCAGGTTGATCCAGGCCTGCACGGTGTCGGTGCCGCTGCGGTGCTGCTCGGCGCCGCGGGCGGTCAGGACGATGGCCTTCTCGGCTCGGGCGAGCGCGAAGACCGTGCGTCGCTGCTGCTCCACGGGCACGCCGGTGAGCCGCTCGACGCGGTCGGGCCAGTAGGCGGCGACGCCGTCCCGCACCGGGCCGAAGCCGCTGGTGCGCGCGGCGACGTACTCCTCGTCGACCAGTCCCTCGGCGATCGCGATGTGCAGCAGCCCGTTGGCCAGCGCCAGGTCGGTGCCGGGCAGCGGCTGCAGGTGGACGGCGGCGGCGCGGGCGGTCGCGGTCCGCCGGGGGTCGACGACGATGTGCTGGGCGCCGCGCGCCCGTCCCTCGTCGAACCACTGCATCGCCGGGGGCATGGTGTCGGCGGGGTTGGAGCCGACCAGGACGACGACGTCGGCCTCGGCGATGTCGCTGAGCGGGAAGGGCATGCCGCGGTCCAGGCCGAAGGCGCGGTTGGCCGCCCCCGCAGCCGAGCTCATGCAGAACCGGCCGTTGTAGTCGATGGCGCTGGTGCGCAGCGCCACCCGGGCGAACTTCCCGAACTGGTAGGCCTGCTCGTTGGTGAGCGACCCGCCGCCGAAGCACCCGACGGCGTCGCGGCCGTGCATGCGCTGCGTGCGCTCGATCGCGGCGACCACCCGGTCCAGGGCGTCGGCCCAGGAGCTCTCGACCAGGGCGCTGGTGCGGTCGCCGGGCTCGGCGCGCACCAGCGGCCGCAGCAGCCGCTCCGGGTGGTCGAGCAGCTCGGTGGACGACCAGCCCTTCGAGCAGAGCCCGCCGCGGTTGGTCGGGAAGTCCAGCGGCACGAGCGTCGGCGGGCGGTCGCCGGCGGTCACCGCCATCCCGCACTGCAGCGAGCAGTAGGGGCAGTGCGTGGCCGTCGTCCGCACCGTGCCGGCGCCGGAGCGGGCGGACTCGGCGGCGAGGGAGGCGGGCACGGAACGAGACTCGGTGCCGGTCGTTACCCCGGGTGCACGACGGCGTCAACGCTGGGTGCACAGGACCTCACACCACCTCGGCCGCGGCGGTGAGCGGCGCGGGGTGGACGATCGTCCCCGGGGGGCGCAGTCGGAACCGAGCGAAGGAGGACGGCCGTGGACGAGCCCCGGGAGGACGCCGATCCCGACAGCCCGGAGGGGCGTGGCGGAGCGGCCGCGGTCATCCCCGCCGCCGGCCGGGGCTCGGGGCGCGCGGGCCTGGACCGGCGCCGCATCCTGGGGGCGGCGGTGGAGTTCATCGACTCCCAGGGGCTGGGCGCGCTGACGATGCGCCGGCTGGGCGCGCACCTCGGCGTCGAGGCGATGGCGCTGTACCGGTACGTCCCGAGCCGGGAGAACCTGCTCGACGGCGTCGTCGAGACGGTCATCGACGAGCTCTACGGCGACCCCGACGTCCACCTGGAGCCCGGGCACGGCTGGCAGGACTACCTGCAGCGCCTGGCGCACGGCGTCCGGCGCATCGCGCTGGCGCACCCCGAGGTGTTCCCGCTCGTCGCGACCCGTCCGCCGGCGGCGCCCTGGGTACGCCCGCCGCTGCGCAGCCTGCGCTGGGTGGAGTCGTTCCTGGTCGCGCTGATCGACAGCGGCTTCAGCCAGGAGGCGGCGGTGTCGGCCTACCGCGCCTACTCCAGCTTCCTGCTCGGCCACCTCCTGCTGGAGGTGTCGCAGAAGGGCGTCGCGGTCAACGCCGAGGACAAGCCCGAGGGCGTGCCCGAGGCGCAGGAGGCGACGGACCTGAGCCAGTACCCCACCGTGGTGCGGCTGGAGTCGCTGCTGTCGCTGGACGAGTCGGCGGCGGAGTTCGAGGAGGCACTGGAGAACCTGCTCGAGCGCCTGGAGATCGTGCTGCGCGAGGGCCGGACACCGCGGCGCGGGGACTCGCGCGACTGAGGCGACACGCCCGGCTTCCGTTTACGAGGTAAACGGGCGGGCATGGGTGGCTGCGGCCCTCGGCGGTGAGCACCTACCCCCGAGGCGAGACCGCAATCCAGCCCTGAACCCGCGAGGAGCGCACGTGATCACCGAACAGCAGCTCAGCACCGTCATCGGCAGCACCGCCCACGGAGCCGACGGCAAGCTCGGCACCGTCGGCGAGGTCTACCTCGACGACGAGACCGGCCGTCCCGAGTGGGCCACGGTCCGCACCGGCATGTTCGGCACGAAGGAGTCCTTCGTGCCGCTGGCCGACGCCGACCTGTCCGGGAGCGACCTCCGCCTGCCCTACGACAAGGACAAGGTCAAGCACGCGCCGCAGATCGACACCGACGGCCACCTGTCGCCGCAGGAGGAGCAGGAGCTCTACCGCTACTACGGCGTCGGCACCGGGACGAACGCCGCCTACACCGACACCACGACCACCGGCACCGCCGACCGGACGACGAACCGGGCCAACGAGCACGGCACGGTCGGCCACGACACCTCCGGCCCGACCACCGACGACGCCATGACCCGCTCCGAGGAGCACCTCCGGGTCGGCACCGAGCGCGTGGAGGCCGGCCGCGCCCGCCTGCGCAAGTACGTCGTGAGCGAGAACGTGACGCAGACCGTGCCGGTCTCGCACGAGGAGATCCGGGTCGAGCGCGAGCCGATCACCGACGGCAACGTCGGCAACGCCTTGGACGGCCCGGCCATCTCCGAGGAGGAGCACGAGGTCGTGCTGCACGCCGAGCGCCCGGTCGTGGCCAAGGAAGCCGTGCCGGTCGAGCGCGTGCGCCTGGACACCCAGACGGTGACCGAGCAGGAGACCGTCAACGAGACGGTGCGCAAGGAGCAGATCGAGCTCGACGACGAGACCACCACCCGCCGGAGCTGATCGCCGCGGCGGGGGGGGGGGGGGCCCCCCCCCCCCCCCCCGCCGCCCCACCGCATGGCACCCGCCGTGCGGCCCGTTCCGGCCGAGCATCTCGCCGCCCCGCTCCCCTGGAGACGCCACCCATGGCCACATCCGATCCCACGCCGCTCGACGACCGGGGCGCCTCGGCCACCCGCGGCACCGCGCGGAACGCCGTCGACGCGCAGCACTCCCGCTACGGCGGCATCAAGTGGGGAGCCGCCTTCTTCGGATGGCTGTCCGCCAACGGGCTCGCCGTCCTGCTGATCGCCCTGCTGAGCGCCGCCGGCGTGGCCCTGGGCCTCACCGAGGGGGTGTCGTCCATCAGTGACGCCGCCGAGGACGTCGCCGACGAGGCCGACACCATCGGCATCGCCGGCGGGATCATCCTGCTCGTGGTGCTGTTCCTCGCCTACCTGGCCGGCGGCTACGTCGCCGGCCGCATGGCGCGCTTCGACGGTGCCCGCCAGGGCATCGCCGTCTGGGTCATCGGCCTGCTCGTCGTGCTGGCGCTGGCCGTCGCCGGGCTGGTCTTCGGCTCCGAGTACAACGTGCTGCAGGAGCTGAACCTGCCGCGCATCCCGATCGACGAGGGCACCGCCACGACCGGCGGCATCATCGCCCTGGTCGCGGTCCTGCTGGTGACCCTCCTGGGCGCCATCCTGGGCGGCAAGCTCGGCGACCGCTTCCACCGCAAGGTCGACCGGGCCGGCTTCGACGCCGCCTGAAAAAGGACCCCCTGCTCCCCACCACTCGCACGCTCGTGGCGGGCCCCTGCAGGGGGCCACACCGAACGGGGGCTGTCCCATCCGGGGCGGCCCCCGTCCGTGTGTCCGGGGCGTGGTCGAATGCCCGGGTGACCCAGGGACCCACCATCCGGCGGATCGACGATCCGGACGAGGAGGGCCCCGACGTCCGGCCGGCCGAGAACCGCGACGTCCCCCGCATCGCAGCCACGCTCACCGTGGCACTGGCCGACTCGCGCTGGGTCCGCTGGGCGCTGCCCGACGACGGCCGGATGCAGCGGCTCACCCGGCTGCACGAGCTGGACGCCGGTCACCGCGGCGTGGCCACCGGCAGCGCCTGGGTGACCGACGACGTCGACGCCGTCGCCAGCTGGGAGCCGCCGGCCGGTACCGCGCCGTTGCCCGCCGACGTCGCCGAGGCGCTCGCCCGCGAGCTGCCCTACATCGCCGGCGACCGCGCGCGGACCGTGGCCGAGACCGGCGCGCTGCTCTCCGTGGCCCGGCCGTCGGAGCCGCACTGGTGGCTGGCCCACCTCGGCGTGCGGCCGTCGTCCCGCCGGCGCGGGCTGGCCGCCGCGGTGCTCGCCCCGGTGATCGTGCGCTGCGACGCCGAGCAGGAGGTCGCTGCCGCCGCGGTGTACTCCTGGGCGAACGTGCGCTTCCTGCGCGGCTTCGGCTTCGAGGTGAGCGAGGAGCTGCGCACCTCCGACGACGAGCTGCCCGTCTGGGTGCTCGTGCGCCAGCCGCTCCCCCGCTGAGGATCGGGCTGACCGGACTGCCATCAGCGCGAGCCGATCGGCACCGGGACCGGGTCCGGGACCGCCGATGGCACTGACGACCCGACAGCCGGTGCACCGTCGACCTCCAGCCGCGGCAGTCGCAGGTCGAGCCAGCGGGGCACCCACCAGTTCCACCGCCCGAGCAGGGCCATCGTCGCCGGCACGAGCACCATCCGCACGACGGTCGCGTCGAGGGCGATCGCGACGGCCAGGCCGAGCCCGATCATCTTGACGAACGGCGACGGGTTGACCACGAAGGCCAGGAACACCACGGTCATGATCAGCGCCGCCGAGGTGATGACCCGGCCGGTCGCCGCCATCCCGCGGGCGACCGCCTCGACGTCGTCGCGGGTTGCGGCACGCGCTTCACGGATGCGTGAGACGAGGAAGACCTCGTAGTCCATCGACAGCCCGAACAGCACCGCGAAGAAGATGGCCGGCAGCGGCGACGCGATGAGGTAGGTGCTCTGCAGGCCGATGAGGCCGCCGAGCCAGCCCCACTGGAACACCGCGACGACGACGCCACAGGCGGCCCCGATCGACAGCAGGTTCATCACGGTCGCCTTGGCCGCGATGACGACCGACCGGAACACCACGGTCAGCAGCAGGAACGACGCGGCGAGCACCGCGCCGAGCAGCAGCGGCAGCGTCGTCGAGAGCTGCCGGTCGAGGTCGATGGCCATGGCGGCCTGACCGGTGACGTGCACGCCGTCGGGCAGGAGGGCCCGGACCCGCTCGAGCGTCTCCGCGGTCGCCGCGTCCGACGGCGCGGTGGTCGGCAGCACGGTCAGCACCGCGCTGTCCCCGGACGGGCTCGGCTGCCACTCGCCGACCTCGGCGATCCCGGGTTCGCCGGCGAGCCGCTCGGCGACCCGCGACGCGTCGCCCGTGTCGAGGCCGGTGCCCTGCAGGTCGGCCACGACGAGGAGCGGTGCGTTGAGGCCGGGGCCGAAGCCCTCGGCCACCAGGTCGTAGGCCTGCCGGTGCGTGGTGGACGGCATGTCGTCACCGGCGTCGGGGAAGCCGGTGCGCAGCGACAGGGCCGGCGCGGCCAGCGTCAGCAGCAGCAGCGACGCCACGACCAGGTACGGCCACGGCCGCGCCGAGATGCGGTGGGCCAGCCGCCACCACACGGTGCCCTCGGGCGACGAGGACGCGGGGCGGGCCGCGCGCCGGCGCCCGACCAGCCGCCCGGCGTCGATGCGGTCGCCGAGCAGCGTCAGCAGCGCGGGCAGCAGCGTGAGCGCCGTCGCCACCGCGAAGAGCACGACGAGCGCGGTGGCCAGGCCGATGGAGGCGAGCACGCCCATCCCGGTGAGCACCAGCGCGGTCATCGCCAGCACGACGGTGCCCCCGGCGAAGACGATCGCCGTGCCGGAGGTGCCCATGGCCGACGACAGCGCGGCCGCGCCCTGCTGCCCCGCGGCGCGGTTCTCGCGGTAGCGGGAGACGAGGAACAGGGCGTAGTCGATGCCGACGCCCAGCCCGACCATCGCGGCGATCGTGGGCGCGGCGGTGGAGACGTCCAGCACGGCGGCCAGGACCGCCACCGAAGCGAGCCCGACGCCCACGGCGACGAGCGCCAGCACGATCGGCACCAGCGCCGCCACCACCGTGCCGAACGCGACGACGAGCACGACGAGCGCGGCGACGACACCGGCCGCCTCCGCGCCGGACGGCTCGACCTCGGCGTTGAGGAACACCGCCTCCCCGCCGAGCTCGACGGTCAGCCCCGCGTCGCGCGTGGGCTCGACCGCTGCGGTCAGCGCCTCGATCCAGGCGGCCCCGAGCTCCGGCGTCGGGACGTCGGTCGTGACGTCGGCGAAGGCGATCCGCCCGTCCGGTGAGAGGCGACCGGTCGCGAACGGGTCGCTCACCGAGGCCACGTGGTCGACGTCGGCCAGGCGCGCGAGCGCTCGCTCGACCTCGCTCCGGGAGCCCTCGAGCAGCTCGCCGTCGTCGGCGGCGAAGACGGCGACGGCGGTGCCGCCGGCCGCCGCGGGGAAACGCTGCTCCAGCAGCTCCGTGGCCGCGGCGCTGTCGCTGCCCGGTGCGGTGAAGTCGTCCAGGTACGCACCGCCCACGGTGCCGGACAGCGCCACGACGAGCGCGGCGAGCAGCACCCACGCGGCGACGGTGCGCTTCGGACGTCGTGCGCTCGCGTCGCCGATGCGGCGGATCAAGCGGTTCATGCTGCGCTCCAGGAGGTCGGGGGCCGTGGCGACGACGATTCCGCGGGGTCAGCGGCGCTGTCTCCCGGCGCGGGGCGGGGTCCCGAGGGCCGCCCCTCCCCCTGGCGGCGGAGGCCGGCGTCCGCCTGCAGGACGGCGACGGCAGGGCGCGCCGCGCCTACGGTGACGAGGTGCGCCCCGGACCGTTCACCCGCTGGCCGAGAGCAGCCGACGCCGCCCTCGCCGCGGTGTCGCTCGTGCTGAGCGCCTGTGTGACCGAGGGGACGGGCGACTCGCTGGTCCTGCGCAGCCCGGGCGACGTCCCGGTCTACGTGCTGCTGCTCTTCGTCGTCGGGAGCGCCGCGCTGTACTGGCGCAGGCAGGCCCCGGTCGCCGTCCTCGCCGTCGTGCTGGCGGCCTGGGCGCTGACGCTCGGCAGCGGCGACTCCGACCTCGGGTGGCAGGCGCTGGTCGCGGTCTACGGCGTCGGCCGGTACGGCAGCGCCGAGCGCTGGGGCCACGTCGGCGTCGACGCCGCGCTGGTCGTCGTGGTGCTCCACGGCCTCACCGGCGACCTGCCCTGGGGCGAGGTGGGGTTCGGCGTCGTCGTGTTCTTCAGCGTCTGGTACGTCGGGCGCCGGCTGCGGCTGCGCGCCGAGCGGGCGGTGCTGGCGGAGCGGGAGCGCCAGGAGCAGGCGCAGCGCATCGTGACCGAGGAACGGGCCCGAATCGCCCGCGAGCTGCACGACGTCGTCGCGCACCGGGTGAGCATGATGACGGTGCAGGCCGGCGCGGCGAAGACCGTCGCGGCCACCGATCCGGAGGCCGCGATCCGGGCGATGGGCGCGGTCGAGGCGGCCGGCCGGCAGGCTCTGGACGAGCTGCGGCACCTGCTGGGGGTGCTGCGCCCGCCGAGCGCCGACGACGGCACGTCACCGCAGCCCGGGCTCGCCGACCTCGACCGCCTGGTGGCGCAGATGCGTGCCGCCGGGCACGACGTCGACCTGACGACG
The DNA here is from genome assembly GCF_031845325.1 of Blastococcus goldschmidtiae. Taxonomy (NCBI): domain Bacteria; kingdom Bacillati; phylum Actinomycetota; class Actinomycetes; order Geodermatophilales; family Geodermatophilaceae; genus Blastococcus; species Blastococcus goldschmidtiae. The sequence goes on along the minus strand of NZ_JAVREI010000014.1, from coordinate 71,132 downwards.
GAGGGTGCGCTCGGCGACCTGCCGGCCCGGGTCGAGCTGTCGGCGTACCGGATCGTCCAGGAGTCCCTGACCAACGTCGTGAAGCATGCGGGACCGGGGGCGCGGGCCAGCGTGCGGGTGGCGCACGACGGGAGGTGGCTGTCGGTGGACGTGACCGATGACGGGTCGGGCGTCACCGTGCTGCCCGGCGCCGGGCACGGCGTCGTCGGCATGCGCGAGCGGGCGTCGCTGCTCGGCGGCAGCCTCGACGTCGGCAGCGGCGACGGCGGCGGGTTCAGGGTGCGCGCCCGGCTGCCGGTATGACGATCCGCGTCGTCGTGGTCGACGACCAGGCGCTGGTGCGCGGCGGCTTCGCGATGGTGCTCGACCACCAGCCGGACGTCGAGGTCGTGGGCGAGGCGGGCAACGGCCTCGAAGCGGTCGACGTCGCCCGCGCGCACCGGCCCGACGTCGTGCTCATGGACATCCGGATGCCGGAGCTGGACGGGCTGGAGGCGACGGCGCGCATCGTCGAGGAGCTGGGCGACGCCGTCCGCGTGCTGATCCTCACCACGTTCGAGCCGGACGAGTACGTCTACCGCGCACTCCGGGCAGGGGCGAGCGGATTCGTGCTGAAGGACATCCCACCCGAGCAGCTGGTCGTCGCCGTCCGCACCGTGGCGCAGGGCGGCGCGCTGCTGGCGCCGTCGGTCACCCGGCGGCTGATCGGGCGGTTCGCCGCGCAGCGCACCGTCGACCACGCCCTCGCCGCGCAACTGCGGCAGCTGACCGAGCGGGAGCGCGACGTCGTGGCCGCCGTGGCGCAGGGCCTCAGCAACGCCGAGATCGCGCAGCAGCTGTTCATCGGCCCAGCGACGGTGAAGTCGCACGTGTCGAGCGTGCTCACCAAGCTCGGGCTCCGCGACCGGGCGCAGGTCGTGGTGTTCGCCTACGAGGCGGGGCTGGTGGAGGCCGGGAGCGGCCCCACCTGAGGCCTCGCGTCCGCCCTCGCTACCGGAAGGCCGGTGGCTGCCGGGCACCTGGACCCACGCCCGAAGCCGCTGCGGGGCGGGAGCGCCTCCGCTACGGCTTGGCGATCGCCCTGCCGCTCACCGTGGCGAGCTCGGCGGCGACGACCGCCATGTTGGCCTGCCACAGCTCCTCCTCGGTCGGCGGCAGGATCTCCGCCCACATCGGCAGGCAGAACCCGAGCATCTGGCTGGCACCGCGGGGGCGCCCGTAGAGCCACATGTGGAAGTGCGAGCCACCGTCGCCCCAGCGGGCGACATGGACCCGGCCGATGCCACCGATGGCCTGGATCGCCCGGTCGAGCCGGACGATCATCTGCCCCAGTTCGCCGGCCATCTCGTCGTCGAGGTCGTCCATGTCGAGGTGCTCACGGGTCTCGAGGAACACCTGGACCGGCACCCCTGAGGGCTTGGCTGCGCTGACCCGCCAGCGCTTGTCGACCCAGATGTACTCGTCATCACCAGCCGCACACGCGTGACAGGGTCCCCCGCCCGGCTCCCCCGAGCGTGGGCGGTCCGTCGGGTACAGCGGCTTGGGCTGGCGTACCCGGAGCTCGCCCTCGAACGGGAAGATCGACCACTTCACGAACTCCGGCAACGGCAGCGGCGGAGTCTCTCCGGCAGGTGACATTTACCGATCATGCCGCACCCCGGAAGTCCCAGGCCCGCCGTGAGGACGTCGCGACCGACAGGCATCGGAGTGAGTGCCGGAGGAGCCGCCGACCCAGGCACGGACGTCCGTGAGCGGCCCACCGCGAGACCCTGGCGACGGCCTGCCTACGAGAAGCGCAGGGCGCGGGGCCCGCTCACGCGCAGATCTCGCCGCGCGTGCGGGCCGGCCACGCCTCGACCGTGTCACCGTCCACGGCGTAGGCCGTTGAGAGGTCGTCCGCCAGCCACAGTTCGAGCCCGGTGCCGTGCTCCCAGCCGGTCGGTATCGCATCCTCGGGCAGCTCGGCATCGGGAACGAACGGCCCCGCGGTCTCCTCAGCGAGGACACCCTCGGGGTCGCGCACGAAGACGTGCCCGGCGCGCTCGGTGCTGTCGCCGTCGAGCGGCCAGTGGATGTCCAGGATCAGGGCACTGTCCTTGTCGCAGTGGGTCTCGCCTTCGTAGATCCGGATCAGGGATGGCGGGGCCTCCTCGTCGCGCTCCCACCCCGCCTCCTCGCGGCCGGGGTCGTCACCCGTCAGCAGCCGTTCGTGATCGTCGCTGCCGCAAGCGGACGTACCGAAGACGAGCAGTGCAAGGGGTAGAGCCCAGCCGCGAGCGGTCACGCGATCATCCTGGCGGCCGACCGGCATGCCGCTCCAGGCCGCAGCCCGGTTGCCGCCGGATCGACACCTCGGATCCAGGTCGCCGGGGTCCGCTCACGCGCAGCCCCAACCCGGGAGGGCCGGCCACGCCTCGACGGCGTCACCGTCCAGGGCGTAGGCCGTCGAGAGGTCCTCCGCCAGCCACAGTTCGACCCCGTCACCGTTCTCGTAGCCGGTCGGCATCGCGTCGTCGGGCAGCTCGGCATCGGGATCGAATGACTCGACGGTTTCCTCAGCGAAGACATCTTCAGGGTCGCGCACGAACAAGCGCCTGGCGTTCTCGGCGCTGCCGCCGTCAAGCGGCCACCGCATGTCCAGGATCAGGGCACTGTCCATGTCGCAGTGGGTTTCACCTTCGTACAGCCGAAAGTCGGATGACGGGGGTATCCGGTCGCCTCGCTCCCAGAGCCCCAGCAGGCTGTTGTGAACGTCGCTCGCCAACGGGCGGGCGAGCTCGTCGCCCGTCGGCGGTCGCTCGTCCTCGTTGCCACCACAGGCGGACAGTGCAAGTACGAGCAGCGCAAGAGGCAGAGGCCAGCCGCGGGCCGTCACGCGACCATCACCAGCGTCGTCGAATCTTCAGCAGCGCCGTCTGCAGCAGGTCCTCGGCCAGCCCCCGGTCACCGGTGAGCAGGTAGGCCACCCGCATCAAGGCCGGCGACCACTGCTCGACGAAGCCGGCGAACTCAGCCTCGCTGTCCATAGTCACGGCACCTTCCGGTCGAGCACCCTGACGAGTGCGCCTCTACCTGTACACACGCTCGGTTGCCTCGCTGAGGTTGAGAGCGAACCGGAGAACTTCGCGAGACATCTGCCGAGCAGGGCGGCGCTTCGTCGCGCGGGACTGCCCAGACTTCAGTCGACTTCGTCCGGTAGGTGGCGACGTCGTGACCGTTGGCGTTGGCCCACATCGCCACCGCCGACCATTCCGCCCGACGGTCCGCCCCAGTTCACGTGCCCGAACTGCTGCGCTGCACTGGAAGCGGGGGATCGATGCGACGCCTGCGGTGCTGAGTTGCCGCGAGACACGTCGCCCTGAGCGGCCCACTATGGGACACCCACAGGACGAAGCCTGAGGCGGAACGCTAGGACGAGAGGGAGGTCGGCGGTGCTGTCGAGTGAGCTGCTCGGTTATCCCGCCGGCGCGCGCGTTCTGATCATCAACTGCGACGACCTGGGCATGCACGAGTCCATCAACGTGGCCGTGCTCCGCGCGATGCAGGACGGCGTGGCCAGTTCGTGCAGCCTGATGGTCCCGTGTCCGGCGGCACACCATGCGATGCAACTGCTGCGGCGTGCGCCAGATGTCCCCTTCGGCATTCACCTGACCCTTACTCGCGACACCGCGGACCATCGCTGGGCGCCGGTCACTTCGGCTCACCAGGTGCCTTCGCTCCTGGATGGCGACGGTCGGCTGTTCACTACCGCGGAGATCCCCCGGCTGCTGGCGCAAGCGCGACTGGAGGAGGTCGAACGAGAGCTTCGGGCGCAGATCCGTGCCGTGGATCGATACGGGTTGGCGCCGACCCATCTGGACTGGCATTGCATCGCTGACGGAGGCCGACCGGATCTGCTGGCCCTGACCATTGCCCTCGCTGCTGAGCACGGTCTGGCAGCGCGAGTGTGGCTGGACCCGGGTCGGGACGCCGCACGCCGGCGCGGACTGCCTGTCGTGGACCATGACTTCCTCGACAGCTTCGCCCTGGGCGTCCCCGGTAAGACCGAGCGCTACGTCGAATTCCTCCGCGCCCTTCCCGCGGGTTTGAGTGAGTGGGCAGTGCACCCAGGTCTGGACGACGACAGCTCGCATGACTTGGACGCGGGCTGGCCGGTGCGCCAGTCCGACTTCGAGTTCCTCACGTCGGCCGTCGCTCGCCGTGTACTGGCTGAGGAGTCCATCCACGTCATCGACTACTCCGGGCTCCAGCGGATCTGGAAGGCATCGGCCGAACGTCGGGGCTTGTGAGTCAGCCCGCTCCAGGGGGAGCGCCTGCAAGGAGCAGGGCACGCCGGCGCGGCGCCCTGCGGTGTCCCTAATGGGGGTGCATCCGGTCGGTTTGCAGCAGGATCCGGGTGTCCGAGCCGCTGGCGGGTGAGCACTCTTTGTCCCGGGTCCGATCCTCGAGGCCCAGCTTCAGACCGTGCCCCCGCCGGTTGGTGAGGAGGAGCGGATGGCCGGTGGGATGGCGTGCCCTGGAGCACTGATCCATTAGGTCGCCACGGTCTTCTCCTCCAGGGTCGGATGCAGCTGATGCCGATCCGGAGGAGGCCAGAGAGGTGTTGTTCCTTGGAAATGACTGGGCCGAGGCCCATCACGACATTGAGCTTGTCGACGAGTCCGGCCGCCGGCTGGCTCGTCGGCGGCTGCCCGAGGGCGTGGACGGGCTGGCGGGGCTGCACTCGCTGATCGCTGACCATCTCGACGAGGACGATGAGGCCGATCAGGTCATCGTCGGCATCGAGACCGACCGCGGCCCGTGGGTGCAGGCGCTAATCGCCGCCGGCTACACCGTCTATGCGATCAATCCCCGTCAGGTGGCCCGTTACCGGGAGCGGCACGGCACCGCCGGTGCCAAGAGCGACCCCGGCGACGCGCACGTGCTGGCCGAGCTGGTTCGCCTGGACCGGGCGCATCACCGTCCGGTGGCCGGGGACTCGGCGCTGGCCGAGCACATCAAGGTGCTCACCCGCACTCACCAGTCGCTGATCTGGTCGCGGCAGCGGCAGACCAACGCGCTGCGCTCGATGCTGCGGGAGTTCTATCCCGCTGCCCTGGCCGCCTTCGGCGAGGACCTGGCCAGCCGGGAGGCCCTGGCGATCCTGGCCATCGCTCCCGCACCCGAGGCCGGGCGCCGGCTCTCCCAGAGCAAGATCGCCGCAGCCCTGCGCCGGGCCGGGCGGCAGCGCAGCATCGACGCCTCGGCCGAACGCATCCAGACCGCACTGCGCACCCCGCAGCTGGAGGCCCATCCCGGCGTGGTGAGCGCCTACGCCGCCGCGGTGCGCTCACTGATCGCCGTCATCGACGCCCTGGTCACCCAGGTCGAGGCGCTCCGGGGCGAGGTGGAGGCGGGTTTTGGCCGGCACCCGGACGCTGAGATCTACCTGAGCCAGCCCGGGCTCGGGCCGATCCTCGGCGCCCGGGTGCTCGCCGAGTTCGGAGACGACCCGCACCGCTACGCCGACGCCAAGGGCCGCAAGAACTACTCCGGCATGGCCCCGATCACCCGCGCCTCCGGCCTGAAGCCCGACAAGGAACGGACGGCCTCGTACACGAAGGCGTCTGCGAAGCAGGCGAAGGAGCAAACCCGGCTGATGCGTGAGCAGGCTGCCCTGGCACGAGCTGCTGCTCCCCGTGCGGCTACTGCTCATGTCGCCCCGTCACCAGCCCCCGCGCCGCAGCTGCCGCCCGCTGGTTGGTATGCCGACAAGCAGGACCCATCGATCGAGCGCTGGTTCGACGGCACGCAGTGGACAGAGTTCACGCAACCGCGGCGAGTCTGAGGCGACTGCGCCCGAGCGTCGTTGTCGACCCCAGCTCACTGACCGTGTCACCGCACGTGGACGAACTCTCGATCCGGGTTGGGACGTGGAACGTCCGGTCCGCGAGTAGGGAGCACAACGCGGCGCGACTCGACGTGTTGCTAGCCGAGAACTGCGACGTCCTCGTACTCACGGAGACAAACGACGAGCTCGCGCTCCCAGATTCATACAAGGCGCTCACCAGCGAATATCGTCCGGGAGCTCGCCGAGGCGGGCGGTGGGTCACGATTTGGAGCAAACGGCCCGGCGCGGAATTCCAGGTCGTTGACCCAGTCCGCACCACCGCCGCAGCACTCGAGGACGGAATCATCATCTTCGGCACGGTCCTGCCCTGGAAGGGTGAGCTCGGACCGGATTACGACCTGGCCGCAGCGCGTGGGGGCTGGGACGAATTTGGGCGCGTGACGTCCCAGCAGAGTCTGGAGTGGAGCAACCTGCGGAAGGACCATCCCGGCAAGCTCCTCATAGTCGCTGGTGACCTGAACCAGTCACTCGGGGCGCCGAACTGGTACGGAACCAACGCGAGCCGGAAGCTCCTGCGGAATAGCTTCGAGGCTGTCGGCCTCACTTGTCTTACGGACGGCGACCACCTTCCTGAAAAGCGCCTGAAGCACCCGCCGATCGATCACGTGTGCGCCGTCGCACCGGTCGGTGGTGTCGTGTGGGGAACCGACTGGGCGGCCTGGGAGGGCGAAACTCCCGAGGGGATCAAACTTTCGGACCACTCCGGGGTCGCGGTCACGGTTCACTGCAGACCTCCCGCGTCGGCCCCGTAAACCCGGACGACCGATCGAGCGTCGTCAATCTCCGGCGAAGACATCCCCTGCTGGTGTCCCTAAGGCCGCCTTCAGGGCGCCTTGCCGGCTTCTGCATTCCGAGCTTGAGAACGGCCGGGCGGGAGGACCACCGACCCGTGGTCCAGCCGCGCTCATCGGCCCAGCGGTGCGGGCGCGGGCTGCCGCACCCGGACGGCGAACCCTGCGCACGCGATCACCGCCAGCCCGCCGACGACGGTGCCGGTGGACACGTGCTCACCGAGCAGCAGCCCCGCCCACACGATGCTCAGCACGGGCTGCACCAGCTGGGTCTGGCTGACCCGGGCCATCGGGCCGATGCCCAGTCCCCGGTACCAGGCGAAGAAGCCCAGGAACATGCTGACCACGGCGAGGTAGCCGAACGCGACCCACTCCCCCGGGGTGCCGTCCGGCGGCTCGCGGAGCGCCGAGACCAGCGCCAGGCCGCCCGTGACCGGCGCCCCGAGGACGAGCGCCCACGAGATCGTCTGCCAGGCGCCCAGCTCGCGGGCCAGCAGCCCGCCCTCGGCGTAGCCGACCGCGGCCGCAAGGACGGCGCCGAAGAGGAGCAGGTCGGCCCAGTGCAGCCGGCCGAGGCCGCCGGAGTGCGCCGAGGCGAAGCCGACGGCGACGAGCGCCCCCGCGACGGTCGCCGCCCAGAACGCCCGCGGCGGCCGCTCGCCTGCACGCAGCACCGCCACCACTGCGGTGGCGGCCGGGAGCAGGGCGATGACGACCGCGCCGTGGCTCGCCGGGGTGCTGGTGAGCGCGAACGATGTGAGCAGCGGAAAGCCGATGACGACTCCGCCGACGACCAGGCAGAGGCGGCCCCACTGGGCTCCGCGCGGACGCCGCTGCCGGGTCAGGATCAGCGCGGTCGCGGCCAGGACCGCCGCGACGACCGCGCGGCCGGAGCCGATGAACAGCGGGTCGAGCCCGCCGACGGCGATGCGCGTGAAAGGCACCGTGAAGGAGAAGGCCAGCACCCCGAGCAGTCCCCACGCGAGGCCCGCCGCGGGCGTCGGTACCGGGATGGCGCGCGAACGAGTAGCGCTATCGTGAGCCGTCATGGACGACGATAGCGGGAGCCGGATCGCCCGCGAGCTCCGGGCCTGGGTCGCCTCCGCCGCGCCGGGGGCACAACTGCCGCCGACCCGCGTCCTCGCCGCCCGGCACCAAGCCGGTCCGGTCACCGTGCAGAAGGCGCTGCGCACCCTGGCCGGCCAGGGGCTGATCGAGACCCGGCCCGGGGTCGGGACGTTCGTCCGCGCGGTCCGGGCCACCCGCCCGGCCGACTACGGCTGGCAGACCGCGGCGCTGCGCGCTCCGTCGGCGTCGTCGCTGGCGATGCCGACGGCGTTGCGCACGACCCCGAACGACGTCATCGCGTTCCACTCCGGTTTCCCGGACCGCGAGCTGCTGCCCGAGCGCCTGGTCCGCGCGGCGCTGGCCCGGAACGCGCGCAGCGAGGCCGCGCTCTCCCGTCCCCCGGCCGCGGGCCTGCCCGCGCTGCAGGCGTGGTTCGCCGACGAGCTGCGCGCGGCCACGCCGGCCGACGTCGCCGCCCCCACGCCCCGGGACGTGATCGTGCTCCCGGGCAGCCAGAGCGGGCTGAGTTCCGCGTTCTCCGCCCTCGCCGGCGCCGGCCGCCCGGTGCTCCTGGAGTCCCCGACGTACTGGGGGGCGATCCAGGCCGCGACGAGGGCGGGGGTCTCCGTCGTCCCGGTGCCGAGCGGCGCGGAGGGCCCCGATCCGGAGGAGCTGGCCCGCGCCTTCCGCGAGACCGGCGCCCGCCTCTTCTACGCCCAGCCGAACTATGCGAACCCCACCGGAGCGCAGTGGTCGCCCGAGCGCGCGCGGCAGGTCCTCGACGTGGTCCGTGCGCACGGCGCCTTCCTCCTGGAGGACGACTGGGCGCACGACTTCGGCATCACCACGGCCCCCACGCCACTGGCCGCGCAGGACGACTCGGGTCACGTCGTCTACCTGCGCTCGTTGACCAAGAGCGTCTCCCCCGCTCTCCGCGTGGCGGCGGTCGTGGCGCGCGGGGCGGCCCGCGACCGGCTGCTGGCGGACCGGGCCGCGGAGTCGATGTACGTCAGCGGGCTGCTCCAGGCCGCCGCCCTGGACGTCGTCACCCAGCCGGGATGGGAGCGCCACCTGCGGGGCCTGCGCCAGCAGCTGCGTGCCCGCCGGGACCTGCTGACCGCCGCGCTCGCCGAGCACGCCCCGCAGGCGCACGTCGAGCACGTCCCCGCCGGAGGCCTGCACCTGTGGGCCCGACTGCCCGACGACACCAACCTGTCGCGGCTGGTCGCCGACTGCCAGGCCGCCGGCGTCGTCGTCGCACCCGGGACCGAGTGGTTCCCGGCCGAGCCGACGGCGCCCTTCCTCCGGCTGAGCTTCGCCGGCCCGGACCCCGCGCGCTTCCCCGACGGAGTCCGCATCCTCGGCGAGGTCATCGACCGCCACCGAGGCTGAGCAGAAGTTCTTGGCGGGTGTCGATCCCGGCAGGATTCGTTCGTACAGGGGGTGAGCGGCTGGAGGGACCGGCCGCGCCCGAGGAGGATTCGATGCCGCAGTACCTGCTCAACATCATCCAGCCGACCGGCCAGGTGCCGTCGCCGGAGGACCTCGAGCCCGTCATGCGCGATCTCGCCACCCTGAACGAGGAGATGCGCGCGGACGGGGTCTGGATGTTCGCCGCCGCCCTGCACCAGCCGGAGTCGACGACCGTCGTCCGCGCGGAGGGGGACGGGGTCCTCGTCACCGACGGCCCCTACGCGGAGGGGACGGAGTTCGTCGGCGGCTTCGACCTGATCCAGGTCGCGGACCTCGACGAGGCACTGGCCTGGGCCGGCAAGCTGACGGGGGTGCTCGGACTGCCGGTCGAGGTCCGCCCGGTGGCTCGGTCCTTCTGACCGGATGACACCGGAGCCCACCGCGCTGGTCGAGCGCGTCTTCCGCGAGCACTCGGGCAGGGCGGTCGCCGTCCTCACCCGCCTCCTCGGCGACATCGACGCCGCCGAGGAGGCGGTGCAGGACGCCTTCGTGACCGCCGTCGCCCGCTGGCCCGACGACGGGGTGCCACCCAGTCCCCCGGGCTGGATCATCACGACCGCCCGCAACCGGGCCATCGACCGGCTCCGGCGGGAAAGCACGCGGACCGACCGGTACGTCCAGGCCGCGCTGCTCCGCGACGACCCGCCACCCGCGGAGGAGGGACCCGTGACCGACGACCGGCTGCGGATGGTCTTCACCTGCTGCCATCCCGGCCTGGCCATGCCGGCGCGGGTGGCCCTGACCCTGCGCCTGCTGGGCGGCCTCACGACGGCCGAGATCGCTGCGGCGTTCCTGGTTTCCGAGCCGACGATGGCCCAGCGACTGGTCCGCGCGAAGGCCAAGATCCGCAATGCCGGCATCCCGTACCGGGTGCCGTCGGAGGCCGAGCTCCCCGACCGGCTCCCGGCCGTGCTCGCCGTCGTCTACCTGGTCTTCACCGAGGGGTACGCCGCCTCGGCCGGCGAGCAGCTGGTGCGCGACGAGCTGTGCGCCGAGGCGATCCGGCTGGGCCGCCTGCTGGCGGAGCTGATGCCCGACGAGCCGGAGGTGCTCGGGCTGCTGGCCCTGATGCTGCTCACCGAGTCGCGCCGCCCCGCCCGGACGTCCGCCGACGGCGAGCTGGTGCTGCTCACCGACCAGGACCGGACGCAGTGGGACCGGCAGCTCGTCGCCGAGGGGCAGGAGCTCGTGCGCAGGTGCCTGCGCCGGAACCGGCCCGGGGTCTACCAGCTGCAGGCCGCGATCGCGGCGGTGCACAGCGACGCCCCCACGGCCGCCGCCACCGACTGGCGGCAGGTCGTGGCGCTCTACGACCAGGTGATGGCGCTGGCGCCGAGCCCCGTGGTGGCGCTGCACCGGGCGGTCGCGGTCGCCGAGGTGTCCGGCCCGGCGGCCGGGCTCGCACTGGTCCAGGAACTCGACCTGCCGCGGCACCACCTGCTCCCCGCCGTCCGGGCCGACCTGCTGCGCCGGCTGGGCCGCGCGGCGGAAGCGCTCGCCGCCTACGACGCCGCCCTCGCCCTGACCGGGAACGACCGCGAGCGGGCCTTCCTCCGGCGGCGCCGCGATGAGTTGCCGGCGCCGGGACGGTCCATGGAGGCATGAGCACCCCGACGGTCCTGGACCACACGTTCACCGCTCCCATCGAGAAGGACGGCGCGTTCCCCACCTACCTCGTCGTCCCGGACTCCGCCGAGCTGCTGGGCACCCGGCGGGCGGTCAAGGTCACCGGCACGGCCGACGGGCACGCCTTCGCCGCGACGCTCATGCCGTCGGGCAGCGGACCGCACTGGCTGCCGCTGCGGGCGGCCATCTGCACGGCGATCGGCAAGAGCGCGGCCGGCGAGCCGGTGACGGTGCACCTGCAGCGGCGGCTGAGCGGCGGGGGGGGGGGGGTACCCGGGGGAACCCCCACCCCTCAGTCCCAGGTGCGGCGCTGCTTCTTCAGCTGGCCGCGCTGCTTCTTCGCCTCGATCCGGCGCTCCTTCGACCCGCGGGTCGGCTTGGTGCGCCGCCGGGCCGGCGCCGGTGGGGCGAGCGCGGCGCGCAGCACGGCCGCCATCCGCTCGCGTGCGGCCTGCCGGTTGCGCAACTGCTGGCGGTGCTCGCTCGCCGCGATGGTGAGCACGCCGTCGATCAGCCGGTCCGCCAGTCGCTGGGCGAGCCGCGCTCGTTGCGGATCGGTGAGGCCGGGCAGCTCCAGCGGGGCGACCGAGAGCTCCACCCGCGAGTCGGCGGTGTTGACGCCCTGCCCGCCGGGCCCCGACGAGCGGGAGAACCGCCACGACAACGCGGCCGCGGGCACGACGAGGGACGAGGTGACCGGGAGGTCACCGGCGGCGTCGTCGACAGGGGGCACGCGAACAGTCTGGCCGACGGTCACGAGGGCGCCGGGGCCAGCGGCCCGGGAGCGAGGTGCTCGGCGGTCCACTCGGCCACGCTGAGCTGCCACTCCCCCCGCTCTTCCGGGTGCACGCCGCGCAGGATCCGCCGCCAGGTCAGCGCGCGGGCCAGCGGCGCCACACGCAGCGCCAGGTCGCACTGCCGCCGCAGCTCGCGGGCAGTGCCGTGGCCGGTCCACGGCTCGAGATAGGCGTCCCGGAGCCGCCGGAGAGCCGGCGTCCCCGCGGCCAGCCCGAGCACGCGGGCGGCCGACACGAGCGCGACCTGCACGCTGAGGAAGGGGTGCGCGACGGAGGCGTCGCCCCAGTCGAAGAACCGGTACCGGCCGTCGGAGGCGAAGACGTTGCCGTCGTGCAGGTCGTCGTGCTGCACCGTGGCCGGCACCCCTGCGGCGAGCTCGCGGCACGCCTCGGCGTAGGCGGGGAGGTCGGCGGTCACGCGCGCGCGGATCCCCGGGGCCAGGCCGCCTGGACGGCCGACGCACTGCGCGTCGTTGTCGGCCAGCAGGTCGGCCACCAGGTCCGGCAGCGCGGCCGGCCGGGCGTCGGGCACGCCCAGCGCGAGCAGCTCCTCGGAGTGCCCGATCACGTCCAGCTGGAGTGCCGCGTAGGACTGCAGCATCGCCGCCCAGGTGCCGGCGTCGCTCCCGTGCTCCCGCAGCCGTGGCCCGCCGTCCGGGAGCAGCAGCAGGCGGCGGGCCGGATCGACGGCCAGGGGCACCAGGACCCGGTCGGGCATCCACCGCGCCAGCGCTTCGGCCAGCAGGGGCTCCTGCGCGGAGCCGGCTCCGGGAGCCTTCAACCAGGCGACACCGCCGTCGCGCAGGGGCAGCCGGAAGGCCGTCGCCCAGATGCGGACATGGGGCTGCTCGGGCTCGCCGTCGAGCGCGAGCCCGGCCCCGGCCAGCTGCTCGCGGGCCCAGGCCAGGGCAGCATCGCGCCAGTCCGGATCCCGCCAGGTCGCCAGACCCGTCGTCGCCCCGTCCATGGTCACCGCGCGACGGTAGCCGGGACCGGCCGCGGTCAGGCGGCGCCGGGCACCGGGTCCGGTCCACCGGCGGCCCCGGGACGGCAGCGGACCAGCCGGCGCAGGGTGAGCCAACTCCCCCGGCCGGCGCCGTGCCGCTCCAGGGCCTGCACCGCGTACGCCGAGCACGTCGGCTCGTAGCGGCAGCACGGCACCCGCTTCGGGCTGATCTCGCGCTGGTAGACGCGCACCGCGGCCACCATCCGGTCCGCCAGGCGGGCGCCCCGCTCCCCCGTCCCGGCCGTCCGCATCCGCCCGGCGGTGACCGGCGCCAGCAGCACCGCGTCCATGCCGCAGCCGACGGCGTTGGCCAGGCAGCAGCCGGTGTTCAGGAAGAGCAGGTCGCGCAGGCACGAGTCGTTGCGGCGCCCGTACCCCCGGCCGTGCCCGTAGCCGGGCGGCGACCCGTAGCCGTACCCCCGGCCGTAGCCGGACCGGCCGTACCTCCGGCGGGGACGCCGGCGGCGGGGGCCCCAGCCACTGCTCCAGATGAAGACCATCAGAGGATCGGCTTGCCGCCGGTCACGGCGATGCGGGCCCCAGACACGTAGGAGGACTCGTCGCTGGCCAGCAGGACGTAGACCGGCGCGAGCTCGGCTGGCTGTCCCGGGCGGCCCAGCGGCACCTGCTGGCCGAAGCTCTCGACCTTCTCCTCGGGCATGGTGGAGGGGATCAGCGGCGTCCAGATCGGACCTGGCGCGACGCTGTTCGCCCGGATGCCCTTCTCCGCGTACAGCTGCGCCAGGGACGCGGTGAAGTTCGCGATGCCGGCCTTGGTCATGGCGTAGGCGATGAGGTTCGGGCTGGGGTTGTCGGAGTTGACCGACGACGAGTTGATGATCGAGGCGCCCGGCTGCATGTGCGGGATCGCATCCTTGGTCAGCGTGAACATCGCCGAGAGGTTGACCGCGACGGTGTGGTCCCACTCGTCGTCGCTGATCTCGTCGAGCGACTCGTGGCTCATCTGGAAGGCGGCGTTGTTGACCAGGACGTCGACCCGGCCGAACTCCTCGACCGCCTTCGGGATGATCGTCTTGGCGTGCGCGCGGTCGGCGAGGTCACCGGGGACGAGCACGCACTTCTGCCCGGCCTGCTCGACGTACCGCGCGGTGTCCTGCGCGTCCTCGTGCTCGTTCAGGTAGGAGATGAGGACGTCGGCTCCCTCGCGGGCGAAGGCGATGGCCACGGCGCGGCCGATGCCGCTGTCGCCGCCGGTGATGACGGCCTTCTTGCCGCTGAGCCGGCCGGAGCCCTGGTAGCTCTCCTCGCCGTGGTCGGGCTCGGGGTCCATCTCGCCGAGCGTCCCGGGCGGGGTCTGCTGCTGGGCGGGCTGGGTCTCGGGACGAGGTGACGACACAGTGGTCCTCCGGTGGATCGGCTGCGGACGGCAGCCCGGGGCGCTGCTTGCCCGGCTGCTCGCCGCCTGCCTACCCGCGCCGATCCGCGCGGAACCCGGTCGTCAGGCGGCGTGGGCGAGGCTCTCGGCGGCCGGGGCGGACACGGGCAGCTGCCAGCGCATCTCGAGCCGACGACGACCCGCACCGTCGACGACGGGCACCCACCGGCATTCCGGGCACTCTGGATTGCGCATGTTCAGCTACCTCTCGTTCACCTGCTGTTCACCTAGCGGATTCCCAGTGTCCACCCTCACGCTCCGTTAGTCACGCCGTTACCGGATCGTGACCGAACGGGCGACACGGGCACACGCCGGGACGGGGTCGTGGGAAGCAGCGGCACGTCGGGCACGCTGGTGCACCTGATGACCACGACCGTTGCCCCTCCCCTGCTCGACGACGTCGACGATCTCTCCGCGCTTCGGGCGAAGGGCGCCGACCCCGACGAGCTGTTCGCCTCCTTCGCCGCCTGGGCCGAAGCCGGCGGCACGACGCTCTATCCGGCGCAGGAGGAGGCGCTGATCGAGCTGGTCAGCGGCGCGAACGTGGTCCTGGCGACGCCGACCGGTTCGGGCAAGTCGCTGGTCGCCACCGGCGCGCAGTACGCCGCCCTGGCCGCCGGCCGCCGCAGCTACTACACCGCGCCGATCAAGGCCCTGGTCAGCGAGAAGTTCTTCGCCCTGTGCGGCGTCTTCGGCGCGGCCAACGTCGGCATGCTCACCGGGGACGCGAGCGTCAACGCCGGGGCGCCGATCATCGCTTGCACCGCCGAGATCCTGGCCAACATCGCGCTGCGCGAGGGCAGCGAATCGGAGCAGCTCGCCAACGCGCTCGTGGTCATGGACGAGTTCCACTTCTACGGCGACCCCGATCGCGGGTGGGCCTGGCAGGTGCCACTGCTCGAGCTGCCGAAGGCGCAGTTCCTGCTCATGAGCGCCACCCTGGGCGACGTCACGTCGCTGCGGGAGGACCTCACCCGCCGCACCGGCCGGCCCACCGCGCTGGTCGCCAACGCCGAGCGCCCGGTGCCGCTGCACCACTACTACGCGACGACGCCGATGCACGAGACGATCCAGGAACTGCTGGACACGAAGCAGGCCCCGGTCTACGTCGTCCACTTCACCCAGGCCTCGGCACTGGAGCGGGCGCAGGCGCTGATGAGCGTGAACGTGTGCAGCAAGGAGGAGAAGGCCGCGATCGCCGACATGATCGGCGGCTTCCGGTTCACGTCGTCGTTCGGGACGACGCTCTCGCGGCTGGTGCGCCACGGCATCGGCGTCCACCACGCCGGCATGCTGCCCAAGTACCGGCGCCTGGTGGAGCAGCTGGCCCAGGCCGGGCTGCTCAAGGTCATCTGCGGCACCGACACCCTCGGCGTCGGCATCAACGTGCCGATCCGGACCGTCGTGTTCTCGGCGCTGTCGAAGTACGACGGCGTCCGCACCCGCCTGCTGCAGGTGCGCGAGTTCCACCAGATCGCGGGCCGTGCCGGGCGGGCCGGCTACGACACCGCGGGCACCGTCGTCGTCCAGGCGCCGGAGCACGAGGTGGAGAACCTCAAGCAGTTCGCGAAGGTCGCCGACGACCCGAAGAAGCGCCGCAAGCTCGTCCGCAAGAAGGTGCCCGACGGCATGGTGCCGTGGAGCGAGGCGACGATGACCCGCCTGGTCGGAGGCGAGCCGGAGAAGCTGACCAGCAACATGCGGGTGTCGACGGCGATGGTCCTCGACGTCGTCGACCGGCCCGGGGACCCGTTCGCGGCCATGCGCCGGCTGCTCACCGACAACCACGAGCCGCGCAAGAGGCAGCTGAAGCTGATCCGCGAGGCGATCGGCATCGCCCGCTCGCTGCTGCAGGCCGGCGTCCTGGAGCGGCTGCCCGAGCCCGAGCCGGACGGACGGCGCTACGACCTCAAGATCGACCTGCCGCCGGACTTCGCGCTGAACCAACCGCTGTCGACGTTCGCCCTCGCCGCCATCGACCTGCTGGACCCGGAGTCGGACACCTACGTCCTCGACGTCGTCAGCGTCATCGAGGCGACGCTGGACGACCCGCGGCAGATCCTCGCCGCCCAGCTGAACAAGGCCAAGGGCGAGGCCGTCGCGCAGATGAAGGCCGAGGGCATCGAGTACGACGAGCGGATGGAGCTGCTCGAGGAGGTGACCTATCCCAAGCCCCTGGAGGAGCTGCTGGGCGCCGCCTTCGACATCTACGTGCGCACCAACCCGTGGGCGGCCGACGCTCACCTGTCGCCGAAGTCGGTCGTCCGCGAGATGTGGGAGCGGGCCTTCACCTTCCGCGAGCTGGTCAACACCTACGGCCTCACCCGGTCCGAGGGCGCGGTACTGCGCTACCTCTCCGACGCGTTCAAGGCGCTGCGCTCCGGGGTTCCCGCCGCGGCCCGCACCGAAGAGGTCACCGACCTCGTCGAGTGGCTCGGCGAACTGGTACGCCAGGTCGACTCCTCGCTGCTGGACGAGTGGGAGTCGCTGACCAACCCGGACGAGGGTCCGGTGGCCGAGGTCGCCGTCCCCGCCCGGCCGCGGCCGCTGACCGGCAACGAGCGGGCGTTCACCGCGATGGTCCGCAACGCGCTGTTCCGCCGGGTGGAGCTCTGGGCCCGCCGCCGCTGGTACGACCTGGGCGAGCTGGACAAGGCCTCCGGCTGGGACGCCGACCGCTGGGAGCCGGTGGTGCGCGGCTACTTCGCGGAGCACGACGAGGTGCGGACCGGCGGCGACGCCCGCGGCCCGGCGATGCTCATCTGGGACAAGTCGGGGCCCGGCGTCTGGAAGGTGCGGCAGATCGTCGACGACCCGGCGGGCGACCACGACTGGGGCTTCGACGTCGAGGTGGACCTGGAGGCCTCCGACGAGGAGGGCTCCGCCGTGCTCCGTCTGGTGGACGCCGGCCGCAAGGACGACGCCTGGGCCTGAGCAGCCCGTGAGCGGCGTGACGACGACCCGCACGAACGGTCGAGTCGCTGCGATGAGTGTCCCGAGGGGTCCATCGATGGACACCGACCGCCGTTGCGAGTCCTTCTCGCCAACTGGCCTGGCCCTGGCCAGGGGCCGCCGGCACACCGACCCAGGGGGCGTCACATCTGCGCGCGATGCTGGCATGGAGGATGCTGTGCCCATCGGGGGCGCAGCTCGCCAAAGGAGGCACCCGTGGTCAGGACATTGGCGAACTCGTCGAACCGTGGTGCTGCCCGTCGCCGTGCACTGCGCCTGCGCGCCTGGTTGGTGGCCGTGCTGCTGGCCCTCGCCACCGTGGGAACAGCCGGCTGCGGGGATCCCGACGATGACGATGGCGGCGGTGGCGGGTATGTCGCTGCACATCTGACCGTGCCCGACCCTGCCCCCGGGGTGCCGTGAGGACGCGTCGGAGTCGCGACGATCATCTACACGAGGCGACGTCCTTCGCCCCACTCTCAAGGCCCGTCCCTAAGCGGCCCACTAAGGGACGCTTCACCGCAAGATCAATACGCGCTGACGGCTCTCTCATCACCTCATACGGCGACCATCAGGGCGTGGTGATCTTGGGGAACGCTGTCCCATAGGCCGCCCTTGAGGACACATCGACCACAGCGTTCCTGCAGGACCGCCGGGAGGGCCGCTCCCGCAGCCGGGCGCGTCACCGGGAGGTGAGCCGGCCGGCGGGCTGACGGGGGCCGCCTCCTCCCCGCGTCACGATCGGGCATCGGCCCTGGTCGGCGACCCGAGCGCGGTCCTACGGTCCCGCCATGAGGACTCTCGTGGGCAGGGCAACAGCGACGCTGGCCGTGGTGCTGGTGCTCGTCGGGTGCACCGGCTCGGGCGGAGACGAGTCGAGCAGCGCGGACGGCGGCGGCAGCGCGGGGGCCGTCGCCGACGAAGGCGCACCGACCGACGCCGACCGGCAGGTGATCACGACCGCCACCGCCTCCCTCGTCGTGGACGACCCCTCCGACGCCGCCCAGCGGGTGAGCGAGCTGGTGGAGACCGCCGGCGGCCGGGTGGACGAGCGGACCGAGCAGGCGGCGGCCGGGGACGGCGAGGAGGAGTCGGCCAGCGCAGACCTCGTCGTGCGCGTGCCCGCGGACGAGCTGACCGACGTCCTGGCCGATCTGGAGGACCTCGGCGAGGTGGCGAGCGTGTCGGTGTCCCGCTCCGACGTGACCGGGGAGGCCGTCGACCTGGACGCCCGGATCTCCGCCTTGGAGACCTCCGTGGCCCGGCTGCAGGCCCTGATGGACGAGGCAGCGTCCATCGAGGTGCTGCTCTCGGCCGAGGGAGCGCTCTCCTCCCGGCAGGAGCAGCTGGAGTCGCTGCAGTCCCAGCGGGCGCTGCTGGCCGACCAGGTCGAGCTGTCGACCCTGCACGTGCACCTGCGGCCGGACGGCGTGGCGCCGCCCGGTGGTCCGGACGGGTTCTTCGAGGGACTCGCCACCGGCTGGCGCGCCCTCGTCGCCGCGGCCGGCAGCGCCGTCGTCGTCCTCGGTGTCCTGCTGCCGTGGCTGGCGGTCGCCGCCGTGGTCGCCGCAGCGGTGCTCATCCCGCTGCGCCGGAGCCGACGCCGGGGCGCGGCCGGGGCGGCGCCCGCAGCTCCGCAGGAGTGAGGCGGCGCAAACGTGCGGGCGGAGCGGTGCGCACAACCGGGGACGCTCCGCCGCTGGAGGACAACGGCCTCCCGGTGCGCGTGGCGATAAACGGGTTGCCCGGCTCCTCCGTCCCGCCGAGGCTCCCCCCATGGACCTCGCGGACGCGGCACGGGCATGGGAGACCGAGGGCTTCGTCGTCCTCCCGGCGTTCATCCCCGCTGACGAGCTCGAACCGGCCGTGCGCGAGCTGCCGGCGATGTTCCCCAGCGCCGACGGCTTTCACGACGGCACGGATCCCCGCCGCGAGCGCTTCCTCGGTGACGAGTTCGCCGGTATCGACTCCTTCCCCTTCGCGAGCACCGAGATCAGCCTGCTCGCCGTCCACTCCCGGCTGCTGGAGCTGGCGCAGGCACTGCTGCCGGAGGACGACGTGCACCTGTACGGCGCCGAGGCGTGGGCCAAGTACACGGGTGCCTGCGACTACGAGCAGGACCTGCACCGCGACTACCTGAACCACACGATCCTGGTGCCCAGCTCGGCTCCCGGCTGCCGGCAGGTGGAGATGTTCTTGTTCCTCACCGACGTGCCGGAGGACCTGGGGCCACCGCACCTGGTCTCCTCCCGGCACACCGCCGACCTGCCCGCGGTGCCCAACTGGTTCCTCCGGCCGGGCACGTCGGGCCGGTCCCGGTTCACCGACGACAGCGGGAGCCCGCACCTCTACGACGCCGAGGTGTCCGGCGCCGGGCCGGCCGGCACGGTCATCGCCTTCCAGCCCGGCACCGTCCACCGGGGCACCCAGCTCACCGCGCCACGGGGCGTCCGCTACAGCATGCAGATCTGCTACCGGCCGGCCGGCCTGATCTGGGGGCAACGGGGCGCCTGGGCCACACGGAGCTTCACCCCGGAATGGACGGCCTTCGTCAGCCGGGCGATCCCGCCCCAGCTGATGGCGCTCGGGTTCCCCGCCCCCGGCCACCCGTACTGGACACCGGACACCCTGGCCGGAACGGCACTCCGCTATCCGAATCTCGATCTGACGCCGTGGCGGCCGGCCGGCTGAGCCGGGAACCCCGTGCAGTCGCGGCTGCCCGGCTTCCGCGGTGCGGTGCCACGGAAGCTCAGGCGCCGGGGTCGCCGAGCTCGTCGGCGGACACCAGGGCCGTGACCCTCCCCAGCGAAGACCTGACGGGTGCCGGCAACTGGTCCACCAGCAGCGAGATCCCGAGGAACGTGGCCCCGGTGGACTCGACGAGATACCGGGCGGCACGCGCCTGACTGCCACGCTCGGCCCAGTCGTCGACCAGCAGGACGCGGTCGGCCGGCGTCAGGACGGCCTGCATCCGCAACCGGTGGCGCAGCCCCCGGTAGTCCTCCTCGGCCTCCGTCGTCACCGTGGCGTCGGGGAACAGGCCACCGTCCTTCCGCACGGCCACGAAGCCCACGCCCAGGGACACGGCGACGGCGGCCCCGAGGAGGAAACCGCGTGACTCGATGCCGACGACCCGCGAGACGGCGGAGCCCCGCCACGGATCCGCGAGCCCCGTCACGACCGACGCGAGCGCGTCGCCGTCGGCGAACACCCGCCAGACGTCGGCGTGCCCGCCGTGCCACCGGAAGTTCGCCAGCAGTGCCGTCCGCGCCGAGGTCATCCGCCGATCATGCGTGCATCACCGCGCGGGAGGCGCAGCTCGTACCGCTCGAGTGCCACGACGTAGCCGTCGGGATGGGTCCGCTCCTCCGTGCCGGTCAGCCGGTAGCCCAGTCGTCGTGAGACGGCGGCGGACGCGCTGCCCGGCCGCGCGAGACTGACGACCGACCGGATGCCCGCCGCTGCCAGCTCGTCCAGGGCGAGCCGTCGGGCAGCGAAACCGATCCCCCGGCCCTGCTCGGCGCGCGCGACCACGGAGAACGTCTCCGCCCGGGCGCCGCCGTCGTCGATGGATGCGCTCAGGTAGCCCACGACCGCTCCGTCGGCGCCGATGGTCCAGGCGCGGCCACCGGCGGCCAGCCGACGGTCACGGGCGAGGCGGAGCCTGCGCAGCACCTCACCGGGATCGCCGTGCAGCCAGTCGTGGTCCGGAATGCCCGGCGGATCGACCGGTGCGGCGCAGAGTGCGCGGGCGGCGGCCGCCAGCGCGGCGTCCTCGACCGGGACGAGTCGCACGCGCACCGGCCGATGATGGCGCCGCGGGCTCTCCTGTCCACGGAATTACCCGCGGCCCCGCGCCTGGCGGCGGTCGGGCGCCGTCCAGACTGTGCCGACGGGCCCCGTCCGGGCCCTCCTCCAGCGGAAGGAACCGTCGTGGATCTCCGGCACGTCGAGACGGAGCGGCTCCGGCTCGATGCCGTCGTCCCCGGCGACCTGGACGCGCACGTCGCGCTGATGTCGGACCCCGGCACGTGGGCCCACCTGCCGTCGGGGCGGCACACGTCGCCGGAGCGGACGGCGGAGGGCATCGAGCACTCCGTCGGCCACTGGGCACGGGACGGCCTGGGCTACTGGACCGCGCGACTGCGGCACGACCTGCCCGGGACGCCGTTGCGTGCCGACGACGTCGTGGGCACGGGTGGCTGCGCCGTCCGGGTGGGGACGGCGTGGTGGAACCTCTACTACCGCTTCACGCCCGCGGCGTGGGGCCGGGGGCTCGCGGCGGAACTGGTGGCCGCCGCACTCGACGCGGCGCACCGGACCGATCCCGGGCTGCCGGTCGTCGCCACCCTGCTCGAGCACAACCTCGAGTCCCGCGGGCGCGCGGAACGCTCGGGGCTGACGCTGCTCTGGCGCGGTCCGGACGCGGGCAACCCGGACCCGGACGCCGTCCGGCTCCTCTACGCCGACCGCGCCCTGCCCGACGAGGTGCTCGGGCGGATCGCCACCCACCCGTGAGCCGGCGGCCGTCCCGGTGCGGGGCGGTGAGGTGCGTCAGCGACGGAGGTCGTCCGAGACGTCGGTGACGATGGCGGCGAACGTGCGGGTGTCCACCTCGTCGTCGACCGTGACGCGGACGATGTCCGCGATCTGCTGCTCGGATCGCGGCCGTGCCGCGGTCACCCGGGCCGCGGCCAGCTGGTGCAGGTACCGCACCCGGGCGGGGGCGGCGGAACGGGGTGTGGACGACGGTTCGACGGGCTGGGGGTGCATGGGGACGACGGTAGGCTGCCTGACGCGATTGTGACGGGAAACACCTCGGCGCGGCCCGGACCGGTCCGTCCCACGAGTCGCACGGGGCTTCCCCGGCCACACCGGATCACCCCTCGCGCGAAGGGCCCCGGTTCAGCCCGGAAGCACCTTGCCGGGGTTCATCAGGCCCCGCGGGTCCAGCAGCTGCTTGATGCCCCGCATCAGGTCCAGCTCCAGGGCGTCCTTGTAGTCGGCGACGAGTTCCCGCTTGGACTGCCCGAGCCCGTGCTCGGCGCTGATGCTGCCGTCGAAGCTGCTCGTCGAGTCGTAGACGATCCGGCCCAGCTCGTCGGCCCGCCGCCGGAACGCGTCGTCGTCGCCGTCCTCCGGCTTGCTCAGGTTGTAGTGCAGGTTGCCGTCGCCGATGTGCCCGTAGACGACGATCCGGATGCCGGGGACCGCCTCGCGCAGCGCGCGGTCGGTCCGCTCGACGAAGTCGGCGATGCTGCTGACCGGCACCGTGACGTCGTGCTTCAGGCTCGGGCCCTCGAAGTTCTGGGCCTCGGAGATCCCCTCGCGCAGCGCCCACAGCGCGTCCACCTGCGCGGAGCCGGAGGCCACCACCGCGTCACCGGCGACCTCGCGCTCGAACGCCTCGGCCAGCGCGGACTCGAGCAGCCCGCCGAGGCCGGCCTCGGGCAGGGTGTCGCCCAGCTCCACGAGCACGTACCAGGGGTGCGGTGCGCCGAAGAGGTCGCGGGCGCCCGCGCCGTGCCGCAGCACGAACTCGACGCTCTGGCGGCTCATGAGCTCGAACCCGGTCAGCCGGTCCCCGCAGAGGGCGCGCACGATGCCGAACAGCTCGACCGCCGCGCGGACCGACGGCAGCGCCACCCACGCCGTCGCCCGGCTGCGGACGGCGGGGAACAGCTTGAGCACCGCCGCGGTGACCACGCCGAGGGTGCCCTCGGCGCCGATGAACAGGTGCTTGAGGTCGTAGCCGGTGTTGTCCTTCCGTAACCCGCGCAGGCCGTGCCAGATCCGGCCGTCGGGCAGCACCACCTCCAGCCCGAGCGCGAGGTCGCGCATGGTGCCGTAGCGGAGCACCGCCGTGCCGCCGGCATTGGTCGACAGGTTCCCGCCGATCGTGCAGCTGCCCTCCGACCC
Source organism: Blastococcus goldschmidtiae (assembly GCF_031845325.1). Classification (NCBI taxonomy): domain Bacteria; kingdom Bacillati; phylum Actinomycetota; class Actinomycetes; order Geodermatophilales; family Geodermatophilaceae; genus Blastococcus; species Blastococcus goldschmidtiae. The sequence goes on along the minus strand of NZ_JAVREI010000014.1, from coordinate 48,214 downwards.
GAGGGAGAGCGGGAACAGGCAGCCCTGGGCGGCGGCCGCCTCCTGCACCGCCTGCAGCACGACGCCGGCCTCCACGGTGATCGTCTGGTTGACCGGGTCGACCGCGCGCACCCGGCGCATCCGCTCCAGCGAGAGCACCACCTGCCGGCCGGAGGCGTCGGGCACCGCACCGCCGCACAGGCCGGTGTTGCCACCCTGCGGGACGACGGCCACCCCGTCCCCGGAGCAGATCCGCACGACCGCGGCGACCTCCTCCGTACTGGCCGGCCGGACGACGGCCGCGGCCGTGCCGCGGTAGGCGCCGCGCCAGTCGCTGAGGTACCCGTCCAGCTGCGCGGGTTCGGTGACCAGGCCCTCCTCCCCCACCACCTCGCGGAGCCGCTCGAGCAGTTCCGGGGACGTCATGCCAGGTCTTCCCGGGGACCGCCGGTTGCCTCGTCCAGGCGGAGCACGCGGCGGGCCGCCTGCGCCCGGGCCAGCAACTCGGCCGGCTCCAGGCGCTCCGCTCCTCCCGCCGACGGCACGATCTCGGCAAGCCGGGGCGCCCAGGCCGCCATGCGACCGGGGAAGCTCGTCGCGAGCACGTCGACCATCGTCGCGGCCGCGGTGGAGGCACCGGGTGAGGCGCCGAGCAGGGCGGCGAGCGAGCCACCGGCGGAGGTGACCACCTCCGTGCCGAAGCCGACCATGGCCCCGCGCCCGCCGGACATCTTGAGCACCTGGACCCGCTGCCCGGCGGTGACCAGCTCCCAGTCGTCGGCCTCGACGCGCGGGACGAACGTCCGCAGCGCGTCGAGCCGGCCTTCGGAGGTCTGGGCGAGCTGCCGGACCAGGTAGGCCATGAGCGAGCGGTTGTCCCGGGCCGACGCCGCGAGGACCGGCAGGTTCCCCGGCCGCACGGACCGGAGGAGGTCGCTGAGCCGCCCCGTGCGGAGGAAGCGCGGGGAGAACGCCGCGAACGGACCGAACACGAGGTGCTCCCGGCCCTCCACCGTCCGGTGGTCCAGGTGCGGCACCGAGATGGTCGGCGCCCCCGGGGCGGCGTGTCCGTAGACCTTGCCGCCGTGCGCCGCGACGAGGTCGGGGTCCGCCGTCCGCAGGAACCGGCCGCTGATCGGGAAGGCGCCGTACCGGCGCACCTCCGGAACCCGTGCCTGCTGGAGCAGCGGCAGCGTCCCGCCGCCCGCGCCGACGAAGACGTAGGGCGCGCGCAACCGGCCGGGTGCGCCGGTGCGGCGGTCCCGGACCCCGACGTCCCACGCCTCGCCGTCCCGCTCGAGGGAGGTCACCTGCTGCCCCAGCCGGACGTCGGCACCGTGGGACCGCAGCGCGGTCAGGAGCCGGCGGGTCAGCACACCGAAGTCGACGTCGGTGCCCTGCGTCGAGCGGGTGACGGCGACGGGACCGTCGTCGGGGCGGTCGCCGAACATCAGCGGCAGCCAGTCGGCGAGCTGCGCCCGGTCCTCGCTGTACTCGGTGCCGGCGAACAGCGGATGCCCGCGGAGCGCCGCCCACCGGGCCCGCAGGTGGGCCACGCCGTCCGGTCCGCGCCCGAATCCGGCGTGCGCCACCGGGCGGATGAAGTCCTGCGGCTCGCCGATCCGGCCCGCCGAGACCAGGTGCGCCCAGAGGACCAGCGAGGCGGCGAACTGCTCGCCGATCGCCACGGCCTGCGAGACGTCGACCGATCCGTCGGCCCGGCGGGGCGTGTAGTTGAACTCGCAGAGCCCGGCGTGCCCGGTGCCGGCGTTGTTCCAGGCGCTCGAGCTCTCCGATCCTGCCTCGTCCAGCCGTTCCACGACGGCGATCCGCCAGCCCGGCTCGAGCTCGCCGAGCAGCGTCCCGAGCGTCGCGCTCATGACGCCGCCGCCGATCAGGACGGCGTCGAACTGCTCGTGGTACATGGAAGTTCCCTTCATGCCAGCAGCACCGCGATGCCGACGAGGACGGGCACCGACAGCACGGTGCTGAGCAGGATCGCGTCGCGGGCCAGGACGGTGCCCCGGTCGTACGTCGCGGCGTAGACGAAGATGTTCTGCGCGGTGGGCAGGGCGGAGGTCACCGTGACCGCCAGCAGGGCGACGCCGTCGAGGTCGGCGACCCACCGGCCGAGGGCGTACCCGATGGCCGGCATCGCCAGGTTCTTGAGGACGACGGCCAGCCACACCTGCCCGGCGAGCGCGCCGGCGCCCGGGCGGGGAGCCCCGTGCAGCGACATGCCGTAGGCCAGCAGCGCGGCGGGCACCGCCGCCGCCGCGACGAGTTCCACCGGCTCCAGGAGCACCGGTGGCACGTCCAGCCCGCTGGCCGCCAGGAGCAGACCGAGCACGCAGCCGATGACCACCGGCGTGCGCACCGGCTGGAGCACCAGCTGCCGCCAGGACGGCGCTGCCTGCCCGCCGGTCCCGGAGCCGGCGAGCACCCCGAGCCCGACCGGTGTCATGACCAGCACCTGGAACAGCAGCACCGGCGCCACGTAGGAGGCGTCGCCCAGGATGTACACCGACACCGGGATGCCCAGGTTGCCGGCGTTGACGTAGGACGACGAGAGCGCGCCCGTGGCGAGCTCCGGGGCGGGCAGCCGCCACCGCCACCGGGCCAGACCGGCGTAGAGCAGGGCACTCGCGACCGCGCTGCCCGCTGTGGCGATCAGCGCCAGCGATGCGACGGTCGCCGTGTCGGCGCGGCTCAGGGTGAGGAACAGCAGCGCCGGGGTGGCCACGAAGAACGACAGCCGGGACAGGATCCGCGGAGCGTCGCTGCCGAGGGTGCCGGCGCGCCCCACGACCCACCCCACCGCGATCACCGCGGCCAGCGCGGCGAAGCCGCCCAGCACCCCGCTCACGCGCGCAGTTCCGCCTCCACCGCGCGGACCAGCGCGTCCGCGGCGTCCGGCGCCTGGGGCAGGAACAGGCTGGGCTCGGTGAGCTCGAGCTCCAGCACGACCGGTCGGCCGGAGACGTCCTGCACCAGGTCGATGCGCGCGTACAGCGGCGCGGGAGCACCGGGCACCAGGGTCGGGATCGCGTCGAACACCGACCGGGCGACCTCGCGCTGATCGGCCGACGGCTGCGCCGGGCGCAGGTCGCCCCGGCTGTCGCGGTCCTGCCGCACGCCCTCACCGCGGCCCAGCAGCGGCCCCTTGCGCACGGCGTGGGAGAAGCGTCCGCCGATGAACAGCATCGCGGTCTCGCCCAGCTCGTCGACGCTGGCCTGGTAGGGCTGCACCATCGCCGTCCGGCCGGCGCCGTTCAGCTCCGCCACGTGCGCCAGGGCGGCCGCGGCGTCGCCCCACCGGGCGGTGTCCCGCGATCCCGCGGAGACCGACGGCTTCACCACCCACTCCGCCGCGTCCGGCAGCTCGTCCGCGCCGGCCGGGTCCCACGCCGTCGTCACCACCGGCAGCCCGGCGCGCGCCAGGTCACGCACGTAGGTCTTGTCGGTGTTCCACCGGAGCAGCTCGACGGCGTTGCGCAGCCGCGGCACGCGCGCCGCCCAGGACAGGAACTCCTCGAGGCGCCAGGCGTAGTCCCAGCAGGAGCGGACGACGGCGAGGTCGTAGGCGTCCCAGTCGAGGCCGGCGTCGTCCCAGCGGACCAGGTCGACGGCCAGCCCCGCCTCCCGCAGCGCCGAGCCGGCGATCGGGAGGTCGGGGTCGACCGCCAGGCCGCGCTCGGAGCTGACGAGGGCGACCCGTGGGGTCACCGGGGCAGCTCGAGGACGCCGTCGATGCGCCGCGGGATGCCGCGGTAGTCGTCGGTGAGCTCCTCGGGGAGCAGCTCCTGCGGCGCCCCCTGCCAGGTGACCGGCCGGAGGAACCGCCGGATGGCGGTGGTGCCCACCGAGGTGTGCTGGGAGTTGGTGGACGGCCAGGGCCCACCGTGGTGCTGCGCCCAGGAGACGGCCACGCCCGTCGGATAGGCGTCGTAGACCAGCCGCCCCGCCCGGGTGCGCAGTTCCTGGGAGACGGCCAGCGGCAGCTCGGTCTCCCCCGAACCGCGCAGCACGGTGGCGGTCAGCGAGGACGGCATGGCCGACAGCGCCGCGAACAGCTCCTTCTCGCCGTCGTAGCGGGCCACCACGCTGACCGGGCCGAAGCACTCCTCGGTGACCTCCGCCGGCAGGTCGGCCGCGGTGGTGGTGAGCAGCCGCGGCACGGCGCGGAAGCCCTCCCCCGCCGGGTCGGCGCCGCGGGCGATCTCCTCGACGCCAGGTGCCCCGGACAGACCGTCGGAGATCCGGCCGTAGGAGGCGGCGATGCCCTCGTTCAGCAGCACCGGCGCCGGCGCTGCCCGCACGGCCTCGGCCATCGCGTCGACGACGCGGTCGCCGTCGGGACCGGCCGGCACGAAGGCCAGGCCGGGCTTGGTGCAGAACTGCCCACCGCCGAGGGTGAAGGAGCCGACCAGCTCGCGGCCGATGACCTCGCCGCGCTCGCCGGCCGCGTGCGGGGTCACGATCAGCGGGTTGAGGCTGCTCAGCTCGCCGAAGAAGGGCACCGGGTCGGGGCGCCGCTCGATGATCTGCAGCAGCGCCCGGCCGCCGTTGACCGAGCCGGTGAAGCCGACGGCGCGGATCGCCGGGTGGGCGACCAGGTCGGCTCCGGCCTGCAGCCCGTGCACGATGCCGAGCGTGCCCTCGGGCGCGCCGGCCGCGCGGGCCGCCGCGACGAACACGTCGAACACCAGCTGCGAGGTGGCCGGGTGCGACCCGTGCGCCTTGACGACGACGGGGCAGCCGGCGGCCAGCGCGGACGCGGTGTCGCCCCCGGGCACGGAGAACGCGAGCGGGAAGTTGCTCGCCCCGAACACCGCGATCGGGCCGATCGGCAGCAGCATGCGGCGCAGGTCGGGACGCGGGCCCATGGGGGTGTCCCCCGGGTGGTCGATCGCGGCCTCCAGGTAGCTGCCCTCGTCGAGCACCTCGGCGAACAGGCGCAGCTGGTAGGCGGTGCGGGTCAGCTCACCGTTGAGGCGCGTGGTCCCGAGGGCGGTCTCCCGGTCGGCGACGGCGACGACGTCGTCGCGGCGGGCCTCCAGGGCGTCGGCCAGGGCGCGCAGCAGCGCGGCACGGCCGGCGCGACCCAGGGCGTCCAGGCCGGGCGCGGCGGCGAGGGCGGCCGCGCAGAGGCGGTCCACCTCGGCGGTGGTGGTCTCCTGCGCGACCACCTCGACGGCCTCGCCGGTGCCGGGGTCGATGCTGACGACGTCGCTCATGTGCCTGTCCTCCGGTGCTGTGGTGCGGTGGTCACTGCGTCGCGCCGACGTGGACGCGGTCCACGGTCCAGGCGCGCGCCTGCTCGCTGAGCGTGATGCCCAGACCGGGCCGGTCCGAGATGTACATGCGCCCGTCGCGGGTCTCGAGGCGCTCGTTGAACAGGGGGTGCAGCCAGTCGAAGTGCTCCACCCAGGGCTCGCGCGGGTAGGCGGCGGCCAGGTGCGCGTGGATCTCCATCGCGAAGTGCGGCGCCAGCAGCAGCCCGGCCTGGTCGGCCAGGGTGGCCAGGGTGAGGAACTGGGTGATGCCGCCGATGCGCGGCGCGTCGGGCTGGAGGATGTCCACGGCGCCGGCGCGGATGAGCGCGGCGTGCTCCGCGACGCTGGTCAGCATCTCCCCCGTCGCGATCGCGGTGTCCAGGCTGCGGGCCAGTTCGGCGTGGCCCTCGGCGTCGTAGGCGTCCAGCGGCTCCTCGATCCACACGAGGTCGAACTCCTCGAGCCGGCGGCTGACCCGCATGGCCGTCGGGCGGTCCCACTGCTGGTTGGCGTCCACCATGAACGGCACGGCGTCGCCGAGGTGCTCGCGGACGGCGCGGACCCGGCGCAAATCCTCGGCCGAGTCGGGCAGGCCGACCTTGATCTTGATGCCGCCGACGCCCTGCTCCAGGGTGCGGGTGGCGTTGTCCTTCACCTGCTCGACCGACTCGTGCAGGAACCCGCCCGAGGTGTTGTAGCAGCGCACCGAGTCGCGGTGCGCCCCCAGCAGCTTGGCCAGCGGCAGGCCCGCGCGCTTGGCCTTGAGGTCCCACAGCGCGATGTCGATGGCCGCGATCGCCTGGGTGGAGGCGCCGCTGCGGCCGACCGACGCACCGGCCCACACCAGCTTGGTCCACAGCCGGGCGATGTCGCTGGGGTCCTCGCCGAGCAGGTCCGGCGCCACCTCGCGGGCGTGCGCGAACTGCGCCGGGCCGCCGGCCCGCTTGGAGTAGCTGAACCCCACGCCCTCCAGGCCGGACTCGGTGCCGATCTCGGCGAAGAGGAAGGCGACCTCGGTCATCGGGCGCTGCCGGCCGGTGAAGACCTTCGCGTCGCTGATCGGGTTGGCCAGCGGCAGGGTCACCGACGAGAGGGTCACCGAGGTGATCCGGTCGAGCACGGCGGGACTCGCGGGTGTGGTGGGGGTTCCGGACGTCGTCACAGGGTCTCCTGACCGGTTCATCGGACGAGGCAGGGGCGCTTCGGGTCGAAGGCCCAGCCCGGGACGAGGTACTGCATGGCGACGGCGTCGTCCCGCGCGCCGAGCCCGTGCTCCAGGTAGAGCTCGTGCGCGGTGGCCAGGGCGTCGCGGTCCAGCTCGACACCGAGGCCGGGCATGGTCGGCACGGCGATCGCGCCGTCCTCGATCCGCAGCGGCGACCGGGTGAGCGGCTGGCCGTCCTGCCAGATCCAGTGCGTGTCCAGCGCGGTGATCTCACCGGGAGCTGCCGCCCCGACCTGGGTGAACATGGCCAGGGAGATGTCGAAGTGGTTGTTCGAGTGCGAGCCCCACGTCAGGCCGAAGTCCGAGCACAGCTGCGCGACGCGCACCGAGCCGCGCATCGTCCAGAAGTGCGGGTCGGCGAGCGGGATGTCGACGGCGGCGGACCGGATCGCGTGCGCCATCTGCCGCCAGTCGGTGGCGATCATGTTGGTCGCCGTGGGCAGGCCGGTGGCCCGCTTGAACTCGGCCATGACCTCGCGGCCCGAGAAGCCACCCTCGGCTCCGACGGGATCCTCGGCGTAGGCGAGCACGCCGCCCAGGTCCCGGCAGAGCTCGACCGCGTCGGCGAGCAGCCAGCCCCCGTTGGGATCGAGGGTGATGCGGGCGTCCGGGAAGCGCTCGGCGAGGGCGCGCACCGCGGCGACCTCCTGCTCGCCGGGCAGCACGCCGCCCTTGAGCTTGAAGTCGGAGAAGCCGTACCGGGCCTGCGCGGCCTCGGCGAGGGCGACGACCGCCTCGGGGGTCATCGCCTCCTCGCGACGCAGCCGCTCCCAGTCGTCGGCGGGATCGGCCTCGGCCAGGTAGGGCAGGTCGGTCGCGAACCGGTCGCCGACGTAGAAGAGGTAGCCCAGCATCGGCACGCGGTCGCGCTGCTGCCCCTCACCGAGCAGCTCGGCCACCGGCACGCCCAGGTGCTGGCCGAGCAGGTCCAGCAGCGCGGACTCCAGGGCGGTGACGGCGTGGATCGTCGTCCGCAGGTCGAAGGTCTGCAGGCCGCGGCCGCCGGCGTCCCGGTCGGCGAAGGTGGCCGCGACCTCGCGCAGCAGCCGGCCGTAGGCCGCGATCGACTGCCCGGTCAGCAGTGCTCCCGCGTCCTCGATGGTGCGGCGGATCGCCTCGCCCCCGGGGACCTCGCCGAGGCCGGTGCGGCCCTCGGAGTCGGTGACGATCGCGATGTTGCGGGTGAAGAAGGGCCCGTGCGCGCCGCTGAGGTTCAGCAGCATGCTGTCGTGCCCGGCGACGGGGACCACCTCGACGGTGGCGACGGTGGGCGTCCGGCCGGTCACCACCGCGGGCTCCGGGCCTCGTAGGAGGGGTCGACCCGCTGCATGTAGCCGGTGTCGTCCCGCTGTCGCAGCCCGCAGGTCAGGTACTGCTCGTGCAGCCGTGCCAGTCCGTCCCGGTCCAGCTCCACGCCCAGCCCGGGCGTCGTGGGCACCGCGACGGCGCCGTCCTGGAACCGGAGCACCCCGGGGACGACCACGTCCTCTGCCGGGTCCTTCCACGGCCAGTGCGTGTCGCACGCGTAGTCGAGGTTCGGCGTGGCCGCGGCGAGGTGCGTCATGGCGGCCAGGCTGATCCCGAGGTGGGAGTTCGAGTGCATGGACAGGCCCATGCCGAAGGTGTCGCAGACGGCGGCCAGGCCCTGCGAGCGGCGCAGCCCGCCCCAGAAGTGGTGATCGGACAGCACGACCTGGACGGCCCCCTGCCGGACGGCCGGCGGCAGGTGGTCGAACGCAACCACGCACATGTTGGTGGCCAGGGGCATCGGGACCTCGCGCGCGACGGCGGCCATGCCCTCGATGGTCGGGGTCGGGTCCTCGAGGTACTCCAGGACGCCGTCCAGCGCCCGCCCCACGGCGATCGAGGTGTCCACGGTCCACGCGGCGTTCGGGTCGAGCCGGAGGGGGTGGTCCGGGAACGCGGCGCGCAGCGCCTCGATGGCCGCGATCTCCTCCTCGGGCGGGAAGACCCCGCCCTTGAGCTTGATCGCGGTGAACCCGAACTCGTCCACCATCCGGCGGGCCTGGTCGACCAGGGCGCCGGCGTCCAGCGCCGCTCCCCAGGAGTCCGCCGGCATCCCGGGGTGCCCGGCCCACTTGTAGAACAGGTAGGCGCTGAACGGGACGGCCGCGCGGACCGCACCGCCCAGGAGGTCGCTCACCGGACGGCCGACGAGCTTGCCCTGCACGTCGAGCGCGGCGACCTCGAACGGGGAGAGCACCCGGTCGACGGTGGCCGAGCCGGTCACCATCCCGCTCATCCCGTGGCCACCGCGGCCGTCGTCGGCCGCCAGCGAGGCCACCACCCGGCGCCGCAGCTCCGGCAGGTCGAAGACGTCGGCCCCGGCCAGTTCGGCGGCCGCGCGCTGCAGCCGCTGGAGGTGCGGGAGGTCGCCGTAGGACTCGCCGAGCCCGTAGGTGCCCGACTCGGTGACCAGCTCCACGACCGAGCGCAGCGCGAACGGCTCGTGCACGCCGACGGCGTTGAGCAGCGGCGGGTCCCGGAAGGCGACCGGCGTGATCTCCACGCGCACCACGCGGCCGCCCTCGGTGCGGGTCGACCGGTCCAGCTGGACGTCGGTGGTCCGGACGTCGGTGGTCATGGCACTCCTCGTTCGGGGTCTCGGTCGGTTCAGCGCGGCGCGTCGACGCGGACGGAGTCGACCGTCCAGGCGCGCGCCTGCTCGCTCAGGGTGATGCCGAGGCCGGCCCGGGCGGGCACGTGCATGCGCCCGCCGCTGATCTCCAGGCGCTCGTCGAACAGCGGGTGGAGCCAGTCGAAGTGCTCCACCCAGGACTCGGACGGGTACGCCGCGGCGAGGTGGACGTGCAGCTCCATCACGAAGTGCGGCGCCATCTGCAGGTGGGCGTGCTCGGCGAGGGCGGCGATCTTCAGGTACGGGGTGATCCCACCGACCCGGGGGGCGTCGGGCTGGAGGACGTCCACGGCGCCGAGGCGGAGGAACTCGCCGAACTCGGCGACGCTGGTGAGCATCTCGCCGGTGGCCACCGCGGTGTCCAGGGCCCGCGCGAGCTGGGCGTGGCCCTCGGCATCGGAGGCGTCCAGCGGCTCCTCGATCCAGACCAGGCCGAACTCCTCCAGTGCCCGGCCCACCCGCATGGCGGTGGTCCGGTCCCACTGCTGGTTGGCGTCGACCATCAGCGGGACGTCGTCGCCGAGGTGTTCCCGGACCGTCCGTAGCCGGCGCAGGTCCTCGGCGGAGTCCGGCTGGCCCACCTTCATCTTGACGCCGCCCATGCCGGCGGCCAGCGAGCGCCCCGCGTTCTCGACGACCTGTTCGATCGGCGCGTGCAGGTAGCCGCCGGAGGTGTTGTAGCAGGGCACCGAGTCCCGGTGCGCACCGAGGAGCTTGGCCAGCGGCAGCCCGGCCCGCTTGGCCTTCAGGTCCCAGAGCGCCGTGTCGAACGCCGCGACGGCCTGGGTGGCGGCTCCGCTGCGGCCCACCGACGCGCCGGCCCAGACCAGCTTGGTCCACAGCCGGTCGATGTCGCTGGGGTCCTCACCGATGAGGTCGGGGGCGATCTCCCGGGCGTGCGCGAATTGTGCCGCCCTGCCCGCCCGGAGGGCGTAGCTGAGACCGAGGCCCTCGAGCCCGGCCTCGGTGCGGACCTCCGCGAAGAGGAACGTGACCTCGGTCAGCGCCCGCTGCCGGCCGGTGAGCACCTTGGCGTCCTTGACCGCGGTGCTCAACGGCAGGACCACCGAGGAGACGGTGACCGACTCGATCCGGTCCAGCACGACCTCGGCGCGGCGCGGCTCCGCCGGTGCGGTGGTGGACCTCGTCATGTCGCTCTCCAGATCGCCGGGGGTCGGTGCGCAGCGGACGCCCGGTGACCTGCCGACCGGGCGATCTCGGTCAGGGCAGCTTGCTCACCAGGGTGGTCAGCTCGGTGAGCTCTGCGGCGGTGAGATCGGTCAGCGGCGGACGCACCCGGCCGCCGTCGCGGCCCACGGCCGTCAGCCCGGCCTTGACGATCGACACGGCGTATCCCCGGGTCCGGTCGCGGATGTCCAGGTACGGGATCACGAAATCGGTGAGCATCTGGTAGACGGCCGCCCGGTCCTGGGCCCGGACGGCGGCGTAGAAGCGCAGCGCGAACTCGGGCAGGAAGTTGTAGAGCGCCGACGAGTAGGTGCTCACCCCGAGCTGGAGCAGCGGCAGCGCGAAGGTCTCGGCCGTGGGCAGGCCGCCGATGTAGATCAGCCGGTCGCCCACCTTGGCGAAGGTCCGGGTCATCTGCTCGATGTCGCCGATGCCGTCCTTGAGACCGATCAGGGTGGGGTTGCGGTCCGCGACCTGCGCGACGGTGCTGTCCACGAGCACGGCGTTGGCCCGGCTGTAGACGATGACCCCGAGGTCGGTCGCCCCGCACACGGCGCTGATGTGCTCGACCAGGCCGGCCTGGCTGGCCTCGGTCAGGTAGGGCGGGAAGAGCAGGATCCCCGAGGCCCCCGCCTCCTTCGCCGCCCTCGCCTGGGCGACCGCCTGCGCGGTGCTGCCCGTGGCCGGCGCGATGACCGGGACGCGGTCCCCGGCCTCCTCCACGGCGATCCGCAGGACGCGGTCGATCTCCTCCGACGTCAGGGAGAAGCCCTCACCGGTGCCGCCCGCGGCGAACAGCCCGGCGACGTCGAAGCTCGTCTGCCAGGCCAGGTGCTCCCGGTACCGCGCCTCGTCGACGCGCAGCTCGGCGTCGAAGTGCGTCACCGGGAAGGACAGCAGGCCGGACTTGAGCCGGTCGGCGAGGGCGTCGGGAGACATCAGGGGCACGGCGATCAGGTCCTCGGGTCCGACGGGTCCGCGGCGGCGCATCCAGGCGGTTCGCAGCAGCGGTGGTCGACGTCACCGTAGGAACGGCGGACGATGCCTGTCCAAGAGTTGTTGCGCATCGAACGATGCCCCCTCGGCATCGTCGGCAGAGGATCAGAACTCCTGATCGACCCGCGCGAGGTGCTCCAGCACCCGCCGGAGCGCCGGGTTCCTCGACTCGCGCATCCAGAGCAGGTGCAGCTCCACCGGTTCGGGCACCGGCGTCTCGAGCCGGACGAAGTGCACCCCGTCGATGGGCAGCCGGGCGGCTGACGCGGGCACGAACGCCACGCCGCGGCCGGCGGCCACCAGCCACAGCATGGTGAGCACCTGGCTCACCGTGTGCACGGCGTTCTCCGACGCGGTGGGGACCATGCTGACCACCAGGTCGTAGAAGTACCGCGCCCTGGTCGGCGAGTGCATGACCACCCGCTCGGCGGCCAGATCCCCGGCGACGGCGTCGCGCCCCAGGTCCAGCAGCCAGTGACCGTCGGGGACGGCGACCAGGAGCGCCTCCCGGTGCAGAAGGCGTGAGCCGAAGGTGTCGGCGTCGAACGGCGGCCGCGCGAGGCCGAGGTCGACCTCCTCGTTGAGCAGTGCGGCCACCTGCTCGCGCGTGACCATCTCGTGCAGGTCCAGGTGGATGTCGGGCAGAGCGCGGTCCAGCTCGTCGATCAGGCGGCCGAGGGTCCCGTAGGTCGACGCCGCCGTGAAACCGATGCGCACCAGCCCGTGCGATCCGGACGACACCCGCCGGGCGAGCTCGGGTGCCGAGTCCGCCAGCGAGAGCAGCCGCCGGGCCTCGGCGAGGAAGACCTCGCCCGCCGCCGTGAGCGTCACGTGCCGGTTGTCCCGCTCGAGCAGCTGCGCACCCACCACCCGCTCCAGCTTCTGGATCTGGCGGCTCAGCGGTGGCTGCGTCATCTTGAGGCGGCTGGCTGCACGGCCGAAGTGCAACTCCTCTGCGACGGCCAGGAAACCGCGGAGTTGCTCCAGGGTGAACGCCATGCAGGCAAGGTATCAATCAATGCCCCTTTGATCTTGGACAGGCATGAGAAGCGCTCCCTACGCTCCGCTGCATCGAGTGACGCCACTCACAGCTCCAGCCGACCGACGGCTGCTCGCAGAGGAGATCGACATGACCACGAACCACCGCGTGCGCCGCTGGGCGTCGACCGGTGCCGGCCTGACGCTGGCGCTTTCCCTGGCCGCCTGCGGCGGCAACGTCGGCGGCGGTGGCGGCGACTCCGCCGAGTTCCCCGACGGACCCATCACGATCCTGGTCGGCGCGGACCCGGGCGGTAGCACCGACCTGATCGCCCGCGCGGCGGCCGAGGGGGTGTCCGACGAGCTCGGCGTCGCCGTCACCATCGAGAACCGGCCCGGGGCCAACGGCGCCATCTCCCTGGAGGCACTGGCCGACGCCGACCCGGACGGCCAGACCCTCGCGATCTTCAACGGCAGCCTCGCCTACATCACCCCCTTCGCCGTCGGGGAGGAGAACGCCGTCAGCATCGAGGACTACGAGGTCATCACCGGCCTCTCGCTCGACGACTACGTCCTCGTCACCGCCCCCGACTCCGGCTTCGCCACGGTGGAGGACCTGGCCGCCGCCGGGCGACCGATCACCTTCGGGACGACCGGGGTCGGCACGGGCAGCCAGCTGTCGCAGGAGCTGCTCTTCGCCCAGGCCGACATCGACGCCACGGCCGTGCCGTTCGACGGCGGCTCCCCCACCCTCACCGCCGTGCTCGGCGGCCAGGTGGACGTCGGCTCGATCCAGCTCGGGGAGGCGATCGAGCAGATCGAGGCCGGCGAGCTGACCCCCATCGTCACCTTCGCCGAGGAGCGTCCCTCCTACCTGGCGGACACCCCGACCGCCGTCGAGGCGGGATACGACGTGCCCGTCCAGCAGTCCCGGGCGGTCGTCGCACCGGAGGGAACGCCGGACGACGTGATCTCCACGCTGGAGGAGGCCTTCCAGGCCACCTTCGAGACCGAGGAGTACCAGCAGTTCAACGAGGACAACCAGCTGACCCCCTACGAGGTCGACGGCGACGAGGTCGTCGAGACCTGGACGTCCAACCTGGACCGGTACCGCGAGGTCATCGAGGAGTACGGCATCGAGCTCGGGGGCGAGTAGTGAGCTCTGCGCACGACGAGGTGAACACCTCGGGGAGCCCCGGCGGCCGCACGGCCGCCGGGGCCACCCCCGTGGGGAAACGCGGAGGCACTCCCCCTTCGGCAGGAGACCCCGTCGATGTCCCGGCCACGCCGGACCTGCACGACATCGAGGAGGCGGCCCTGCAGGTCGAGGAGGAGGCGGAACACCGTCCACCACCGGCGGGGCCGATCACCAACCTGGTCGTCGCCACCATCGTGATCGCCTTCGGCGCGGCCGCGCTCGTCGGCGCGATGTCGCTGGGCGCCGGCAGCGCCGGGAATCCGGGGTCGGGCACCTGGCCGCTGATCCTCAGCGTCACGATCATCGTCCTCGGACTCGGCCTCCTGCTCACCGCCCGCACCACGGCCGACACCGAACGGTTCACGCACTCCACCTGGCAGGTGGTGGCAGGGCTGGCGACCATGGTCGTCTTCGTCGCCTTCATCGACGTCATCGGCTTCGAGATCCCCGCCGGGCTGCTCGCCTTCGTCTGGCTCCGCTTCCTGGGCGGCGAGAGCTGGCGCATGTCGGTCATCGCCAGCATCGGCATGGTGGTCGCCTTTCTACCTCATCTTCGTGGCGGCCCTGTCCGTCCCCATCCCGCACCTGTTCTGAGAAGGGGCCGGTAAGCAACGCCATGGATTTCGCACCGGTGCTCGACGGTTTCACCGTCGTCCTGGAACCGACGAACCTGCTATACTGCCTGATCGGCGTCGTCGTCGGCATGCTGGTCGGCGTGCTGCCCGGCCTCGGGCCCGCAGCCACGATCGCGATCCTGCTCCCGGTCACCATCGGGGTCGAGCCGGTGACCGCGATCATCATGCTCGCGGGCATCTTCTACGGCGCCCAGTACGGCGGCACGATCACCTCGGTGCTGCTCAAGCTGCCCGGTGAGGCGTCGTCGGTGGTCACGGTGTTCGACGGCCATGCGCTGGCCCGTCAGGGCAAGGCCGGCACCGCGCTCGGCATCGCGGCGATCGGCTCCTTCGTCGGCGGCACGGTGTCGATCCTCGCGCTCACGCTCCTGGCGCCGGTCGTGGCCGGTTTCGCGCTCGACTTCGGCCCGCCCGAGTACACCGCGCTGGCCCTGCTCGGCATCCTGCTCGTGGCCACGGTCAGCAGCGGCGGCCGGCTGAAGGCCGTCGTCGCCGCCTGCATCGGCCTGCTCCTGGCCACGGTCGGCCGGGACGCCTTCACCGGCGGCGAACGGTTCACCTTCGGCAACCTGAACCTGGCCGACGGTCTGGACTTCGTGCCGATCGCGATGGGTCTCTTCGGCCTCGGCGAGATCCTGTACAACCTCGAGGAGCGGCACACCCGGGTCCAGGCACCGGCGGCCGTGGCCAACGTCTGGCCGTCGCGGGCGGACCTGCGCCAGTCCTCCGGTGCGATCGGCCGCGGCTCGGTCGTCGGTTTCGTCCTCGGCATCCTGCCCGGAGGAGGCGCCACGCTGTCCTCCCTCGCGGCCTACGCGATGGAGAAGCGACGGTCCACGACGCCCGAGCGCTTCGGCAAGGGCGCGGTCGAGGGCGTCGCCGGACCGGAGACGGCGAACAATGCCGCCGCGACGTCGTCGTTCATCCCGCTGCTGACCCTCGGCATCCCGGCCAATGCCACCATGGCCGTCATCTTCGGTGCCCTGCTCATCCAGGGCGTGCAGCCGGGCCCGCGGCTGGTCACCGACGAGCCGGAACTCTTCTGGGGCGTCGTCAACTCGATGTACATCGGCAACATCCTGTTGCTGATCATGAGCATCCCGCTGGTCGGCCTCTTCGTGAAGATCCTGCGGGTCCGGCCGGCGATCCTCGCCCCGATCACCGTGCTGATCACGCTGGTCGGCGTCTACACGGTGAACAACAACGTGTTCGACATCGTGCTGGTCATCGTCTTCGGCATCCTCGGGTACCTCATGAAGAAGCTCGGCTTCGAGCCGGGCCCGCTGGTCCTGGCGTTCGTGCTCGGCGCGCTGCTCGAGGACTCGCTGCGCCGATCGCTGCTGATCTTCGACGGCGACGCCTTCCAGTTCTTCACCCGGCCCATCTCGGGCACACTGCTGGTGATCTTCCTCCTGGTTGCTCTCCTGCCGACCATCCGCACCGCGCTGTCCCGGCGGCGCCCCGCCGAGCAGCCGGACGACACCGAGGAGCTGGTATGACCGTCCTGGTCGGCTACGTGCCCACCCCCGAGGGCGAGGCAGCCTTCGCCGCAGCCCTCGCCGAGGCCCGCCGCCGGGCGGAGCCCCTCGTCGTGCTCAACACCGCGCGCAGCGGAGCGCCGGTCAGTGCGGACGTCGCATCCGAGGACGCGGTGCGCCGGCTGACCGACCAGGCCGGGCAGGCCGGGGTCCCGCTGGAGGTCCGGCAGGAGAGCCACTCGGGCGACGCCGCCGACGAGGTCCTGCGGATCGCGACGGAGGTCGACGCCTCGGTGATCGTCATCGGCCTCCGCAGGCGCTCCGCCGTGGGCAAGCTCCTCATGGGCAGCGCGGCCCAGCGCATCCTGCTCGACGCCGATCGCCCGGTGCTCTCGGTGAAGCCCTGAGCTCTGAGCCCTGCCCGCCCGCTGCCGGCCCGGGTTCGGCGTGACCGGATAGACACGGCCGGTCTCCGCGGATCGTCCCCCGCCGTGCCGGTCTCGACGGCGATGGACGCATGACCGGCCTGGAGATGATCGCGGTGGCCGCCGCCGGGTTCGCCGCGGGCGGCATCAACGCCGTCGTCGGCTCGGGGACGCTGGTGTCCTTCCCGGTGCTGCTCGCCGTCGGCATCCCGCCGGTGCCGGCCACGATCAGCAACTCCCTCGGCCTGATCGCCGGCAACGCCTCGGGTGCCTTCGGCTACCGCAGGGAGCTGCGCGGTCAGCGCAGGCGGCTGCTCGGACTGCTGCCGGCCTCGGTCCTCGGCGGCCTCACCGGCGCCTTCCTGCTTCTGCACCTGCCGGCCTCGACGTTCGAGGCGGTCGTCCCGGTGCTCATCGCCCTGGCCGTCACGCTGGTCGCCGTGCAGCCGCTGGTCCAGCGGGCCCTGGCCCGACGGCGGTCCCCGGACGACGTGGAGCAGCCGATCGGCCCGGGACGCAACGCCGCGCTCTTCGGCGGCGCCTACCTGACCGGCACGTACGGCGGGTACTTCGCCGCCAGCCAGGGCGTGCTCCAGATCGGCATCTTCGGCCTGCTCCTGCGCGAGCCGCTGCAGCGGCTCAACGCGCTCAAGAACGTCCTCACGCTCGCGGTGAACACCGTGGCCGCCGGCGCCTACGTCGTCGTCGCCACAGACCGGGTGAACTGGACGGCGGCGGGGCTGCTCGCGGCCGGCTCGCTCGTCGGCGGGTACGTGAGCTCGCGCTACGGGCGGACGCTGCCCGAGCCGGTGCTGCGGACGGCGATCGTCGTCCTCGGTCTCGTCGCCATCGCGGTGTTGCTGAGCCGATGAGCGTCTGGGAGTTCGCCCTGCTGGTCCTCGCCGGGGTCGGCGCGGGGCTCACCGGCAGCATCGCGGGCCTCGCGTCGCTGATCAGCTACCCCGCCCTCCTGGCGGTGGGTCTGCCACCGGTGACGGCGAACGTCACCAACACCGCGGCGCTGGTCCTGACCGGCGTCGGGTCGGTGAGCGCCTCGCGACCGGAGCTGGAGGGCCAGGGGCGCAGGCTCGTGCCGCTGGCCGCCGCCGCCGTCCTGGGCGGGAGCATCGGGGCGGCCCTGCTGCTCAGCACTCCCACCGAGGCCTTCGAGCGGATCGTGCCCTTCCTCATCGGCGGGGCGGCGCTGACGATCCTGGTGCAGCGCCCTCCGCGCGAGCTCGCCGCCGAGGCCGCTGCCGCCGGCGTCCACCGGCACGGCGACCAGTGGTGGCTGGCGCCCGCCGTGTTCGCCATCTCCATCTACGGCGGCTACTTCGGGGCAGCGGCCGGCGTCCTCATGCTGGCCACCTTCCTGCTCACGACCGGGGAGGGCCTGCCCCGCAGCAACGCCATGCGCAACGTCGTCCTCGGGGTGGCCAACACCGTCGCGGCGGTCGGCTTCGTGCTCTTCGCCTCGATCGCCTGGTCGGCCGCGCTGCCCCTGGCGATCGGGTTGTTCCTCGGCTCGCTGCTCGGCCCCCGCATCGTGCGGCGGGCGCCCCAGACGGCGCTGCGGCGGGTCATCGCCGTCGCCGGGCTCGGGCTCGCCGTCCACCTGGGCATCGACGCCTACTTCTAGTGCGGCGACGGCGCGCCCAGCGGGACCCCGGGTGCACGGGGGCCCCGCCGGGTGGACGGTCGCGCGGGGTCAGCCCCGGCCGACGTAGGCGGCGAGCACCAGGACGACGACGCTGCCGAGCATCAGCAGCCGCGCCGGGGTGAGCCCGTTGACCAGCCCGGCGGTCGCCTCCACCCACTGCGGGCGGACGACGGCGTCGCGGGCCTGCTGCCGCACGATGCGCACCTCGTCGGCCAGCAGCGTGCCGGCGGTGCCGAGCATGCCGAGGCCGAGCACCACGAACACGACCGAGAGCCGCTCGTCGTAGCTCTCCGCCGACCCGCCGAGCACCGCGGCGACGATGCCACCGAGCACCAGGCCGAGCAGCCCTCCGGCCACCGGCGCCCACGGCCCCATGATCGTCATCGGGCCACGGCGTGGCATGCGGGGTGCCGGGCGCACCGAGACCGGAGCGGTCGGCTGGGCACCCGGCGGCAGGTCCCGCTCGGCAGCGGCCGGCTCCGGCGCGGGCGGGGCCTCCGCCGTCACGGCGTCGGGGGCAGCCACCGTCGGCAACACGCCGGTGGTCGCCCGACCGCCCGTCGCGGCTGCCCCGGTCGTGCTCGCCGCCGCGCCGGTCGTCGGGGCCGTTCCGGCCTTCGGTGCGGCCGCCGTCTTCGGAGCCGCCCCCGACTTCGCAGCGGCTCCACCCTTCGGAGCCGCTCCGGCCTTCGACGCCGCCACGGCGCCGCTCGGGCGGACCACCGGGATCTCGGCGGTCCCGGGACCGGTGGACGTGCTTCCGTTGCGTTCACTCATGACTGATCACCTCGCGCGCCACGCTAGGCGCACGCGTCCTACGTGTCCGGGACGCCGCCCCGGCGAACCGTGCACGCAGCGTGATGCCGCGCCGTGCGCCCGGCGAGGTCACACCAGTCACCCTGCCGCCGTCACAGACGGCCCCGGCTACTCAGGGCCGCCGCCGCGGAGACCGCCGCCGTCCGTCCGCCCACAGGATCGGACTCCAGGGTGCTGCGGCGGCAACGCCACCGCGGCCCAAGGGGACGCTGTGCTCATAAATGACTTGGGGCCAAGAGTGCTGTACCAGGCGTGCTGGCTCGACGGCCCCTTCGTACGCGAGGCCCTCATCGCAAATTCTCGCTCCGAGAACCCGCACATGGAAATATGCCGGACGGCTTGCACGTCATCGGCACTACGGGCGCGCAAGGTTCAGCCTCCTTCCGCGCCGAAGTTCCCCTGCTGGCAACAGGTCGAACCGGTTCGTCAAGACCCAATTCTCGGTGGCTCAACCGTCCTCCGTTGCGGACAGTTACTCCGCAACGACTGATGGGGGCTCGCCTTCTGGTCCCCCAACGTCTGTCGACCCCCCGGACGAAGACGACTCCGCTACGGGCGGAG
The DNA here is from genome assembly GCF_031845325.1 of Blastococcus goldschmidtiae. Lineage (NCBI taxonomy): Bacteria > Bacillati > Actinomycetota > Actinomycetes > Geodermatophilales > Geodermatophilaceae > Blastococcus > Blastococcus goldschmidtiae. Next base: position 29,140 of record NZ_JAVREI010000014.1, on the reverse strand, counting down.
ATGACGGCAATATGCGACACATGCCGCCATTGAGAACAACGCCAATGGCCTCACGAAGAGGTTCTAGAGGGTTCGGCCACTCGAAGGCGACTTTTCCCTTTTTAAGTTCATCGCGATCCAGATCCGTCAGTCGGACGATTTCCTCCACAGCCTCGGGCTCACAGTCCGTGACATCCACTTCGACATTTACATGCCCGGGGAGTTGGTCCGACACCGCGTCGAAGATGGCCCACAGGTCTGGGCGGTCCGTTCGCCGCTTGGACAAACCTTGAACAATTAGTCTCGCGACCCTCTCGTCGAGACTTTCCCCCTCGCCAGTGTCAAGAGATCTTACACTCCCGCGCTCGTGCCAGCGCATCAGCGCCATTGGACTACGCCCCTCCGCAGCTGGTCTGCCGGCGAAGAGATGGTAGAGCGATGCACAAAGCTGATAGACGTCCGTCTTTTCGTCCGGCTTCTCGTCACGCCACTGTTCTGGCGCTGCGTACAGAGGAGTTCGCGCCCACCAAAGCGTATGGCTTCGGGTGACGGCATCAACTACGCGAGCGAGGCCGAAGTCAGTGACCTTAATTCGCCCCTCTAGAGACACTAGAATGTTGTGCGGCTTCAAGTCGCGGTGTAGCACGTCCTTCTTATGCGCAAAAGACACACCTTCGATGATCTCTTGTGCGATATACAGACCCACTTGCTGGCGGGTGCGCACATCAAGTTTGTTCTGATGTACGGTAATCCACTCCGCGAGATTGCATCCTGCCACATATTCCATGACTATTGCTGGGCCCTCATGCAAGTCCGTGGAAACATGCAGCAGGTCAAGGACGCTCACAATCTGCGGGTGCCCCAGTAGACTACCGGCGGTTTTCGCCTCGTCGCGAAGGATGTCGGCAGACCCTGGTGTCTCACGCAGGGCCCGGTCGCTCACAAACTTCACTGCGACATCGCGTCCTAACAGCGTGTCTTGGGCAAGGCATACATCGCCCATTCCCCCTTGACCTAGGCGCCGGAGAACTTCATAGCGGTCCGCCAACACTTCCAGGGGCATGGGTTGGATGCTACGCAATCCGCCCTGGTCGGGCAGGGAGATCCCCGAGAAAGACGCTCCTGAGCCAAAGCGTCTGCGGCGGCTCGCCTCGCTGTGTGATGCCCTTCAGCTGGCTCACACCAGCCGGCGGCTGTCCGCGCCGACCACCCGCAGCCACCGGTAGCCGTAGCCGTCGAGCTGGAGCTCCACGCGCCCGCCGTCGCCCACGTCCGTGCTGCCGGCCTGCAGCAGGTCGGCCAGGCGGTGATCGGGGCCGCAGCTCTCCAGCACCAACGGCACCGTGCGCGGCACGGAGCTGAGGTTGTGGATGGCCACCAGCGCCCCGTCGTCCCAGGTGCACAGGTGGGCCATCACCTCGGGGCACGGGTGCTCCAGCACCTGGAAGCCCCCCCACCCGAGCTCCGGTGACTCGCGGTACCGCCGGATCAGCAGCTTCATGAACGACAGCAGCGAGTCGGGGTCGTTGCGCTGGTCGGCGACGTTGACGTAGTCCGGGGCGAAGCCGCCGTCGACCACCGGGCCGGGCAGCTTCCGGGGCTCGGCGGTGGAGAACCCGCCGTTGCGGCCGGAGGTCCACTGCATGGGGGTCCGGACGGCGAGCCGCCCCTCGGCGTCGAGGTCCTCGCCCATGCCGATCTCCTCCCCGTAGAACAGCACGGGGGTGCCCGGCAGCGAGAAGAGCAGGCTGTAGACCATCCGAACGCGCCGCGGATCGCCGTCCAGCATCGGTGGGAGCCGGCGCCGCAGCCCCCGGCCGTACACCTGCATGCGCTCCTCCGGCCCGAAGGCGGCGAAGACCTCCTCGCGCTCCTCGTCGGAGAGCTTGTCCAGGGTCAACTCGTCGTGGTTGCGCACGAAGGTCGCCCATTGCGAGTCCGGGTGCAGGGTCGGCCGCTTCCCGAGGGAGGCGGAGAGCGGGCCGGCGTCACCCCGGGCCAGGGAGAGGTAGAGGGCCTGCATGCCGTTGAAGTCGAACTGCATGGTCAGCTCGTCGCCGTCGGTGCCGCCGAAGAACTCCAGCTGCTGCTCGAACGGCAGGTTGACCTCGCCCAGCAGCACGCCGGCGCCGGACCGCCGGTTGACCAGCGAGCGCAGCGACCGCAGGTACTGGTGCGGCTCGGGGAACGCCCCGTCGTCCGCGCCGACGGTCTCCAGGAAGAACGGCACGGCGTCCACCCGGAAGCCGTCCAGGCCCAGCTGCAGCCAGAAGCCCATGACCTTCGCGACCTCGTCGCGCACCCGCGGATTGGTGACGTTCAGGTCGGGCTGCTCCTTGTAGAACTTGTGCAGGTACCACTCCCCCGTCTTCTCCGACAGCGTCCAAATGCCGTTTTCCTGGTCGGGGAAGACGACCTGCCCGGAGGTGTCCGGTGGCGGGTCCGAGCGCCACACGTAGAAGTCGCGGAACGGCGAGTCCTTCGAGGCCTCGGCCGAGCGGAACCAGGGGTGCTTGATCGAGGTGTGGTTGACCACGAGGTCGGCGATCACCCGCATGCCCCGCTCCTTCGCCGTGCGGAGGACCTCGACGAAGTCACCGACGCTGCCCAGCCGCGGGTCGACGCCGTAGAAGTCGGTGATGTCGTAGCCGTCGTCGCGCTCGGCGGTCGGGTAGAAGGGCATCAGCCACAGGCAGGTGACGCCGAGGTCGGCCAGGTGGTCGATGCGCTGGGCGAGACCCTCGAAGTCACCGATGCCGTCGCCGTTCCAGTCCATGTAGGTCTCGACGTCGAGGCAGTAGACGACGGCGTTCTTCCACCACAGGTCGCTGGTGTCGGTGATCCTCACGGCGCCGGCACCGGGTCGAGGTGCGGCCGGCGGTTCTCGGCCGGTCCGGGTGGATCGACGGCGACCGCGGGCCCCGGGGCGGTGACCCCCAGCTGCGGCAGGACGTGCTGGCCGAACGCGTCGAGGAAGGGCCGCTGCTCCACGCCGACGTGGTGCAGGTAGATCTCCTCGAAGCCGAGGTCGACGTACTCCTGCAGCCAGGCGGCGTGCTGCCCCAGATCGGCCGACACGCGGACGGCACCGGTCACGTCCTCGGGGGTGACGTGCGCGCTGGCCTGCTCGAACGCCTCCGGGCTGTCGAGGTCCCAGCACAGCGGCGGGGGGAAGACGTTGCTCCGCCACTGGTCGTGGGCGATGCCCAGGGCGCGGTCGGGATCGGGGTCCCAGGACACGTGCACCTGCAGCACGAGCTTGCCCTGGCCCCCGGCGTCCCGGTAGGCGGCGATCATCTCGCGCAGCTTGTCGTGCGGCTGGTTGATGGTGACCAGCCCGTCGGCCCAGTCCGCGCCCCTCCGGGCGGTGGCCACGCTGACCGCCGGGGCGATGAGCGCCGGCTGCTGCTCGGGCAGCGTGTAGATCATCGCCCGGTCGACCGTGACCAGGCCGTCGTGGCTGACCTCCTCACCGGCGAGCAGCCGGCGGATCACGTCCACGCACTCCCGGAGGCGGGCGTCTCGCACGTCCTTGCGGGGCCACTTGTCACCGGTGACGTGCTCGTTCATCGCCTCGCCGCTGCCCAGGGCCACCCAGAACCGGCCGGGGAACATCGCGCCCAGCGTCGCGATCGCCTGGGCGACGATCACCGGGTGGTAACGCTGCCCCGGGGCGTTCACCGCACCGAAGGGCAGGGACGTCGTGGCCATCGCCGCACCCAGCCAGGACCAGGCGAAGCCGGACTCCCCCTGCCGTGGGTTCCAGGGCGTGAGGTGGTCCGAGCACATCGCCGCGGTGAACCCCACCTCCTCGGCGTGCTGGACCGCCTTGAGCAGCTCTGCGGGATGGACCTGCTCGTGGGAGTTGTGGAATCCGATCACCGGCATGGGTCATGCCTACCGAGGTCCGGCCGTCCCGGCGACCTCAGGACGGTCTGACGCTCCCCGCTCGGCCCGGCGTCGCCCCGACACGCGGCGCGGGCAGTCGGCGGGCGGTGTCGGCGAGCGAGGCGCCCGCCGGGTGGAGCACGAGCCGCTCCGCCGCGCCCGCCTCCAGCGGTGCGTCGAACAGGTAGCCCTGGGCGAGGTCGCACCGGGCGGCGCGCAGCTGGTCGCGCTGGACCTCCAGCTCGACGCCCTCGGCGACGATCTCCAGGTCCAGGGTGCGTCCCAGGTCGATCAGGCCGCGCACGATCGGAGGCAGGTGGGCCCCCTGGATGGTCGCGATGAACGAGCGGTCGATCTTGAGCACGTCGACGGTGAACTGCCGCAGGTAGCTCAGCGAGGAGTACCCCGTCCCGAAGTCGTCCAGCGCCAGCCGCACGCCCAGCGCGCGCAGCGCGGCGAGCCGTTCGGCGGCGGCGTCCGGGTCCCGGACGAGGGCGGTCTCGGTGACCTCGAGGACGAGGGCCGAGGCCGGGAGCCCGCTGCCGGCGAGGGCCTCGGCGATCTGCCCGACCAGGTCGGGCGAGGCCAGCTGCACTGCCGACACGTTGACGGCCATGGTGAGGTCCCGGCCGCCGGGCAGCCGGCGCCACCGTGCTGCTGCCGTGCACGCCTCCCGCAGCACCCAGGCGCCGATCTCCCCGATGAGGTCCAGGTCCTCCGCCACGGGCACGAAGCGGTCCGGCGGGACCGGTCCGAGCGACGGCGACGTCCAACGCAGCAGTGCCTCGAAGCCCACGACGGTCGACCCGTCGAGCTCGACGACCGGCTGGTAGACCAGCCGCAGCTGTCCCCCGGCGAGCGCGCCCTGGAGCTCGCGCTCCAGCTCGCGCCGTTCCACGACGGCGGCGCGCATGCTGGGGTCGAACACCACGACGCGGCCGCGGCCGGCCGACTTGGCGGCGTACATCGCGATGTCGGCGTCGCGCACCAGCGAGTCGCGCGTCGCGTCGCCGTCGCTGATGGAGACGCCGACGCTGCCCGACACGGAGACGACCTGGTTGCCGATCCGGACCGGGCCGCCCAGCGCGGCCAGGACGCGGTCACCGGCGGCGCGCGCCTCGTCGGGGCCGATGATCTGCTCGACGAGGATCGCGAACTCGTCGCCGCCGAGCCGGGCCAGGGTGTCCCCCGTGCGGACGGTTGCCTGCAGCCGGCCGGCTACCTGCTGCAGGAGGACGTCGCCGGCCTGGTGGCCGAGCGCGTCGTTGACCTCCTTGAACCCGTCCAGGTCGATGAAGACGACGGCGGCCGTGTCACCGCGCCGCGCGTTGTGCCGCAGCGCCTGCTCGACCCGGTCGGCGAAGAGCGCCCGGTTCGCCAGGCCGGTGAGCCCGTCGTGGAAGGCCTGGTGCGCGAGGGTCTGCTCCGCGCGCTTGCGCTCGGTGATGTCCGTGGCGTGGATGACGACGCCCCGCACATCCGGATCGTCGGTCAGGTCGACCAGGCGCACCCCGAGCCACAACTCCTGCCCGTCCACCCGGCGGGGCAGCTCCGCGCTCACGACCGAGCCTCCGGCCGCCAGGGCCCGCTCGAAGACGACGCGCGCCTCCTCGAGCCGCAGTCCGGTGCTGGTCATGAGCTCGGCGAGCCCACCGTCCACGTCGTGGGCGGAGCCGAGAAGGCCGGCCAGCCGCGTGGCGTCGCTGCGCAGGCGGCCGGACCGGTCGACGACGACGACCGCATCGGAGGAGTGGGCGGCCAGCGCCGCGCTGTGCCGCGCCTGGGACCGGACCATGTCGCGGGCGCGTCCCTCGGCCTGCAGCAGGCGCACGGTGCGCGCGAACACCAGCACGACCAGCGCGAAGTGCGCCGTGTACAGCGCCAGCGGGCTCTCCGGCCGGTCGCCCAGGTGGTTGAACAGCTCGAGGGTGCCCGGCACCAACAGCGCCGCGAGGGACACGGCCAGGCGTCCGATGCCGTCACCGGGCGCCACGGCCGCCGTCGCGGACCGCCGCCGTCCGATGTCCCGGACGGCGGAGGCGAGGAACGCGGCCCCGAGCATCCAGCCCACGTCCAGCAGGCCCGAGGCGTCGGGCCGCACGAGGAAGCCCAGGTCCGACACCAGCCAGCACATCGAGCCGGCGGCCAGCGCGACCGCGCTGCCGTCCCGGCGTCCCCCGCCGACCAGGCGGAACACCAGCGCGATGAGCGCGGCGTCCAGGGCGGGGTACATCGCCCACACCACCCGCGTGCCCAGCGACACCGAGGCGTCGGCCACCGTCTCGGCGATGGAGAGGTGCCACATCAGCAGCAGCGCGGCGACGAACACGACGGCCGCGTCGATCCAGCCGTCGATCCGCTGCCGTCCCGGCTGCCGGGCAACCCGGGCCAGCACCGTGAGCCCCAGCCCCAGGGCGACGTAGCCGGCCAGGTAGGGGACGTCGGCCACCGACACGTCCGGCTCGTTGCCGAGCCACTTCAGGATCATCCACAGGAGGTCGCCGAGGGAGGACATCGTCAGCCCGGCGGCGATGAGGACCCCGGCGAGGCGCCCGGCCCCCTCCCGGAGCCACCACCACGCCATCGCGGTCGCGGCCCAGACCACCAGCAGGTAGAGGAGCTCGCCGCCCAGGGTGCCGGCGACCTCCCGGTAGACGATCAGCAGCACCGACGCGGCGACGGCCCAGCCGGCGCACGCCGGCAGCTGCCGCCGTGTGGCTCCGTGCTCCATCGGTCCCCGCTCTCGTCCCAGTACCCAGGACGTCGGCGGGGCGGGCCGGGCGCTGAAGCACGCTGGACCCGACCGCCCCCGATGGGGTGACCGCCTTCCGGAACACTGACCGCGTGCTGCCACCGCCCGGGACGCCGGGGACCGACCTGCCGGTCCGCGCCGCGCTCCCGGCGCTGGCGGGGGCACTGGCGGCACGGGGTACGGCCGTACTCGTGGCCCCGCCCGGCACCGGGAAGACGACGCTCGTCCCCCTCGCGCTGGCCGGGGACCTGCCCGGACGCATCGTCGTGGCCGAGCCCCGACGTGTGGCCGCCCGCGCGGCCGCCCGCCGGATGGCGGCGCTCCTGGGCGAGCCGGTGGGCGGCCGGGTGGGCTACAGCGTCCGCGGCGACAGCCGTCGGGGCCCTGCCACCCGCGTCGAGGTGGTGACCACCGGGCTGCTCGTCCGCCGGCTGCAGGCCGATCCGGAGCTGGCCGGGGTCGACGCCGTCGTCCTGGACGAGTGCCACGAGCGGCATCTGGACACCGACCTGGCGCTCGCCTTCGGCCTCGACGTCCGCGGGGCGCTGCGCCCGGAGCTGCGGGTGCTCGCCATGTCGGCCACGGCTCAGGCCGACCGGCTGGCCGGCCTGCTCGGCGGCGAGGGCCGGCCCGCTCCCGTGGTCGAGGCCGCCGGCACCCTGCACGACGTCGACGTCGTGTGGGCGCCGCCGGCCGGCCCGGTGGACCCGCCGCACGGCCTGCGCGTCGACCCGCGGCTGCTGTCCCACGTCGCGGCGACGGTCCGCCGGGCGCTGGCCGACCGCACCGGTGACGTGCTGGTCTTCCTCCCCGGCGCCGGGGAGATCGGCACCGTGGCCGGGGCGCTCCGCGGGGTGGACGCCGACGTGCTGCCCCTGCACGGCCGGCTGCCGGCGGCCGCGCAGGACGCCGCCCTGCAGCCCGGCCCGCGACGCCGCGTCGTCCTCGCCACGGCACTCGCGGAGAGCAGCCTCACCGTGCCGGGGGTCCGCGTCGTCGTCGACGCCGGGCTGACGCGGGTGCCGCGGGCCGACCTGGCCCGCGGCCTGGGATCGCTGGTCACCGTGCGGGCGTCGCGTGCGGCGGTCACCCAGCGCGCCGGCCGCGCCGGCCGGGAGGCACCGGGCACCGTCTACCGCTGCTGGACCCCCGCCGAGCAGGACCGGCTGCCCGCGCACGACGAGCCGGAGGTGGCCGTCGCCGATCTCACCGACTTCGCACTGGAGCTGGCGTGCTGGGGTGCGCCCGGCGGCTCCGGTCTCGCGCTCCTGGACCCGCCGCCGGCGGCGGCGCTGCTCGTCGCTGGCCAGACGCTGCGCACCCTCGGCGCGGTGGACGACGAGGGACGGGCCACGGCGCGGGGACGCGCCCTGACCGCCGTCGGCGTGCATCCCCGGCTGGCCCGCGCGCTGCTCGACGGCGCTCCCCTGGTCGGTCGTCGCAGGGCTGCCGAGGTGGTCGCGCTGCTGTCGGCGGACCTGCCCGCCCGCGGCGACGACCTCACGGCGACGTGGCGGGCTCTGCGCTCGGGCACCGACCGGGGCGCGACCGCGCGCTGGCGGGACGAGGTCGGCCGCCTCGAGCGAGCGGCGGGCGACGTCGACCCCCGGCGCCTGCCCGGGGACGCGCTGCCCGATGACACAGCGGCCGGGCTGGTGGTCGGCCTGGCCCATCCCGAGCGGCTGGCCCGGCGACGCGCCGAGGGCACGACGTACCTGATGGCTGCCGGCACCGGAGCCGAGCTGCCGCCGGGCACCGCGCTCTCCGGCGCTCCGTGGCTGGCGATCGCCGTCGCCGACCGGTCGCCCGGCCGCCGGGACGCCCGGGTGCGCTCGGCCGTCGCGATCGACGAGGCGACCGCCCTGGAGGCCGGCGGCCCCCTGCACACCGACGGCGACGAGGTGACCTGGCGGGACGGCGACGTGCGCAGCGCCCGCGTGGAGCGGCTGGGCGCGGTCGTGCTGGCCGACCGGCCGCTGCCGGAACCCGATCCGGCCGCCCTGGCAGCCGCGGTCACCGAGGGCCTGCGTCAGGAAGGCCCCGGCATGCTCACCTGGACGACGGCGGCCCGCCGGCTGCGCGAGCGACTGGCCGCCGCGCACGCCGGTGTCGGGGAGCCCTGGCCGGCCGTCGCCGACGACGACCTGCTCGCCGCGATCGACGTCTCCGGTGCCCGCCGGCGGGCCGACCTCGCCCGCATCGACGTGACCGCGGCCCTGCGCACCCTGGTGCCCTGGCAGGTGTCCGGCGACCTCGACACCGTCGTCCCCGACGCCGTGACGGTCCCGACCGGGTCGCGGATCCGGATCGACTACACCGATCCCACCGTGCCGACCCTCTCGGTGCGGGTCCAGGAGGTGTTCGGCTGGGCCCGGGCCCCGCAGGTGGCGGGACGACCCCTGCGGCTGCAGCTCCTCTCCCCCGCGCACCGGGTGGTGGCCACCACCGTCGACCTCGCCGGGTTCTGGGGCACCGGCTATCCCGCCGTCCGCAGCGAGCTCCGGGGCCGCTACCCCCGGCACCCCTGGCCCGAGGACCCGGCCGCCGCGCCGGCCACGAAGCGAGCGACGTCACGGGCGCGGCCTCGACGCTGAGCCGCGGCCGCTGCTGCCACCGGGTGTGAGCCGATCGTCACGTCACCGGAGGCGTTCGGCCTCGGCGGCGTGCGACGCTTCCGGGCGATGTCCACATGACCGTCTGGGAGATGCTGGCGGTGATCGCGGCCGGCTTCGCGGCCGGTGGGATCAACGCCGTCGTCGGATCCGGCACCCTCGTCAGCTTCCCGGTGCTCCTGGCCGTGGGACTCCCCCCGGTCCCGGCCACCATCAGCAACTCCCTCGGCCTGGTCGCCGGGAACCTCAGCGGCTCGATCGGCTACCGCCGCGAGCTGCGCGGCCAGCGCGGGCTCCTCCTGCGGCTCCTGCCCGCCTCGGTCCTCGGCGCGCTCACTGGGGCGTTCCTGCTGCTGACCCTGCCCGCCGCGGCGTTCGAGGCGATCGTGCCGGCACTCATCGGCCTCGCCGTCGTCCTGGTGATCCTCCAGCCGCGGGTCCAGCGCAGGCTCCCCGCCCGTCCCGACGACGGCACGGCCCCGCCGGTCCGAGGTGGGCGGCTCGCGGCGTGCTTCGTCGGCGCGTACTTCACCGGCACCTACGGCGGCTACTTCGCGGCCAGCCAGGGCGTGCTGCAGATCGGCATCTTCGGCATGCTCCTGCGCGAGCCCCTGCAGCGCCTCAACGCGATCAAGAACGTCCTCACGCTGGCGGTCAACGCCGTCGCCGCGATCGCTTACGTGGTCGTCGCCCCCGACCGCATCGACTGGCAGGCCGCCGCGCTCCTGTCGGTGGGATCGCTGACCGGAGCCGCGGTCAGCTCCCGCTACGGACGGCGGTTGCCCGCGGCGGTGCTTCGGACGGCGATCGTCGCCCTCGGGCTCGTCGCTATCGTGGTGCTGGTGACCGGGTGAGCGTCTGGGAGTTCGCCTTCCTGGTGCTGGCCGGCGTCGGGGCGGGACTCACCGGGAGCATCGCCGGGCTGGCCTCGCTGATCAGCTACCCGGCCCTGCTGGCCGCGGGCCTCCCCCCAGTGACGGCCAACGTCACCAACACCGCTGCCCTCGTCGTGGTGGGCGTGGGCACGGTCAGTGCCTCTCGCCCGGAGCTCGAGGGGCAGGGGCGGCGGCTGCTGCCGCTCATGGCGGCCGGCCTCATCGGCGGGGCTCTCGGCGCCCTGCTCCTCCTGGTCACACCGGCGGGGGGCTTCGAGAAGCTCGTACCGTGGCTCATCGGCGCGGCGTCGATCGCCATCCTGGTCCAGCGCCCACCCCGGGAGTTGGCGGCCGAGGGCGCCGCCGCGAATGCCGGCCGCCCCGACCAGTGGTGGCTGCCGATCGCCGTCCTGGTCATCTCCGTCTACGGCGGCTACTTCGGGGCCGCGGCCGGCGTGCTGATGATGGCCACGTTCCTGCTCACGACCGGCGAGGGCTTGCCCCGCAGCAACGCGATGCGCAACGTCGTCCTGGGGGTGGCCAACACAGTCGCCGCGGTCGGCTTCGCGATCTTCTCCACCGTCGTCTGGTCCGCCGCCCTGCCGCTGGCCGTCGGGCTGTTCCTCGGTTCACTGCTCGGGCCCCGCATCGTCCGCGTGGCACCCCAGACGGCGCTGCGGCGGATCATCGCCCTCGCCGGGCTCGGCCTGGCCGTCTACCTCGCGGTCGACGCCTACACCTGAGACACCGCGAGGACGCCGGCTCGCTGCGCAGGCGCCGACGTCCGGCTGATTAGGCTTCCCCGGTGAACGCGGCTGCCTTGGTCCTGCCGGAGTTCGCTCTCCTCCTCATCGGCCTGCTGCTGCGCCGATTCGCCTGGCGGTCGCCGGAGTTCTGGGTCGACCTGGAGCGCCTGGTCTACTTCGTCCTCTTCCCGGTCCTCCTCCTCCGCACCACGCTGGCTGCCGACCTCGCCGCCGCCGGCTCCGGCGGAGTCCTCCTGGCCGCGCTGGGGGCCACGGGCGCCGGCGCGCTCCTCGGCGCGGTGGTCCGGTGGCTGCCGGGCGTCGACCGCATGACGGCGGCCTCGGGGTGGCAGACCGCTTTCCGGTTCAACACCTTCATCGCGCTCGCGCTGGTCGACGACCTCGGGGTGGCCGCCCTGGCGCTCATGGGTGTGCTGCTGGGCGTCAGCGTCCCCCTGGTGAACGTCCTGGCGGTGACGGCGCTGGCCCGGAGCGCACCCGGGGGTGCGCCGGGCGGACGTGCGCTCGACGTGCTCGGTGCGGTCGCCCGCAATCCGCTGATCATCGCCACGGTGACGGGGCTGAGCGGCAACCTGCTCGGGCTGACGCTCCCCGGACCGGTCGACGCGACGCTGTCCCGGCTGGCCGCCGCGGCGGTGCCGCTGGGGCTGCTGGCGGTCGGCGCCGCGCTGCGCCTCAGGGGGCTGCCGCGCGGACAACGGCTCATGGCCGGCTACCTGGGGGCGGTCAAGCTGCTCGCCGTGCCGGCGGTGGCCCTCGCGCTCTGCGCCCTTCTCGGCGTGGACGGGGAGCAGCGCTTCGTCGTCCTCGCCTTCGCCGCCGTCCCGCCGGCCACGGCGTCCTACGTGCTGGCCGCACGAATGAACGGCAACGGCACGTTCGTGGCCGCCCAGGTGTCCGCGGCGACGACGGCCGCGCTGTTCACCCTGCCGCTCTGGCTGGCGCTCACCGCCTGACCCTCGGCCGGCAGGTCGCCGACCGGGAGGCGGACGACCTGCCGGAGCGATCAGTCCTCGTCCTCGAACACAGCCTCGCGCTTGCGCCGGACCGACGGCAGCACCGCGATCAGGAACGCGACGACGGCGAGGGCGAGCAGGGTCGCCGACAGCGGCCGGGTCAGGAACACCGTTGCATCGCCCTGGGAGATGGTCAGCGTCCGGCGCAGGTACGTCTCCAGCAGCGGCCCCAGGACGAAGCCCAGCAGCAGCGGTGCCGGCTCACAGCCCAGCTTGATGAGGACGTACCCCAGGACGGCGAAGAAGGCGATCGCGTAGACATCGAAGGGATTGCGGTTGATGGAGAACGTGCCGATGGCCGCGAAGGCGATGATCGCGGGGAACAGCACCCGGTACGGGATGGTCAGCATCTTCACCCACAGCCCGATCAGCGGCAGGTTGAGCATGACCAGGAACAGGTTGCCGATCCAGAAGGAGACGATCAGCCCCCAGAACAGCTCCGGCTCGTTGTTGATCACGTCGGGACCGGGAACGATGCCCTGGATGAGCAGCGCCCCGGCCAGGAGCGCCATGACCGCGTTCCCCGGCAGGCCGAGGGTGAGCAGCGGGATGAAGGCGGTCTGCGCGGCGGCGTTGTTGGCCGACTCCGGCCCCGCGACGCCCTCGATGGCACCCTTGCCGAACTCCTGGGGGGTCTTCGACGCCTTCTTCTCGACCGAGTAGGACATGAACGACGCCAGGACGTGGCCCGCGCCCGGGAGGACACCGAGCGCGGAGCCCAGGGCCGTGCCGCGGAGCACGGGCATCCGGACGCGCCGGAAGTCCGCCATGGTGAGCCAGAGGTTCTTGACCTTCTTCACCATGACGCTGCGCGTCAGGTCGCCTTCGAGGTTGCGGAGGATCTCGGCGACGCCGAAGAGCCCGACCGCGAGGGAGACGAAGTCCAGCCCCCCGTCGAGCTCGCGCTGTCCGAACGTGAAGCGCGGAGATCCGGAGACGAGGTCCTGGCCGACGGTGCCCAGCGCCAGGCCCAGCACGATCATCGCCAGCGCCTTGAGCGTCGACCCGCTCGCCAGCGTGATCGAGGCGATGAGGCCCAGCACGATGAGGGAGAAGAACTCCGCCGGCCCGAAGTTCAGCGCGAGGTCCGCGAGGGGGGTGGCCAGGAGTGCCACGAACACCGTGGCCACGGTGCCGGCGAAGAAGGAGCCGAGCGCCGCGGTCGCCAGCGCCGTGCCCGCGCGGCCCTGCTTGGCCATCTGGTGCCCGTCGATCGCCGTGACCGCGGCCGAGGACTCACCGGGCAGGTTGATCAGGATCGCCGTCGTCGACCCGCCGTACTGGGCGCCGTAGTAGATCCCGGCCAGCATGATCAGCGAGGTGGCCGGCTCGAAGCCGAAGGTGATCGGCAGCAGCAGGGCCATCGTGGCGGTCGGCCCGATCCCGGGCAGCACGCCGACCGCGGTGCCGAGGGCGACACCGATCAGGCAGAAGAGCAGGTTGACCGGCGTGAACGCCGTCTCGAACCCGAGCGCGAGGTTGTCGAGGATGCCCATCGGCGGGTCAGCCCCCCAGCCAGGGGCCGAACAGGTCCAGCCGCAGCTGCAGCCCGTACACGAAGATCAGCACGCTCAGGGCCGTCAGGCTCGCCGCGATGACCACCGCGGGGATGACGCGGGCGTTGCGCCCGGCCAGGCCGGCCAGCAGGACCGTCACGAAGAGCGCCGGCACCAGCCCCAGGTCACGCACCGTGAACCCGAAGAAGATGATCGCGCCGAGGAGCAGCACGAGTGCCTTCCAGGGCACGCTGCCGATGTCGCCACCGTCGGCGGCGAGGAACCCCTGAACGGCGATGGAGACGCCCAGCACGACCAGCAGCCCACCGAGCACCAGCGGGAAGAAACCGGGACCCATGCGCAGCGGGCTGCCGATCTCGTAGGTCGCGGAGGTGAAGGCGAAGGCCAGGCCGAAACCGGTGAACACCGCTCCGGCCAGGAGGTCCTTGCGCGCGTCGTGCAGCTTCATGCGGATCCGTTCTCAGCTGTCGGGAACGGCGGAGGGTGGGCCGCTCCACGGAACGGCCCACCCCACCACCACGGGCGTCAGTCCGCAGAGACCCCGGCGTCCTCGATGATCGGCTGCCACAGGTCGATCTGGTCGGACAGCAGCTCCGTGTGCGCTTCGGGCGTCGCGTCGTCCTGCGAGGACGGTGCGGCACCGAGCTCGGCGAGCTGGTCGATGACGTTCGGGTCCTCCAGCGCGACCTGCAGGGCCGCGGTGAGCTCCTCGACGATCGCGTCGGGGGTCTCGGCGGGGACGTACAGGCCGTGCCACACACCGACCTGCAGGTCATCCAGTCCGGCCTCCGCGGTGGTCGGCAGGTCGGGCAGGCTCTCCACGGGCTCCTCGGTGGTCACCGCGTAGGCCTTCACGCCGCCGCCCTGGATCTGGCCGGTCGTGTTGGTCGTCTGGTCGCACATGAGGTCGACCTCGCCGGCGACGAGGTCCTGGAGCGCCGGGCCCGTGCCCTCGTAGGGCACCTCGGTCAGCTCGACGCCGATGGCGTCCTGGAGCAGGAGACCGCACAGCTGGGAGGCGGCACCGACGCCGGCGTTGGCCAGGGTCACGTCCTCGCCGTTCTCCTCGAGGTAGGTGACGAGCTCCTCGAGGGTGTCGGGCTCGAAGTCGCTGCGCGCGATGATCGTCATCGGCACCTCGGTGACCAGACCCACGGTCTTGAAGTCCTCGAGCGGGTCGTAGGGCAGGTCGGCGTACAGCGAGGGTGCCGTCGACATGCCGATGTGGTGCATCAGCACGGTGTAGCCGTCCGGGTCCGCGCTGGCGACCTGGCCGGCCGCGATGGTGCCGCCGGCGCCCTCGACGTTCTGGACGACGATCTGCGTGCCGAGCTCCTCGCCCATCGGCTCGGCGATCAGCCGGGTGACCGTGTCCGTGGGACCACCGGCGGAGAAGGGGACGACGATCGTGATCTCGTCCTCGGGGAAACCCTCGGCGGCTGCCGGGTCGTCCTCAACGGCGCCCCCGCCCCCGCCGCCGCACGCGGCGAGCACCAGGGAGGCGGCGGCCAGGCCGGCCAGTCGCGGATACCGGCCGAGGCCGGGTCGTGCCGGGCGCGTACGCGCACCCGCGTCGGTGAGGTGGTGCAGGGACATAGGTCGAACGCCTCCAGGATCGCGGAGCGGCTCCGGTCGGGCGAACCCTGCACCACGAAGTGTGACCCACGCGACATTAGTCCATTTTGTACATGGCCGGGTCCGCGCTACCGACTCCGCGAGGACGCGCCGACGATCGCTGCGCCGGGGGTTCAGCGCACCCGGTCGCACGACGGCGCCGCCGCCCGGCAGCTGCCGCTGTTCACCGCCAGCGGTACTCGGTCTCCGGCCGCCCCGCGCCGCCGTAGCGGGGGGTCCGGGTGGCCAGCCCGGTCTCGGCCAGGTACTCGAGGTACCGGCGGGCGGTGATCCGGGAGGTACCCGTCTCGCCGGCGGTCTCGGCGGCGGACAGCCCGTCGGCGGCACGGAGCACGGCCACCACGGAGTCGAGGGTCTGCGGGTGCATGCCCTTGGGCATGGGCGCCTGCCGCTGGGGTCGTGGGCCTTCCAGGGCCCGGTCGACGTCCTCCTGTCCGGCGGCGGCGCCGCCCGCGGGCAACCGGTCCCGGTAGTCGGCGTAGGCCACCAACCGGTCGCGCAGGGCCGCGTACGTGAACGGCTTGAGCAGGTAACCGACGACCCCGTGTGCCGCGGCGGCGCGGACGGTGGCCAGCTCCCGGGCCGAGGTCACGGCAAGGACGTCGACGTCGAGACGGGCGGCCCGGATCCGCCGGCACACCTCGACGCCGTGCGTGTCGGGGAGGTTCATGTCCAGCAGCACCAGGTCCACGGACATCCGCCCCAGCGCGTCCAGAGCGAGCGCGCCCGTCCCGGCGACCCCAGCAGTCGTGAAACCCGGCGTGCGGTCGACGTAGGTGCGGTGCGCCTCGGCGGCGACCGGCTCGTCCTCGACCACCAGAACCCGGATCACGGTGCGGTCTCCACGGCCGTGCGGACCGGTAAGGACACGGCGAACTGCGCCCCCGGACCCGAGCGCACGGCGACGGAACCGCCGTTGCGACGAACCGCCTGCGCGACGAGCGCCAGCCCGAGCCCCCGTCCGGGCCCAGCTGATGGCTTCTCGCCGGCGTCCTTGGTGGTCCACCCCCGCTCGAACACCAGCGGCACCTGCTGCTCCGTGAGGCCGTGTCCGCTGTCCTCCACGCGGATCTCCAGGCGGTCGCGGTCGATCCACGCGGCGAACTGGACCTCGCGCGGAGGTTCGCCGGCGAGCGCGGCGTCGATGGCGTTGTCGAGCAGGTTGCCGACGATGGTCACCAGTTCGCCGCTGGGGATGCCGGTGGCTGCCACGGCGGTGCCCGGATCGATCTCGAGCAGCACGCCCCGCTCGTGTGCCGTCGCGGACTTGCCCAGCAGCAGGGCAGCCAGCACTGGTTCCTCGACGGCGTCGACCACCCGGTCGGTCAGCCGCTGGGCCGACGCGAGCTCGGCGGTGGCGAACTCCACGGCGTCCTGCTCGCGGCCCAGCTCGATCAGTGAGACCGTGGTGTGCAGCCGGTTGCCCGCCTCGTGGGCCTGCGCTCGCAAGGATTCGGCGAAGGCGCGCACGCTGTCCAGCTCGCCGGTGAGCGCTTGCAGCTCGGTGTGGTCGCGGAGGGTCACCACAGCGCCGGCCGAACTCCCCGAGGCGTGGGCCGGTACCTGGTTGACCACCAGCACCCGGCCTCCGCTCACGTGCACCTCGTCGACCGTCTGCTGCTGCTGGCACAGCGTCTCCGCGAGGTCCCCGGACAGGAGCAACTCGTTGACGTGCCGTCCGCTCGGATCGGCGTCGAGGGACAGCAGGCGACGCGCCTCGTCGTTGACCAGCTGCACCCGGCGGTTCCCGTCGACGACCAGCAGCCCTTCGCGCACCGCGTGCAGCACAGCCTCGTAGTAGTCGAGCATCCGGGCCAGGACCGGCGCCCCGAGGCCGCGTGTCTGCCGCCGGAGGCGCCGGCTGATCAGCCAGCTGCCGGTACCGCCCACGGCGAGGGTGACCAGCCCGACGCCGGCGATGCCGGGCAAGGACCGGGCGAGATCCACTCCGATCGCATCGAGCGTGATTCCCGCCGAGACGAGTCCGATGACGTCACCGTCCCGGTCGACGACCGGGCCCGTCGCCCGCACCGAGGGCCCCAGCGTTCCGGTGTAGGTCTCGGTGAAGGTCCGGCCGGCCAACGCCGGCGCAATGGTGCCGATGAACGACCGGCCGATCTCCGCGGGATCGGGATGGGTGTACCGCGTCCGGTCGGGGGCGAACACGGTGATGAAGGAGATGTCGGTGTCCCTGCGCACCGTCTCCACGTACGGCTGCAGCACCTCGGTCGGCCGGGGGCCGGCCACCGCGTCGATCACCAGCGGTGAGTGGGCCAGCGCCGCCACGATCGCCGTCACCTGTCCCTCGGCGTCGTGCTGCGCCGTTCGCTGGGCGTTGACGTAGGCGACGGCGGTCGCCGTGAGGACGATGACGGCGAGCACCAGGCCCTGCAGGATCAGCAGTTGACGCGCCAGGCTGGTCGGGCCGGTACGGCGCCGCAGCGGGAGGTCGGGCCTGCGCACGCGGCCAGTGTGCCCCGCAGCGGCGGCGGCCGGGGACGCCTCGTCGTCGGGTGCGGGTCACGATGTGTTCACCGGCGGGGCGTCACCCCGGCTTGCCGGCGATGGGCGCCCAGTCCGGGGCGAAGCCCCCGAGGCTCGGGTGGTACATCTCGTCCCCGGAGTGCTGCGTGAACTCCACCTTGAGGTGGCGCTCCGGCAGCCCGCAGATGCGGACGCACACGTCGACGATCCGGCGGGCGAGCGCCTCCCGTGTCGCGGCCGGCCGGCCGGCGCGGACGTCGCACATCACCAGCCCCGCCGGTTCCGGGCCCTCCGTGCCACATCGCCAGACACCCCCGGGGCCGAGGGCGTGGATCGAGACGGTGATGAACTCGAGTCGGACGTCCATCACCTCGGCGTAGACGTCCCCGATCTCTCCGACAAGCGACCTCTTGGTGTCGAGGTCGAGATGGAGCGGGAGGTCGAGCTGCAGTGACGGCATGTCGTCTCTTTCCCGGTCGAGCGGCGCACCGCCGGCATGGCGTGGCCCGTCGGTGGCCGCCCCGCAGGACCCGGTCCCGGGTACCGCCCCCGGTCCACGCTGCCGGACAGGGTGGCTGCGGGCAAGCCGGCTCTGCTCGACGACGGCGCACCGGGGGCCTCGGGCAATCTGTTCGCGCTCCCCGCTCGCCATCGGGGAGACCGGCGCGACGCCCGTCCGACCTGCGGGGGCAGCGGAGCCCGGCGAGGATCGGCCGGTGACACCGACACCGACCACCGACGAGTGGGGCATCGATGCGAGCTGGCTGGACGCGCTCGACGAGGAGCACGAGGTAGCGCAGGAGACCATCGAGAAGCTCCGCGAGATCATCGGGACGCCCCCGGACGACCTCGAGGACAGGGCTCCGATCGTGGCCCGGCCCGGCGACGCCCTGGAGGTCGACGCCGCCGACGCCATCTGCGAGGACGGCGAGCTCCGGTCGATCGACGGGCACCTCCCCGAGGACTTCCCGCTCGGCTACCACTGGCTGCAGTCCGCCGACGGGCGCCGGCGCCGGCTGATCGTCTCCCCCGGCCGCTGCTGGCTGCCCGCGGAGCGGAGCTGGGGCTGGGCGGTCCAGCTCTACGCCACCCGCAGCCGGGAGAGCTGGGGCATCGGCGACCTCGGGGATCTGCGCAGCATCCGGCGCATGGCCGCCGACCAGGGCGCCGGCTTCGTGCTCATCAACCCGCTGCACGCCGTCGCCCCGATCGCCGAGCAGGAGGCCAGTCCCTACCTGCCGGCCACCCGGCGCTTCCTCAACCCGATCTACCTGCGCGTGTCCGAGGTGCCCGGGGCCGACGGCGTGGACCTCGAGGAGGAGGCCGGGCGCGCGCTGGGCGACGGCGAGCTCATCGACCGCGACGCGATCTGGGCCCGCAAGCGCGAGGTCCTCATGCGGATCTTCTTCGCCCACGGGGGCGGTGAGGCGTTCGGGCGCTGGCGGGAGCAGCAGGGCCGGCCGCTGCAGGACTGGGCGACCTGGGCGGCGATCACCGAGGAGCACGGGGCCGACTGGCACACCTGGCCCGAGGAGCTCCGGCGGTCCGGTGGCAAGGCGCTGGACGCCTACGTGGAGCGGCACGGCGCGGTCGTCGCCTTCCACGCCTGGCTGCAGTGGGCCCTCGAGCTGCAGCTCACGGCCGCCACCGACGGCATGACCGTGATCCAGGACCTGCCCATCGGCTTCGCCGGCGGCGGCGCCGACGCGTGGACGTGGCAGGACGTACTGGCCGACGGCGTGAGCGTCGGCGCTCCCCCGGACGCGTTCAACTCCGCCGGGCAGGACTGGGGCTCTCCCCCGCTGATCCCGTGGCGGCTACGGGACGCCGACTACGAGCCGTTCATCCAGTCGATCCGGGCCACCATCGCCGGCGCGGGCGGCCTGCGGATCGACCACGTCATGGGCCTGTTCCGGCTGTGGTGGGTACCGCGCGACGGCACCGCCGCCGACGGCGCCTACGTCCGCTACCCGGCGGAGGACCTGCTGGACATCGTCGCGCTGGAGAGCCACCGGGCGCAGGCCCTCGTCGTCGGCGAGGACCTCGGCACCGTGGAGGACGGCGTGCGCGAGGCCATGGCCGAGCACGGCGTGCTCTCCTACCGGCTGCTGTGGTTCGAGGACGACGAGCCCGCGACCTGGCCGGCCGAGGCGATGGCGGCGATCACCACCCACGACCTGCCCACGGTCGCCGGGCTGGTGGGTGGCGCGGACATCGCGGAGCAGCGCGAGCACGGGACCGGGACCGAGGAAGAGCTGGAGCGCGGCCGCACCACGCTGCTCGCCCAGTTGCCCGGGCTGGCGGAGGGTGCCGCGGCGGAGGAGGCGGTCGAGCACGCGCACCGACTGCTCGCGCAGGCGCCGTCCCTGCTGCTCTCGGCCACGCTGGACGACGCGATCGGCGAGCCCCGCCGTCCCAACATGCCCGGGGCCGGCGACCGGCCCAACTGGTCGCTCCCCCTGCCGGTCCTCGTCGAGGACCTGCCCGGGCACCCGCTGCTCCGTTCGGTCGTGCGCACCCTGGCCGACGGCGTCGCCGGCCCCCGCGCCGACTGAGCGGATCTGGCGGACGCCCCGGGGCTCGTCCGCCCCGCACGACGACCGGAGGCCGGTCCCCGCGACGGGGACCGGCCTCCGGCCGTTCAGCGGTGCTGCGGGATCAGTCCGCGAGCTCCCGGCGACGCCGGTTGGCGACCGCGAGGGCACCACCGGCGGCGGTCAGCGCCAGGCCGAGGGCGACCAGGCCGGAGACCTCGGCGCCGGTGTAGGCCAGCGAGCCCCCGCCCTTCATGGCGTCGGTACCGCCCGAGCCGGACACCTTGCCGGATCCGGAGCCGTTCCCGGAACCGTTGCCGTTCCCGGAACCGCTGCCGTTGCCGGACCCGTTGCCGTTGCCGTCGCCGGGCTGCTCCCCGTCACCGTCACCCGGGTGCTCGCCGCCGCCGTTGCCGTCGCCGGGCTGCTCCCCGTCACCGTCATCCGGCTGCCCGACACCACCGTTGCCGTCACCGGGCTGCTCCCCGTCACCGGGCTGCTCGCCGTCGCCGGGCGACTCCCCGTCACCGGGCTGCTCCCCGTCACCGGGCTGCTCGCCGTCGCCGGGCGGCGTGTCGCCGTCGGCCAGGGTGACGCGGCCGACGTAGTCCGCCGGGTCCAGGCCCGGGTTGTCCTCGATGTAGGCCTGGAAGCCCTCGAAGTCGATCAGACCCGTCTCCTCCGACGTGCCCTCGGCGAACACGGTGAAGTTGTCGCCACCGGAGGCCAGGAAGCTGTTGGTCGCCACCCGGTAGGTCGCGCCCAGGTCGATCGGCTCACCGGAGATCCGGATGCTGTCGACGATGATGCGCTCACCGGCCGGCTGCTCCGGGTCGTAGGACCAGGTCAGCTCCTCCGACGTCCCCAGGGCGAGGAACGGACGCGAGCTGCCCTCCGGCTGCCACTGCTGCTCGAGGATCCGCACCAGCTGCTCGCCGGTCAGGCTGACCACGATCAGGTCGTTGGCGAACGGCGTCACCGCGTTGGCCTCGGCCAGGGTGATCTCCCCCGGTGCGCCCTCCTCGCCGACGAGCAGGTCGGAGCGCAGCCCACCGGGGTTGACCAGACCGAGGTCGGCCGGCTCCCCCGCGGACAGCTCCGTGCCGTAGACGTAGGAGTCGGCCACCAGCCCGCCGATCGCCGAGTAGGAACCGCGGTCCTCGGTGCCGTCGGCGGTGAAGGCCCGCGTGATGTCGGCGACCAGCGAGCCGATGACCTCGCTGCCCACCTCGTCGGCGAAGGCCTCCGCCTCGGCGACGGTCTCGGCGACCTCGGCGACCCGCGGGTAGGCGGCGACGAGGTCCTCCTCCGACCGCTCGGTGAGCTCCAGGTTCTCGACCTCGAACTCGATCACCTCGTCGGTGACCTCGTCGAAGGTCAGCGAGATGCGGCCGAGCAGCTCACCGTAGGAGCCGCTCTGGATGACCGGCCGGGTCTGTCCGCTGTCGCCCACGGACGCCTCCCACGCGAAGGTCTGGTGGGTGTGGCCGCTGAAGATGGCGTCCACGTCGGCGTCCACGTCGCTGAGGATCTCCGCGAACGCGGTGTCCGCGGCCCGCTGCTCCTCCAGGTCGTCGCCGGGAGGCCCCTCGTGGGCGAGCAGGACGATCACGTCGGCCTCGTCGCCCGCGCCGTCGGTCAGCTCGCCGACCACCCGGTTGGTGGCCGCGACCGGGTCGCCGAAGGTGAGGCCCTCGATGCCCGCCGGGGAGACCAGGGAGCTGGTCTCCTCGGTGACCACGCCGATGAAGGCGACCGAGACACCGGCAGCGTCCGTGAGGGCGTACTCCGGCAGGGCCGGCTCGCCGTTGTCGAGGTAGACGTTGGCGCCCAGGTAGGGGAAGTCGGCCAGGCCGCTCCCCCCGTCCACGCCGATCCGCTCGACCAGGTCCTCGAAGCCGCGGTCGAACTCGTGGTTGCCGACCGTGGAGACGCCGAGGCCCATCTCGTCGAGCACCTCGAGCGTCGGCTCGTCCTGCTGGACGGAGCTGACGAACGGCGAGGCGCCGATGTTGTCACCGGCCGAGACCAGCACGGTGGCGTCGACGTCGTCGCGCTCCCGCTGCTCCTCGATGGTGCCCGCGAGCGCGACGGCCTGGGCCAGACGGCCGTGGAAGTCGTTGAACCCGAGCAGCTGGATCTCGGTGGTGCCGTCGTCCACGATCGGGCCGTCGCCGGGCACCTCGCCGTCGCCGGGCACCTCGCCGTCGCCGGGGAGCTCGCCCAGGTCGAGGCCGACGAGGAGCGGGTCGTGGTCGCTGGACCGGTACTCGTGCTCGGCGTACAGGGCCGGGTCACGGTCGTACTGGTAGGCGATGGACTCCACCGAGTTGATGTTCCAGTGGACGAGGTCGGTCACCTTCGCCGTCAGGCTGTCGGTCGACATCGCGTGATCCAGCGAACCGGACAGGTCGTCGAACACGTAGCTGTACCGGCCCGGGTCGAGCTCCGTGCCCAGGTCGGTCAGGCCGGCCGCCTCGAGAGCCAGGATCGGGTCCTCCTCCGAGTAGGCGTTCAGGTCGCCGAGGACCATCACGTCGTCGTCCTCGGTGCCGGCCTGCAGCGACTCGACGAAGGCGGCCAGCGACTGCGCCTGACGCGTGCGGTCGCCGTTGTACGCACCCTGCCCGCTGTCGACGTTGTCGCCGCTGGCGTCGCGGCCGCCGCCCTTGGACTTCAGGTGGTTGGCGATGACGGTGAACTCGTCGCCGTCGGCCTCGAAGGTCTGCGCGATGGGCTCACGGGCGTTGTCGAAGTTCGCCTCGTCGACCAGGCCCACGGAGTCGCCGACCGGGATGACGGCGGCGGGCTGGTAGATGATGGCGTTGCGGATGACGTCGCGGTCGACGCCGTACAGCTCCTGCGGCATGGGCACGAACGCCCACTTGTCCGCGTCGCCGGCGGCGGTGTTCAGCCGGCCGACCAGCTCGGCGAGCGCCGCGTCGGCGTTCCCCGGGGCGTAGCCGGTGGAGTCGGTGTCCTCGATCTCCATGAGCGCCAGCACGTCGGCGTCCATCTCGTCGATCGCCGTGACGATCTTCGCGGCCTGCTCCTGGAACTCCGCGGCGTTCTCGGCGCCACGGGCGGTGGAGCTGTCGCCGAAGGTGAGGAAGTAGTTCAGCACGTTGAAGGCGCCGACCTGGATGTCGCCGCCCACCGGCTCCTG
Source organism: Blastococcus goldschmidtiae (assembly GCF_031845325.1). Taxonomy (NCBI): domain Bacteria; kingdom Bacillati; phylum Actinomycetota; class Actinomycetes; order Geodermatophilales; family Geodermatophilaceae; genus Blastococcus; species Blastococcus goldschmidtiae. Next base: position 5,915 of record NZ_JAVREI010000014.1, on the reverse strand, counting down.
GGAGGCCGGCCGGGTGTTCTGGGGAGCGAACACCCCGTCTGCCGTGCCGTCGGCCGGGAAGAGCCGCCACCGGTCGAAGCCGTAGCCCAAGACCAGCGGCTCGGTGAACTCCAGCACGTCGCCGACCCGGACCGGGGTCTCCTGGGTCAGGTAGGGAACGTCCCTGACCGCACCGCTGACCGCGTCGTCGAGGACGATCCGGCGCAACTCGTTGTCGGCCGCGATGGCGGCAGCGGCGGCGCCGGGGCGGGCGAGCTCGGTCGGCTGCACCAGCACGCCGCCCTCGGAGAGGGTCAGGTCGCCGTAGGCGTCGAGGTCGTAGACCTCGCTGACGGTCAGGTCCTGGACCGGGTCGACCAGCATGCCCTCGATGCGCTCCCGGTCGACGTCGTCGGCCGGGAGGTCCAGTGGAGTGGCGGCGGGGAGGTCGGCCACGGTGCCCTCGGCGCAGACGGTGACGGTGTTGCCCGAGCCGATCTGCGTCTGGTCGAAGTACTCGGCCGCCGGGCCGCTCACCGTCACGGTGTCGCCGAGGTCGACCGCGGCGGGGCTGAAGACGAAGATCCCGTCGGACGTGGCGGAGTCGCCGTCGCCGCCGTCCTGGACGAAGAAGCCGGACATCCCCGGCAGGTCGCCGACGACGACGCCGCGCACGCTGACCGACTGGCCTGCGAGCGGGGTCGTGTCGCCGCTGCCCTGCACCGCGCCGATGGTGTGGGTCGGGTCGGTCGTGCAGACGTCGCCGGGAGTCTCGCCGCCGCCACCGGGCGTCTCGCCACCGTCACCAGGGGTTTCGCCGCCGTCGCCGGGGGTCTGGCCGCCGTCACCGGGGGTCTCGCCGCCGGTGGTGGGGTTGACCGCGCCCCGCGTGCTGGGCGCGGGACCGGTCCAGGTCAACGTCTCCGTCGTGACGTCGTAGATCCGGGACAGCGACGAACCCTCCACCGGCGCGGGATCCTCGGCGACGCCGACGTCCTCGCTGGTCATGCCGGCCGCGGCGCCGTCCGATGCCACGTAGGTGCCCTCGTAGGAGAGGAACTCCACGACGGTCCCATCGGCGGCGACCAGGGCCAGCCCGTCGGGCCCACCGTTCTGGAGCCCCACCGCGTCGACGGCGACCACGGCCGGCGCGTCCGCGGGAGCCGTCACGGCCGGCAGCGTGAGCGTGTCGTAGAGGGCACCGGTCGGGTTGCCACCGCCGTTGTAGAGCTCGACCGTCAGGCCTGCCGAGCTCGTGCCCGGAGGCAGCTGGACCTCGACGAACTCTCCCGCGTCACCGCCTGCGTCGTCGTAGTGGAACTCGGAGATGAAGGGGGCGGTCGGGGGCGCCGCAGAGGCGAGCGCGGGCATGCCGACGACTGCCATGGAGACAGCGGCGGTGCCGATGGCCGCGCGACGTCCGAGGGCACGTGCGGTGCCTGATCGCCGTGCGGTGCCGAGGATTTCGGGCACGCGTTGGTCCTTCCGAGGGGCTGGGTAGCGGCGTCACTGAGTGACGGCGGCGGACGCTAGGGAGCGATTCCGACGGCCAGATGACGAAACGGTCACGCCGTCCTCCCGGGGGCATGTCGGTGTTCGCCCTCGGACCGGCGACATGCATCGGACCGCACACGGAACGTGGTGACGCCACCGGGCGGACGGGTTCCGCATAGGGCGCCGGCCCTCGGGCGGCCAGCCGAGATCCGGTGTCCTGCGCCACAGTTCCGGCGTCCTCGACTGTTCATCTCCTGCTCACTCGCATGCCGCGGTCGAACACACGTTCGACCCATGCCATGCTGGCCGGGTGGCCGGAGGCATGCAGCGAGGCGGTTCGGGCAGATCGCTGGCCGAGCGGGCCGCGCTGTCCGGCCGAGCCTCCCCGCCGGCCGCCGACGCACCGCCGCCGGACCTCGACCTCCCCGACCGGACGCCCGCCACGGGCAACGCTGCGGCGGGCCGTGGCGGCGAGGGCCGGCACTGCTGGGTGCACGACCCCCCGGACGCGCCCGGCACCTGGCCGGGGCTGCTGGTCGAGTGGCGGCAGCGGCACGGCAGCTGGCAGGGCCGGGTCACCTACGCGGTCACCGGCCCGGACGGGCCCTCGCTGATCGAGACCTGGCTCCCGGCGGCCCGGCTCGAACCGCGGTGAGCCGGCCGCCGTGGTTAGGACCCCGGTCGACCGGGCTATGGCTCCGGTGACACGTTGATCCCTCCGGACGGAGTTCCCGCCATGACCAGCCCTCAGGACGAGCCCACCCTCGACGACGTCCTCCTCCCCGAGGAGAACGTGACGCGGGACCGCACCCAGCACGCGAAGGACCCGCACCCCAGCGACGAGGTGCTCGAGCACCGCACCGAGCTGGAACGGCAGGCCGTCGACTCCGACGACGCGGACCCGGCCGGCGCCGTGCGGCACCCCGCCACCGACTGACCCGGTCGGCGACCGGTGGCCCGGCTGCACGGCTCCGACGTCGCGGCCTGGCTGCTCAAGAGCACCCGGCCCCCGGCGGAGATCGTGCCGGGCTGGGCGCCGGGCGAGGAGCGGGAGCTGACCCGCTGCGTCCGGCGCTCCTACCGGCTGGAGCTGGTGTCCCCCGGCCAGCCGGTCGTCCTGTGGGTCAGCGGACGGGCGAGCCCGGGCGTGCACGCCGTCGGCACCGTCACCGGGCCGGTGCGCCAGAGGAACGGGGACGACGACGGCCCCGTGCTCCCGGTGCGGCTGACCCACCTGCCCGACCCGGTCGAGCGCGGCGAGCTCCTGGCCGATCCCGGATTCCGGACCGCTGAGGTGCTGCGGATGCCGGCCGGCAGCAACCCGTCGTGGCTGTCCACCGCCCAGCTGGCGTCGGTGCAGGCGCGAGCCGGCCTGCCCGGGCTGGGACCATGGGTCCCGTGACTCTCGACCGGCTCCGCTGGGGCGCGCTCGCCTGGGTGCTGACGTTGCAGTTCTTCGTCGTGGAGACAGTGGTGCAGCTGCGGGGACAGGGGCACTCCCGCGTCGAGGACGTCATCAGCGAACTCGGTGAGACGAGCTGGCCGGGCCACCAGACGATGAACGCCTCCTTCGTGGTGCAGGCCGCACTCATCGTCGGGGGCGCAGTCCTGCTCCTCCCCGCACTGAGCAGCGCCGCCGGCCGGGCGGCCGCCTACCTGGTCGGCATCGCCGCGCTCGGCGCCCTGCTGGTCGGCGTTTTCCCCGCGGACCGGTCCGACGTCTGGCACGGCACCGGCGCGGTCCTGTACCTGGTGGGCAGCGCCGTGGGGCTCATCGCCCTGGCGTACGCCCTGCGTCCCCGCTCGGAGCTGCTCGGGACGCTGCTGGTCCTGCTGGGGTTGGTCGGCGCGGCCGCGACGATCTTCTTCATCGCCGAGGTCGACGTGCTCGCCCGGGGCGCGACCGAGCGGGCGGCGGCCTACGTGCTGCCGATCGGACTGGCCGCGGCCGGCATCGCGCTGTGGCGGGCGGGAGCGGCCGAGGGCAGCGCGAGCCCGGCCCGCCGCGAGGAGCGGGCCCAGGCCCGCGCCGCCGCGGCCGAGAGCGCCCGCCGGCGGGACGAGGCGCTGGACGCAGCCGCCCGGCGCGCCGAGGGCCGGAGCGTCCCGGCCGACACCCCGGGGGACGGCTTCGACGCCGAGGACCCGTGGGCGCCGGCGCGCCGCTCGGACCAGTGAGGGTGCGGGGTGCTCAGCCGGCCGGCGCCGGCGCCAGCACCTCGGCCACCGGGCGCCGGCCGCTGCTCGCGATGACGGCCCCCTCCTGCGGGTAACCCATCCGCAGCAGCATCTGCGGGTGCCCCACCAGCGAGAGCCGGGACCGCAACCGGGTCCGCGTCGCCGGCCAGTCGAGCGCCTGGGTCAGCGGCGACGCCGCCACACCCGCCGACGTGGCCAGCAACAGCATCCGGCCCAGCGCCCGGCCGGCCTGCAGCCAGGCGTACCGGTCGTCGCCGTCGGAACCCACGAGCACGACGGTGGGCCGTTCGACGTCCGGCGGCGGTGCGTCGGGGTCGGCGGTGCGGCCGGTTCCGCCGTGCTCGCGGGTGCCGACGACGAAGTCGCGGATCGTCCAGTTGGACGGCCGCTGGTGGGGGTCCGCGCTGGGCACCGCCTCGACCGGCACGCCGTCGACGGCGGCCGGGTCGGTGCGCAGCCAGCTCTGCAGCTCTGCGAGGTAGGCAGGGTCCTGCTGCTCCATCTCCTCGGCGCGGTCGACGAGGAAGACCGTGGCCACCTCCTCCTCCGAGCGGGTCACCGGCTTGAACCAGACGCCGAAAGCGCCGGCCTCCGCCTGCAGCCGGTCCAGGAGTGCCGAGGGCACGTCCCGGGGCTGGAAAGGGTCGCGCACCGTGTGCCGCTGCTCGATGGCGGAGGCGAGCGCCCGGTCCTCCTCGGTGGCTTCGATCCGGCCGATGAGCCGCAGGGTGCCCAGGTGGTCGCCGTCGTCGTCGGGCAGCAGCTCCACCTCGCTGAGCCAGCCCGCGGCCGCGAACGCCACGACGGCGAACTCGACCGCGATGCCGCAGCTGATCACCTGCTGCCGGCCGGTCGGGTCGAGCACCGGCAGCGCACGTGCCGGGTCGAGGAAGACGTCGAGCTGGTCGGTGGTGGCGGTGAACCGCCACGGCTGCGTGTTGTGGATCGAGGGCGCCCGCGTGGCGGCGCCCACCACCTGCGCCCACTCCTGCTGTTCCACGGCGTACCTCCCGGGTCGCGTGCCTGCCCCCCTGCCTACCCCATCCTCGACCGGCACCGCACGCCGCCGTCGCAGCGGGACGCGCCGCGGAGGATCAGCCCGCGACCAGCCGCTCGGGTTCCGGGGCCGCCGCGCGCCGCCGTCCACCCCGCCGGGACAGCGCCACACCCACCAGGCACACCGCGCCTCCGACGACGGCCAGGGCCGGCGGGACCTCGTCCAGGAGCAACCAGCCCAGCAGGATCACCAGCGGCGGCACCAGGTAGGTGGTGACCCCCAGCCGGCCGGCGTCCATCCTGCGCAGCGCGTAGGCCCAGGTGCTGAAGGCCAGCGCCGTCGGCACCACCCCGAGGTAGACCATGCCGGCCACGGACCCCGCCGGCGCGGTCCGGAGGTCCGCGACGAGCGCACCGGCCCACGGCAGGCAGCACAGCGCGCCGATGGCGCAGGCGGTGAAGGTGACCTGGAGTCCGGGCAGCCGGCCCAGCAGCGGCTTCTGGGCGACCACCCCGATGGCGTAGGTGACGGCGGCGACGACGCTCAGCAGCACCCCCGCCAGGTCGAGCTCGGGGCCGCGGGTGGCCGAGCCGATGAGCAGCACCCCGGCGAAGGCCACGGCCACGCCCACGACGAGCCAGCGCGGGAAGCCCTCGCCGAGCAGCCAGCCGGCGAGGACGGCGATGAGGATCGGGCCGATGTTGACCAGCATCGCGGTGGTGCCGGCGTCCAGGTGCTGCTCGGCGGCGTTCAGCGCGACGTTGTAGACGCCGAACCAGCCGACGCCGCACACCGCGAGCAGCGCCCACTCGCGACGGTCGGGGGCGATCCAGCCGCGGCCGGCGAGGAGCGCCGCCAGCACCGTGGTGCCGACCAGCAGGCGGCCCAGCGCCAGGGCACCGGGTGAGAGGTCCTCCCCCACTCCCCGGATGGCCACGAACGCCGACGCCCAGGCGAGCACCGTGACGACGACGGCCAGGACGGTGCGCCCCGCGGGGGCGGCTGCCGGAGAGCTCACGGCCGCACCCTAGGCAGGAGCACCGACAGGATCCTGGCGGTTTCCGGCCGTCGCACCCGGTGCGGCCGGGGCGACGCGATATCCGGCAGGAACGCCGCGGTCTAGGTGTCGCGACCGGAGAGGTTGTTCACGCGGCGAGGCGGCTGACCGGTGGGCGGCCTCCGAGGGCGGAGTGGCTGCGGGCAGTGTTGTAGTGCTCCAGCCAGCTGTCCAGGGCGGCGGTGCGCT
>NZ_JAVREI010000013.1:0-126847 GCF_031845325.1 Blastococcus goldschmidtiae | reverse complement strand
GGCGCCGACGTCGGCCGCCTTGGTGAAGATGCCGCCACCGACGCGCATGAACATGGCCAGCAGCGCCCCGCCGAACCCGAAGCCCTCCAGCACGATCGGTGCGGTCTCGTCGAAGAGCAGCAGCACCAGCGCGGCACCGAAGAGGCCGAGCCCGATGGTGATCATCCCGACGACGCCACCGGTGCGGTACGCGGTGCGGAAGGAGGGGAGATAGCCGCCGGCGTTGGCGGCCGCGGCGACTCGGACGTTCGCGCGGGTGGCCAGGGTCATGCCGATGAAGCCGACCGATGCCGAGAACAGCGCGCCGACGAGGAAGAAGATCGCGCGGCCGATACGGGTCTCCCAGCCGCCGTCGGCGACCGGCAGGACCAGCAGGAGCAGGAAGACGATGACGGCGAAGATGCCCAGCGTCCGGAACTGCCTGCGCAGGAAGGCGGCCGCACCTTCCTGGACCGCCAGCGCGATCTCGCGCATCTTCACCGTGCCCTGGTCGGCGGCCATGACGGCCTTGACCAGATAGGCGGCGAAGGCCAGGGCGGCGAGCGAGATGGCGAGGATGACGACGACCAGCGCCGTATCCCCCCCGGACAGCGAACTGTCGGGCATGCGTTCCTCCCAGCGTCGGCTGCCGCCGGGGAGCGCCGGTGCTCCCCGGTGCGGCGGAGGTGCTGATGCGGTGCGGACGGTGGCGCACCGTAACGGGTGCGAAGTGTAAGGGAGATCACAGGATGTGCATCCCCCTCGAACGCTGCGTTCTTCCGTGGACCCACCAGGCCGGATGACCGACCGGGCGGGGGTGCCGGGAGGTGCCCGGCCCGAGGTGCCGGGAGGTGCCCGGCCCGAGGTGCCGGGAGGTGCCCGGCCTGAGGTGCCGGGAGGTGCCCGGTCGGGGTTGCGGGAGGTGCGCGGCCGGGGCTGCGGGAGGTGCGCGGCCGGGGTTGCCGACAGGTGTGACAGTGGAGGTCCGGAGCGGCAGCGCGCCGCCCCGGTGACGCAGCAGTCGGCCACCAGACGGGCCAGCCCAGCGAGGAGGACCGGTGACCACGCTCCACCCGGCCCGGTCGGGGGCGCCCGCCGCGACCGACGGAGCGCCGCCGCACGGCGGTCCGGACGGTCCGCCGCCCGGCGCCGAGCTGCTGGACGCCCTGCTCGCCGGCACCGCGGAGGAGGACCGTCCGGTCACCCACGTGCACTCCGTGCCCGTGCGCGAACGCCGGACCCTGCCGTGGCCGGCGTGGGTCAGCGAGCCACTGCGCGAGCGCCTGCAGGAGCGCGGCGTGGCGGCCCCGTATGCGCACCAGGTGGAGGCCGCGCAGCTCGCCCACGACGGCCGGCACGTCGTCGTCGCGACGGGGACGGCGTCGGGCAAGTCGCTGGCCTACCAGCTCCCCGCCCTGAGCCGGCTCGCCGAGGACCCCCGGGCCTGCGTGCTCTACCTGGCCCCGACGAAGGCGCTGGCCCGCGACCAGCTGGCCGCGGTGGCGGCCCTGGCCGACCCCTCCGTGCGTCCGGCGGCCTACGACGGCGACACCCCGGGCGAGGAGCGCGACTGGGTGCGGCGGCACTCGCGGTGGATCGTGACCAACCCGGACATGCTGCACCGCGGGATCCTGCCGGCCCACCAGAAGTGGTCGAGCACCCTGCGCCGCGTCGCCTACGTCGTCATCGACGAGTGCCACGCCTACCGCGGCGTCTTCGGCTCCCACGTCGGCCACGTGCTGCGCAGGCTCCGCCGGATCTGCCGGCGGTACGGCGCGGAGCCGGTGTTCGTGCTGGCCTCCGCGACCGTCGCCGACCCCGCCGGGGCCGCCGGGCGCCTCGTCGGCGAGCCGGTGGTCGCGGTGACCGAGGACGGCTCCCCCCGCCCGGGAGCGACCTTCGCACTGTGGGAGCCGCCGCTGACCGAGCACACCGGTGAGCACGGCGCTCCGCTGCGCCGGTCCGCCGCCTCCGACGCGGCGGGGCTGCTGGCCGACCTGGTGGAGCGGGGCGCCCGCACGCTGGCGTTCGTGCGCTCCCGGCGCAGCGCGGAGTCCGTCGCCGACCAGGCCCGCCGACTGCTGCGCGACCGCGGCCGGGAGGATCTCGTGCGGCGGGTCGACTCCTACCGCGGCGGTTACCTGCCCGAGGAGCGGCGGGAGCTGGAGCGGGCGCTGTCGTCCGGCGACCTGCTCGGGGTCGCGACCACGAACGCCCTGGAGCTCGGCATCGACATCGCCGGCCTGGACGCGGTCGTGCTCGCCGGCTACCCGGGGACGCTGGCGTCGCTGTGGCAGCAGGCGGGGCGCGCGGGCCGGGCGCAGCGGGAGTCGCTCGTGGTGTTCGTGGCCCGGGACGACCCGCTGGACCACTACCTCGCCCACCATCCGGCAGCGGTGTTCGGCCGGGCGATCGAGGCCACCGTCACCGATCCGGCCAACCCCTACGTGCTGGGCCCGCAGCTGTGCTGCGCCGCCGCGGAACTGCCGCTGGTACCTGCGGACCTGCCGGACTTCGGCGGGGCGGTCGCGGAGGCGGCTCTCGAGCAGCTCGTCGCCGACGGGCAGCTGCGCCGGCGGCCCGCGGGGTGGTACTGGGCCGGGCGCGGACGTCCCGACGTCGACATCCGGGGCAGCGGGGCGGAGCCGGTGGCGATCATCGAGGGCGCGACGGGCCGCCTGCTGGGCACCGTCGACGGCGGTGCCGCCCATGCCACGGTGCACGAGGGTGCGCTGTACGTGCACCGGGGCGAGACCTTCGTCGTCGACGAGTTCGACGTGGACGACGCCTGCGCCGCGGTGCACCCGGAGAGCCCGGAGTGGACCACGGTCGCGCGCGACATCACCGACCTCTCGATCGTGTCCCCCGGCCGGAGCCACCGGCTGGGCACGGTCACCGCCCACACCGGCGTGGTCGACGTGACCAACCAGGTGGTGGCCTACCAGCGCCGCCGGCTGGGCACCGGCGAGGTGCTCGCCGAGTTCCCGCTCGACCTGCCGGCTCGCCAACTGCGCACCCGCGCGGTCTGGCTGACCCTCAGCGACCGGGCTGTGGAACGAGCAGAGCTCGACGAGACCGAGCTGCCCGGCTCGCTGCATGCGGCGGAGCACGCCGCGATCGGCATCCTGCCGCTGCTGGCCACCTGCGACCGCTGGGATCTCGGCGGGCTGTCGACCGCACTGCACCCCGACACCGGGACCGCGGCGATCTTCGTCTACGACGGGCATCCCGGCGGTGCCGGCTTCGCGGAGCGCGGCTTCGACGTCCTGCGCGAGTGGCTGCAGGCGACCCGGGCCACCGTCGCCAGCTGCGAGTGCGACAGCGGGTGCCCCTCGTGCGTCCAGTCGCCCAAGTGCGGCAACGGCAACGACCCGCTGGACAAGGCCGGGGCGGTGCGCGTGCTGGACGTGGTGCTCGACGAGCTGGCCGTCGCCGGCGAGCTGGTCGCCGACGACGAGGCCCAGGCGCCCCACCCCGCCGACCCGGAGCCCGACCTGGTCTTCTGAGGCGGCGTCGTGCGAGGTGGCGACGTCCGAGGTCGTGGCGGCCGCAGCCGCCGGCACGGGACCGGCCCGGGCCCGTGCGGTCACCGTCCGGGCGCCGACCGGGCCGAGCCGCACCCGCACGCTGACCGTCACGTCGGCGACGCCGCCCGGCTCGACCGTGCACGCGTCCAGCCGAGCCCGGTTCGCGGCGGCGACCTCCCCGGCGACGGCGCACGCCCCGGGATCGGCGAGCACCGCTCGGCCCGCGGCGGCCAGCGCGGTGAGGTCGGCCGCACTCCCGGCCCGGTGCCGGGCGACCGCGGCCGCGCCCACCAGCACCGCAGCAAGACCCACCAGCGCGAGGACACCCCCGAGCGCGAGCACCCATACGGTGGCCGAGCCGCGCTCGCGCCCGGTCGTCACGGAACGCCGCCCGGCTCGATCGCGGCCACGGCCTCCGCCGACACCCGGGTGCGCAGTGGGACCGGGCCCAGCGGTGACACCTCGACGTCGACCGTGACCCGGACGCGGTCCTCCGCCGTGCGCAGGCTCGTGACCGCCCCCTCGGGCGCCACCCGGCCGGCCAGCTCGGCCACCACCGCGGGGGACTCCCCGCGCGCGGCGGCGCGGGCGCCCTCGCGGGCGGCGTCGACGCAGCGCAGTTGGGCTCCGACCACGCTCACCGCCGCGACCGCGCACAGCAGCACGAGCACCAGCACGGGCAGGACGACCGCCGTCTCGGCCGTGACCATCCCGGACTCCCGGTCGGCGCCCCTGCGGTGAACCCGCCGGACGTCCCCCGGACCCCGCACGTCAGGCCAGCGTGGCCAGCGCGCGGTCGACCAGATCGGTCAGGCCGTCGACGACGGAGTCCCCGGTCACGACCCGGTACAGGACGGCCGCGAAGGCGCACGCGGCCACGGTGCCGACGGCGTACTCCGCGGTGCTCATGCCCGCCTCCGGCTCCTCCTGCAGCACGGCGAGCCGCCGGGAGAGGGCGTCGCGGGCCCGGCCCCGGCGCACGGGGGTGCCGGTCGACGGGGCCGCCGGCTGATCGCCGGCGGGGTCGAGTGCGGATGCGGGGGTGCTGGACATGGTCGTCTCCTGGCGTCGGGGGCCCGCGGGTCGGGCCGCGCACCGAGCCTCGGGCCCGCAGGCCGGCCGGCCCATGGCCGGCCGCCATCTGTGGAGGGCACGAACCGCTGTGGACGGCGACCCCGTCAGCCGGTTCCGGCGCCGTCAGCCGAAGACGTCGCCCGCGATGCCGATCACCAGAGGCGCCACACCGAGGCAGACGAACGCCGGCAGGAAGCAGGCCCCCAGCGGGGCGAGCACCCACACACCCGCCCGTTGCACGGCCACCTGGGTCTCGGTGCGTGCGGTCGCCCGGCTCTCGGCGGCCAGCGTGCGCAGCGCGCCGGCGACCATGGCCCCGGACTCCCCCGCCCGCACGACCACCCGCCCCAGCGCGGACAGTTCCGGCGGGACGTCCGCCCAGGCACGCCGCGGATCGGCACCCAGCCGCGACAGGGCGGCGACCGAGCGCAGCTGGGCTCCCAGCGGACCGCCGACGGCACCGCCGACCGCCTCGAGCGCCCCCTCGACGGGCAGCCCGGCGACCAGGCAGACCCCCAGCAGGTCGCATGCCGCGGGCAGGTCGCGGACCATCGCCGCCCGGTCGGTACCGGCGTCGTCGGGCGCGCGGGCGCGCATCACGCGCTCGACGGCGACGCCGAGCGCGCCGCCGGCCGCCATGCCGACGGTTCCGCCGACGAGCAGCGTCCCGGCTGAGCCCAGCGCAGCCGCCAGGACCCAGCGACGGAGCCGTTCGCGTCCGGCGTCCCCGTGCGGGGCCGGGGGCGGGTCGCCCGCGCCCGCCGGTCGGGACGCCGACCGCAGCGCCTCCCAGCGGGCGGCACCCGCTCCGCCGACGCCGGGCCACAGCGCCACCGCGCCCGCGAGGACCAGCAGGGCCGCCCAGATCGGGTCCGGCGTCATGACCGGGAGCCGGGGCGGCTCACCGCAGAGCCCGCTGGACGAGCCGGTGCGACCAGGCCAGGCCGACCGCCTCGAGCGCCACCCCGCCGACGAGCAGCACCTGCCCCACTCCGGTCGTCGTCAGGACCCGCCACGGATCGGCGCCCACCCCGCTGCCCATGAGCAGCCCGAGCAGCGGGAGGCCGGCGAGGACGGCGGCGCTCGCCCGTGGGCCGGCCGTCGCCGCCCGCAGCTCCGCCCGGTGCCGGGCGCGGGCGCGCAGGTCGTCCTCCACCGCAATGGCTACCGCCGCCAACGAGCATCCCGTCCGCATGCTGAGCCGGGTGGCGGCGGCGATCCTGCCGACGGCGTCCGCCAGGTCGCCGGGTGACTCGCGGACGGGCACCTCGGGGGCCTGCACCGCACGGGCCAGCAGGCGGCCGGCCTGGGCGTCCCCGCAGGCGGAACCGGCGGCGGCCGCGGCCACCGCCAGGGAGCGGCCGCTGCGCAGCTCGGCCGCCAGGGCTCCCAGGCCGTCCGCCAGCCCCCGGAGCCCGGCGTCGTTCCGGGCGGCGGCCCGCCGACCCGCCCACGCCCGTGCACCCGCCACCGCCGCCACCGCGGCCAGGGCCGCCACCAGGGGAGTGCTCACGGCCGCGCCCGCCCCCGCGGCCAGGACGGCGACCAGGGCCGTCGGCGGTCCGGCGGCGGTCGTGCCGCCGGACGGTGGACGACCTGTGTCCCGGCCCGGCAGACGTCCGGTGGCCCGCCGGTCCGGCCAGAGGAGGAGCGCGGCAGTCGCGGCGAGCAGCATCCCGGTCACCGGCGGGCCGTTCCGTCCAGCAACGCGCGCAGGAGGTCGGCGGCGGGGCACGCCCCGCCGTCGGCCCGCCAGCCCGGCTCCACGACCACGAGGTCGCCCGCACGCCGCACCACACCGATCTCGTCGACCCGCCGGCCCGCGGGCGTGCGGCGCAGGTGCACGACGACGTGCAGGGCCGCGGCCGCCAGGCTGTGCACCGCGGCGCGGTCGAGTCCCGCGGCCACGCCCAGGGCCTCCAGCCGGGCCGGCACCTCGGCCGGCCGGTTGGCGTGCAGGGTGCCGCAGCCACCCTCGTGGCCGGTGTTCAGTGCGGCCAGCAGGTCCCCCACCTCGGCGCCGCGCACCTCCCCCACGACCAGCCGGTCGGGCCGCATGCGGAGCGCCTGCCGCACGAGATCGCGCAGGGTGACCTCACCGACGCCCTCGACGTTCGGCGGCCGGGTGAGCAGGGCGACGACGTGCGGATGCGCGGGCGCGAGCTCGGCGGCGTCCTCGCAGGTGAGCACCCGCTCGGCCGGCCCGACCTCGCCCAGCAGCGCGGAGAGCACCGTCGTCTTCCCGGACCCCGTCCCTCCGGTCACGAGGAACGCCAGTCGCCGCTCCACCAGCGCCCGCAGGAGCCCGAGGCTGCCCCCCGGCAGCGCGCCGAGCGCCTCCAGGTCGGCGAGGCTCCGGGAGCAGCGCCGCAGCACCCGCAGCGACAGGCAGGTGCTGCGTGCCACCGGCGCGAGCACCGCGTGCAAACGGGTGCCGTCGGGCAGCCCGACGTCCACCCAGGGCGCGGCGTCGTCCAGCCGGCGTCCGGCCGCGGCGGCCAGGCGCACGGCGAGCCGGCGCACGGCGGCGTCGTCGGAGAAGCGGACGCCGGTGAGCTCCAGCCCCGCCCCCCGGTCGATCCACACCCGGTCCGGGGCGGCGACGAGCACGTCGGTCACGTCGGGCAGCCGGAGCAGCGCCTCGAGCGGACCGGCCCCGGCCAGCTCGTCGACCGCGTCGCGCACGGCCCGCAGCACGTCGTCGTCCCCGAGCAGCCCGCCGCTCTCCTGGCGGACGACCGCCGCGACGTCGGCCTGCGTCGGCATGCCGGGCTCGAGCGCCAGCCGGGCGCGGACGCGGTCGAGCAGGCCGGCGCTCACCCGGCGGCCGCCCTGCGCACCTCGGCCAGCGCACGCCGCGCGACGCCCCCCAGCGGCGTGCGGGGCGCGACGGCCGGCACCTCACCGCGCTCACCCCGGGGCACCACGCTGCGGTCGTGCGGCAGCTCGGCGAGCACGGGCCGTCCGACGACGTCGGCGACCTCGTCGGTGGACAGGCCGCCGGGGACCGGACGCACGACCAGCTGCGCCCCCGCCCACGGCGAGCCGGCCCCGGACACGAGCAGCCGCGCCGCACCGGCCGCGCGCAGCCGCGCCGGCACCACCAGCAGCGCGAGGTCGGCCTCGGCGAGCACGGCGTGCGTCGTGGCGCAGAACCCGTCCGGACCCGGGCGGGGCAGGTCCACCACGACCGGCGCGCCGTCGGTCCGGGCCGCCTCCACCACCGCCTGGACCGCCTCCTCCGGCAGCCCGGGGTGCGCGGAGCGCGCCGCGGCGAGGACGTGCACGCCGGCCACCTCGGGCAGGCTGGCACGCAGCGCGTCGCCGGACACCCGTCCCCGGAGCCCGGTCAGCTCGGGCCACCGCAGCCCCTCGGCCCGTTCGGCACCGAGCAGCAGGTCCAGCCCGGCACCCCACCCGTCGGTGTCGACCAGGACGGCTCCCGGTGCGGCGGCCACGGCGAGTGCGGCGGCCACGGTGCTGGCGCCGGCTCCCCCGCACCCGCCGCCGACGGCCAGCAACCACCCGCGCGTCACCGGGGCGCGGACCGCGGCGACCGCCCGGGACAGCAACCAGCCCTCGTCGGCGGGCAGCAACGCCACCCGTTCAGCGCCCACCTCGACCGCCGCGGCCCACTCCTCCGCGGGCAGTTCCGAGCGGGCGGCGACCACGACACCGGGTCGACGCCCCAGAGCCCGCACCACCGCCGCGCCCACCACGTCGGCACCCAGCACGACCAGCGGCGCGGTCCGGTAGGCCCTGCGCAGCGGTGCCCCACCGACGGCGATCTCGGGCTCGGTGCCGGCGGCGGCCAGCACGCGCAGCAGGTCGTCGAGCAGGTGCTCGTCACGGCTGACCACCAGCGGCCGGGGCGGCGGGGCGGATGTCATCGGAGCGGCAGGCACGGCAGCGAGCCCACCGGAGCGTGGGCGAACTGTGCCAGATCCGCGGCCGAACTGTGGATGACTCCTTCGGGTGTGGACGGCGCGCGCGGCCTGTCACCCCCGCGAGGGCCTACTAGCCTCATGCCTCGTGACCCGCGGAGCGGCGTTCTTCGATCTGGACAAGACGATCATCGCCAAGTCCAGCACCCTGGCCTTCGGCCGCCCGTTCTTCCAGGGCGGGCTGATCAACCGGCGCACGGTCCTCAAGACCGCGTACGCCCAGTTCGTGTTCTCCCTCGCCGGCGCCGACGCCCAGCAGATGGAGCGGCTGCGCGCGCAGATGACCGCCATGGTCACCGGCTGGGACGCCGCGGCCGTGCAGGAGATCGTCCGCGAGACCCTGCACGAGATCGTCGACCCGCTGGTCTACGCCGAGGCGGCGGACCTCATCGAGGAGCACAAGGTGGCCGGGCGGGAGATCGTCATCGTCTCCAGCAGCGGAGCGGAGATGGTCGAGCCGATCGGCGAGATGCTGGGCGCCGACCGCGTGGTCGCCACCCGCATGGTGGTCGAGGACGGCCGGTACACCGGCGAGATCGAGTTCTACGCCTACGCGGAGAACAAGGCCGCCGCGATGCGCGAGGTGGCAGCCGTTGGCGGCTACGACCTCGCCGACTGCTACGCCTACAGCGACTCGGTCACCGACCTGCCCATGCTCACGGCGGTCGGTCACCCCACGGCGGTCAATCCCGATCGCGGCCTGCGCAAGGCCGCACTGCAGCACGGCTGGCCGATGCTCAGGTTCGAGCGACCGGTGAGCATGCGGTCCCGGTTCTCCGTGCCGGCAGCTCCGATGGTCACCGGTGCGGCGGCCATGGGCGTGGGCGCCGCCGTGGTGGGGCTGGCCTGGTACGCCCGGCACCGGACCGCCCGCCCGGTGCCGGGGACGCCCGGTCCGCTCAGCGGACGACGGCGCCGTCGCGGGGCCTGACCTCCCCGACCACCGGAGCGCCACCCCCGCGCCCTGCACCTGTTCCCGGCGAGGCACCGGCTGCGCCGCCGCCGCGTCGGCCATCCTGCGGACGTGCTCACCGCGGTCCTCGCCTGGCTCGCGGCCCTGGCCGTGTGCGTGGCGGCCGTGCTCCTCGGCCAGTCCGTGCGGACCGCGCCGCGGCGCCGTCGTCGCCGGCGCGCCGCCCGCATCGGCCTCTTCCTCTCGCTCTCCGGCCCGTGGCTGTCGGTGCTCGCGGCACTCGGCTACGGGTTCCTCACCGGCGCCTGGCTACCGGCCGCGGCGGCCGGCGCGATCGCGGTGACCGCCGTCGCCCTCACGGGGCTGCTGCTCGCGCCGCGCTGACCCGCGGTGCGTGGTCAGCCGCGCAGCAGGCTCTCGCAGATGGCCAGTCCCTCCAGGGCTCCGTGCTCGGTCGCCTGGCAGCAGTGCACCAGCCAGCGGGCGACGCCCGAGGGCTCACCGGAGGTGTAGCCGGCGAGCGCCTCGGCGTAGGCCGCGACGCCGAGTTCGGCGAAGCCGACCTCCGGCACCGAGACCGCTTTGGGGTCGAGCCCGCGGCTGATGCCGGTGAGCCGGCCGGCGGCGCGGGCCACCAGTCCGTCGGCCACCCCGAAGGGAGCCATCGCGGCGAGCTCCCCGTGCACGAGCGCGGCCACGACCACCGCCGGCGCCGATGTCGCGCCGGTGACCAGCGAGAACAGGCCCGACAGCCGGGGCCCGACGTGGGCCGCCGGCCGGCCGAGGTCCGCGCTGTCGACCCGGTCGCTGGCGGCCAGCACATGCAGGCGGGCGAGCACCTGGCCGGGGGCCTTGGGCCACGTCTCGACCATGCCGCCCAGGCCTGCCGACACCCGCAGCGCGCCCTGCACGACGGGGTCGTCGACCGCACCGGCCCGGAGTTCGGCCAGGGGCACGTCCACACCTTCGAGCGCGGCCGAGGCGCGGGCGCCGCGCAGGGCCGACTCCGTGCTCACGCCCGCCGACTCACGGCGCAGCACCTTGTGGCTCAGCAGCCGGTCGACGGCCGCGCGGGCGGAGTCCGCGGCCACCCGGACGCCGGGCAGCTCGAGCACGGGTGCGAGCGGGTCCGGCGCGCCCGGTCGGTCGGCGGGACGGGTGGCGCCGGGACGGACGGGGATGCTCACGTGCTCTCCTCGCTGCGCCGTCGGTCGGCCGACCGGCGCTGCTGTGCTGGTGCGCGGCCTCCTCGGAGCGGCCGCGACGACGACGGTACGAGGCTCGCTCTCCGCGCCGCCGACCACCTGGTTACGCTTTCATCCACCATGGCTCACCCGTTGACGCTGCTGCTCGTCCGCCACGGGCAGAGCGAGTGGAACGCCGCTGGCCTGATGCAGGGGCAGACGGCCCACATCCCGCTCACCGATCTCGGCCGGAGCCAGGCCGAGGCCGCGGCCGAGCAACTGGCCGGGCTCGCCCCCGGCGCGCTCATCACCAGCGACCTGCTGCGGGCCGTCCAGACCGCGGAGTCGTGCGCGCGGTCCACCGGCCTGCCGATCATGACCGCGCCGGCCCTGCGCGAGCAGGGGTACGGCGTGCTGGAGGGCCGGCCGTCGCGGGAGCTGTGGGACGTCGTCGACTGGAGCGACGCCCAGTGGTCGGCCGAGGGCGGGGAGAGCCTCGCGGAACTCCACGGCCGGGTCGAGGCCTACCTCAAGGATCTCTGCGCCGAGCCGCCCGCCGACGTGATCGCCCTGGTCACCCACGGCGACACGATCCGCGCGATCCAGGCCGTGGTCGCGGGGCTGGGCCCCGATGCGATGCCGGCGGTGACACCGCACAACGGCAGCATCACCCGCCTGGAGTTCTGCCCGTGATCGCGGCGGTCCAGCAGCTTCCCGTCGGTGCGCGGGCCGTCGGTGCTCGGCCCGCCGGCGTGCGGCCCGTCCAGCAGCCCGGATGAGGCTCACCGGCCCGCTGGAATCGGCGGCGCTGCTCACCGCCCTGCCGGTTCCCGCCGGCGCGGCCACCTCGACCCGGGGAGTGCTGCCCTGGGCGCCGCTGGTCGGCCTCCTCCTGGGCGGGATCGCGGCCGGGGTCGCCGAGGCCGGTGCCCGGGCGATCTCGCCCCTGACCGGAGCGGTGCTCGGCGTCGCCGTCCTGGCGTTGCTGACCCGCGGGCTGCACCTCGACGGCCTGGCCGACACCGCTGACGGTCTCGGTCCGCTGCGCGGTCCCGAGCGGGCCCTGCAGGTCATGCGCCAGAGCGACGTCGGCCCGTTCGGCGTCGCCACGCTGGTGCTGACCCTGCTGCTGCAGGTTGCCTGCCTGGCGGCGCTGCTGCCGCAGGACGGCGGCTGGCTGGTGCTCTGGGCGGCGGTGGTGGTCGCCCGGCTGGTCATGACCCGCACCGGCCTGCCCGGGGTGGCGGTCGCGGCCGGGTCGTCACTGGGCCGCACCGTGGCCGGCACCGTCTCGGCCGCGTGGCTGGCTTCGGTCGCCGTCGTGACCCTGGTCCTCGCCGCCCTCGCCGCGGCCGCGGTGGGCGGTGCCGGACGGGCCGCCGTGCTCGTCGGTGCCCTCGTGCTCGGCGTCGTCGCGGCCGAGGCGCTGCACCGCCGCGCGGACCGCCGGCTCGGTGGTACCACCGGCGACGTCATGGGCGCCATGGGCGAGGTGGCGACGGCGGCGACCCTGCTGGCCGCCGCCGCCCTCTGGTAGCCGCCTACCCGCTCAGTCGCGGGCGGCCTGCGGTCAGCGGCGTCGCAGTAGCCCGCCGACCAGGCCGCCGATCCCACCGGAGGACGCCGGCATGCCCCGACCGCGGCCCATGCCGCGCCCGCCGACCGTGCCCTTGGCGGTGGACCTGCCCATCCCTCGTCCGGGCCGTGCGGTCCCGCGTCCGCCACGGGCTGCCCCGCGTGCTGCGCCTTCTGCTGAACCCATCAGTCGTCCGAGAATGCTCATGGGACGTGGGTGCCCACCGGAGGGCGCCCGACGCGGACCGTCGGGTGCCCACCGGCGTGGCGTGACACCGCGTCGAGGAGCGAGAGCCAACCGGACGCCTGGTCGGGTCACCGTGCGCCGAGGGCGTCGGCCATCCGGTGGTGCGCAACCGCCTCGGCGTGCCGGCTCTGCCGCTCCAGCGTGCGGGCGAGGGCGCGCCGGGCCCACCCGTTGGCCGGGGCCAGCTGTACCAGGCGGATCAGCGCCTCCTCGGCACGGGCGAGCTGGGCCGAGCCGAAGTAGGCGCGCGCCAGCGCCTCCAGGGCGGCCTGGTTGGTGGGCTCGCCCTCGACGACCGCCGCCAGGATCCGGGCCGCCTCGGCGGGCTGGCCCATGGCGAGGAAGAGGTCCGCGCGCAGGAACTCGGAGTGCAGGTCGATATCGAACCGCTCGTTCACGCACGGATCAACACGACGGCGCCCCGGCCGCTTCCCGGCGCGCCGACCGTCGACGACCAGGCGCCGCACGGCCGCATCCGGACGGTGGCAGGCAGGCGAAGGACGGGCATCACCCTCTCGACCGAGGAGTACCCATGCAGCTCCGCCACCGTTCCTCTCCGCGGGCGACCAGCGGCCCCGCGCGCGCCACGGACGACCAGGGCCGCCGTCACGACCCGCGGGTCTTCGCCGTCCAGCGGATCGGCGCCCTCGCCGTCGCCGCGGTGATCCTGGTCTTCGGCCTGCTCGGGTTCGCCGGCGGCCTGGACTTCTTCTCGACCGACGGCGAGCCGATCCTCGGCATGTCGTCCAACGGCCTGCTGTCGACGATCTCGGTGCTCACCGCCGCCGTCCTCCTGCTCGCCGCGCTGCGCAGTCCGCGGACCGCATCGACGCTGATGATCGTCGTCGGCATCCTCTTCCTCGTCGCCGGTCTCGGCAGCCTGGCCGTGCTGCGCACCGACGCCAACGTGCTGGCCTTCGAGATCGAGAACGTGATCTTCTCCGAGGTGACCGGGCTGGTCCTGCTGCTCCTGGGCGCCTACGGCCGGGTGAGCGGGAACCTCCCGTCCGACAGCCCGTACGCCCGCCCGCGGGACGCCGACGACGGCACGGACGGCGTTCCGTCGACGCCGGCGGAGTTCGCCGCCGAGCGGGCCATGCGCGAGGCCGAGATCGCGGTGGTCAACCACGTCGCGACGCCCGACCAGCGTCGCCGCGTGGAGGCCATGGCGCAGGTGCACACCCGCGGCGACCGGCGCCGCGTGTGGATGGGGTTCGACTGAGCTCACTCGTCCTCGGGCTCGGGGAACCGGGCGCCGGCGGCGAGGTGCGCGCCGGCGTCGACGACCGACTGGTGGCCGACCAGCGTGATCTCGCCGTCGCCCCCGACGGTGGCCGACTCCCCGATCTCCACCCGGTCGTCGATCACCGAGCGGGTCACCGTCGCCCCGGCGCGCACCCTGACGCCGGGCAGCAGCACGGAGTCCACGACGGTGGCCCCCTGTTCCACGATCACACCCGGGGACAGCACCGAGCCGCGCACCTCACCGCCCACCCGCGTACCGCCGGAGACCAGGCTGTGCTCCACCGCAGCCCCGCGCAGCAGCCGCGCCGCGCTGTGCCGGCCACCCCGGGTGCGGACGGCCCACAGCGGGTCGTCCAGGTCCAGCGGGGGCTTCTCCTGGATGAACTCCCGGTGTGCTTCCCAGTAGGCCGGGATGGTGCCGACGTCGCGCCAGTACCCGTCGAGCGGATGGGCGCGGGCCAGCCCGTCGGCGGTCTGGGCGGGCAGCAACTGCGTGCCGAGGTCCTCCAGGCCCTCCTCCCCCGCGTCGCGGGCCAGCGCCTCGAGCCGGTCGAGGGTCTCCGTGGGTGAGAAGACGAAGACCTCGTTGGTCGCCGTCGTCGTGGCCGGTTCGTCGGGCTTGTAGGCGTAGCCGGTCACCCGGCCACCCTCGCCGACCTCGACGATGCCGTACCGCGAGGCGTCGTCGGCGGCCACCTCGGTGGTGACCATGGTGACCTCGGCGCCCGAGCCCAGGTGGGCCTCGGCGACCTCCCGGTAGTCCAGCTTGTAGACGGCGTCGGAGCTGGCCACGACCAGGGCGTCGGGTGCGAAGGCACGGATCTGGTCGGCCTGGCGCCACAGCGAGTCCGCGGTGCCGGTGTTCCACCCACCGCGGTCGGTCCCCCGGTACGGAGGCAGCGTGAGCAGCCCGCCCACGCTGCGGTCGAGGTCCCACGGCCGGCCGTTGGCCAGGTGCTCCGCGAGCGACGTGGGGTGGAACTGGATGGAGACCCAGACGTCGGCGATTCCGGAGTGCAGGCAGTTGCTGAGCGGGAAGTCGATCAGCCGGTAGACGCCCGCGAAGGGCACGGCCGGCTTGGCCCGCCGATCGGTGAGCAGTTCGAGGCGGCCCCCCGCTCCTCCGGCCAGGACGAGGACGAGGATCCGGGGAAGCGCCATGTCCGGCCCCGTACCCGGCGGTCCCGCCCGCCACGCCCCGTCCCGACACGCGGCGGCGGGAATCGGCTCCCGGGCGCAGGCCTTCCTGTCTGTCGTGCCCGAGTCCCGCCGTCTGCCGAGGACCGCCGCCTTCTGGTCGGTGGCCGTCCTCCTGGTCCTCATGCTGGCTGCGTCGGGCGTGCCGTCCCCGCTGTACCGGGTCTACCAGGAGGAGTTCGGCTTCGGCCCCGGGGTGCTGACGACGGTGTTCGGCATCTACGCCTTCGCGCTGCTGGCCTCGCTGCTCGTGGTGGGCGGCCTGTCCGACCACGTGGGCCGGCGTCCGGTGCTGATCGCGGCGTTCCTCCTCGAGGCCGTCGCGATGGTGCTGTTCCTCGCCGCCGACGGCGTGGGGTGGCTGCTGGCCGCGCGGGTGGTCCAGGGTCTGGCCACCGGTGCCCTGACCAGCACGCTCGGCGCCGCCCTGTTGGACCTGCAGCGCCCCGAGCGACCGCACGGCGCCTTCATCAACAGCGCCTCCCCGGGCCTGGGTCTCTCGATCGGGGCGGTGGCAGCCGGGCTGCTGGTCCAGTTCGTCGCCGCACCGGACACGTGGGTGTTCGGCGTGCTCACCGTGGTCTTCGTGCTGGCCGCCCTCGGCGTGCTGTGGCTCCCGGAGACCTCGGCCCGGCGGCCCGGCGCCGCGGCGTCGCTGCGCCCGCGGGTGCACGTGCCGGCTGCGCACCGCCGGGCGTACGTCGTCGCGCTGCCGCTGCTGGTCGCCTGCTGGGCGCTCGGCGGCCTCTACGCCTCGCTCGGCCCGTCGCTGGTCGCCGACGTCTTCGCCATCGACAACCACCTGGTCGGCGGGCTGCTCATCATGGCGCTCAACGGCACCGGCATCGTCGGCTCGCTCGCGCTGCGCACCTCCCCGCCCGAGCGGGCGATGCTCGTCGGCGCGCTGGTGTTCACGGGAGGGGTGAGCGGCACGCTCGCCGCCCTGGCCACCACGTCGGCCCCCCTGCTGTTCGCCGCGGCGGTCGGCACCGGTTTCGGCTTCGGCGCCGCGTTCCTCGGCGCCGTCGCCACGATCACGCACGGCATCGAGCCGGGTCACCGGGCCGGCCTGATGGCCGCGATCTTCGTCGTCGGGTACCTGGCGTTCAGCCTGCCGGCGATCGCCGCGGGCGTCGCCGCCGGGTACGCCGGCCTGACGCGGACGACCACCGTCTACGGGATCGCGGTCGTCGTGCTCGCGCTGCTGGCCGTGATCGGCCTGCTCCGCGCCCGGCGGACCGCCGGGTCGCTCGTCCCCCTCGAGCGGCCCCAGCAGGTCCCCGCTCAGCTGCCCGGGTAGGGGCTCCCCTTCAGCGCGCGGGCCAGGTGCGCGGCGTTCTCGGCCAGCGTGGCGGTGGTCGAGGCGACCGCCTTCGGCGTCTCGTCCAGGTCCATGTAGTCGGTGCCACCCATGGCCTGGTCGTTCCAGTAGGTGCCGCCCTGCGAGGGGATCGTGAAGCCGATGTCGTCCAGGCCCTGGAAGAGGTCGGCGATGATCTTGTGCGCGCCGTCCTCGTTGCCGACGACGGCGGCGACGGCCACCTTCCCGGCGACCAGCGGCCGTCCCGAGTCGTCGGTCTCCGACAGCTCGGCGTCCAGGCGCTCGAGCACCCGCTGGGCGACGCTGCTCATGTGCCCGACCCAGGTGGGCGTGGAGACGATCAGGATGTCGGCGGCCATCATCTGCTCGCGGATGGACGGCCAGGCGTCGCCGGCGCCCATGTCGACCTCGACGCCCGGCTTCACGTCGTGGTCGACGACGCGGACGACGTCGCCGGTCACCCCGTGCTTGGCCAGCTCCCCGAGGACCTGACGGGCCATGAGGTCACTGCTGGACGGCGCGGGCGAGGGCTTGAGGCTGCAGACGAGCGCGAGTGCGCGGAGCGGTGTCGATTCGGTCATGCAGCGTCAGATGCCCCACCACCGGCCGTTGCCACACATCAGCGGCGAACCGTCTCGACGAAGTTCTGCACCCGCTGCCGCAGCTCGACGGCCCGTTCCGCGACGACCTCGTCCGGATTCCGGTCCTGCAACCACGGCGGGATCTCCGTGCGCACACGGTCGGCGCAGCCCAGATCGGCGCACATGTACGTGCCGACGGTGTTGCCGTTGCGGCCGGCCGCCCCGGTGCGCCGGGCGGTGAACAGGGAGACGGCGTCGGCGCTCTGCGCCGTCTGGCAGAGCAGGCACATCGCGGTCGTCCGGGCCGACATCCGGGACTCTGCCGCCCGCACCGCGATCCCGACCGGCCGCCCGACCTCCCCGTCCGGGTCCTCGACGACGAGGTAGCCGCGCAGCGGCGCCTTCGGGTCCCGCCAGCCGAGCAGCTCGAGGGCGGGCCAGTCCAGGTCGGCGAAGTCCTCGGGCAACGCCAGCCCCTTGGCCTCGCCCTGCGAGCAGTTGACGAACGAGCGGCGGACCTGCTGCTCGGTGAGGGCGTGCACGATCGAACTCCTAGCTGCGGGCGGCCGGCCCATGGTGCGTGCTGCCGGCGCGCGCCTCATCCCATTTTCCCGAGCAGGCCGGGCACGTCGGCGGGGACGGCGGCGATCGCGGCGGCCCCGGCGGCCGCCAGCTCGCCGTCCTCCGCCGGGCCCCAGCCCGCCCCGATGCACGGCAGGCCGTGGGCGGCCGCCCCCAGCACGTCGTGCGACCTGTCGCCGACGAGCACGGGTGCGCGCCCCCGGGGATGCGCGCCGAGCGCCGCGGCCACCACCTGGTCCTTGTGCCGGACGGTGCCGTCCAGAGTGGCGCCGTGGACGCTCGCGAACGCCGGGAGCAGGCCGGTGTGGTCGAGCACGCGCACGGCGAACGGTTCGGGCTTGCTGGTCGCGACGGCGAGCGTCGCCCCCGCCGCGCGGAGGTCGGCGAGCAGCCCCGGGATGCCGTCGTGCACCGTGACGTCGAGCAGCGCACCCGCCGCGTAGTGCGTCCGGAAGGCGGCGACGGCGCCCGGGACGTCGTCCACGCCCAGGCCGAGGACCAGCGCGAAGCCGTCCTGCAGCGGAGGCCCGACCATGCCGCGCAGCTGGTCCGGCGTCGGCTCCGGGATGCCGAGCGCGGCCGTGGCGTGCCGGACCGAGGCGTGGATGCCCGGCGCTGAGTCGACCAACGTGCCGTCCAGGTCGAACAGGACCAGGCGCCCGGTCAGCCCGCCGCTCACGCGGGCAGGTCGCCGCCGGGACCCGCCGCCTCGGCGAGCAGCCGCTCGCACACGTCCTCGGGCAGCCGGTCCACGTAGACGATCCCGTCCAGGTGGTCGACCTCGTGCTGCAGGCAGCGCGCGGCCATCCCGGTCGCCTCGATCGACACCGGGTCGCCGTGGACGTCGACGCCGTCCACCCGCGCCCGGAAGGCCCTCGGCAGCTCGGCGTACGGGCCGGGCACCGACAGACAGCCCTCCTCGGTGACCTCCTCGGCGGGGTCGTCCCCCTCGGCCGGGAGGATCGTCAGGGTCGGGTTGATCGCGTACCCGACCACGTCCTCACCGACGGCGTCGGGGCAGTCGATGACGAAGATCCGCGCGTCCACGCCGATCTGGTTGGCCGCCAGGCCCACGCCGTCGGCCGCCTCCATGGAGGCGAACATGTCGAGGAGCAGGTGGCGGAGGTCGCGGTCGAACTCGGTCACCGGGGTACACGGACGGTGCAGCACGGGGTTGCTGCCGTACGTGACGATGGGCCGGGCGACGCCGTCGTAACGGCCGGGCAGGCGCATGACGACCGATCCTAGGGAGGCCGCCCGCGGACGTGCGGGCACCATGACGCCCGTGGACGTCCCGCTCGCCGCCGGCCTGGCCCTCGGCTCCGCCGCCGACCTGCTCCTGGGCGACCCGATCCGCCGCCACCCGGTGGCCGGCTTCGGGTCGGCGGCCGCCGCGCTCGAACGCCGGCTGTGGCGGGACGACCGCCTGGCCGGCGCCGGGCACGTCCTGCTGCTGACGACGGCGGCGGCCGCGCTGGGGGCGGCGCTGGAGCGGGCGACCGGCTCCCGCCCGGGCGGGCGCGCGCTGGTCACCGCCGCGGCCGCGTGGACGGTGCTCGGCGGCACGTCGCTGTCCCGCACCGCGGAGCGGATGGCCGACGCCCTCGCCCGCGGCGACCTGCCTGGTGCGCGCGCGGTACTGCCCGCCCTCGCCGGCCGCGACCCGAGCGGGCTGGGCGCCGGGGAGCTGGCGCGGGCGACGGTCGAGTCGGTCGCGGAGAACACCTCCGATGCCGCCGTCGCCCCGCTGTTCTGGGGCGCCGTGGCCGGTGTGCCCGGTCTGCTCGCCTACCGGGCGGTGAACACGCTGGACGCGATGGTGGGCCACCGCTCGCCCCGGTACGAGCGCTTCGGCTGGGCGTCGGCCCGGCTGGACGACGTCGCCAACTGGGCGCCGGCGCGGATCACTGCAGCGGTGACCGTCGCCTGCGCCCCGCTGGTGGGCGGCTCGGCGTCCGGTGCATTGCGTGCCTGGCGCGCGGACGGCGCGGCGCACCCCAGCCCCAACGCGGGGCGGTGCGAGGCGGCGCTGGCCGGCGCCCTCGGGCTGCGCCTGGGTGGCCGCAACGTCTACGGCTCCCGGGTGGAGGACCGGCCGACGCTCGGCTCGGGCCGGCCGCCGGAGCCCGGCGACATCCGCCGGGCGGTGCGCCTGTCGCGCGCGGTGTGGGCGACGTCGGCCGCCCTCGCCGTCGCCGCCCGCCTGGTCCGCGCGAACCGGCGCCGCTGAGCCGGGCCTGCGCGCTGCCGCTCCGGGCGGTCCGGAACAATGCGGACGCCGCACGAGCCGTCGGTCCCGCCGACGGCGGGGCGGGCCGAGGAGGGAGCACCCGGTGTTCTACGTCATCGCCCGCTTGGTCATCCGCCCCGTGTTCTGGGTGCTGTTCCGCCCGCGGGTCACCGGCAAGGAGAACGTGCCGCCGACCGGGCCGGTGATCATCGCCAGCAACCACCTGTCGTTCATCGACAGCCTGGTGATCCCCACCGTCGCCCCGCGCCGGGTCCGGCTCCTGGCGAAGGCCGAGTACTTCACGGGCAGCGGGATCTCCGGCTGGTTCACCCGGGTGCTGTTCACCGCGCTCGGCGCGCACCCGGTCGAGCGGGAGACCCACCGCGCCGCGCAGGCCGCGCTGGACACCGCGCTGTCGGTGCTCCACCAGGGCGACGCCTTCGGGCTGTACCCGGAGGGCACGCGCTCGCGCGACGGCCGGCTGGCCCGGGGGAAGACCGGGGTCGCGTGGCTGGCGCTCACCGCCGACTGCCCGGTCGTGCCGGTCGCCGTCCACGGCACCGACCGGGTCCAGCCCGTCGGGGCCGGCTGGCCCCGGCCCGCCCGGGTATCGGTGACCTTCGGGAAGCCGCTGACCTTCCCCGAGCACCGCGGGCTGGCCGGCAAGGGCAAGGCCCGGCGCGAGGTGACCGACGCGATCATGGAGCAGATCGCGGCCCTCTCCGGCCAGGAGAAGGCCGGGTGGGGCGCCCCTCCCGAGGGGCCCGCGTGAGCGGAGCACTGCTGGTCGCCGGCACGACGTCGGACGCCGGCAAGTCCCTCGTCACCGCGGGGATCTGCCGCTGGCTGGTCCGGCAGGGCGTCTCGGTGGCGCCGTTCAAGGCGCAGAACATGAGCAACAACTCGATGGTCACCGCCGACGGCGCGGAGATCGGGCGCGCCCAGGTCGTGCAGGCGGCCGCCGCCCGGGTGGAGCCCGAGGCCGCGATGAACCCGGTGTTGCTCAAGCCGGGCGGGGAGAACTCCAGCCAGGTCGTCGTCCTGGGCCGTGCGGTGGGCGAGGTGACCGCGCTGTCCTACCGGCCGCGGAAGGCCGCCCTGATGGAGCAGGTGCTGGCCAGCCTGGCCGACCTGCGGTCGCGGTTCGACGTCGTCGTCTGCGAGGGTGCCGGCTCCCCGACCGAGATCAACCTGCGAACCGACGACATCGCCAACATGGGGCTGGCGACGGCGGCCCGGCTCCCCGTGGTGGTGGTCGGCGACATCGACCGCGGCGGGGTGTTCGCGGCGCTGCACGGCACCGTGGCGCTGATGCCACCGGAGGACCAGCGGCTGGTCGCGGGCTTCCTGGTCAACAAGTTCCGCGGCGACGTCCGGCTGCTGCGGCCCGGCCTGGACCAGCTGACCTCGCTCACCGGCCGCCCGACGCTCGGCGTGCTGCCCTGGCTGGCCGACCTCGAGGTCGACGTCGAGGATTCGCTGGGCCTGGACGCGCCGCGCTCCCGCACCGGCCCCGCGCACGGGGAGGAGGTCCTCCGGGTGGCGGTGGCGCGGCTACCGCGCATCTCGAACTTCACCGACCTCGACGCGCTCGCCGCCGAGCCGGGCGTGCTCCTCCGGTACGCCACCCGCCCCGAGGAGCTGGCGGACGCCGACCTCGTGGTCCTGCCCGGCACCCGCGCCACCGTCGCCGACCTGGCCTGGCTGCGCACGAGCGGGCTGGCCGAGGCGGTGGGCCGGCGGGCCGCGGCCGGGCTGCCGGTGCTGGGCATCTGCGGCGGGTTCCAGATGCTGGCGCGCACCATCCGCGACGACGTCGAGTCGCGTGCGGGCGTGGTGCCCGGGCTCGGGCTGCTGCCGACGGAGGTGCGGTTCGCACCGGAGAAGACCCTGGGCCGCCCCACCGGCTCCGCGCTGGGCGAGCCGGTCACCGGTTACGAGATCCACCACGGCGTCGCCACGGTGGACGAGGACGCGGAACCGTTCCTCGACGGGGCGCGGGCGGGATCGGTCTTCGGGACGACGTGGCACGGCGCGCTGGAGAACGACGGGTTCCGCCGGGCGTTCCTGCGCGAGACGGCCGCGCTGGCCGGACGCCGGTTCGTGCCCGCCCCGGACACCGACTTCGCCGGTGTCCGCGAGGCGCGGCTGGACCGGCTGGGCGACCTGGTCGCCGAGCACGCCGACACCGACGCGCTCTGGCGGCTGATCGAGCAGGGGCCGCCCGCCGGCCTCCCGCTGCTGCCGCCGGGGTCCGGGTTCGGGGCCGGTTCGCGGGTCACGGCGGGCTGATCGGCCTCAGCCGGCCAGGCACGCCCGCAGGTCGTCGGGCCAGGCCGTCGGTGCGCCACCGGTGAGACACACGTAGGTGGTCCGCACGGTGCAGCACGGCCGCTCGCCCACCCGGATCCCGAAGCGCACGGTCAGGCTGGTGCGGCCGAGCTTCTCCAGCTCGGCGTCCACCTCGACGGTGTCGCCGTGCCGGGCGGACGACGTCCACTCCAGCGTGCTGGCGACGACG
The DNA here is from genome assembly GCF_031845325.1 of Blastococcus goldschmidtiae. Taxonomy (NCBI): domain Bacteria; kingdom Bacillati; phylum Actinomycetota; class Actinomycetes; order Geodermatophilales; family Geodermatophilaceae; genus Blastococcus; species Blastococcus goldschmidtiae. Next base: position 104,727 of record NZ_JAVREI010000013.1, on the reverse strand, counting down.
ACGTACTGGAAGCCCTCGGCCCCGAACCGGCCCCAGTCGACGCCCCTCTCGATCCACCACGGGGTCAGCGCCTCGTCGGCCCACACGAGGTAGTGGGCGTTGAAGACGATGCCCTGCATGTCGCACTCGGCGAACCGGACGGGGGCACTCCACACCTGGGACACGGAGGGCCACGGTATCCGCGTGGCCGGTTACGGTCGTCGGGTGGATCCCGTCGCCGCTCCGGCCCTCCCGCACCCTGACCCGGGCCTCTCGCACCTCGACCCGGGCCTCCCCATGTCCGACCCGGCCCGCCCTGTTGCCGACCCCGCCGGCCGGGACGTCGTCGCCGGATACCGGGCCCCCGGCGGGCTGGTCCTGGACAAGGTGATCGACCACCTCGACGCGCACTGCCGCGAGTTCATCGCCCACTCCCCCTTCGCCACGCTGGCCACCGCCGATGCCGAGGGCTGGCCGGAGATCTCGCCGCGCGGCGGCGACCGGGGCTTCGTGCACGTGCTGGACGACCACCGGCTGGCGCTGCCCGACCGCCCGGGGAACAACCGCGTCGACAGCCTGCGCAACCTGACGGCGAACCCGCGGGCGGCGCTGATGTTCTTCGTGCCGGGCGTCGACCAGACGCTGCGCGTCTACGGGGCCACCTCGCTGCTGCGGCCCGAGGAGCTCGACCTCGACCTGACCGAGTTCGGCCGGGCGCCGCTGTCGGTGCTGGTGCTGCAGGTCCGCAAGGCGTTCTTCCAGTGCCCGAAGTCGGTGATGCGCTCCGGGCTGTGGGACCCGGCGCAACGGCTGGAGCCCGGGACGCTCACCCCGTTCGGCCGCGTCATCAAGGACCACTGCGCCCTGGAGAGCGACCTCCCCGACGACGCGACGATCTGGGCGGACCTGGCCCAGGAGCTCTAGCCGGCGGGGTCGTCGGCGCCGGATCGTCGGTGCCCCGGCCTACGGTCCGGCCATGGCATTCGACATCCAGGTCGTCGTCGACTCCACCGCTCCCCACGAGCTCGCCGACTGGTGGGCCGAGGCGCTGGGCTGGCAGGTGGAGCCGCAGGACGAGTCGTTCATCGCCCGCATGGTGCAGGCGGGCGCGGCGAGCGAGGCCGACACGATGCGGCACCGCGGCGCACTCGTGTGGACACTGGGCGCGGCCCTCACCTCGCCCGAGCCGGGCCGGCCGCGTGTCCTCTTCCAGCGCGTCCCCGAGGAGAGGACGGTCAAGAACCGGTTGCACCTCGACGTCCGCGTGGGCCCGGAGCGCCGGGAGGCCGAGATCGCCCGGCTCGTCTCGCTCGGCGCGATCGAGCTCTGGCGCGGCTCGCAGGGCCCGATGGCGTGGGCGACCCTCGCCGACCCGCAGGGCAACGAGTTCTGCGTCGCCTGATTCAGTCGGAGGGCAGGTCACGCTTCAGCTTGCGATCGGCCACCGCCCGCTCGGCGAGGATGCGGGCCCGCTGGGCTCGCGGTCTGCGCCCGTTGCCCAGGTAGCGCGCATCCTCGACCAGCTGGAAGGCGGCCAGCACGCTGGCCTGCACCTCTCCGGCTCGCGGGACGGCGGGGCGCACCGGCTCGGCCGACGTCATGGGGACCCCTCTTCCCCGGAACCCGCCCTGACTGCCTGTCACGGCCGATCCCGTGCCGGAACGGTTTCCCCGCGATCGGGCGGGCTAACCACTCAGTGACGAGAGCGTGCCCATGTGTCACACAGGACACAGGCGCCCCAGCGGCGCCCGCGGCGCGGACCCGTAGCGTGCGGCGCATGGCAGCGCGGCGGAGGCTCCGATCAGCGGCGCGGTCGGTGCTCGACCTGGTGCTCAAGGCCGGCGGCCAGAGGCGCCCGACGCCGAGACGCGCGTCGCCCGACCGGTCCCGCCGTCGGGCCGCTGCCCCGTTCCCCGACGTCGAGTACCGGCCCCGGGACGACGACGCGGCGGATCCGGGCGAGATCGTCTGGGCGTGGGTGCCCTACGACGAGGGCGACGGGCGCGGCAAGGACCGCCCGGTGCTCGTCATCGGGCGACGGGGCGACGACCTGCTCGGCCTGATGCTGAGCAGCCAGGACCACGACCGCGACGCCGCGGACGAGGCGCGGCACGGGCGGGTGTGGACCGACCTGGGCACCGGCGCCTGGGACGCGCGCGGGCGCCCCAGCGAGGTCCGTCTGGACCGGTTGCTGCAGCTCGCGCCCCGCGACGTGCGTCGCGAGGGTGCCGCGCTGGACCGGGCGCGGTTCGACCGCGTCGTCGCCGAGGCCCGTCGCGTGCAGGGCTGGTGAGCGCGGCTCAGTCGGCGACGGACTCGTCGCGGGCAGCGGCATCGGCGCGCGGGCGCACGGTGTAGACACCGGCGCCGTCGGCGAGGGTCTCGAGGTCGTAGCGGTGCACGACCTTGGGCCCGCCGTGCAGGTGCACGTGCGTGACCGTGGGCAGCGGCTCGCCGTGGCAGGCCTTGCGGATCTCCACGCGACCGTCCAGCGGGCCGCCGACGTACAGCAGCACGGCGTCGTCGGCAGCCGACACGGCTCCGGTTCCAGCGTCCTCGGACAGGTCAGCGCTCCCTCGCTCGTTCCGCGACCAGCCAGGGTAGGCGCGGATGGCGTTCCGGGGCGAGGGGCGCGGGTCAGCCGCCGGTGATGCGCCACAGCCCGGCGAGGGTGCGTCGATGCAGTCCATCCCGGCCGGGGCGGCCGTGTCACCTGCGCGTCACACGGGCGTGGTCTCATGCGTCCCCTGCACCACCTGACGCCGGGTCCGGGCCCGCTGCGATCCTTGACCCCCACACCGCCGCTGCCGAGGAGTTCCGCTGAGCACCGAACCCGCCCCGTTCGCCGGCACCCTGCTCGGCGACACCATCGCCGCGATCCATCCCCGGGACGCCGGAGCCGAGCTCGCCGCCCGCGAGCGGCTGGACCGGATGACCAAGCCCCCGGGGTCGCTCGGCGTCCTGGAGGACGTCGCCGCGCAGCTCGCCGGCATCGCGGGTCGCTGCCCAGCACCGCTGCCCGAGCCGGCCACCGTCGCCGTCTTCGCCGGTGACCACGGCGTGCACGCCCAGGGGGTGACGCCGTGGCCGCAGGAGGTCACCGCGCAGATGGTGGCCAACTTCGTCGCCGGCGGCGCCGTGGTGAACGCCTTCGCCGCCGGGCTGGGCGCCCGGGTGGTCGTCGTGGACGTCGGCGTCGCCACCCCGCTGGACGCGATGCCGTCGCTGCTCGACCGGAAGGTGCGCGCGGGAACCGCCGACCTCGCCGTCGGCCCGGCCATGACGGTCGACGAGGCACGGCAGGCGCTCGAGGTCGGCATCGAGGTGGCGACGACGCTGGCCGCCGACAGCGGCTGCCTGATCACCGGCGACATGGGCATCGCGAACACCACCGCGTCCGCCGCCCTGGTGTGCGCCTTCACCGGTGCGACCCCGGCGGCGGCGACGGGGCGCGGCACCGGCATCGACGACCCGACGCTGGCCCGCAAGATCGAGGTGGTGAGCCGCGCGGTGTCCCGCGTGCCCTCGCGGCCGACGACGCCCGAGGCGGCCCTGGCCGTGCTCGCCGAAGTGGGCGGCCTGGAGCACGCAGGCCTGGCCGGTTTCGTGCTCGGCGCGGCGGCCGCGCGGGTGCCGGTGCTGCTGGACGGCGCGATCGCGGGCTCGGCGGCGCTGGTCGCCGCGGCGCTGTGCCCCACGGTGCTCGACTACGCGCTCGCGGGGCACACCTCGGTCGAGCCGGGGCACGCCGTCGCGCTCGACGCGCTCGGCCTGCGCCCGCTGCTCGGGCTCTACCTGCGGCTGGGTGAGGGCACCGGGGCGCTCTTGGCGCTGCCGCTCGTCACCAGCGCCGCGCGTGCGCTGCGGGACGTGGCCACCTTCGACTCCGCCGGCGTGACCGAGAAGAGCTGATGGCCACTCCTGCCGACCCCGCGCGGGCTCCCGGGCCCACGGATCCTGCCGATCCCGTACGGGCTCCCCGGCCCAGCGGTGCTGCCGACCCCGCGCGGGCCGCCGGGCCCAGCGGTCCGGGTGGCCCCGTCTATCCCGTCGGCCTGCGGCTGCTGGACCGTCGGGTGATCGTCGTCGGCGGCGGGCAGGTGGCGCACCGCCGGGTGGCCGGCCTGGTGGAGGCACGGGCGCACGTCACCGTCGTCAGCCCCGAGGTCACCCCCGCCCTCGAGGCGCTCGTCGCGCCCGGCTCCCTCACCTGGCTGCGCCGGCGCTACCAGCCCGGTGACCTCGACGGCGCCTGGTACGCCGTGGCGGCGACCGACGACGCGGATGTCAACGCGGCCGTCGCGGCGGAGGCCGAGAGCGCCCGCATCTTCTGCGCGCGCGCCGACGACCGCGCCTCCTCCAGCGTCTGGACACCCGCGACCGGGCGGCACGGCGACCTCGTCGTCGGCGTCCACGGCGGCGGCGACCCCCAGCGGGCGATCGCGGTCCGCGACGCCGTCGTCTCCGGGCTGACCGACGGCACGATCGCCGACCGCACCTCGCGCGACGTGATGACCGGCCGCGCCGGCGGCGTCGTGCTGGTGGGCGGGGGTCCGGGTGACCCGGCGCTGATCACCGTGCGCGGGCGGCAGGCGGTGGCTCAGGCCGACGTCGTCGTGGCCGACCACCTGGCGCCGCTGTCCCTGCTCGCGTCGCTACCGGACGAGGTGGAGGTCATCGATGCCTCCAAGCTGCCGCGCGGCCGCTCGATGGCCCAGGAGCAGATCAACGAGCTGTTGGTGGACCGCGCCCTGGCCGGCAAGCGGGTGGTGCGGCTCAAGGGCGGCGATCCGTTCGTGTTCGGCCGCGGCATGGAGGAGGTCGAGGCCTGCGTGGCCGCGGGCGTGCCCGTCGAGGTGGTGCCGGGGGTGACCAGCGCGATCGCCGTGCCCGCGCTCGCCGGCATCCCGGTCACCCACCGCGGGATGACCCACGAGTTCGTCGTGGTCTCCGGTCACCTGCCGCCCGGCCATCCCCAGTCGCTGGTCGACTGGTCGGCGATCGCGCGGTTGCGCGGCACCGTCGTGGTCCTGATGGGCGTGGACACCGCGCCGGCCATCGCCGCGGCGCTGGTCGAGCACGGCCGCGCGCCGTCGACGCCCGTCGCGATCGTCAGCGACGGCTCGACGCCGACGCAGCGCACCGTGCGGACGACCCTGGCCGAGCTGCCCGCCACCCTGGCGACGGCCGAGATCCGGCCGCCGGCCGTGTGGGTGGTCGGACCTGTCGTGTCGCTGTCACCGGACCTGAGCACGCCCAGCTGAGTTCCGCGCCACCTCTCGGCGAGGTGGCCTGGGGCGCCTCCTCGACTGGGCAGCACGGGGGCGCCGCCCCGGAAGCGTGGCGCGTGTCATCGACGTGCCGAGAGCGTCCCGCTGTGAAGGAAGTCGGCGACTTCCACCGTTCGAGGCGGCCGAAGGCCATGGGGTCTCAGAAGGGCGGCGGGGTGTCGTCGGCCGGTGTGGATGGCGGCGCCGGGAGCGCGCGTTGTGCGTGCACCAGGCCGGGTGGTCGGGTGGTCCGGGTGATGCCGGACGGGGTGGTCACGCTGAGCGTGCCGTCGGGGCGCATCTGGAAGCGCCAGCCGCGGGCGAAGGTCTTGAGCCGGTGGTGGGTGCGGCACAGGCAGCAGAGGTTCTGGCAGCTGGTGCGGCCGCCGCAGTCGTAGGGGAGGACGTGGTCGGCGTCGGTGCGTCCGGCGGGTTGCCCGCAGCCGGGGTGACGGCAGGTGCGGTCGCGCATGCGGATGAACCGTTCCTGCGCGGGGGTGTGTACGTAGCCGGTCGCTTCGGGCGGCGGCCCCAGCACCGGACACTCGCAGGCGACGTCCCGCCCGTGCATCCGGCAGCCGCGGGCCGCCAGCCGGGCGAGTTCAGTTGCGGTGGCGGTGGCCAGCAGTGCGCCGTCGTCGTCGGTGACGGCCACCGTCAGGCTGCCGCCGGGTGGCGCCTGCACGCCGAGTGCGCTGAGCTGGGTGAGCAGTTCGCGCAGGTGGGCGGCGGTGATCGGGGTGCCGTCCACGGCCGGCGTCGCCTCGCCTGCCGCCGCTCGATCCACCGCCTGACCACGGGCCCGTTCCGCCCCTCGGCTCCAGGCGCTGCCCACCGCATGCCCCTGGTCCGGTGTGCCCGGGCAGTCCGGGCAGTCCGGGCGGCGCAGGGCCGACAGCGGTGCGGTGATCGTGAGGTGGCCGGTCATCGCCGGGCGGGAGGTGTTCCAGGAGCGCAGCACCAGCGCGGCGTGCGCCTCGGCGCGCAGCACGCCGATCGGCCGGTCGTCCCCGCCGGTGGCGGCCAGCTGCGCGGCCTGATCGATCGTGGACCACATCGCCGCCGCCACCGGCGCGGGCAACTCACTGGCCAGCGCCGACATGCCGTCGGTCGGCGGGTACAGCCGCACCGCGGCGCGCTGCTCGGCGTCGATGCGGCGCTGCTCGGCGAACTCCTCATCCGCCGCCTCCGCCGCAGCGACCAGCCGGTTGCGCAGCTTTCCCGGCGACAGGCCCGCGGCCAGGGGCAGCACCGCGGGCACCACGGCCGCGAGGACCTCGTCCGAGGCCGTGGTGAGGACGTCGGCGAACACCCCGGCGCGGTACCGGTCCAGCCGGCCGGCCGTGCACTCGGCGTGCACCGCGGGCATGCGCTCCACCAGCTGATAGGCCTGCGCGGCCGTCCGGGAGGCGAACGACCGGGAGCAGTTCAGCACCATCCCCAGCTCGTCGGGGAAGAACTCCGAGGTGCCCGGCACCGGCGACCCGCCACCGCGCCGCCGCGCACCGGGATGCCCCGGCGGGGGATCATCGGTGTCGGGCCGGGCGGCGGCCAGCGCCATGACCAGTTCAGCCGCGTAGGCGGCGTCCATCGCCTTGCGGGCCTGCACCCGCTGCAGCTCCACGGCCACCTGCTCGGCCGAGAGCAGCTCGACCGGCAGCCGCTGCACCGACGGCGGACGCTGCATCAGCCAGCCGACCAGGACGCCCTCCACCACGGAGCGCTGCACCACGGTCGCCGACATGGACCGAACATACGTTCGAGGTACGACAGTTTCGGCGGCTCCAGGGCCAGGCGATCTCGATGCCTTCAGGGCGAGGGCTACCTCCATGCCTCGGTCATTCACGGCCCCAGGGCCCCAGGGCCCCAGGGCCTCAGCGCCTCAGCGCCTCAGCGGACGACGGTCGCGAACACCACCGTGTTGTCGGTGCTGGTGCCGGCGGCCTCGACGAACTCGCCCCCGCAGGTCACCAGCGCGACGTCGGCCTCCGGCGGGTGGCCGTTGAGCGTCTCGGCCAGGGCGGAGGTCGCCTTGTCCAGCCCGGTGACCGGCTCCCCCAGCACCTGCAGACGCAGCACGGCACCGTTCGCGTCCCGCAGGTTGATCTCATCCCCGGGGCGCAGGGTGTGCAGCCGGTCGAAGACCGCGCCGCCGGCGGCCTGCTGGTGGCCCAGGATGACCGCCATCTGCCCCGAACCGGGCAAGGGACCATCGGACCACCACGACGTGGTGCGCATCGACTCGGGAACCCCGTAGCCGTCGACCAGGGCGCCGGTGAAAGGGTTCTCGTACTGCACGGTGCCGCGGGTCTCCACGACCGTGTCCACGTCGATCGCCGGGATGCTCAGCGAGGCCGGCTGGATCGCGCCGGTGGCGACCATCTCGCCGGCCAGGGCCGGCGTCTCACCGGCGAGCGGCGCCGAGGCCCCGGGGGCCGGTCGCGGAGCGGTGTCCGCATCCGGCCGCCCGGAGACGACGAGCAGCAGTGCCAGTCCGGCCGCCAGCACCATCAAGAAGGCGCCGGCGGCGCGGAGATCAATCCCGCGTACGTACCGCACGGCCCCGCATCCCGTATCCAGCCGCACCGGCGGCCACGAGCACCAGCCCGCCACCCAGGGCGGTCAGCGGCACCGAGGTGTCGTCGGCCCGGGGCGCGTCGGCACCCGTGGGCGCGTAGCCCAGGTAGGCGACGGGCTGGGCCACCGGCTGAGGAGCGTGCGGCGCGGGCTGCTCGGGCGTGGGGTGGGCGACCGGCGACATCTCCGGCTCCGGCTCCTCACCGGACGGCAGCGTGGGAACGCACGTCTCGAGCGAGGCCAGCACGAGCTCGAGGCCACCGATGATGTCCTCGGACGGGCCCGCCTCCCCCTCGCTGGGGACGAAGCCGGTCAGCAGGTCTTCGATGAGCACCGGCAGCGCAGCCGGATCCGCTTCGCTCAGCTCCGTCAGGAAGGCCTCGAGCTCGGCCGCGTACTCCTCGAGGTCGAGCAGCGCCGCCAGTCCTGCCCCGAACTGCTCGAGCCCGGCGGACACGCCCTCGATGCACTCCTCCGAGAAGCCCGCCTGCGCGAACAGCGCCTGCAGTTCCGCAGGCACCTCGAACGGCGGCAGGGTTCCGTCACCCTCGGACTCCGTGCCCTCGGACTCCGTGCCCTCGGACTCCGTGCCCTCGGACTCCGTGCCCTCGGGATCCGTGCCCTCGGGGTCCGTGACCTCGGGCTCCTCGGTCCCCGGGTCCAGCGGGAGGTCGCTGACGACGGGGGTCTCGGCCGTCGCGTCGTCGAAGGCCTCGGTCACCGGATTGTCCGGGGTCTCCGGCGCGGCCCGGGCCATGCCTACCGGGACCAGGACCAGTGCGGCGGTCACGCCGGAGGCGACCAGGGCACGGCGGCCGTGCGGCGAGGAGGGACGGCGCTGAGACAAGTGTGACTCCCGGTTACGAACAGGTGGGTGAGCGCACTCACTGTCCGAAGGGCCACACCTGCACGCCAGTCCGACCCTCCGGCTTACCTGTTACCCCGCGTGCGTCGTAACTGACCGAAGACAGACCGAAACGGAACGTTTCCACTCCCAAGCCCCAACGCCACCCCTTCACCGCACGTAGAGGCCGCCGCGCAACGTGGTTGTGCTGTCGATGTAGTACTCCTCCTATCAGCGCCGTGCTGCACCACCGGGACGTCCGCATCCGGGAAGGCGTGCACCAGCACCCACCAGGCGCCGTGGTCGATCCCCCAACTGTCGACGTCGGCGCCCACCCACGTCGGGTGCACGACGTCGGCGATCTCGTCGTGGAGCTCCGGCAGGCCGGGCGGTTCGTAGCGGACCTCGAACAGCTCCGGCGGGAACCCGTAGAAGTCGTGGAGCATGCGCGGCCGCGGCATGGCGGTCACCGCGGTGGCCTGCACGTACCAGTGCGCAGAGACGACCAGGACCGCCCGCGGGCGGGGCACCGACCGGCCGAGGGCGCGCCAGGCCTCGGTGTAGCGGTTCCTCTCCAGGGCGTTCATCGGATTGCCGTGCCCGATGAACGCGGCGGGCAGCTCCGTCATGCGACTCCCCCCACCTCCAGCCCTATCGATCATCCTCCGCGCGGACCCCGCCCGCGAGACCCAGCGGACCCCGGGCGAGCGTCCGGTGGACCACGATCGCCGCCCCGAGGAGCTGGATGCCCCGGGCCGAGCGGGGGTCGACCCCGGTCAGCTCTCCCACCCGGTCCAGCCGGTTGTCGACGGTGTTGGCATGGACGCCCAGCGTCCGGGCGGCGTGCCGCCGGTTCAGGTCGGCGTCGAGGAAGGCGCTCAGGGTCGGCAGCAGCTCGGGGTGCCCGCTCAGCGGGGTGAGCACCGCCACCAGCTCCGCCGTGCTGTCCACCTGGTGGGTGAGGTGGTACTCCAGCAGCACGTCGGAGAGCCGGTGCGCCCCCGGCCGGCCGGCGACGGCGGCGATCCGGTCGGCCCGCGCCGCGGCCGCCGGCACGGCCTCCGGGAACGCCGCCGGCGCGATGCCCACGACCGGCGCGGCCGGCGCGACGGCCGGGATGACCACGTCCTCGACCGGGCAGGAGGCGGGCAGCAGCACGAAGCCGCCCAGGTCGTCGCGCAGGCTGAGCGCGCGACCGTCGGCGCAGGGGGCGGTCCGTGCCAGCACGAAACGAAGCGCCGCCCGGGCCGCGGCCGGGTCACCGCCGTGGGCGGTGCGCACGCGGAGCACCAGGTAGCCGGGCTCCAGCGCGAGTCCGTAGCGCGCGGCGACGTCCGCGGGCCGTTCCCCGCGGAGGAGCGCCCAGGTGAGCTCCCGGACCGCGACGTGCTGGTCGCCGGCACCCGCGACGTAGGCCTCGGTCACCTGGGCCACCGCCGCGCCCATCCCGCGCATCTGCTGGCGGGTCAGCCGCAGCAGGGCGGCCTCCTCGCCCGGCAGGGCAGCCTCGGCGAGGGCGTCGACGACCACCTCGGCGCCCACGGAGTACGTCTGCACGAGGGCGGCCAGCGGCACGCCCTCCTCCGCCCGCTGCACGGCCCGCTGCCGGGACAGATCGGCGCTGCCCCCGGGCAGCCCCTGCGCGTGCAGCAGGAACGCCCGGATCGCCGCTCGCGCGGTCGCGGCGACCTCCACGTCCTGCACGTCGCTGGGGAGCCGGTCGAAGCCGGGCACCTCGCTCCGGATCCGCTCGACCACCCGGCGGGCCAGCCGGGGCACCTGCGGGAGCAGCCGGGCCGCCAGCGCGGCCGCCTGCGGATCGCCCGCCGGTTGTGACATGTCACAACGATAGCGACGCCGGACTGGCTCTCCGGCCGGTTGCCCGCCCCGTTGGGAGACGCCACGGTGAACGGCATGACGCGCTCTCTGGTCGACTACGCCGACGACGTCTGGCGCGGGGCCGCCGACGACAACATCGCCCAGAGCGGATCCGGTGGAAGCGGGGTCCTCGACGTGGCCGAGGGCGTCGGGTTCCACCCCGGCTTCGGCAACGTGGTCACGTTCCGGGCCGGTGGCGAGCTGGTCCTGTTCGACAGCGGCAGCCCGATGGGTGCGCAGGGCCTGCACGCGGCGGTCCGGCAGTGGAGCGCGGACCCGGTGAGCACGGTGGTGTTCTCGCACGGGCACATCGACCACGTGTTCGGCGTCGGGCCCTTCGACGCCGAGGACTCCCCCCGTCCCACGGTCATCGCCCAGGAGCTCATCGGCGACCGGTTCGACCGCTACGTCCTCACCAACGGCTACAACGCGGTGATCAACCAGCGCCAGTTCCAGGCGCCGCAGCTGACCTGGCCCACCGAGTACCGCCGTCCCGACATCACCTACCGCGACGGCATGACCGTGACCCGCAACGGTCTGACGATGGAGCTCTTCCACGTCCAGGGGGAGACCGACGACGCCACGGTGGCGTGGCTGCCCGAGCAGCGCATCCTGTGCCCCGGCGACATGTTCATCTGGGTGACGCCGAACTGCGGCAACCCGCAGAAGGTGCAGCGCTACCCCCGCGAGTGGGCGATCGCGATGCGCCGGATGGCCGCACTGGACGCGGAGATCATGCTGCCCTCCCACGGGGCGCCGATCTTCGGCGCCGAGCGCATCCGGCAGGCGCTCACCGAGACCGCCGAGTGGCTGGAGAGCCTGGTCGAGCAGACCCTGGACGGGATGAACGCCGGGGCGCGGCTGGACGAGCTGGTGCACACGATCAGGCCCCCGGCGCACCTGGCCGACCGGCCCTACCTGCGGGCCAGGTACGACGAGCCGGAGTTCATCGTCCGCAACCTCTGGCGCCGGTACGCCGGCTGGTACGACGGCAACCCGGCCAACCTCAAGCCGGCCCCCGACCACCAGCTCGCCGCCGCCGTGGCCGAGCTGGCCGGTGGCACCACGGCGCTGGCCGACGCCGCCCGCCGCTACGCAGGGGCCGGGGAGCTGCGGCTGGCCGCACACTTCGCCGAGCTGGCCGTGCAGGCCGACGCCGACGACGCCACCGCCCACGCCGCCCGCGCCGAGGTCTACGCGGCCCGTGCCGCGGCGGAGGAGTCCCTGATGGCCCGCGGCATCTTCACCTGGGCCGCGGCCGAGTCGCGCAAGGTCACCGACGGGACCGGGCCGGAGGCCGGGCCCTCGGCCCGGCTGCTGGCGCCGAAGCAGGACTAGTGGGCCGCTGGCCGGGCAGCGTCTACCGCGAGGGCGTCGAGCCGGACCCGCGGTTCACCTTCGCCAACGAGCGGACCTTCCTGGCGTGGCTGCGGACGTCTCTCGCCCTCGTGGTCGCGGGCGTCGCGGTCGACGTCCTGGCCGAGTCGGGGGACGCCGACGCCGACGGCTACCGGCCGCTCGCGGCCGCCCTGATCGTCCTCGGCATGGCCGCCAGCGGGGCCGCCTTCACCCGCTGGATGGCCAACGAGCGGGCGATGCGGAGGCAGGAGCCGCTCCCCGGCCTCGGGCTGGGGACGGTCCTGGCCGGGGGCATCGGGGTCATCGCCCTCGGCCTGGTGCTCCTCATCCTGCTCTGATGGCACGTCTCGCCGGCCGGCTCCGTCCCCGGCTGCTCCGCTCGGGCCCGGCCCGGACGGCGCCGCCGGCCCCGTGGGACCCGGGACTGCAGCTGGAGCGCACGACGCTGGCCTGGCGCCGGACGGTGCTGTCGGGCTACGGCGCCTCGCTGCTCATCGGGCGGCTGCTGCTGGACCGCTCGCCGGTCGCGGCCATCGCCCTCGCCGCCAGCACCACCGTCCTCGTCGCCGTGATCGGTGCCCGTGCCGCGCTGCGCTCCCGCACCGCCGACGCCCGGCTGCGCCGGCAGGAGGAACTGCCGGACGCACGCCTCTACGCGGCGGTGACCGCACTGATCTTCCTGGTGGGGGTGATGGCGCTGGCCACGGTCCTCCTGCGTCGCTGACCCCGCCGAGCTGCCGCTACGGTCGGCCCGACGGGTCGACCGGGAGGACCACATGAGCAGCGACGACGAGCTCCGCGCCGAGGTCCGGGCCTGGCTGGCCGCCCACTGGGACCCGGCCGTCGACCGGGCGCGGTGGATGGCCGCGGTCGTGGACGCCGGGTACGCCGTTCCGCGCTGGCCCCGGTCCGCCTTCGGCGCGGCGCTGGGCGACGAGCAGGCCGGCATCGTCGAGGCCGAGTTCGCCCGGGCCGGCGCACCCGGCAGCGGCCAGGACCGGACCAACCTCTGGGCGAACACCGTGCTCACCCACGGCAGCACGGAACTGCGCGAGCGGCTGCTGCGGCCGCTGCTGGAGAACCGGCTGCGGATGTGCCTGCTCTACAGCGAGCCGGGGGCCGGCTCGGACCTGGCCGGGGTGCGCACGAGCGCGGCGCTCGAGGGCGACGAGTACGTCGTGGACGGGCAGAAGGTCTGGACGTCGAACGCGGCCGGTGCCGACTACGGGATGCTGCTGGCCCGCACCGATCCCGCCGTGCCCAAGCACCGGGGGCTGAGCTTCTTCTTCCTGCCCATGGACCAACCCGGGGTCGAGGTCCGGCCGCTGCGGCAGATCACCGGCGAGGCGCACTTCAACGAGGTGTTCCTCACCGGCGCCCGGGTGCCGCGGGCGTTCGTGCTGGGCGAGCCGGGGCAGGGCTGGCGGGTGCTGCAGACCGCGCTGGCCTACGAACGGGTGGCCCTCGGGCAGGCCAACCTCGGGGCGATGACCCGCGCGGCCGGCCGCGGGGAGGCCGACCTGGCCGAGCTGGCCCGGCGGTACGACCGGTCGGACGACGTGCTGCTCCGCCGGGAGATCGCCCGGGTGTTCGCCCTGCGCGCGGTCAACCGCTGGAACAACCAGCGCGCGCAGGCCCAGCTCGAGCAGGGCAGCTCCTCGCCGCTGGCCTCGCTGGGCAAGCTCTCGATGTCGCGGATCGTGCACGAGACCGGCCGCGTGCAGTCCGCGATCGTCGGTGCGCAGGCGCTGCTGGAGGGCCCGGACCACCCGGACGGCGACGACTCGAACTTCGCCTCGATGAACGCCTACTTCACCTCGATCGGCGGCGGCACCGACCAGATCCAGCGGAACATCATCGGCGAGCGGCTGCTCGGCCTGCCCCGTGAACCCGAGGTGGACCGGGACGTCCCGTTCCAGGACGTGCAGCACTCCTCCTGAGCGGCCGTGGGCCTCACCAGCGAGGACCTCACCAGTGGCGGGCGGCGCGCTCGAGCAGGGCGCGCCGCTCGGCCGGCGGTCGTCGGGGGCAGGAGGTGCACAGCGCTCCCGACGGCAGCTCGTGGAGCAGGCAGCACGACGCCCTGCGGGTGAACCGGGCACCCGCGACGTCCTCGTACCTCGGCACGGGGAGCGGAGCACCGATCGCCTCGGCCAGCGGGCGCGCGAGCGCCGTTCCCGCCGCCGGGTCGCCCACCGCCCGGCCCAGGTCGAGCAGCCGGTTGGCCAGCGAGTCGGTGGCGATCGCCCAGAGCGGCCGCTCGCGCACCCCGCCTGCCTCGGCGACGGCCGCGACGACCGCCGCCAGGGACGCCCGCAGGTCCGGCGCCGGCGTGGCGCTCCCCCCGGCCGCCACCGCCGCGATCGGCACGAGTCCGGGCAGCAGGGCCACGGTCAGGTCCTCCAGCCGGGCCGACAGCGGGATGCCGGCGACCAGCCCCGCGAGCGGCGGGGTGACCAGCACCGACGACGCGGAGTACCACCACGTCGTGGCCAGCACCCGGCGGTCCGTCGTCCGCTGCGACCGAGCCCGGCGGGCGAGCACCTGCGCCGTCCAGGCTGGATCGGCCAGCGCGGTGGCCGGCAGGATGGTGGCCCCTGCCGGGACGAGCAGTCCGAGGGCCCCGGCGCCGCGGATCCGCCGGGTCACGGCGTCCTGCTCCGGGGTCCTCACCAGGCCAGTCTGACCGGCCGTCGCACGGAACCGGCCGCCCGCCGTCCCGAGGCAGACGACGCCGCCGCGGAGCCCATACGGTGTGACCCGAGGCACGTCGCGTCGCCGGGCTCCGAGCGACGCCGGACACCGGAGGTACCGCATGACCGACACCCAGTCGTCGACCGGGGACCGGACCTTCGCCCCGCCCGAGGCGATCGCCTCCCGGGCCAACGTGGGGCCAGCGGTCTACGAGGAGGCGGCGGCCGACCGGCTGGCCTTCTGGGCGGAGCAGGCGGGCCGGTTGTCCTGGGACCGGCAGTGGGACGAGGTCCTGGACTGGAGCAACCCGCCCTTCGCGAAGTGGTTCGTGGGCGGCCGGCTCAACGTCGCCTACAACTGCGTCGACCGGCACGTCGAGGCCGGCCACGGCGAGCAGGTCGCCTACCACTGGGAGGGCGAGCCGGGCGACACCCGGACGATCAACTACGCCCAGCTCAAGGACGAGGTCAGCAAGGCGGCCAACGCCCTGACCGAGCTCGGGGTGCAGGCCGGCGACCGGGTCGCCATCTACCTGCCGATGATCCCGGAGGCCATCATCTCGATGCTGGCCTGCGCCCGCATCGGCGCCGTTCACATGGTCGTCTTCGGCGGCTTCTCCGCGGACGCCCTGGCCAGCCGGCTCGACGACGCCGGCGCCGTCCTGGTCATCACCGCCGACGGCGGCTACCGCCGCGGCGCACCCAGCGCCCTGAAGCCGGCCGTCGACGACGCCGTGAGCCGCTCCCCCGGCGTCCGCAACGTCCTGGTGGTCAAGCGGACCGAGCAGGACGTGGAGTGGACCGAGGGCCGCGACCTGTGGTGGGACGACGTCGTGGGCCGCCAGTCCCCCGAGCACACCTGCGAGTTCTTCGACGCCGAGCACCCGCTCTACATCATGTACACGTCGGGGACGACGGCGAAGCCGAAGGGCATCCTGCACACCTCGGGCGGCTACCTCACCCAGGTCAGCTTCACGCACTGGGCGAGCTTCGACCTCAAGCCCGACGAGGACGTCTTCTGGACCGCGGCCGACGTCGGCTGGGTCACCGGCCACAGCTACATCGTCTACGGCCCGCTCTCGAATCGGGCGACGTCGGTGATGTACGAGGGCACCCCCGAGACGCCGCACCGCGGGCGCTGGTGGGAGATCGTCCAGAAGTACGGGGTCACCATCCTGTACACCGCGCCGACGGTGATCCGGACCTTCATGAAGTGGGGCGAGGACGTCCCCGCCGGCTTCGACCTCTCCACCCTGCGGGTGCTCGGCTCGGTCGGTGAGCCGATCAACCCCGAGGCCTGGCTCTGGTACCACGCCAACATCGGCGGCGGGCGCTGCCCGATCGTCGACACCTGGTGGCAGACCGAGACCGGTGGCCACATGATCAACCCGCTGCCGGGCGTGACCTCGCTGGTCCCCGGCTCCGCCCAGGTGCCCTTCCCGGGCATCAAGGCCAAGGTCGTCGACGACGAGGGCAACGAGCTCTCCGACGACTCCACCGGCCTGCTCGTGCTCACCGAGCCGTGGCCGTCGATGCTGCGCACCATCTGGGGCGACGACGACCGCTACGTCGACACCTACTGGTCGCGGTTCGGGAAGAACGTCTACTTCGCCGGGGACGGCGCCAAGAAGGACGCCGACGGCAACATCTGGCTGCTCGGCCGGGTGGACGATGTCATGAACGTGTCCGGGCACCGCATCTCCACGACCGAGGTGGAGTCCTCCCTCGTGGGGCACCCGTCGGTCGCCGAGGCGGCGGTCGTGGGCGCCAGCGACCCGACCACCGGCCAGGGCATCGTCGCGTTCGTCATCCTGCGCGAGAGCGGCGTCGACTCCGGTGACGAGCTCGTGCAGACGCTGCGCAACCACGTCGCCCGGGACATCGGCCCCATCGCCAAGCCCCGCCAGATCATGGTGGTGCAGGAGCTGCCCAAGACCCGTTCGGGCAAGATCATGCGCCGGCTGCTCCGCGACATCGCCGAGAACCGCGAGCTCGGCGACGTCACCACGCTGACCGACTCCTCGGTGATGAACCTGATCAAGGAGAAGCTGCCCGCGGCTCCCTCGGAGGACTGAGGAAGGACCCCCTCCTCCCCGCACCTCGCAGGCTCGGCGCGGTGCCCTGGAGGGGGCCTTGCGCAGGTGGGCCGAGCGCCCCCGGCACCGATACGGCACGATTCCTCTGACCAGCACCGCAGTCGAAGAAGGAGCCACCCGTGGCACACAGTGTCTCCGGCACGCCCAGCTCGTCGTCCGCCGTCCGTCCCGCGGGGACGGAGGAGCCCTCTGTCGGGACCCTCGTGCAGAGCGCCATGGCCGACATCTCCACGCTGGTCCGCAGCGAGATCGAGCTGGCCAAGGCCGAGGTCGGCAGGTCGGCGAAGAAGGCCGGCATCAGCGTCGGCCTGTTCGGGGCGGCGGGCGTGCTGGCCGCGTTCGCCGGCATCTACCTGTTCGTCACGATCGCCGAGGCGCTGACGGCGCTGGGCCTCCCGCGCTGGGTGTCCTACGGCATAGTCACGCTGTTCCTGCTGATCCTGGCCGGCATCTGCGCCCTGATCGGGAAGCGGATGATCTCGAAGATCGAGAAGCCCGAGCGCACGCTCGAGACGCTGTCCGACCTGCCCGAGGTGCTGCACCGCGAGGCGCCGGGCCAGCGCCACCGGGCCGTTCCCGAGGTGAGCAACGGCAAGGTCGTGCTGCGCGGCAACGAGTCGTACAAGGTCTGAGCCGCCGGTGACCGTCCCTCCGGGCGGGCAGCCGGACGCGACCAGCGTCCTGCTGCCCGGGCCGTGGACCCACCGCGACATCTCGGCCAACGGCATCCGGCTGCACGCCGCGGAGGCCGGCGAGGGCCCGCTGGTGCTGCTGCTGCACGGGTTCCCGCAGTTCTGGTGGACCTGGCGGTCGCAGCTGACCGGCCTGGCCGACGCCGGGTTCCGCGTGGTCGCCCCCGACCTGCGGGGCTACGGCGCGAGCGACAAGCCGCCGCGCGGGTACGACCTGCCGACCGCGGCCGCCGACGTCGCCGCGCTGATCCGCGCCCTGGGTGAACGCGACGCGGTGCTGGTCGGCCACGACTGGGGCGCCCTCGTCGCCTGGACGATGGCCGCGCTGCACCCGCGCAGCGTCCGCCGTCTGGTCGTCCTCTCCATGGCGCACCCGCGGCGGTTGCGTGCGGCGATGACCGGCGCGGCACAGCGGCGGGCGTTCCGCTACTTCCTCGGTGCGCAGCTGCCCCGGTTGCCCGAGCGCCGGCTCACCCGGGACGACGACGACCCGGTGGCCGACCTGCTGCGCTCCTGGTCGGGCCCCGGGTGGACGCACACCGCGGACTTCGCCGAGGCCGTCGACCGGTACCGCGCCGCCGCCCGCATCCCGCAGGCCGCCTACGGCTCGATGGAGTACTTCCGCTGGGCCGGCCGCTCCCAGCTTCGCCCCGACGGCCTGCGCTTCGCGCGCCGGATGTCCGCGCCGATCACCGCCCCTACGCTGCAGCTGCACGGCGGGGCGGACGCGTGCGTGCTGCCTGGCAGCGCGCGCGGCTCGGGCCGCTACGTGGCCGGCGCCTACGAGTGGCAGGAACTGCCCGACCTCGGGCACTTCCTTCCCGAGGAGGCCCCCGCCCAGGTCACCGGGGCCATCGCCGACTGGGCCGCGTAGCGCAGCGGAGCGGCCCGTGGTGACCAGAAGGACCCCGTCCCCCTCACCGCTCGTTCCTCGCGGCGAGCCTCTGGACGGGGCCGTTACTCGCAGGGGCCGGTGTCGGCCGCGTCGCTGGCGGCGCTGCCGACCGTCGCGGCCTGCATGACCTCCGGACCAGTGAGCGCGTACCCGGTGTTCGGGTCGTCGATGGCCGAGGCGAAGACCACGCCCAGCACGCTGCCGTCCGGTGCGAGCAGCGGCCCGCCGGAGTTGCCGGCCCGCACGCTGCCGAACAACGCGTAGACATCGCGGACCACGGTCCCGGAGTTGCGGAAATCCGGCCCGCTGATCTCCCCCTCGTCGCGGATCCGCGCCGCCCCGACGAAGAAGTCACCACCGCCGGGGAAGCCCATGATGATCGCGTCGTCGCCGGCGTCGGCCAGCCTGGAAGTGAAGGTCAGCGGCACCTGCGGCAGCCCGGGGACGTGGAGGACGGCGACGTCGAGCGCCTCGTCGACGTACACCGGCGTCGCGTCGTACTCCTCGCCCTCGGCCTCGACCACGGGCTCGGTGACCCCCGCGAGCACGTGGGCGTTGGTCATGACCCGCTCCGGGGCGTAGACGAAGCCGGAGCCGTCGATCTGGCGCGAGCAGGACGGCGCCACTCCGGTGATCTTGACGACCGATCCCCGCACCGAGGCCACGACCGGGCTGCCCTCCAGCGCCGGGTCGGGCGCGGGCACGTCGCGGACCTGGGTCGGGGTGAGGGGGTCCAGGACGTCGGGCAGCCCGCGCCGGTCGATGGCCTCGCGGAGGTTGTCGTAGACCGCCCGCACCCCCGAGGGGACCGCGCTGTCGACGGCCTGCACCAGCGCCGACTGGCGCACCTGCCCCGACACCTCGGGGAAGGGGGAGGTGGCCAGCGGCGAGGCGACCATCCAGGCGACCAGCAGCACCGCGGCCGCCGACACGACCGCGCCGGCGACCGAGTCGAGCATCTTGGCCGGTTCCCACGTGACCGCCCGGCGCACGGCCCGGCCGACAGCGGCGGCCAGGATCTGGCCGAGCAGGGCGCCGGCCAGGACGACGACGAGCGCGGCGAACACGCGCGTGAGGCTGGAGCCGTCGATGCGCTCGGCGACCGGCTCGGACAGCTGCGCCCCGAGCACGGCACCGCCGAGGAAGCCGGCGATCGAGGTGGCCGAGACGAGCAGCCCCTGCCGGAAGCCCGACAGGGCGAAGGCGAGCGCCAGCACGATGAGCACCACGTCCACGAGCGACACGGTCAGCTCCCCGCGCTCACCGTCATCACGCCCACCTGGTTCAGCTGGGCGTGGAACGTGCAGGTGAAGGGATGGTCACCCGGCACGGTCACCTCGAAGTCGATGGTCATCTCCTGGCCGGGCGCCAGGAAGTCGATGCCCGCGCCGATCGGCTCGGGTCCCTCGCCCTCGTCGAACTCGAGGTTGTGCGTCATCTCCCGGGCTGCGTTGACCAGCGTCAGCCGCACCTTCCCGGGAGCGACGGTGAACCGGTCGGGCGTGAAGACGTAGTCGTCCTGGGTCCGGAGGGTGACCTCCTGGACGCCGTCCTCGGCGACGGTGACCGTCCCGAGGCCCTCGGTGGCGGGCGCCGACGTCCCGCCGGGGGACGAGCCGTCGCTGCCACACCCGGCCAGCACGCCGGCCGCGAGCACCGCGGCGGCGCACAGGGCCGCCGCCCCCCGCCTCGTCCTGCGCCTCATCGGGGGGGAACCGTACGCGTCGGCGCACCGTCCGGCGCGGGATCGGCCACCGTCGGCGCGGCGGCATCGCCGGCCGGGTCGTCGTCCCCGGAGCCGGGCAGGGTGTACGGGCTGAGCCGCGGCGGCCCCATCGGCCGGACGTCGGTCGGGTCCCAGGGCCGGGTCAGGCCGGCCGCCTCGAGGATCGCATCGACCAGACCCGCGGTGAAGCCCCAGATCTCCATGTCCGCCACCGCGAAGGCCGGGCCGATGTACCCCGCGGGGTGGCGCACCCGGTAGCGGTTCGCCGGATCGACCAGCTCGGCCAGCGGCACCCGGGCGACGCGGGCCACCTCGTGGGGATCGCCCACGGTGACGTCACGCGGGTCGTCCCACCAGCCGACGACCGGGACGACCAGCCGGTTGGACGGCGGCAGGTACAGCTCCTGCAGCGTGGCCAGCACCCGGACGCCGTCCGGGTCGATCCCGGCCTCCTCGTGGGCCTCCCGCAGGGCGGTGCCGATCGGGAAGTCGTCGCCGCTCTCCACCCCGCCACCGGGGAAGGCCGGCTGACCGGCGTGGCTGCGCAGGTGTGCCGACTTCTCGATGAACAGCAGGTCGGGGCCGGCCGGGCCCTCGCCGAACAGGATCAGCACGGCCGAGCGCCGGGCGGTCGCCGTCGCCTCCGGCATCCGCCTGGCCAGCGGCAGGTCGTGGGCACCGTCCAGCAGCCGGCGGAGGTACTCCGGCAGTCCCGCTCCATCGTCCGGCGCGGTCACAGCTGCACCCCCAGGTGCTCGGCGACCAGCCCGCGCAGCTCGTCGACGGAGCTGACCTCGCCCACCTCGGTGTGCACCAGCCCGCCGTCGGCGTCCAGGAAGTAGGTGAACGGCAGGACGTTGAGGCCGAGCTCGCCCATGAGCTCCCCGCTGCCGTCGAACGCGCTGGGGAACCCGATGCCGATCTCCTCGGCCAGGGACTCCGCCTGCGGCTGGCCGTCCTTGCTGATCACGCCGATGACCCGTACCCGGTCCCCGGCGTCCTCGGCGAACTCCTGCAGCAGCGGCAGCTCCGCGCGGCAGGGCGGGCACCAGGTCGCCCAGAGGTTCACCAGCGTGGGTACGCCCGGGGCGCGGCCCAGATCGAGGGTCCCCCCGGTCGGGCAGTCGAGGGTCACGGCCGGCATCAGCTCCGCACCGCGCGCTGCCGTGCCGGGCTGGTCCGGGCAGGGCACGAGGGCGCTCGCCCGCGGTTCGGCGGGGGGCTCCTCGGCGTCGCCGGTGCATCCCGCCAGGGCCAGCAGCGCCACGGCCGCGACGGCGCGGCGGCGCATCACTCGGTGTCCGAGGCGGCGGGGGTCTTCACCAGCTTCGCCGCCACCTCAGGGTCGACCGGACCGATCCCGTAGGAGGGGCACCACTTCGCCAGCCCGCAGGCACCGCACGCGGCCTTCTTGGCGTGGCACACCCGGCGGCCGTGGAAGATCACCCGGTGGGAGAAGTCGGTCCACTCCTTCTTCGGGATCAACTCGGCGATCTGCGCCTCGACCTTGACCGGGTCCTCCTCCTCGGTCCAGCCGAAGCGGCGGACCAGCCGGCCGAAGTGCGTGTCGACGGTCAGCCCCGGGACGCCGAACGCGTTGCCGAGGACCACGTTCGCCGTCTTGCGGCCGACCCCGGGGAGGGTGACCAGGTCCGCCATCCGACCCGGGACCTCGCCGTCGAACCGCTCGACCAGCGCCTGCGCCAGACCGAGCGCGGAATTGGCCTTCGCCCGGAAGAACCCGGTGGGCTTGAGGATCTCCTCCAGGTCGGCCCGGTCGGCGCCGGCCAGGGCCACGGCGTCGGGATAGCGGGCGAACAGCGTCGGGGTGACCTTGTTGACCGTCTTGTCCGTCGTCTGCGCGGACAGCACGGTGGCGACGAGCAGCTCGAAGGCGTTGGTGAAGTCCAGCTCGCAGTGCGCGTCCGGGTGGAGAACGGCCAGCTCGCGCGCCATGCGGCGGGCCCGGCGGGTGCGTCCGAGCGGGGTCTCACCGGGGTCGAACGGGGAGGCGCCCGTGCGGGCGGCCCGGGTGGCCCGGCGGACCGGGGCCGGGCGCGCGTAGACCGGCGGAGAAGCGGGGGCGGACACGCGACCGAGGGTAGGCGGACCTGCTGACAGCCACCGACCATGTCATCATCGGGGCTGCCGGAAGTTCGAGGAGGTCGCTGTGGTCGCACTGAGCGTCATCCTCTTCCCGCCTCTCCTGATCGCGTTCCTGCTCGTCATGGAGCGGGTCGAGGAGCCCTTGCGCCGTCCCGCCTCCCCGCGCGAGGTCGGCGAGTTCCTGGACACGGCGAACGCCGCGGAGGTCGACACCCTGGCCTCCTCCGGCATCCGGCGGGCGCTGTCCCGCTGGCGCCGGCGCCGCCGGGGCGGCAGCAGCACCACCAATCCCCCGATGGTCTGAAGAAGGACCTCCCTGCCCCCCACCGCTCGCATGCTCGCGGCGGGCCCCTGCAGGGAGGCCGTCTCGCTCGCAGGGGGGACGTCGTGGGCCACCGAACGGGTGACCCGGGGCACAGGCCCCTAGACTCGCTGCGGACACGGGAGCTCTGCGTCCCGTCATCAGCAGTGGGAAAGGACGTGCAGTGGACGAGGTGTTGGCCCAGTCGGGTCTCTTCCAGGGACTTTCGGAAGACGCGGTGGACCCCGTCCTCAGCCGCCTCGAGATCGTCACGCTCCCCCGCGGCCGCGTCGTCTTCAACGAGGGCGAGCCCGGCGACAGCCTCTACATCGTGATGACGGGCAAGATCAAGCTGTCCCGGCGCGCCCCCGACGGCCGCGAGAACGTGCTGGCCGTGATGGGCCCCTCCGACCAGTTCGGCGAGCTGTCGGTCTTCGACCCGGGTCCGCGGACGGCGACGGCGACCGCGGTCACCGATGTCCGGCTGGCCCGCATGCCGCAGTCGGTGCTGCGCCCCTGGATCGAGGCCCACCCGGAGATCGGCGAGCAGCTGCTCCGCGTGCTGGCCCGCCGCCTGCGCCGCACCAACGACTCCGTCGCCGACCTGATCTTCACCGACGTCCCCGGCCGCGTCGCCAAGGCGCTGCTGCAGATGGCCGACCGGTTCGGCAACCGCGAGAGCGACGGCCTCCGGGTCAAGCACGACCTGACGCAGGAGGAGCTGGCCCAGCTCGTCGGCGCCTCCCGCGAGACCGTGAACAAGGCGCTGGCCGACTTCGTGCACCGCGGCTGGATCCAACTGCAGGGCAAGTCGGTCGTCGTCCTGGACGAGGACCGCCTCCGCCGAAGGGCCCGCTAGGTCCTGTCGCGCCGAGTGGGCCCCGAAGGGGTCCGCGCAGGCGTGACGGTGGGGCTCCGCGCAGGTCGGGACGGCTCCTGGCCGCGGTGCGGCCCGGAGGGTCGCGAGGTAAACAGTGCTGAACGCGAGAGGCCCAGGACCGATCCGGTTCTGGGCCTCTCGCGTTCACTGCTTCCTGGGCGCGACCAGCGGCACCTTGTCGCCGTTGGGCAGGACGGCGAAGCGGCCGTCGGAGGTCTGCTCGAACCCGGGCATGATCGGCTCCAGCGGGTCCGGCGGCGACCCGGCCAGCACCCCGGCGACGTCGGCGAACCGGCCCAGCTGGGACAGCGTGTGCGACGTCGGCGGCAGCATCGGCCGGTCGCCGGCGTGGTGCTCGGCCAGCGCGGCGGCGGGCGCCAGCCACGCGGCCTCGTCCGCCTCGCCGGAGACGTCCCGCGCCTCCTGCCCCGCCGGCAGCGCCGCCGCGAAGAACTTGGTGTCGTAGCGGCGGGACTCCATGGGCGGGGTGATCCAGTGCGCGAAGGGCCGCAGCAGGTCCGACCGCAGCACCAGGCCCCGGCCGGCGAGCAGCTCCGTGAGCGACAGGTCGCGGCTGAGCAGCGCCTGGCGCTGCGCCTCCCAGTCGTCCCCGGACACGTCCGGCACGACCGCACCCTCCGCGGGGCCCGCGAGCAGGACGCCGGCCTCCTCGAAGGTCTCGCGCACCGCGGCGCAGACCAGCTCACGCGCCAGGCGCTCGTCGCAGCCGAAGGCCGCGGCCCACTCGGCGGGCGAGGGACCGGCCCAGCCGATCTCGGTGTCGGCGTCGCGCTCGTCGACCCCTCCGCCCGGATAGGCCGTCATACCGCCGGCGAACGGCATGCCCTTGGTCCGCCGCAGCAGGTACACCTCGAGGCCGGGGTCGCCGTCGCGGACCAGCAGCACGGTGGCCGCGTGCCGGATCTCCGTGGTCATCGGGCCAACCGCCGAAGGCGGCGGCGCCGGCGCGGGGGCCGGAGGCCTCCCGCCGGTGACGCGGGAGCACGCTCATCGCAGCCGGCACCGCACCTCGGCCGCGGTGCGATCCGGAGGATCGCGGTGTCCTGGCCGCGGTGCGGCCCGGAGGGTCGCTGTGTCATGGCCTGAGCTCGACCGTGAGCTCGACCTCCACCGGCGCGCCCAGCGGCAGCTCCGCGACGCCGATGGCGCTGCGGGCGTGCCGGCCGGCCTCACCGAAGATCGTGCCCAGCAGCTCGCTGGCGCCGTTGACCACGCGGGGCTGACCGGTGAAGCCCTCCGCGCTGGCCACGTACCCGACCACGCGCACGATGCGGGCCACCTGGTCCAGGCCGACCAGGTCGTCGACCGCGGCGAGGGCGTTGAGCGCGCAGACCTTGGCGTCCGCGGCCGCGGCCTCGACGTCCACGGAGCCGCCGACCTTGCCGGTGCGGCGCAGGCCGCCGTCGACGAAGGGCAGCTGACCCGACGTGAAGACCAGCGATCCGGTGCGGACCGCCGGGACGTAGGCGGCCACCGGTGCGGCCACCGGCGGCAGCCGGATGCCGAGCTCGGCCAGCCGCGCGTGCCAGCCCGCAGCCGGCGCGGTCACGCCGGGCGCTTGAGGTAGGCCACGAGCTGGTCGGCGCCGCTCGGGCCGGGGAGCACGGTCACCAGCTCCCAGCCGTCCACGCCCCAGGAGTCGAGGATCGCCTTGGTGTTGTGGATGAGCAGCGGGATGGTGGCGTACTCCCACCGCTGGCGTGCCGATTCCGTCATGCCTCGGACGCTAGCGCAGCCCGGCCCCGTCCCGGGGCCCGCCCTGAGCGTGCGAAGGGTGGGGAGGACGGGGTCCTTCCACGGGCGGCCCCGTGCAGGGGCCCGCTCCGAGCTCGCGAGGAGTGGGGGGCACGGGGTCCTTCTCCTACGCTGGAGCGGTGAGCCCCGCCCCGTCGTCCGCGCGCCTGCACGTCGTCACCGGCAAGGGCGGGACGGGGAAGACCACCGTGGCCGCCGCGCTCGCCCTCGCCCTGGCGGCCGACGGGCGCTCGGTGCTGCTGGTCGAGACCGAGGGCCGGCAGGGCATCGCCCAGCTGTTCGACACCGCGCCGCTGCCCTACGAGGAGCGGCGGGTCGCGGTGGCGCGCGGTGGCGGGGAGGTCAAGGCCCTGGCCATCGACGTCGAGGAGGCCCTGCTGGACTACCTCGACATGTTCTACAACCTGCGCCGCGCCGGCCGGGCGCTGCGCAAGATGGGCGCCATCGACTTCGCCACGGCCATCGCGCCGGGTCTCCGGGACGTGCTGATCACCGGGAAGATCAAGGAGGCGGTCACCCGCCGCCACGACGGGACGCACGTCTACGACGCCGTCGTCGTCGATGCGCCGCCCACCGGCCGGATCACCCGCTTCCTCAACGTCACGAACGAGATGGGCCAACTGGCGCGCTCGGGCCCCATCAAGACCCAGAGCGACGGCGTCATGGCGGTACTGCGCTCGCCGCAGACCGTGGTGCACCTGGTCACGATCCTCGAGGACATGCCCGTGCAGGAGACCGCCGACGCGATCGCCGAGCTGCAGGAGGCGGGTTTGCCGATCGGGTCGGTGATCGTGAACCTCGCCACCGACCCCGTGCTCGCGCCCGACGGCCTCGCCCGGGCCGCCTCCGCCGGGCTGACCGGCGCCGACCTCGCCCCCGCGCTGGCCGCGGCCCACCTGCCGGCGAACGGCGACGTCGCCGACGCCCTGGCCGCCCAGACCGTGGAGCACGCCCGCCGGTGGACGGCGCAGGACGCGCTGCGCGACGACGTCGAGGCGCTGGGCCGGCCGACCGTGGAGCTGCCGATGCTGACCGGCCCGGTCGACGTGGGCGCGCTGTTCGAGCTGGCCGGGCGGCTGGACGACCACCTGCGCGACGCCGAGGTGGCCGCGTGAGCGAGCGCGCCCGGCCGCAGGCCCCCGCCCTGGAGCTCGGCGCCCTGATCGCCGACCCGGAGACCCGGATCGTCGTGTGCTGCGGCGCCGGTGGGGTGGGCAAGACGACGACGTCGGCGGCGCTGGCCCTGGCCGCCGCCGAGGCCGGGCGCACCGTCGTCGTCCTCACCATCGACCCGGCCCGGCGGCTGGCCCAGTCCCTCGGCCTGACCGAGCTGGACAACGAGCCGCGGCAGGTTCACGTCCCGGGTGCCGAGGGCGAGCTGCACGCGATGATGCTGGACATGAAGCGGACGTTCGACGACGTCGTCGCCGCGCACTCGACCCCCGACCGGGCCCAGCAGATCCTGGACAACCCCTTCTACCAGACTCTGAGCTCGTCGTTCTCCGGGACGCAGGAGTACATGGCGATGGAGAAGCTCGGCCAGCTGCGGGCCAGCGACCAGTGGGACCTGATCATCGTCGACACCCCGCCCTCGCGGTCGGCGTTGGACTTCCTCGACGCCCCGAACCGGATGAGCCGCTTCCTCGACGGCACGATGATCCGGCTGCTCATGGCCCCCAGCCGGGCGGGCTTCAAGTTCGCCAGCGCGGGCTTCCTGCTGTTCAGCCGGATCGTGTCGAAGATCCTCGGCGGCCAGCTGCTGCGCGACATCTCCGCGTTCGTCGCCGCCCTGGACACGATGTTCGGCGGCTTCCGCGAGCGGGCCACCGCCACCTACGAGCTGCTCCGCCGTCCGGGGACCTCGTTCGTCGTCGTCGCCTCGCCCGAGCCCGACGCCCTGCGCGAGGCCTCCTACTTCGTCGACCGGCTCTCCGCCGACCACATGCCGTTGGCCGGCCTGGTCGTGAACCGGACCCATCCACCGGCGACTGCGGCGCTGTCGGCCACGCGTGCGGCCGCGGCCGCCGAGGAGGTGCTCGAGGCCGGCGGACCGGACGCGGAGCTCGCTGCCGCCGCGCTGCGCGTGCACGCCGAGCGGATGACGCTGGCCGCCCGGGAGCAGCACCTGGCCGACCGGTTCACCAGCGCCCACCCGGAGGTGGCGGTCCGCACCGTGCCCGCCGCGGCCGGTGACGTGCACGACCTCGACGGCCTGCGGACCATGGCCGCCGAGCTGACCGGCGCCGACGCGGACACGCCGACCGGCACGCCGCGCACGCGCATCCTCCCCGCGCGCCGCGGCTGACGCCGCCGCACAGGCGGGAACTCGCCGTACTCTTGGCCGCGATGTCGGACAACGCACGCCTTCGTTCCCGCCTGCTCGGGAAGCTCGCCCTGTCGATCGTCGTGGCCGGGGTGCTGGTCGCCGGTCTCCTGCTGCCCTGGGTCGGGGGGAGCGGGCTGGTCGCGCGCAACTCCGCCAGCCTGCTGGACGCGCTGCCGGTGGAGCTCACCGACGCGACGCCGCCAGGGATGACGCGGGTGGAGGCGGCCGACGGCACGCTGATCACGAACCTGTACGACAAGAACCGCACGCCGGTGGCCTCGGACCAGATCGCCGAGGTCATGAAGCAGGCGTTGGTGGCCATCGAGGACTCGCGGTTCTACGAGCACAACGGCCTCGACGTGCAGGGCACGATGCGCGCGCTGGTGAAGAACCTGGCGGCGGGCGAGGTGCAGGAGGGCGGCTCCACGCTCACGCAGCAGCTGGTGAAGCAGACGCTGCTGCAGACGGCGGACTCGTCCGAGGGCCGGGACGCCGCCACCGAGCAGACGCCGGCCCGCAAGGTGCGCGAGGCGCGGTTGGCGCTGGCTCTGGAGGAGACCTACTCCAAGGACGAGATCCTCACCCGCTACCTGAACCTGGTGTACTTCGGGAAGGGCGCCTACGGCGTCCAGGCCGCGGCCCAGCGCTACTTCAGCGTCGACGCCGCCGAGCTCGACCTGGCCCAGGCGGCCATGCTGGCCGGTCTGGTGCAGCGTCCCTTCTACGACGACCCGATCGACAACCCGGAGAACGCCCAGGTGCGGCGCAACACGGTGCTGCAGCGGATGGCCGCCCTCGGGTACATCACCCCGGAGCAGCTCGCCGAGATCGCGCCGACGCCGGTCGCGGTGGCGCCGGGGATCCCCCCGGCCAACGACTGCATCGACGCCGCCATCGGCGGGTTCTTCTGCGCCTACGCCAAGGACTACCTCGTCAGGGAGCTGAAGCTCACCCAGGCCCAGCTCCGCACCGGCGGGCTCACCATCCGGACCACGCTGCGGCCGGACATGCAGCTCGCCGGCGACCAGGCGGTGCTCAACACGCTGGCGATGGGCGACCCGCTGGCCGGCATGTACACCGCCGTGGAACCCGGTACCGGGAACCTGCTCGCGATGAGCGTCAACCGGCGTTTCGGCTGCGACGGCATCGAGTGCGAGTCGGTCATCCTCAACGCCCGGGCCAGCCAGGGGGCGGGCTCCACGTACAAGGTCTTCGTCGCAGCCGCGGCGATGGCCCAGGGCATCCCGGCGAACCACGTGATCACGACCCCCAACACCTACGTCTCGCGGGTGTTCAAGGACTGGGATCCCGACGCGGGCGTCGCCATCCCCTACGACGTCTCGAACGTGGGCACCCGCTATCCCCGGACGCTGGACATGCGCGAGGCGCTCGTCCGATCGTCCAACACCTACTTCCTCGCTCTGCTGGACCAGCTGGGCAGCCTCGAGCAGCCGGTGCGGATGGCCCAGGCCATGGGGCTGCGTTCCCTCGACCCGGTCGCCGACGCGATCATCGAGCAGCGCAAGCCCGCCTTCGTGCTGGGACCGGACGCCACCAGCCCGCTCGACCTGGCCAGCGCCTACAGCACCCTGGCTGCCAACGGCACCGCGTGCGCCCCGGTCCCGGTTGCGGAGGTGCTGGACCGGAACGGGGAGCCGCTGGAGAACGAGGACGGCACGCCCGTGGTGACCGGGAGCGACTGCACCCCGGAGGCGATCCCGGAGGGCGTGGCCACGACGCTCAACCAGGTGCTCATCGGCGACGTCAGCAGCCCGCAGGGCACCGGCACCCGGGCGGCCGTCCCCGGGCACGAGATCGCCGGCAAGACCGGGACGTCGCAGAGCAACTACTCGGTGACCTTCGTTGGTTACACGCCGCAGTACTCGGCGAGCGTGATGGTGCTCAACCCCAAGCAGAACCAGGAGATCGACGGCTTCGGCGGCGGCATGCCGGCGACGATCTGGCACGACGCGATGGCGCCGATCCTCACCGCCCAGCCGGCGGTCGCGTTCCCACCGGCGGACCCGCAGATCCTGAACGGCCGGAGCCTGCCCGTACCCGGCTGCCTGTCGGTCCGCGACTGCGAGCAGGTGCTCCGCGAGGCCGGTTTCACGACGCGCACCGAGTCGGTCGACAGCCCCCTGCGGCGAGGCTCCTTCCTGCGCACCAACCCGCCGGCCGGCGCCGAGGCGCCGGTCAGCGAGCCGGTGTCCATCGTGGTGAGCGACGGTTCCCAGGCCGGGCGCCGAACCGCCCCGCCGCCCGCACCCGCACCCCGGGCGCCGGTGCCCCCGGCACCGGAGGCACCGGAGGCACCGGAGGCATCCCCCGCCCCAGCCCCCGGGCCCGAGCCCGAGCCGGGCGGCTGAGCAGGACGGTTCAGCCGAGCTGGCGGCGGACCTCGGCGGCCACCCGCGAGCCTTCGGCGCGGCCGGCGACGACGCCGTTCGCGGCGCCCATCACCTTGCCCATGTCCTGCATGCCGGACGCGCCGGTGCGGGTGATGACGTCGGCGACGATCGCCGCCAGGTCCGCGTCCTCCAGCTGGGCCGGCAGGTAGACGGCGAGGACCTCGCCCTCGGCCCGCTCCCGCTCGGCCTGCTCGGCCCGGCCCGCTCCGCCGAACGCCTCGGCGGCCTCGCGGCGCTTCTTCGCCTCCCGGCGCAGGACCGCCTGGACCTCGTCGTCGGACAGCTCCCGGGACTCCTTGCCGGAGACCTCCTCGGCGCTGACCGCGGTGAGGACCATGCGCAGCGTCGCCGTGCGCAGCTCGTCCCGGGCCTTCATGGCGGTGGTCAGGTCGTCGCGCAGCTTCTTCTTCAGGTCGGGCACGGACCCAGCCTGGCACGACGCTCCCCGGGGCCGCGCCCGTAGGCTCCCGGTGTGCGCTGGACCACCGCCGTTCCGACCGCCACCCTCGCCTCGGGCGCGGGTGCGCTCGCCTACGCGAGCCTGTACGAGCGCACCCGCTGGACGCTGCGCCGGTTCGACGTGCCGGTCCTCGCCCCCGGCTCCGCGCCGCTGACCGTCCTGCACGTCTCGGACCTGCACATGACCGCCGGGCAGCGGTCGAAGCAGGAGTGGGTGGCCGGCCTGGCCGCGCTGGAGCCGGACCTGGTCATCGACACCGGCGACAACCTCGCCGGCTTCGACGCCGTCCCCCCGACGCTGCGGGCGCTCGAGCCGCTGATGGAGCGGCCCGGCGCGTTCGTGCTGGCCAGCAACGACTACTACGCACCGCGACCGAAGAACCCGCTCAAGTACTTCTTCCCCGGGCACAAGCGGGTGCACGGGGACGAGCTGCCCTGGCGGGACCTGCGGGACGGGATGCTGGACCGCGGCTGGCTCGACCTCACCAACGCCGCCGGCGAGCTGGTCGTGGACGGACGGCGGATCGTGTTCGCCGGCGTCGACGACTCGCATCTGAAGCAGGACCGGTACGACGTCGTCGCCGGGCGGGCCGACCCGTCCGCCGACCTGCGCCTGGGCCTGGCCCACTCCCCCGAGCCCCGGGTGCTCGACCGGTTCGCCGACGACGGCTACGACTTGCTGCTGTGCGGGCACACCCACGGCGGCCAGCTGCGGGTGCCGTTCTACGGGGCGCTGGTCACCAACTGCGGCATCGACCGCGAGCGGGTGCGCTGGCTGCACCGCTGGGCCGAGCCCCGCGCGGACCACCCCACCGGCACCTGGCTGCACGTCTCGGCCGGGCTGGGCACCAGCCCCTACGCCCCGGCCCGGTTCGCCTGCCCGCCCGAGGCCACCCTGCTCACGCTCACCGCGCGGGACGGCTGAACCGGCCGCTCCCCCGCCGGAGGACTCCGCCGCGGGGAGCGCTAGACTCGACCAGCGCACCTCGGGGTGTGGCGCAGCTTGGTAGCGCGCGTCGTTCGGGACGACGAGGCCGCAGGTTCAAATCCTGTCACCCCGACAGTTGCTCAGGGGCCGCCGATGGCGGCCCCTGAGTCGTTCGCGGGTGCTGGCACGATGGTCTGGTGAGCGAGCTTGCGAGCACACCCGGAGACAGAGCACCGCGCGGCACGCGTTCGACGAGCGCCAGCGAGGAGACCGCGTGACCGCCGAGCCGACCGCCCCCGCCCTTCCTCCCGAGGTCACCGCCCGCTGGCAGGCGCGGTTCCGCGCACCGCGGGTCTCGCTGCCCGACTGGGCGTTCGACGCCCCGCACCGCAACCTGTACGCCTCCGATCTCAGCGGCGTGATCGAGCAGTACGCGTGGGACCGCTCGACGGGCACGCACCGCCAGGTCACCGACCGGCCCAACGGCACGCTGATCGGCACGCTGAGCCCCGACGGCGAGACCATCTGGTGGTTCGCCGACACCGACGGGGACGAGTTCGGCGTCTGGATGACCCAGCCCTTCGGCGGCGGGGAGGACACGGTCGCGGTGGCCGAGGTGGGCCCTGCCTACCCGGCCGGTCTGGAGATCGGCGACGAGCTGGTCGCCATCGGCCGCTCGACCGACGACGGCAGCGAGCTGTGGCTCTGCCCCCGCGGCTCGGCCCCGCGGGTCGTCTACCGGCACTCCGACCCCGCGTCGGTGGACGCGCTGACCCACGACGGCGACCTGCTGGTCATCTCGCACTCCGAGCACGGCGACCCCCGCTACCCGGCGCTGCGGGTCCTCCGGACCTCCGACACCACCGAGGACGCGCCCGCCGTCGTCGCGGAGAAGTGGGATGGCGAGGGCCGCGGGCTGCACGCCTCGGAGTTCGCACCGCTGCCCGGCGACACCCGGCTGCTGGTCGGGCACGAGCGCCGCGGCCGCGAGGAGCTGCTGATCTGGGACGTCGCGGCCGACACCGAGACCGAGATCGTGCTGGACCTGCCCGGTGACGTCTCGGCCGGCTGGTATCCCGACGGGACGGCGCTGCTGGTGGGCCACGACCACGCCGCCCGCACCGAGCTCTACCGGTACGACCTGGCCGGTGGCGCGCTGGAGAAGCTGGACACCCCGACCGGCGTCGTCCGGGGCGCGACCGCACGGCCCGACGGCACCGTGGAGCTGGCCTGGTCCAACGCCGAGCTGCCGCCGGTCATCCGCCGCGCCGACGGCCCGGTCGTCCTGTCGGTGAGCGAGGAGGAGCCGCCGGCCGCCTACCCGGTCGAGGACCGCTGGGTCCCCGGCCCGGGCGGCGACGTGCACGCCTTGCTGGTGCGGCCCGCCGGTGAGGGCCCGTACGCGACGGCGTTCCTGGTGCACGGTGGCCCGGAGTCGGCCGACGACGACTCCTACCGCGCGCGGCGGGCGGCCTACGTGGACGCGGGCTACGCCGTGGTGCACGTGAACTACCGGGGGTCCACCGGCTACGGCTCCGCCTGGCGCGACGCGCTCACCGGCCGGCCGGGGCTGACCGAGCTGGAGGACATCGGCGCCGTCTACGACGCGCTGGTCGCCGAGGGGATCGTCGACCCGGCCCGGGCGCTGCTGACCGGCGGCTCGTGGGGCGGCTTCCTCACCCTGCTCGGGCTCGGCACCCAGCCCGAGCGCTGGGCGGCCGGCATCGCCGAGGTGCCGGTGGCCGACTACCTCGCCGCCTACGAGGACGAGATGGAGGGCCTGCGCGCCTACGACCGGGCGCTGTTCGGCGGCTCTCCGGAGGATGTCCGCGACGTCTACGTGCGCTCCTCGCCGATCACCTACGTCGACGCCGTCGCCGCGCCGGTGCTCGTGGTCGCGGGCGCGAACGACCCGCGCTGCCCGATCCGGCAGATCGACAACTACCTGACCCGCCTCGAGGAGCTGGGCAAGCCGCACGAGGTGTACCGGTTCGACGCCGGCCACGGCTCGCTGGTCATCGAGGAGACGATCCGCCAGGTCGAGGTCGCGCTCGCCTTCGCCCTGCGGCACGTGGGCCCGTAAGCCCCGCTCCCCCCATCGAGGGGACCGCCGGCCGCGCGTAACCCCGCGGCAGGGTGGATCGATAACCGCGGTGTCACCAACGACAAGGGCGACCTGCCGGCGACGGCAGTCAGCAAAGCAACCGGCCCCTCCGGGGCATCGGGGCTACCGAAGGGAAGGCACCACCATGAACCTGCTCGCTCTCCTGCTCGCCAAGGCCGGCGCAGCGACCGCCACCGCCAAGGTCGCCGTCGCCGGGGCCGTGTCCGCCGCCGCGATCGGCACCGCCGGGGCGACCGGGGTGGTGCCGGTCGAGGCGCTGCTCCCCGGCGACACCTCGACGACCGTCGAGGAGGAGGCCGGCGTCCCGGCCGAGGAGACGGCCCCGCCCGCCGACACGGACGGCGACGAGGTCGAGGCGCCGGAAGGGGACCCGGCCCCGGAGGACGAGACCCCCGAGGACGGGACCCCCGACGAGGGGGCGCCCGTGGAGGAGGGAACCCCCGACGAGGAGGCCCCCGTGGAGGAGGCCCCCGAGGCGGACGCCGGGAAGTCCGCCGCTCTGGAGGCGCTCGACGCCGCGCAGAGCAAGGCCCCCGCGCAGGCCGATGCGGGCCTGGACCGTGCCCGCGCGGCCGTCTCGGGCACCCACGAGCGGGGGCCGGGAGCGGCCCGTACCGCGCCTGAGAAGTCCCCGCGCGCCATGCCCACGCAGGCGCAGCGTCCCACCGAGAAGGCCGGGCGCGGGGCCGGTTCGGCCGACCGGGCCGACGAGGAGCCGGCCGAGGCCGGCGCCGGGCGGGACTGACCGGCGCGGACCGATCCTCGACGGATCGACCGACGGCGGGCGGGCCGGAGCGTCCGGTTCGCCCGCCGTCATGCCGATGACATGCACATGGCTTCCGACCCGAGCACCTGGCTCGAGGACGCCCTGACCGCGGCCCGGAGCGGCCAGCCGTGGGCGTTGCGAGCGGTGTACGAGGAGCTGGCGCCCCGGGTGCACGGCTACCTGCGAGCCCGAGGCGCTTCCGAGCCCGAGGACCTGACGAGTGAGGTGTTCCTGACCGTGTTCTCCAAGCTCGGCACGGTGACCGGCGGCGCCGCAGGTCTGCGCACGCTGGTGTTCTCGATCGCCCACGCCCGGCTGGTCGACGACCTGCGCCGACGGTCCCGGCGGGGGGACGATGTCTCCTACGAGAGCTGGCACGACGACCGGACGACGACATCCACCGAGGACGAGGCGGTCGACCGCCTGGGCACGGCGGAGGTCCGGGCACTGCTCGACGAGCTGCCCGCCGACCAGCGCGACGTGCTGCTGATGCGGCTCGTCGGTGACCTGAGCCTCGAGCAGACCGCGCAGGCGATCGGCCGGAGCACCGGGGCGGTCAAGCAGCTCCAGCGCCGCGGGCTGCTCGTCCTGCGCGCACGGCTGCAGGAGTCCGGCCGCTCCGTCGGTGCCCTGGAGGCGACCCCGTGAGCACCGGGCGACCTCCCGTCCTCGACGACCGGACGGTCGAGCGGCTGCTCACCGGGCGATCCGCCCCGGCGGACCCGGAACTGGAGCACGTCCTGGGTCTCGTGCGCTCGATGGGCTCGGGGCCGGCTCCCCGGCCCACGGCGGCACTGGCCGAGCTGCTCGTCACGGGCTTCGAGCCTCAGGCCGCGCCGATCCGCCGCCCCGCTTCCCGGCGGCGGTGGTCGGTCCGCGCCGCCGCGGGGCTGACGGCTGCGGCGGCCTCCCTCCTCGTGGCCGGGACGGCACAGGCGCTGCCCGCGCCCCTGCAGGACGGGCTGGCGGGCGTGGTGCGGGCGCTGACCCCCTTCGAGCTGCCGAGCGCCGCCCCGGCGGACGGCAGCTCCACGCCACCGCCGGGACCGGCCACCGGGAACGGGCGGACGTCGGACGAGCCGGCGCCCGCCCGGGCTCCCTCCGAGCCCGACAGCGGAACGCCGGCGCCCCTGCCCGCTCCTCCTCCCGACGCCGCCAACGGCGGTGGGACAGGCGAGGGACCCCGGGGCCAGGGGCGCGGGTCCGCTGCGCCGACACCGGGACCGGACGTTCCTCGACCGCCTGCCTCCGAGGTCACCCGGGAGAACCCGCGGCCCGCCGCACCGGAGGCCCCGGTGGCGCGTCCGGAGGTGGGCGGCCCGCCCGCCACGGGCGGATCTCCGAAGACCACCGCGGCGCGACCGGTCGATCCCCGGGGCACAGCTCCGGCAGGATCAGCGCAGACGGAGGACACGCCTACGGCCGGCGCTCCACCAGCCCCCGCACGTCAGCCGTGATCATCGAGTTGTTGCCGCCGACACGCGCCGACACGCCACGTCGGCCGGCGACAACCCGATGATCAGCGCGACGCGGCGATGAGCTCCGCGATCTGGATGGTGTTGAGCGCGGCGCCCTTGCGCAGGTTGTCGTTGCTGACGAACAGCACCAGCCCGCGACCGCCGTCCACGCTCTGGTCCTGGCGGATGCGCCCGACGTAGCTGGGGTCGCGTCCGGCGGCGTGCAGCGGGGTGGGAACGTCGGAGAGCTCCACGCCCGGAGCCGCCGCGAGCAGCTCGGTGGCCCGCTCCGGCCGGATCTCACGCTCGAATTCGAGGTTCAGCGACAGCGAGTGGCCGGTGAACACCGGCACGCGCACGCAGGTGCCCGAGACCCGCAGGTCCGGCAGCCCGAGGATCTTGCGGCTCTCATTGCGGAGCTTCTGCTCCTCGTCGGTCTCGAACGTGCCGTCGTCGACGACCGAGCCGGCCATGGGCAGCACGTTGAACGCGATCGGCGCGACGTACTTGACCGGGTCGGGGAAGGTCACCGCCGAGCCGTCGTAGGCGAGCTCGTCGGCCTTCTCGACGACGGCCTTGGCCTGCGAGTGCAGCTCCTGCACGCCGGCGATCCCCGAGCCGGACACGGCCTGGTAGGTGCTGGCGACGATGCGGACGAGGCCGGCCTCGTCGTGCAGCGGCTTGAGCACCGGCATCGCGGCCATGGTGGTGCAGTTCGGGTTGGCGATGATCCGGCCCGACGCCTTCGCGATGTCGCCGGGGTTCACCTCGCTGCAGACCAGCGGGATCTCCGGGTCGCGCCGGAACGCGGAGCTGTTGTCGATGACGACGACGCCGGCCTCGGCGAAGCGCGGGGCCTGCGCGCGCGAGGTGGTGGCACCGGCGGAGAACAGCGCCACGTCCAGACCGGTGGGGTCGGCGGTGGCGGCGTCCTCGACGGTGATCTCGCCGTCGCCCCAGGGCAGGGTGCTGCCGGCGGAGCGGGCGGAGGCGAAGAACCTCAGCTCGGCGAGGGGGAAGTCGCGCTCGGCGAGGATCGAGCGCATCGCTGCCCCGACCTGGCCGGTCGCGCCGACGATGCCGACCCGCAGGCCGCTGTCACTGAACGAGCTCATCGTCCGGTCCCTCCGTAGACGACGGCCTCGACGTCGGAGCCGAGGTCGAACGCGTCGTGCACCGCGCGGACGGCGATGTCGACGTCGGTGTCGCGGCAGACCACGGAGATGCGGATCTCCGAGGTGCTGATGAGCTCGAGGTTCACGCCGGCGTCGGCCAGGGCGCCGAAGAACTTGGCGGAGACGCCCGGGTGCGACCGCATGCCGGCGCCGACCAGCGACACCTTGCCGATGTGCTGGTCGAAGCTCACGTCGGTGTAACCCACCGTGTGCTTGACACGTTCCAGCGCCGCCAGGGCGGTCGGGCCGTCGCTCTTGGGCAGGGTGAAGGAGATGTCGGCGAGCTTGCTGGCCTCGGCCGACACGTTCTGCACGATCATGTCGATGTTGATCTCGGCGTCGGCCAGGACCCGGAAGAGCTGGGCGGCCTCGCCCGGCCGGTCCGGCACCCCGAAGACGGTGATCTTGCCCTCGGAGCGGTCGTGCGCGACGCCCGTGATGATCGCCTGTTCCACCGGGAGGTCCTCCATCGAGCCGGACACGATCGTGCCGGGGAGCTGTGAGTAGGAGCTGCGGACGTGCACGGGGATGCCGTAGCGGCGGGCGTACTCGACGCAGCGGAGCATGAGCACCTTGGCCCCGGACGCGGCCAGCTCGAGCATCTCCTCGTAGGTGATGGTGTCGAGCCGCTGGGCGTTCGGGACGATGCGCGGGTCGGCGGTGAAGACGCCGTCGACGTCGGTGTAGATCTCGCAGACGTCGGCGCGCAGGGCCGCGGCCACGGCGACCGCGGTCGTGTCCGAGCCACCGCGGCCGAGCGTGGTGATGTCCTTGGTGTCCTGGCTGACGCCCTGGAACCCGGCGACGATGACGATCGACCCGTCGTCCAGCGCCGAGCGCAGCCGGCCGGGCGTGACGTCGATGATCCGGGCCTTGCCGTGGCTGCCCGTGGTGATGACGCCGGCCTGCGAGCCGGTGAACGAGCGCGCCTCGTAGCCGTGCGTGGAGATGGCGATGGCCAGCAGCGCCATCGAGATCCGCTCGCCGGCGGTGAGCAGCATGTCCAGCTCGCGACCGGGTGGCTCGTCGGTGATCTGGCCGGCCAGGTCGAGCAGCTCGTCGGTGCTGTCACCCATGGCGGACACGACGACGACGACGTCGTCGCCGTTCTTCTTGGCGGCGACGATCCGCTCGGCGACACGCTTCATGTGTGCTGCGGAGGCGACGGAGGAGCCGCCGTACTTCTGGACGACGAGGGCCACGGGTCAAGAGGCTACCGATGCGGGCCGTCGCACCGGCGCTTGCGTCCGGCAGACGGGTCGGATGTGATCATCGGATGGACGACCCCTCGCAGTGGCTGCTGACCTCCGGGGAGCGCGGCAACTCCGGCAGCGCCCTCCCTGCGTGGACGGCCGGGAACCTGGTCCGGTCCCTGGTGCACGGCGCCGCCTACTTCGACCGGCTGGTGGACGTGGTCGAGCAGCTCGGCGAGGGCGACCGGCTGTGGTTCACCGACTGGCGCGGCGATCCGGACCAGCGGCTGCGTCCCGACGGACCCACGGTGAACGAGCTCCTCAGCGCCGCCGCGCACCGCGGCGTGGACGTCCGTGGCCTGGTCTGGCGCTCGCACACCGACGCGCTCTCCTACAGCAAGGAGCAGAACCGGGCCCTGGACCGGGAGATCGAGGAGGACGGCGGACGCGTCGTGCTCGACCAGCGGGTGCGCCGCGTGGGCAGCCACCACCAGAAGCTCGTGCTGATCCGCTGCCCGGCGGACCCCTCCCGCGACGTCGCCTTCGCCGGCGGCATCGACCTGTGCCACAGCCGTCGCGACGACGCCACGCACGGTGGCGACCCGCAGGCGGTGGACATGGCGTCGGCGTACGGCCCGACACCGCCCTGGCACGACATCCAGGCCGAGATCCGCGGCCCGGCCGTCGCCGTCCTCGACACGACGTTCCGCGAGCGGTGGGACGACCCGACCAGCCCGGTGCAGGGCAACCCGATCGCCTACGTCATCGACCGGTTCCGGCGAGCGCGGCTGGACCCCTCACCGCTGCCGCCCGAACTGCCCCCGCCGCCGCCGGCCGGCCCGCACCTGGTGCAGACGCTGCGCACCTACCCCAAGCTCCGGCCGAGCTACGACTTCGCCCCCGAGGGGGAGCGGTCGATCGCCCGCGGCTACACGAAGGCGGTCAAGAGGGCCCGGCGGTTGATCTACCTCGAGGACCAGTACCTGTGGTCGTCGGAGGTCGCGCAACTGTTCGCCGATGCGCTGACGGACAACCCCGATCTGCACCTGGTGGTCGTCGTCCCGCGCATCCCCGACCAGGAGGGGGCCTTCAACGCGACGCCGCAGTACGTCGGCCGCCGCCAGGCCATCGACCTGTGCGTCCAGGCCGGCGGTGAGGACCGGGTGCACGTCTTCGACGTGGAGAACCACGAGAGCACCCCGGTCTACGTGCACGCCAAGGTCTGCGTGGTGGACGACGTGTGGGCCAGCATCGGCAGCGACAACTTCAACCGCCGCTCCTGGACCCACGACAGCGAGCTGTCCACCGCGGTCCTCGACACCACGCTGGACCCTCGCGAGCCCCGGGACCCGGCCGGGACGGGCGACTGCGCACGCACCTTCGCGCGCGACCTGCGGCTGGAGCTGGCCCGCGAGCACCTGGACCTGGATCCCGATGGCAGCGAGGACGAACTGGTCGTCGACCCGGAGCGCTTCGTCGCGACGCTCGAGTCCCGCGCGGCGGCGCTGGCCGAGTGGCACGAGGGCGGGTGCAGCGGACCACGGCCACCGGGCCGCCTCCGACCACACCGCCCGGAGAAGCTCTCCCGGCTCACCCGGCTGTGGGCCACGCCGGTCTACCGGCTGCTGGTCGACCCCGACGGCCGCCCCCTCCGCCTGCGCCTCCGCAAGGAGTTCTGAGCCCGCGGACCGGCCGGCGACGGGCCCCTGGGGCGGGTCACGTCCGGCGGGACGCCCCGCGGTAGAGGAGGAACCCGAGCAGGGCGATACCCAGCACGGTGAGCACCACGGCCCAGAGCGCGAACTCGAGCAGCGTGCCGAGGAAACCACCGACGAGCGCGAGCAGCAGGATGAGCACGATCCACAACACAGGAACTCCTTCGACGACGACGTGACCTGGATGGCTTCCTGCCCGGCCGGCGCCCGTCCACCCCGGGGCGTCCGGGCAGCTCCGCCGCGCCGCGGTTGCCGGGTCGTGGCAGGGAGTCAGTCGTGGATCAGGGGCCGGTGCGGCCAGTCGAGCAGCCGGGCGCCGGTGACCGCGACGAGGAGGGACAGCTGGTCGGCCGGGTCCGTGACCGAGTAGCCGGTGAGCTCGCGGATCCGCTGCAGGCGGTAGGTGAGAGCCCGGACGCTGACGTGCAGCTGCCGCGCGGCGCCCGCTGCGTTCTGTCCGGCCGCGAAGTAGGCCTCGAGCGTGTGGACGAGCACCTCGGCACCACCGCGCGCCGCGCTCAGGGGCTCCAGGACGGCGCGGACCAGGTCGGTGATCGCGGTCTCGTCCCGGGCGAGCACGCGGTACACGAGGAGGTCGGCGGCGTGCACCACCTGCTGGGGGAGGTCGAGACGGCGGGCCATCTCGAGCGCCTCCACGGCCTCCTGCGCGGAGCGCTGCACTCCGCGCGGTCCGGCGTGCGGACGGCCCACCCCGGCGCGCCAGCGCCCGCCCGCCGTGTGGCCGGCGAGCACCGACCCCGCGACCTCGGCCAGCGAGCGGCCGAGGTCACCGCTCTGGCGGGCGGACGAGGTCGCCGGGCAGGACAGGACGGACACCACCCGGCCGTCCTTGGCCGCGACGAGCAACCCGTGCCCTCCGAACCGGGCGCGCGCGGCATCCTCGACGCCTGCCGGGATGCCCGTGCCGGCATCGATCGGCCGGTCGGACTCCGTCACCACCACGACGTTGCCCGCGGCCAGCCGGAGGCCGTAGACCTCGGCGCGCTCGATCAGCGGGGCGACGTCGGACCGCCCGGTCAGCAGGTCGTCCACGAACTCGCGGCGGGATGCCTCCTCCCGCCGGACCAGCAGGCGCTGCGCCTCGACGTTGCCGGCGCTCAGCGCGGCCAGCGCGGCGTCGGCGGCCTGCCACACCGCCTCTCCGATCCCGAGCAGCTCGGCTGCGTGCACCTGCCTGCCCCGGACGGCGCCGACCAGCTCGGGCAGCTGCGACCACAGCCGCCGGGACGCGCTCATGTACACGTCGACGAGCTCGGGCAGACCGACCCCCAGGGCGACGGCCTCGGCGCCCAGGGAGCGGCAGGCGGACTCCTCCACCGCGCTCAGCCGGCGCCCGGTCCGCGCCACGTCCAGGAGCGCGGGCAGGTAGCCCTCCAGCAGGAGGCCGGGCACGCCGTGGCGGGCGGTGGCCGCGACGGCCACCTCGGTCAGGGCGCGCCGGACGTCGACGCCGCCGGCCACCGCCTTCTCCGCACCGCTCACGCGCGCCACTCTGCCTGCCGGACGGCGCCCCCGGCCAGCCGCCGCCACGCGGCCCTCCACCGGCCGGATTCGCACGCCCGGCACCGGAGCGCTGCTACCGTGGGCGCGTGCGCGGCAGCCTCCTGCTTACCCGCCGCGGCGAGGCCCTCTCCTAGGTCGGCCCCCTCGCCGCGGTGTCCCGCCGTGACCGCCCCACCGGCGCCTGCTGACCGCCCCACCGGAGCTGAGTCCAGCCCGCGCCAGAGGAGCACTTCCCGTGAGCACGAACCCCCACCCCGCCCATCCCCACGCGCGCCATCCGCAGCAGCCCTCGCGGATGCCGATCCACCGCTACGCCCCCTTCACCCCCGTCGTCCTGGCCGACCGCACGTGGCCCGACGCGGTCACCACCCAGGCCCCGCGCTGGTGCGCGGTCGACCTGCGCGACGGCAACCAGGCGCTGATCGACCCGATGACCCCCGACCGCAAGCGGCGGATGTTCCAGCTGCTGGTCGGCATGGGCTACAAGGAGATCGAGGTCGGCTTCCCGGCGGCCAGCCAGACCGACTTCGACTTCGTCCGGCAGCTGATCGAGGACGATCTCGTCCCCGACGACGTCACCATCCAGGTGCTGACCCAGGCCCGGGACGAGCTCATCGAGCGGACCTTCGAGTCCCTGCGCGGGGCGAAGCAGGCGATCGTCCACCTGTACAACTCGACGTCCACCCTGCAGCGGCGCGTGGTCTTCGACTCCGACCGCGCCGGCATCGTCGACATCGCCGTGCACGGCGCCCGGGTGGTGCGGAAGTTCGCCGAGCAGATGGGCGACACCGACATCCGCTTCGAGTACTCCCCCGAGTCCTTCACCGGCACCGAGCTCGACTTCGCCGTCGAGATCTGCGACGCCGTCACCGACGTCTGGGAGCCCACCCCCGACCGGCCGACGATCCTGAACCTGCCGGCGACGGTCGAGATGGCCGAGCCGACCGTCTACGCCGACCAGATCGAGTGGATGCACCGCAACCTGGGCCGGCGGGACTCCGTCGTCCTGTCCCTGCACCCGCACAACGACCGGGGCACCGCCGTGGCCGCCGCCGAGCTGGGCTACCGGGCGGGCGCGGACCGCATCGAGGGCTGTCTGTTCGGCAACGGCGAGCGCACGGGCAACGTCGACCTGGTCACCCTGGGCCTGAACCTGTTCAGCCAGGGCATCGACCCGCAGATCGACTTCTCCGACATCGACGAGATCCGCCGCACGGTCGAGTACTGCAACCAGCTGGGCGTCCACGAGCGGCACCCCTACGGCGGCGACCTGGTCTACACCGCCTTCTCCGGCTCCCACCAGGACGCCATCAACAAGGGCTTCAAGGCGCTGGACGCCGACGCCGCGGCCGCCGGCACCACCGTCGACCGGATGCCGTGGGCCGTGCCGTACCTGCCGATCGACCCCAAGGACGTCGGCCGCAGCTACGAGGCCGTCATCCGGGTGAACAGCCAGTCCGGCAAGGGCGGCGTCGCCTACATCATGAAGACCGAGAACCACCTCGACCTGCCCCGGCGGCTGCAGATCGAGTTCAGCGCCGTCATCCAGCAGCACACCGACGACGAGGGTGGCGAGGTCACCGCCGGGCAGATGTGGGCGGCGTTCTCCAGCGAGTACCTGCCCGACCCCGACGCCCCGTGGGGCCGGTTCGGGCTGGCCGGTCACCGGCACACCGCCAACGGCGACGGGTCCGACGAGATGGTCGTGGAGCTGGTCGACGCCGGGGTGCCCGTGACCCTCGAGGGCCGCGGCAACGGGCCGATCGCCGCGTTCGTCGACGCCCTGCACAGCGTCGACGTCGACGTCCGGGTGCTCGACTACGCAGAGCACGCCCTGTCCGCCGGCGGGGACGCCCGCGCCGCCGCCTACGTCGAGTGCGCCGTCGGCGACCGCGTCCTGTGGGGCGTGGGCATCGACGCCAACATCGTCACCGCGTCGCTGCGCGCCGTCGTCTCGGCGGTCAACCGGGCACAGCGGTAGCGGAAGAACCCCTCCGCCCCCTACCCCTGGCACGCTCGGGGCAGGATCCTGCGGAGGGGCCGTCGGAAAGCGGGCGCCCCGGACGACGGAGGGGCATGAGCAGCCCGGGATCGCGCGCGGTGGGACCACCGCCCGATCCCGGGCTGCTGTCGCTCTACGACTCCGCCCTCCCCGAGGTCTACGGCTACCTGCTCGCCCGGTGCGGCCGCCGCGCGCTGGCCGAGGACCTCACCGCCGAGACCTTCCTCGCCGCCGTCCGCGCGGAGCGGGACGGCGGCGGGCCCACCACCGTGGCCTGGCTGATCGGCACCGCGCGGCACAAGCTCGTCGACCACTGGCGCCGGCTGGAGCGCGAGGAGCGCGGACTGCGGTTGCTCGAGGGCGGCACCGACGCCGCCGACGACCCCTGGGACGACGAGCTCGACGCGCTGCGCGCCCAGCAGGTGCTCGAGCAGCTCTCCCCCGCCCACCGGGCCGCGCTCACCCTCCGGTACCTCGACGACCTCCCCGTCCCCCGGGTCGCCGCCCTGCTGGACCGCACGCTGCACGCCACCGAGGCCCTGCTCGTCCGCGCCCGCGCCGCGTTCCGCCGCCAGTACGAGTCCACCGAGCAGCCGGGAGGTGCCCCGTGACCGATCCCGAGCGGCCGTTCCGGGCCCTGGCCCGCCCCACGACTCCCGTCGACCCCGATCCCGCCTACGCCGCCGCGCTGCGCGACCGGCTCCGCCGCGAGCTGCTCGAGCAGGCGCCCGCTGTCCCCACCGCTGTGCCGGCCACCCGCCCCACCACCGCTGTGCCGGCCACCCGCCCCACCACCCCGACGAGGAGGACCACCATGTCCGCGATCACCCCGTACCTGGTCGTGCGGAACGCCCGTGCCGCCATCAGCTGGTACGCCGAGGCCTTCGGCGCCCGTCCGGTCGGCGACCCCTACCTCGACGGCGACCGCGTCGGGCACGCCGAGCTGGAGCTCGCCGGCGCCACCCTCTACCTCGCCGACGAGTACCCGGAGTACGGCCTGAGCGGGCCGGGGGACGGCAAGCCGCCGGTCTCCCTGCACCTGTCGGTGCCCGACGTCGACGCCGCCATGAGCCGCGCCGAGAGCGCGGGGGCGGCGGTCGAGCGGCCCGCCACCGACGAGCCCTACGGCCGCGGCGGCCGGCTCATCGATCCCTACGGCCACCGCTGGATGCTGCAGAGCTCCCCGGCCGCCCCGCCCGCACCCACCCCGGCCCCCAGGCCCGGGGACGCGGTCTACCTGACCCTCCACGTGCCCGACGGCCGGCGGGCGCTGGACTTCTACGGCGCCGTCCTCGGGTGGACCGCGGTGCCGGGCAGGGTGCCCGACGGCTGGCAGG
This sequence comes from Blastococcus goldschmidtiae, assembly GCF_031845325.1. Taxonomy (NCBI): domain Bacteria; kingdom Bacillati; phylum Actinomycetota; class Actinomycetes; order Geodermatophilales; family Geodermatophilaceae; genus Blastococcus; species Blastococcus goldschmidtiae. Next base: position 60,237 of record NZ_JAVREI010000013.1, on the reverse strand, counting down.
TCGAGGGGCCCACGCCCATGGTGGGCATCGGCGGTGGCAGCAGCGAGCCGGGCACGGTGCCGATGTACGCGGTCGACGACATCGACGCCGCGGTCGCCGCCGTCCGGACCGCCGGCGGCGAGGCCGGGGAGATCGAGCGGCAGTCCTACGGGCTGGGGGCCCTGTGCCGGGACGACCAGGGTCTGCCCTTCTGGCTGGGCCAGCTGGGGTGAGGACCCCGTTCCTCCCACCCCTCGCACGCTCGGGGCGAGCCTCCGAACGGGGCCTACCGGAGCTCGCCGTCCTCGCGCCGGCTCCGGGCGAGCGCGTCTCCGGGCGCCTGCGGCGGCGCATCGGCCGGCTCGTCGCCGCGGTGCACCTGGTCGGGGCGCACGTCGGTGCGCAGCTCGTCCACCAGCAGCCGGTCGCGGCGCACGTGCCGACGCCGGTACGCCACCCGGCTGATCATGTGCGCGCTCACGGGTGCGGTGAGCATCTGGAAGACCGCGACCAGCAGCAGCATCCAGGTGGCCGACCAGCCCTGGAGCCGGATGGCGGCACCCACCATGATCAGCAGGACGCCGAGCACCTGCGGCTTGGTGCCCGCGTGCATCCGGGTGAGGACGTCGGGGAAGCGCAGCAGGCCCAGCCCCGCGGTGAGGCACAGGAACGACCCGAGCAGCAGCAGGACGACCGCCAGGACGTCGGGCACCGAGTCGATGTCGTTCACCGGTCCGCCTCCTGGCTCCGGGCGAGCCGTTCCTCGGCCGCCTCGGGCAGACCGACGTCCTGGCCGTCGTCGGAGGAGCGGATCAGCATGCCGCCGATGTACCGGGCGACCGACACCGATCCGACGAAGGCCAGCAGCGAGACCACCACGAGCACCGGGACCACGGTCGGGTCCCGGTCCAGCCCGGCGTGGACCGCGAGCCCGGCGGCGATGATCACCAGGAGCGTGTCGGTGGCGACGACGCGGTCCAGCAGGGACGGCCCCCGGCCCAGCCGGACGAGGGCGAGCAGCGCCCCGATGCCGAGCATCCCGTAGGCCAGCCAGTAGACGACGGTCACGGCGTCCTCCTCCCGTCGCCCGAGACGCGGGTCCCGGGCGGGGTGTCGAGCGCCGCGACCTCGTCCGGGGAGCCGAAGGCCCGCACCACGCGCTCCTCCTCGGCCAGCACCGAGGCGCGCTGGCGCTCCACGTCGCTCTCGTCACCGACGTGCAGGATGTGCAGCGCCAGGGTGCGTTCGTCCCGGTCCAGGTCGATCACCATCGAGCCGGGCACCAGCGTGAGCGACTCGGACAGGATGGTGAGCAGCAGGTCGGAGTCGGTGCGCAGCTGCACGGTGATGATCGCGCTCCGGTCGATGCCCGAGGGCCGCACGGTCTGCCAGGCCACCTGCGCGCCGGAGCTGATCAGGTCGCCCACGAAGTGCCCCACGAAGCGCACCAGGGCCACGGGGCGCAGGCGCGCGCCGCCGACGACGGGCGGCAGGGGCAGCAGCAGCGTCACGGCGAGCGCGACGACCATGCCGCCGAGCAGGTTCGCCCACGACCACGTGCCCCACAGCAGGTTCCAGACCAGCACGAGCCAGACCAGCAGCGGCAGCTGGTGCCGCAGCCGGTGTCCGGTGCCGATGGCCGCCTCGGTCACGGCGCGTCCTCCAGACCGACGACCGCGGAGATGTAGGGCGTCCGGTCCAGCAGGTCACCGGCCGCCCGCTGGGCCACCCCGTACAGCGGCCCGGCCAGCGCCGTCAGCGCGACCGTCACCACCACCATCACCGCGGTCGACCCGACCATCACGCGCGGCAGCGGCTCCAGCGACGGCCCGCGCGGGTCGTCCTGACCGAGGCCGTCGGTGACCGGCGAGGTGGCCATGGCGACGGCGGTGTGCCGCTCCCACGCCGCACGCCGGGCCAGGGCACGTCCACCGGAGGGGCTGCTGTCGGGCTCCTTCTCCCCCGCGGGCTCGGCCTGCTCCTGCACCTCGGGCAGGGGCGCGGGCGCGAGCTCGGGCCCGGAGTCCTGCGCCGCGGCCTCGAACGTGTCGCCCTCCGGCGCCTGCGCCGGGGGCCGCCAGAAGGCGCGCGTCCACACCCGGGAGATGGCCAGCAGGGTCAGGAGGCTGGTCACGGCACCGCCGGCCACGAGGACGACCGGCAGCCAGCCGCCGTCGGAGATCCCCGCCTCCATCAGCCCCAGCTTCCCGATGAAGCCGGAGAAGGGCGGGATCCCGGCGAGGTTCATCGCCGGGACGAAGTACAGGATCGCCAGCACCGGGGACGCCGTCGCCAGTCCGCCGAGCCGGTCGACCGAGGTGGAACCGCCCTGCCGCTCGACCAGCCCCGCGACGAGGAAGAGCGTCGTCTGGATGGCGATGTGGTGGACGACGTAGAAGATCGCCCCGGCCAGGCCCGCCTGCGAGGCCAGCGAGATGCCGAAGATCATGTAGCCGATGTGGCTGACCAGCGTGAAGGACAGGATCCGGCGGATGTCGGTCTGGGCGACCGCGCCGAGGATGCCGATCAGCATCGTCGCCAGCGCCGCCCACATCAGCACGCCGTCCAGCGCGCCCCCGGGGAACAGCAGCGTCTGGGTCCGGATCACCGCGTAGACCCCGACCTTCGTCAGCAGGCCGGCGAACACCGCGGTGACCGGCGCCGGGGCGGTCGGGTAGCTGTCGGGGAGCCAGGCCGACAGCGGGAAGACCGCCGCCTTGATGGAGAAGGCGATCAGCAGCACCGACTGCAGCAGCAGCTGGGTGCCCTCGGGCAGCTCCGCCAGGCGCACGGCCAGCTGGGCCAGGTTCACCGTGCCGGTGGCCGCGTACACGAGCGCGATCGCGGCGAGGAAGAGGAGCGAGCTCAGCAGGCTCACGACGATGTAGGTGATGCCGGCGCGGATCCGTGGCGCCGACCCGCCCAGGGTGAGCAGGACGTAGCTCGCGGTCAGCAGGATCTCGAAGCCGACGTAGAGGTTGAACAGGTCGCCGGCCAGGAAGGCGTTGGCGACGCCGGCGATCAGCACCAGGAACGTCGGGTGGAAGATCGAGATCGGCGTCTCCTCGTCGCCGTCGGCAGCGCCCTGCCCCACGGCGAAGATCAGCACCCCGAGCGCCACCGTCGCCGCGACCACGAGCATCAGCGCGGACAACCGGTCGACGACCAGCACGATGCCCAGGGGCACCGGCCAGCCGCCGACGGAGATCGCCTCCGCGCCGTCGGCGTCCGCCAGGACGAGCAGCGCCACCGACACGGCCAGCACCGAGCCCAGCACCAGGATGCTGAGCGTCCGCTGGGTCCGCGGGTGCCGGCCGCCGACGAGCAGGGCCGCTGCCGCGCCGAGCAGCGGCAACAGGACCGGCAGGGGCGTGAGGACGCTGATCACCGGTTCCTCCCCCGCGTCGGGGGCAGGTCGACGTCGTCGGAGGGGATGCCCGCGTAGTTCTCGGCCAGGCCGCGCTCCACGTCGGCGTCGGCCGCGAAGGTGTCCTCGTGCATGGCCGGCCGGTCCTCGGGAGCCAGGTCGTCGGGGTCGATGTCGTCGGCGTCGGTGGCCGACCGGCGGGCGATGCGGCGGTCCTCCTCGTCGATCTCGACCACCTCCTGCCGCACCAGCCGCCACGACCGGTAGATGAGCGCCAGCAGGAAGGCCGCGATCCCGAAGGTGATCACGATGGCGGTCAGGATCAGCGCCTGCGGCAGCGGATCGCCTATCTCGTCGGCCTCGGCGTACCCGAGGATCGGGGCCAGGCCGGAGGGCCCGCCGGCGGACAGCAGGAGCAGGTTGGTCGCGTTGCCGAGCAGCAGAAAGCCGAGCAGCACGCGGGTGAGGCTGCGGTCGAGCAGCAGGTAGACACCGGCCGCGTAGAGGCCCCCGATAATCACCGGCAGGACGACGGTGGGGGTCATCGCGCGATCACCTCGCCGGGGACGACGTCGATCGGGTCGTGCTCGTCGGCCTGTCGGTCCAGCTCGGCGCCGAGACTGCGCAGGATGTCGAGCACCAGGCCGACCACGATCAGGTAGACGCCGATGTCGAAGAACAGAGAGGTGACCAGCTTGACGTCGCCCAGCACCGGCAGCGTCGTCTCCAGGATCGCCGTCTCCAGCACCTCGGCGCCCAGCATCAGGCCGATGGCCCCCGTGCCGCCGGAGACAAGCAACCCGACGCCGAGGAGCAGACCCGGGTCGACCGGGGCGGCCTCACCGAGCTCGTAGCGGCCGCCGGCCAGGTAGCGCAGCACGAGGGCGAGACCAGCGACGAGGCCGCCGGCGAAGCCGCCGCCGGGCTCGTTGTGCCCGCTGAACAGCAGGAAGACCGAGAAGACCAGGATGGTGTGGAACAGGATCCGGGTGATCACCTCGAGGATCACCGACCGCCGTTCGGGCGCCAGCGACGCGGTGGCGGACAGCCACTGCCCGCGGGGGGCGCGCGGTGAGGGGGTCTCCTGCTGCGCCAGCTCCCCCGGGTCCAGCCGGTCCACCGCGCCGGTCCGCTTCCGCAGGAAGACCAGGCTGGCCACCCCCGTGGCGGCGACGACGAGCAGCGAGATCTCGCCCAGGGTGTCCCAGGCGCGGATGTCGACCAGCGTCACGTTCACGACGTTCTGCCCGCCACCTAGCTCGTAGGCGGCCTCGGGGTAGTCCACCGACACCGGCGTCGCGGTGCGGGCGCTCGCCGCCACCGCGCCGGCCGCGGCCATCAGCGCCCCGACCGCCACCGCGAGCACGGCGCGGCCGGCCCGCTCGCGGGGGCGGTGCCGCTCGGTGATGTCCTTGGGCAGCTTGCGCAGCACCAGCACGAAGACCACGAGGGTGAGCGTCTCGACGAGGAACTGGGTCAGCGCCAGGTCCGGCGCGCCCGCGAGGGCGAAGAGCACGGCCAGCCCGTAGCCGGCGACGCCGACGACCAGGACGGCGGACAACCGCTGCCGGATGCGCAGCGCCAGCCCGGCGGCCACCAGCACGACCGCTCCCACCAGGGCCTGGACGGGGCTGTCCCACGCCCGCCACTCCTCCGGCCACGGCGCGCGGAACAGCAGCACCGACCCCGGCAGCACCAGGACGACGACGAGGATGGTGCCGAGGTAGGCGGGCAGAGAGCCGCGCTGCGTCGTCCCGGTGACCAGGACCGCGAGCCGGTCGAGGGCCTGCAGGGTGTTCCAGTAGCCCTCGTCGGCCGACGCCCCGACGGCCACCCGGCGCTGGGCGCGGAACACCCTCCGCCGGCCGGCGAACAACAGCGCTCCGCCGGCGATCGTGAGCGCCGACAGCAGCAGGGCCGGCTGCAGCCCGTGCCACAGCGCGAGCTTCTCCGCCTCGGGCACCAGCAGCGGCAGGGTGTCGGCGTACCCGGCGACCAGCGGCTCGAGCAGCGGGCTGAACGGGCCGGCGAGGAGCCCGACGAGGGCAAGCACCGCGGGCGCGACGAGGAAGAGTCTCCCCGGCGGGTGGATCAGCGCGGTGTCGGCGCACCCCGGCTTGCGGGCGAAGGCGCCCCACAGGAACCGGGCGGTGTACGCGGCGGTGAGCACCGAGCCCAGCACCAGCCCGACGAGGACTCCGACGGCGGCGGTGCGGTCGGGCAGGCCGCCCTCCCACAGCGCGGTGAACGCCGCCTCCTTGCCGACGAAGCCCAGCAGCGGCGGGAGCCCGGCCATGGACGCCGCCGCCAGCGTGCCGATAGCGGCGACGACCGGGAGGCGGCGGCCCAGCCCGGAGAGCGTGCGCAGGTCCCGCGTGCCGGTGGCGTGGTCGACGACGCCCACGGTGAGGAAGAGCGTGGACTTGAACAGGGCGTGCGCCAGCGTCATCGCCAGGCCGGCGGCGGCCAGCTCCCGGCTGCCGGCGCCCACCAGCGTCATGAGGAAGCCCAGCTGGCTGACCGTGCCGAAGGCCAGCAGCAGCTTGATGTCGTTCTGCCGCAGCGCGCGGTAGCCGCCGACGAGCATGGTGGCCAGCCCCAGCCCCAGCACGATCGGCCGCCAGCCGGGCACCTCGGCGAACCCGGGGGCAAGCCGGGCGACCAGGTAGATGCCTGCCTTCACCATGGCCGCGGCGTGCAGGTAGGCGCTGACCGGGGTCGGGGCCTCCATGGCGGCGGGCAGCCAGAAGTGGAACGGGATCATCGCCGACTTCGTCACCGCCCCGGCGAGGACGAGCACCGTGCCGGCGACCAGGAAGGGGCCGCTGCCCGGGTCCGCGACGACCTCGGAGAGCAGGTAGCTCCCGCTGGTCTCGCCGAGCATGATCAGGCCGATCAGCATGGCCAGCCCGCCGGCGGTGGTGAGGATCAGCGCCTGGCCGGCGGCCCGGCGGGCGGCCAGCTTGGTGCCCGCACCGCCGATGAGCAGGTAGGAGAAGACGGTGGTCAGCTCCCAGAACACGTAGAGCAGCAGCAGGTCGTCGGCCAGGACGAGCCCGAGCATGGAGCCCGCGAACGCGGTGAGATTGCCGGCGAACCGGGCGCTGCCCTCGTCCCCGGGCTCGAAGTAGCGGGCGCAGTAGAGGAGCACCAGCGAGCCGACGCCGGTGACCAGCAGCGCGAAGGTCAGCGACAGGGCGTCCAGCCGCAGGGCGACCTCGAGGTCCAGGGTCGGCACCCAGCGGATGCTCCGGTCCACCGTTCCGCCGCCGGTCACCGTCCTCAACTGCGTCAGGACCCAGACGAAGGCCGCGGCCGGGACCAGGGCCAGCGCGAGGAACGCGTCCCGCCCCCACCGGCGCACCAGCACGGGCGCCAGGACGGCGGCGACCAGGTGGAGGAGCAGGAGTGCGTGCACGGGTCTCCGGGAGTCATGGGTGGGCTCGGGGACGACCACAGACGTCGGGGGACACCGGCGGTGCCCCAGGTTACCGCGATGGGCTCACCGCCCGCCCGGCGTGACCAGCCGGCGAGCGGCCACGATCAGGTCACCTGATCGTCGAGCGTCCTCCCTCACCGCAGACGGTGAGGGAGGACGCGTCGCGATGAGGGAGGACGCCGCGAGGGCGAGGCCGACGCCGTGCCGGTGAGGCGGGCGCGTCAGCCCTCGGCGAGCTCCGAGGCGGCCAGCCAGGCCTCCTCGACCTCGTCCTTCTCCGCGTGCAGCGCCTTGAGCTGGGCGTCGAGCTCGGCGGCCTTCGCGTAGTCCGTCGCCGCGGCCGCGAGCTGCTCGTGCAGCTTCTTCTCGTCGGCGTCCAGCTTGAGCATCCGGCGCTCGAGCCGGCCGACCTCCTTCTTCGCCGCCCGGGCGTCGGCGGCCGAGACGGCCGGGCCCGCGGTCGACGGGGCCCCGACCGGACGGGTGCCACCGCTGCCGGCCGCCGTGGTCAGCGGCGCCCCGCCGGCCGCCCGGCGGCGCAGGTACTCGTCCACCCCGCCGGGCAGCTCGGCCAGCGAGCCGTCGCCCAGCAGTGCGACGACCTTGTCGCAGACCCGGTCCACGAAGTAACGGTCGTGGCTGACCACCAGCACCGTGCCGGGGAAACTGTCGAGCAGGTCCTCCAGCGCGGTGAGGGTGTCGATGTCCAGGTCGTTCGTGGGCTCGTCGAGCACCAGCACGTTCGGCTCGGCCATGAGCAGCCGGAGCAGCTGCAGCCGGCGCCGCTCGCCACCGGAGAGGTCACCGACCGGCGTCCACTGCCGGTTCGCCGCGAAGCCGAAGCGCTCGGCCAGGGTCGAGGCGGAGATCTCCTGATTGCCGATGCGCGCCAGCCGGGCGACGTCCTGCACCGCCTCCAGCACCCGGGCCTTCGGCGGCAGCTCGGTGACGTGCTGCGACAGGTAGGCCGGCGCCACGGTCTGCCCGACGACGATCGTGCCCGCGTCCGGCTTCGTCTCGCCGACGAGCAGCTTGAGCAGCGAGGTCTTGCCGGCGCCGTTCACGCCGACGATGCCGATCCGGTCACCCGGGCCGACGTTCCAGCTGAGGTCCTCGAACAGGGTGCGCGGCCCGTCGTCCGTGGGGACCGCGTAGGCGACGTCCTCGACGTCGTAGACGGTCTTGCCCAGGCGCCGGGCGGCGAAGCCCTTGAGCGCCATCGCGTCCCGCGCCGGGGGCTCGTCGGCGATCAGCGCCTGCGCCGCCTCGATGCGGAACTTCGGCTTGCTGGTCCGGGCCGGCGGGCCACGGCGCAGCCAGGCCAGCTCCTTGCGCACCAGGTTCTGCCGCCGCTCCTCGGTGACCGAGGAGATCCGCGCCCGCTCCGCGCGGGCCAGCGTGTAGGCGGAGTAGCCGCCGTCGTAGGCGTGCACGCTGCCGTCGGCGACCTCCCACGTGGTGGTGCAGACCTCGTCGAGGAACCACCGGTCATGGGTGACGACGACGAGGCCGCCGGCGCGCTGGTTGACGTACTCGGCCAGCCAGGCGACCCCCTCGACGTCGAGGTGGTTGGTCGGCTCGTCGAGCACCAGTAGGTCCAGCGGGCGGATGAGCTGGGCGGCCAGCGCGACCCGGCGCCGCTCACCACCGGACATCGGGGCGACCGGGGCGTCCAGGCCCATCCGGTCCAGCTCGAGCCCCGCGAGCACGCTGCGGACGGCGGGGTCGGCGGCCCACTCGTGCTCGTTCGCGAACATCGTCGTCGGGAGCACGACGTCTCGGACCGTCGTCCCCGCCGGCAGGGTGCCCAGCTGGTCGAGCACCCCCATGGCGAGGTCGCCGCGGCGGGTGACCCGGCCGGAGTCGGGCTCGTCGGTGCCGGTCAGCAGCGAGAGCAGCGTGCTCTTGCCGCCGCCGTTGCGGCCCACGACACCGATCCGCTCGCCCGCGGCGACGCCCAGGGAGACGTCGTCGAGGATCACGGTCGTGCCGTGTGCCTTGTGCACCCGCTCGAGGTTGACCAGATTCAGGGGTGCGCTCATCACCGCCCAGTATCCCCCGCCTGGTGACGGCCTGGAACGGCCGCCCTTCAGGGCCCCGCGCCGAGCCTGCGAGGCGTGGGGGGAAGGGCGGTCCTTCTAGGGGACGACCACCTCCGTGGAGACCGAGTCGCTGTTGCCGCCGAAGTCGGTGACGGTCAGCTGGGCGTACAGCGGGGTGCCGCTCTCCAGGGGCTCGAAGCCGTACTGCAGGTTCGGCAGGTCGGCGAACAGGCCGACGTCGGTGGCCGGCTCCCAGGACTCGGTGCCGTCGGGGGCGACCACCAGCAGCTTGGGCACGATGATGCCCTCGGGGTCGGTGGTGAGCTCGCCGTACGTGCCGGCCTCCGTGTTCGCGTAGTAGGTCTCGTTGAGCACGTCGCCCGACTCGGGGTCGAACGCGATGGTCAGCGTGACGTCGCGGTACTCCTCGTCCTCGCCCGGCGCGTAGTAGGCCAGCGGGACGTCGATGGTGGCGGACCCGGCGTCCTCGTCCCCCCAGGTCACCGTGAGGTAGGCGTACGAGGTGTCGACGCCGTCGCTGATCGTCATGGCGGTGAGGTCGTAGCTGCCCAGGACGGTCCCGGACCCGTCGTCCGAGACCTCCGCCTGCTCCTCCCCGAAGAAGGTGACCGACCCGTCCTCGCCCACCTCGCCGTAGCTGATCGAGGACCACACCACGTTGTCCTCGGCCGCCGCGTCGAAGACTGCCTCGAGGTTGAGCCCGTAGTCGTCGAAGTAGGACTCCACCTCGCCGTCGGCCGTCTCGAAGCTGGGCTTCCGGTCCTCCGGGATCGCGGACCCGGCCTCGAAGTAGCTGGACAGGAAGCCACCCCAGGCCTGCGCGCTCTCCACCGACGCGTAGTCGGCGTTCAGCAGGTCCTCGGTCGGCGGGAAGTAGATCGACAACCCGCTGGCGCCCTGCGCCGCCGGCCCGGCCACCTTGTACGGGACGGCGTCGTTGATCGCCCGGATCAGCGCATCGGCCTGGTCGGAGACGTCGAGGGCGTCCACGCCGATCTGCGCCGCGAGCAGGCCGAGGTCGGCCATGTGGGTGTCGACCGTGGGGTCGGGGTCCCGGCCGAAGGAGAGCACCTCGGCGCGCTCGCGCCCCACCACGGGGGCGACGTCCGCCGCCCGCTCGCTGAGCGCGTCGCTGAAGTCGGCGACGGCGGCGTCGACGTCGCCCATCCGGTTCAGGTCGACCATCGAGAGGGTGATGTCCGCGCCGGTGCCCTGGGCCTGCGCCTGAGCGGCGAACCCGTCGATGATCGACTTCCCCAGCGTGTCCACGTCCACGGCCGGGTCGTCCGCGGCGACCTGGAAGGCCCGGTAGTCCCAGCCGTGGCCGGGCTCCAGCTCCTGGCTGGCGATCATCCGGTCGGCCAGCGGCGCCATCATGCTGGCCGTCTCGTACGTGGCCATCAGGCAGGCGTCGAAGCCGAGCAGGTCCAGCTTGTCCAGCCCGGCCTGCTCCAGCCCGTCGCTGATGCCGCCGCGCAGCTCCTCGAGGGAGAGCACGCTGTGGTCGGAGCCCTCGTCACCGCCCACGCCCGGCCAGGCGGCGCCGTGATTGCTGATGACCAGCGCGTACTTCTCGGCGGGGTGGTCGGCGATGCCCTGGGCGATGAACTCGGCCAGCGGCGCGGGGTCACCGGTGTCCACGTCGCCGAGCTCCTCGAGCTCCTCGGCGCTGCCCTGTCCGATGGAGACGTACTTGGCGCCCACCCAGTCGTCGATGCCCAGCATCGGGTCGCTGCTGTAGTCCTCGGCGCGGTCGACCATGGCCGCGACCTGCAGGTTCTCGTTCGATCCGACCTCGGCGAACTCCGCGAGGTCGGCGAGCAGGTAGGGCTCGAGGTCGGTGTCGGCGATCGAGTAGACGAGCACCGTCCAGCCCTCGCCCTCGGCCGCGCGCTCGGTGGCCGCCTCCTCGGTGGCCGCCTCCTCGGGCTCGCTCGTGCACCCCGCAGCCACCAGCACGCACGCCGCCACACCCAGCACCGACCACCGACGACGCATGAACCCTCATCCGCTCCGCCCGCGCCGACCGGCCGGGGCACCCGCGGCATCCTGGCAGCTCAGGGGCGTGTAGTCACTCCATCGCCGCGCGGCGCGCCGTGGCCCCCTGCAGGGGCCCGTCGCGAGCCTGCGAGCGATGGGGGGCAGGGGGTCCTTTCTCAGGCGAGGCGGGTGACCTCCACGGTCACCGTGTGCCCCTCGCTGCGCGGACCGGAGAACAGCCCCTTGAACGGCGGGACGTCGCCGTAGTCGCGCCCCCGGCCGAGGGTGACGTGCCGGTTGCCGATCGGGACGGAGTTGGTGGGGTCGAAGCCGTTCCAGCCGCCGTCCCACCACTCGACCCAGGCGTGGCTCTCCCCGGTCACGGCGGCGCCGATCCCCCCGTCGGGCCGGGGGTGCAGGTAGCCCGAGACGTAGCGGGCCGGCAGGCCGAGCGCCCGGAGGACGCCGACGGTGACGTGCGTGATGTCCTGGCAGACGCCCAAGCCCCGGGTCCAGGCCTGCATCGCATTGGTCTTCACGTTCGTGGAGCCCGACAGGTACTCCATGTGGTCGTGCACGAACCGGCACACCAGCGGTCCGGCGTCGTGCGGGATCGCGTCGCCGACGACGTCCCGGGCGGCCGCGACGACGTCGTCGTCGATGGCGGTCAGCGACGTCGGGGCGAGCAGCTCGCCGAACTGCTCGCGCACCTCCCGGCCGGCCAGCCCGGCCCAGCCCAGCCGGTCGTGCGCGGCCAGGTCCGGTCCGGCCTCCACGATCGACGTGCCGGTGACCACGAGCTCCGCGTGCGGGGTGTGCAGGTCGAAGGCGGTCACCGTCGAGCCCCAGTAGTCGCGGTAGGGGTAGGCGGTGGCCCCCGGCTCGATCTCCACCTTCGAGCGCAGCGTCGTCTGCCGGGCGCTGTTCTCCGGCGTCAGCCGGGCCTCGTTGTAGGACGAGCGCACCGGTCCGCTGTAGTGGAAGCGGGTGCGGTGCACGATCTGCAGCCGCCAGCGGGAGCCGGGGGTGCGCGCGGCGGGGACCTGCGTCTGGAACTGGGTCATCGCCCGCTCACCGCCCCCCGTTCGCTCCCGCGGGGCGCTCCGGTCCTCGCTCGCATGCCCAGGCCGTCTCCGCGGTCGATCCGCTCCTCGCTCGTTCCTCGCTGCGATGCTCCCTCCCTGTCGGCGGCCGCCTCGCTGCGATGCTCACGCCCCTGTCCGCTCACCCTGCCTCCTCCGTCGCCCACACCTGCGGGGCCTGCTCGGTGAAGAAGCGGTGGGTCACCGCGGCGCTCGCCGCCGAGGAGGTGCGCTGCAGTTCCTCCAGCCGTGCGGGCAGCTGCGCCAGCAGGTCGGGGGTGCTCATGAACTCCAGCATCGTGCGGGCCCTGCCGACGATGCGGTGGGCCTCGCCCGCCACGCCGACCCGGGCGGCGTCCCGCACCGTGGAGCGCTCCAGCTCCGCCAGGCACGCCTCGGCCTGCTCCAGCGAGGCGAACACCGACCGCGGGAAGAGCCGGTCCAGCAGCAGGAACTCCGCGGCCCGGCTGGAGTCGACCACGCCGCGGTAGGTGCGCAGGTAGGGCTCGTAGGCGCCGGTGGAGCGCAGCACCAGCGTCCAGGAGGGCGCCGCGTCACCGGCCAGCACGCGGGTGGAGAGCATCCGCGACGTCATGTCCACCCGCTCCAGCGAGCGGCCCAGGATGAGGAACAGCCAGCTCTCGTCGCGGCTCATCGTGGCGTCGGCCAACCCGAACACCATCGCCGAGCGCTCGCGCACGAACCGGAACAGCGAGTGCGGGCCGTACCGGCGGGCCATGGTGCGCTGCTGCGGCAGCGCGTTGTGCGTGACGTTGAGCGACTCCCAGATCTCGGCGCTGAGCACCTCGCGGGCGCCCCGGGCGTTCTCGCGGGCGGCCGACAGCGCGCCCACGATCGAGCTGGGGCTGGCCCGGTCGAATGCCAGAGCGGCCAGCACCCGCTCGGTGTCGGCCTCCGGCTGCGTTTCTTCCCGCCCCTCCACCCCGACGGCATCCGGGGAGCCCATCAGCGCCAGCAGGTTCGCGCACGCCCGGCGCTCGTCGATCCACGGGTCCTCGACCAGGCGCTGGGTGTGCACGTCGAGGATCCGGGCGGTGTCGTCGGCCCGCTCCACGTAGCGGCCGATCCAGAACAGCGACTCCGCGATCCGGCTCAGCATCCTGCGCCCCCCGCCGGTCGCGACTGCTGCTGCTGCTGGGACTGGGCGAGTGCGTTGTCGTTGACCGGGCCCGGGTCCTGCGCCGGCGGCTCGTCGGGCAGGTCGGCCGCGGTGAACTCGATGGTGGTGAGGTCGCGCGCCGGGTCCTCGGCCGCATCGTCGTCCACCGGACGCGGGCGGCTGAGCACCCAGGTGTCCTTGGAGCCGCCGCCCTGGCTGGAGTTGACCACCAGCTCCCCCTCGGGCAGCGCGACGCGGGTCAGCCCGCCGGGCAGCACCCACACCTTCTCGCCGTCGTTGATCGCGAACGGCCGCAGGTCGACGTGCCGCGGCGCGATCCGGCCACCGATCAGCGTCGGGCAGGTGGACAGGCCGATGGGCTTCTGCGCGATCCAGTCCCGGGGGGTGGCGCGGACCTTGACGGCCAGCTCCTCGAGCGTCTTCTCGTCCGCCCGGGGCCCGATGACGATGCCCTTGCCGCCGGAGCCGTCGACCGGCTTGAGCACCAGCTGGTCCAGCGACTCCAGCACCCACTCGACGGTGTCGCGGTCGTCGAGCCGGTGGGTCTCGGCGTTCTGCAGCACCGGCTCCTCCCCCAGGTAGTACCGGATCAGGTCGGGCACCCAGGTGTAGAGCAGCTTGTCGTCGGCAACGCCGTTGCCCACCGCGTTGGCGATCGTGACCCGGCCGGCGCGGGCGGCGTTGAGCACCCCGGCGCAACCGATCACCGAGTCGGGCCGGAAGTGCACCGGGTCCAGGAACTCGTCGTCGATGCGGCGGTAGATGACGTCGACGCGGCGCTGCCCGTCCGTCGTCCGCATGCTCACCTGGTTGCCGGCGCAGACCAGGTCGCGGCCCTCGACCAGCTCGACGCCCATCTGGCGGGCCAGCAGCGCGTGCTCGAAGTAGGCGGAGTTGTAGACCCCCGGGGTGAGGACGACGACGGTCGGGTCGGCGGCGTTCGAAGGCGCGGCGGCCTTGAGGGCGGCCAGCAGCCGGGTCGGGTAGTCGTCGACGGGCTGGATGCGGTGGTCGGCGAACAGCTCGGGCAGCACCTGGCTCATCGCCGCCCGGTTGGTGATGACGTAGCTGACCCCGGACGGCGAGCGCAGGTTGTCCTCGAGCACGCGGAAGTCACCGGCCTCGTCGCGCACCAGGTCGATGCCGCTGACGTGCACGCGGACGCCGTTCGGTGGGACCAGCCCGTGCGCCTGCCGGTGGAAGTGCGCGCTCGTCGTCACCACGCTGCGCGGCACGACCCGGTCGGCGAAGACGTGGCCGGCGCCGTAGACGTCGTCGAGGAAGGCCTCCAGCGCCAGCACCCGCTGGGCGACGCCGCGCTCGATGACGTCCCACTCCTCGGCGCCGATGACGCGCGGCACGATGTCGAGCGGGAAGGGCTGCTCCTCGCCCGCGTGGGCGAAGGTCACACCGGCGTCGCGGTAGGTCTGGCTGAGCAGGTCGGCCCGTGCGGCGAGCTCCTCGCCGTCGATCGGCTGCAGCGAGGCGAACAGGCCCGCGTAGGCGGGCCGGGGATCACCGACGGCGCCGAACATCTCGTCCCACTGCTGCCCCAGGAGGTAGCCGTCGAAGAGGTCAGCCATGGGCCCGAACCTAGTTCGGGGATGTGTCCCGCGCGTTTCGGAGCAGCGACCCCGCGACCTGCACCTCAGCGGGCGACGGCGACGGCGAGCCAGGGGCGCAGCGCGCCGTCGGAGAGCAGCCGGCCGACCCGCCCCGAGTTCTCCTGCGCCTGCCGGAACGCCGGGTCGTCCCCGTGCCGGCGCTCGACCTCCGCGTCGACGGCGTCGGCCGCCTGCATCCATTCCTCCGGGCTGTCGGAGGGATCCACCTCGGCGGTCTCGAGCAGCTCGAATCCGGCGTCGCCCAGCAGTCGGCGCGTCTCGGCCTCCGACGGGAACTCGTTGCCCTCCGGTGGCGCCGAGGGAAGCGGCCCGTCGGCGACGAACACCAGCAGGCCCAGGCGCCCGCCCTCGACCAGCACCCGACGCAGCTCGGCCAGCGCACCCGCCTTGTCCGAGGTCGTGCAGAGGACCCCGAGGCACTCCGCGACGTCGAACGACGCGTCGGCGAAGGGCAGCTGCTGGCCCAGGGCCACGACCGAGCGCAGCCCGAACAGCCGCCGGGAGGCCCGCACCGCCGCGGCCATCGGCTCCGCGCAGATCGGCCGCACCCCCCGCTCGGCCGCCAGCCAGGCGGCGGGGCCGCCCACGCCCGCGCCCGAGTCGAGCACCCGGCTGCCGGGGTGGAGCTCCAGCCGGTCGGCCAGCCAGCGCAGCGCCCCCTCGCTGCCGCTGCCGCGGCACCCGGCCGGGATCGCATGACCCCGCCCGAGCGCCCGGACGGCCTCCTCGGTCCAGCCGGCGACGGTGTCGAACTCCGCCTCCATCGCTTCGCTCTCGAGCTCCGTCATGCGTCCGCTGCCTCCGGTGAACTCGCGAGCTCGTTCACTGCCCACCTCTCAGTTCCGTCGCGACCGCGGCCTTGACCCGCGCGCCGTCGTCCTCACCCCGCTCCGAGCCCATCCCGGAGAGGTTCACTCCGACGACGCCCTCGACCGCGAGCAGGGCGCGCGCCTCCTCGACGGCGGCCGCGATGCCGGCCGCCCGCGGATCGGACGACGCCAGCACGCGCTCGACCCGGTCGTCGTCCAACTGCAGCCCGGGGAAGCGCTGCAGCACGCGCGCCGAGCGCTCGTCGGTGTAGACGGCCACCCCGGCGACGAAGGGCAGCGTCGCGCCGGCCGCCCGCGCCGCGGCGACGAACTCGGCGACCCGCGCCGGGCTGCGCACGTGGTTGAGGACGCACAGCTGCGCCCCGGCCCGCTGCTTGACCGCGACCCGCGCGGGGCGTGCCGCCACCGGCGGCGCCTCCGGTGACTCGGGCACGGCGACCGCCAGCCCCGTCCCGGCGGCGAGCGCGGCCAGCCGCGGGCCGTCCAGGTCGAACACCTGCGTCACGCCGGTGCGGACGCCCGGGCCGCGGGCGTCGCCGGTGACGCACAGGACGCCGTCGGCGCCGAGGGCGGCGAGCCCGGCCAGCTCCTGCTCGAGCACCACGCGGTTGCGGTCGCGGCAGGCCAGCGTCGTCCACAACCGGCCACCGGCCGCATGGACCCGGGCGGCCATCATCGTGGGCGGGACGTCCGGGCGGTTGGCGTGCTCGCCGGCCAGGAGCGCGTCCGAGACGGGGGCCAGCACCTCGACCACGCGACGCACCGAGTCGGCGTCGAACGGCGCCGTCGTCAGGTCGGTGAGGACGACGGGGCCGCGCGCGGCGGCGGCCAGCAGCCCACTCGTGGCGACCGGCTCGACCGGCGGCTCCGGCCAGGCCGGCACCGGGCCGTCGACGAAGACGCAGCGGTGCTCGGCCACCTCGCAGCGGGCGCCGGCGCGCACCCCGCCGCACGGACCGAAGACCATGCGCTTGGGGCAGCCGAGCCGGGGTGGGAGGAGGTCCGGCACCGTCCGGCCGTGTCCGCTGCGGAGTGCGGTGAAACCCCGGGAGGGACGCGCGCCGGTGCCCCACGTCCTGCGGAACCGCCGTCGGGAAGCTTTCGGGAACCGCCCGGGTTACGGTGTCACTAGTTGAACTCTCAACCGAGGAGGTCGGCATGCCTGCCGTCACCGTCGAGGACACCACCACACTGGCCCGCGTCCCGCTCCCGGGGCCGGGCACCGTCCGCCGCCGGACCCGCTCGGTCACCACCGCGCCGTCGGGTTTCGAGGGCGAGGGGTTCCCGGTGCGCCGGGCGTTCGCCGGCGTCGACCTCCGCGATCTGGACCCCTTCATCCACATGGACCAGATGGGCGAGGTGGAGTACGCGCCCGGTGAGCCCAAGGGCACGTCGTGGCACCCGCACCGCGGCTTCGAGACCGTCACCTACATCATCGACGGCACCTTCGAGCACGCCGACTCCCACGGCGGCGGGGGCACGATCAGCAACGGCGACACCCAATGGATGACCGCCGGCGGGGGTGTCCTGCACATCGAGCGCCCTCCGGAGCAGCTCATCGCCAGCGGCGGCCTGTTCCACGGTCTGCAGCTGTGGGTCAACCTGCCCCGGGCCCAGAAGTGGGTGGAGCCGCGCTACCAGGACCTGCGCGCGCAGGAGTCCGTCCTGCTCGCCAGCGCCGACGCCGGCGCACTGCTCCGGGTGATCGCAGGCGACGTCGCCGGCGCCACCGGACCGGGGTCCACCTACACGCCGATGGGCATGGTGCACGCCACCGTCTCCCCCGGCGCCACCCTCGACCTGCCGTGGCGCCCGGACTTCAACGCCCTCGTCTACGTGCTGTCGGGTGCCGGGTCGGTGGGCATCGACGGAGCACCGGTCCGCACCGGCCAGCTCGCGGTGCTCGGCCCCGGGGACACCGTGACGATCAACGGCGCGGTGCACCAGGAGTCGCGCACGCCGGCGCTCGACGTCGTCGTCCTCGGTGGCGCGCCCATCCGCGAGCCGATCGCCATGGCCGGGCCCTTCGTCATGAACTCGCGGCACGAGGTCCTCGATGCGTTCGAGGACTTCCAGAAGGGGCGGCTGGGTTCGATCCCCGCCGCCTACGGCCGCCGCGAGCCGATGCCGCACGCCGGTGTCCGCGGCGGGACCGGCTGACCCGACGCTCGTCCGGCGCCGGCTCCTCCGAACATCTCCTCGGAGGGGCCGGCGCCGTGGTGCCTGCTCAGCCCCGGGCGGGAAGCTCCATGACCGAGAACGGGGCGCCCCAGGGGTCCTCGAGCACGGCGAACCGGCCGAACTCGGTGTCCTCCGGGGTGTGCAGCACCTTCCCGCCCGCTCCCTCGACGGCTCCGACCACGCCGTCGGTCGAGGACACCGCGAAGCACACCGTCCAGCCCGCGGGCAGGCCGGGCGACACCCCGCCCAGCCCGCCGAGCGGGTCGCCTCCGGTGCCGAAGGTCGCGTAGGGCGCCATGCCCCCCATCGCCTGCCACTGGAAGCCGAACACCGCGGTGTAGAACCGCTGCGCCGCGTCCGTGTCCTCGACGGCGGCCTCGTTCCACACCAGAGCGCCGGGCTCGTTGTACCGCTGCACGCCGGTGTGCTCGCCCGACTGCCACAGCCCGAACGCATGGCCCTGCGGGTCCAGCGCGATGACCATCGTGCCCAGCGGGCCGATCTCCATGGGCTCGACGACGACGGTGCCGCCGGCGTCGCGAATGCGTCCGACCGTCGCCGCGGCGTCGTCGGTCGCGAAGTACGTCGTCCAGGACGGCGGGTCACCCTCGCCCATCAGCGGACCGAGGCCGGCGACCTGCGCGCCGTCCTTGTCCGCGTTGGCGTAGCCGCCGTACTCCTCGTCGCCGCCGGTCCAGGACCAGCCGAACAGGTCGGCGTAGAACGCCTTCGCGCTGTCCAGTTCGCCCGCGCCGTAGTCGATCCAGCAGGGGGTGCCGGCCGGCCAGGCGGTGTCTCGTGTGGGCATCTCTCCTCCTCAGGATGTGAAGAGGGTCACCGTCCCACCGGGGTCCGACAGTTCCCAGGACTCCGTGCGCGACGGGTTAGAACCGACCGCCGCCCATTCCGCCGCCGCCGCCTCCGAAGCCCCCGCCGCCGAAGCCACCGCCACCGCCACCGCCGAAGCCGCCACCGAAGCCCCCGCCCCGGCCACCGCCCATCAGGATGCCGCCGAGCACCAGGCTGCCGAGGTCCACGCCGCCCCGGCGGTAGCCCGGCCCGTAGCCGCCGCCGAACCCACCGGGCCCGCCGCCGTGGCCGCCACCCCAGCCGGAGAGGTCGTCCTGGGCCCGCTCGAACGCCGAGCGCGCCAGCGAGGTGGCCTGGTGCGCCTCCTGCAGCGCCGCCACCGGCTCGTCGCGCCCGCGGGCGACGGCGGCGTCGAGGTGCCGCTGCGCCTCGGCCAGCCGGGTGCGCGCCTCGGGGCCGATCGCACCCCGGCGGGTGGCGATGAAGTCGCGGGCGGAGGCGATCTCCGACCGGGCGGTCATGATCGCCTGCTCCAGGGCGGCCGCTGCCCGGCGCACCTGGGTCTGCGCGTCGCGCGCCACGGTGAGCGCCTGCTCCAGCGCGATGTCGGCCTCCTCCAGCTGCCGCAGCGCGGCCAGCGGGTCGGGCCGGCTCCCGGCCATCAGGCCGTCGGCCGCGCTCAGTGCCGCCTCCGCGCGGCTGATCTGGGGGCGCAGGCCGCTCCGGTCGCCCGCCGCGGTGAGGGCGCGCGCCTCGGCGAGGTCCTTCTCGGTCTCGGCCCGGATCTGCGCGACCCGGCTCCCGGCGGCGTCGAGGTCGGCACCGAGCCGGCCGACGGCGTCGAGCAACGTGGTGGTCTGCGCCACCGCGTCCTCGGCCGCGCGGATGTCGCCCACAGCGGTGCCGGGCTCGGGCGAGGCCAGCGCCGTCCGGGCCTCCTGGACCTCCTGCTCGGCGGCCGCCAGCCGGGCCCGCGCCTCGGTGACGTTGTCCGCGACCGGCCCGATCGCCGAGTCGGCGAAGCGCTGCCGCAGCTGCGCCAGCCGCTGCTCCTCCTGCGGGATGCGGGCATGCAGCTCGGCGATCCGCGGTGCGAGAGCGTCGAGCACCTGCGGGGCGGTGTGCTCCAGGTCTCGGAGCGCAGTGAAGGCCTCGGCCTGCTCGTCCAGCCGGGTGCCGGCCGCCTGGGTGAGCTGCAGCATCTCGCCCAGCATCCGGCGCGTCGTCGGCTCGTCCTCCGGGATGTCGTCGTCCAGCTGCTGGCGCAGCGTGAACGCGCGGGAGAGCTCGTCCCGCGAGGTCGCCAGGGCCTTGTCGAAGCCGTCCACCGCCTGCGGGCCGTACTGCAGGCGGGCGTAGTCGAGGTCCAGCTGCGAGGTCTGCATCGCCTCGTCGAGCTGCAGGAGCGCGTTGCTCGCCCGGCCCTGCAGCTCCTCGGTGGAGACGCCGGCGTACGGGTCGGCCTTCTCCAGCCGGCTGACCGGCGGCGGGAGCGCCTCCCGCTTGCGCCGGCGGCTGCGGCTGACCAGGTACGCGCCGCCGCCCACGAGGGCGATGGCCCCGACCACCAGCAGGGCGCCGCCACCCCCGGAGTCGCCGCCGCCCGGAGCCTCGCCGGTGCGCAGGATGTCGGCGTACGCGACGACGCCGGCCTCCCAGTCGCCCTCTCGGAACTCGGGCACCATCGCCTGGTTGGCCAGCTGCTCGGCCTCCGCGCGGGTCACGTCGGCGCCGTCGGGCACGTCGATGCCGTACTCGCCCGGGTCCACGGCGACGGCGAGCATCGCGTCGGCACCGCCCAGCGCGGAGAGCTGCTGGGTCTCGGTCATCCACTCCCGACTGGTCAGGCCGCCGAAGTCGTCGACGAAGACGACGAACAGCTGGATCCCGTCATCCGACTGCAGCTCGTCGAGCGCCGCGTCGATCTCCGTCTCGTCGTCGAGGACACCGGCCTCGTCGACGATCTGGTCGTCGAGCCGGAACGGTTCCTCGGCCAGCGCGGGGCCCGCAGCGCCGACGGCGAGCAGGGCGGACGCGCCCACGACCACGAACAGCCGGCGGACGGCCACCTTCATACGGATCACCGATCGAAGGTACCGGCGCGGCGGGGGTCGGGCGTGGTCGCCGTGGGTAGGCGGTGCCCACCCACCCCGCACCCCGAGGAGTTCCCGTGCCGCAGGACGACCGGATCCCCGCCGCCGAGCTGCCTCCGGGGAAGGTGCGCCGCGTCGGCGACTGGGCCGTGGGCAACCGCGGCCCGGGACCGGACGGGGAGGACCGCCACTTCGCCGTCTCCCGCCGCTGCCGGCACCAGCTCGCCGACCTGTCGCAGGGTTCGGTGGACGCCGACGGCTGCCTGGTCTGCCCGTGGCACCAGAGCCGCTACGACGTGCGCACCGGCGAGATGGTCGACGGGCCGCGCGGCTTCCTGGGCTACCACGGGCCGACCCCGGGCTACTCCGGGCTCGTCGCCGCCGTCGGCCGCCTCGTGCGACTGCGCGTCCGCCGGACCCGCCGCGACGGCGACGACGTCGTCCTGGAGTAGCTCAGCGCCGCTCGATGGGCTCGTCGACGCCCTGCACCAGCGCATCTGTCTCCGGGTTCTCCGCACCGGGGGCCCGCACGGAGGCGCCCATGGACGCCGCGACCTCCTCGGGCGACTTCGGGTGCAGGACGCCGTCCCGGATCTCCTCGGCCCAGTGGCAGCTGACCAGCCGGCCGGGGGCGAGCTCCCGCAGCACCGGCACCTCGTCGTCGCACCGGGTCTCCTGCCGCCACGGGCAGCGGGTGTGGAACCGGCACCCGCTGGGCGGGTTCGCCGGTGACGGCAGGTCACCGGCGAGCAGGATCCGCTCGCGCGTCTCCTCCACGACGGGGTCCGGCACGGGGACGGCGCTCATCAGGGACCGGGTGTAGGGGTGCAGCGGCTGCTCGTACAGGTCGTCGGCGGGCGCCTGCTCGACCAGCGAGCCGAGGTACATGACCCCCACGACGTCGCTGATGTGCCGCACCACGGCGAGGTCGTGGGCGATGACCAGATAGGTCAGACCCAGCCGCTCCTGCAGTTCCTCCAGCAGGTTGAGCACCTGGGCCTGGACGCTGACGTCCAGCGCCGAGACCGGCTCGTCGGCGATCAGCAGGTCCGGCTCGAGGGCGACGGCGCGCGCGATGCCGATGCGCTGCCGCTGACCGCCGGAGAACTCGTGCGGATACCGGCGCAGCGCGGCCGACGGCAGGCCCACCGCGTCCAGGAGCGTCCGGATCTTCTCCGCGATACCGGCCTTGCCGCCCCCGAGACCGTGGGCGCGCAGCGGTTCGGACAACAGCGACTCGACGTTCTGCCGCGGATCCAGGCTGCCCAGCGGGTCCTGGAACACCATCTGCATGCGCTGGCGCATGTGCCGCAGCGGTTCGCCCTTGAGCGAGGCCACGTCGGTGCCGTCGAAGATCACCTCACCGGCGGTCGGCTCCTCCAGCCGCAGGATCGCCCGGCCGAGCGTCGACTTGCCGCAGCCGGACTCCCCCACCAGCCCGTAGGTGGCGCCCCGCTCGATGGTGAGGTCGACGCCGTCCACGGCCCGGACGTGGCCGACCGTCCGGTCGAAGACGATCCCCCGCTTGATGGGGAAATGGACCTTCAGGCCCCGGACCTGCAGCAGCGGCTCCTGGCCCTGGGTGCGCGGTGCCGACGCGTCGGCGGTCATCGGGCGGCTCCGGACACGGTCGACCCGGACCGGGACGGCGGGTACTCCAGCGGGTGCCGGCAGCGCAGCTCACGACCCGGCCCGTCGTACTCCAGCGGCACGATGCTGCCCGACACCTCGGTCAGGCAGTCGTCCTGGGCGTTGTCGCACCGGGGCGCGAAGGCGCAGCCCTGGGACCACGGGATGGCGTCGCGGGCCGAGCCCCGGATGGGCCTCAGCGGCGTCCCGCGGCTGGCGTCCAGACGGGGCACCGAGGCCAGCAGGCCACCGGTGTAGGGCTGCCTCGGCCGGGCGAAGAGCTCGTGCCGGTCCGCCGTCTCGATGATCTTGCCCGCGTACATCACGTGCACCCGGTCGCACAGCCCGGCGACGACGCCGAGGTCGTGCGTGATCATCACCAGCGCCGTCCCGGTGTCGACGACGAGCTCCTTCAGCAGCTCGAGGATCTGCGCCTGGATGGTGACGTCCAGCGCGGTGGTGGGCTCGTCGGCGATGAGCAGCCGCGGCGAGCAGGCCAGCGACATCGCGATCAGCGCGCGCTGACGCATGCCGCCGGAGAGCTGGTGGGGGTACTCCTTGAGCCGCCGATCCGGGTCGGGGATGCCGACCTTGTCCAGCAGCTCGACGGCCTCCCGCGACGCCTGCTTCCGGTCCATGTCGCGGTGCTCGAGCAGCACCTCGGTGACCTGCGTGCCGATCGGCACGGTCGGGTTCAGCGAGGACAGCGGGTCCTGGAACACCATGGCCATGTCAGCGCCGCGCATGCGGCGCAGCACCTCGTCGCGTGCACCGACGAGCTCCTGGCCGTCGAACCGCACGGAGCCGCCGACCTGCACGCCACGTCTGGGCAGCAGCCCCATGACGGCCAGCGAGGTCACCGACTTCCCGCAGCCGGACTCGCCGACCAGGCCGATCGTCTCGCCCGGGGCGACCGAGAAGCTGACGCCGTCGACGGCGCGGGTGCCGGCTTCCCCCTTGCGTGTGAAGGTGACCGTGAGCTCGTCGACCTCCAGGACCGGACCGTTCGGGACCGTCACGAAGTGCTCACCTCCGGAACTTCGGGTCGAGGGCCTCGCGCAGCCGCTCACCGAGCAGCGTGAACCCCAGCGCCACCACGATGATGCAGAGCGCCGGCCAGATGGCCAGCCACGGGCGGACGGACAGGAAGGCCTGCGCGTTGGCCAGCATCGCGCCCCACTCCGGCCGGGCGATGTCGGGGTCGCCGAGGCCGAGGAAGGACAGCGCGGCCGCCTCGATGATCGCCGTCGCGAGCGACAGCGTGGCCTGGACGATCACCGGCGACAGCGAGTTGGGCAGCACGTGCCCGAACACGATGCGGGCCTTCTTCACCCCGAGCGCCCGGGCGGCGACGGCGTAGTCGCTGTTCCGCTGGGCGAGCATCGACCCGCGCAGCAGCCGGGCGAAGACCGGCACCTGGACGACGGCGATGGCGATCATCAGCGAGTACTGGTTCTGCCCGAGCAGCACCGACACGGTGATCGCCATGAGCAGGCCCGGGATCGACAGGATGATGTCGACGAACCGCATGACGACGGTGTCCACCCACCCGCCGAAGGCGCCGGCCAGCACCCCCAGCGTCATGCCGACGACCAGCCCGAGGACGGTGGACACGACGCCGATGAGCAGCGACTGCCGCGAGCCGTAGATCAGCCGGGAGAGCAGGTCGCGGCCGAGGTTGTCGACCCCGAGCGGGAAGCCCTCCCGCGGGCCGGGGATCTGCCCCGGGCGGATCTCCGAGAGCAGGTACTGCGTCACCGGATCCTTGGGCGCCAGCAGCGGGGCGAAGGCGGCGACCACCAGGAACACCAGCACGATGACGGCGCCGATGATCGCGACCGGGTCGCGCCGCAGCCGGTTGAAGGCGCTGCGCGTCAGCGACAGCCCGCCGTCGCCCTCCGGGATCGCCCCCGCCTGGGCGGCCAGCTCGTCGATGCGCCTCCGGCGGACGTCCCCCAGCGCGGTCAACGGACCCTCACTCTCGGGTCCAGGAGACCGTAGGAGATGTCGACCAGCAGGTTCACCAGCACGTACACCACGGCGAGCAGCAGGATGAAGCCCTGCAGCACGGCGAAGTCCCGGTAGGTGATCGCGTCCCGGAGGGCCAGGCCGACCCCACCGAAGGCGAAGACGGTCTCGGTCAGCACCGCGCCGGACAGCAGGAGCCCGGTCTGCAGCCCGATGGTCGTCGACACCGGGAGCAGTGCGTTGCGGACGATGTGCCGGCGCCGCACGGTCGCCGTCGCCAGTCCCTTGGCGTTCGCCGTCCGCACGTAGTCCTCGTTGACCACGTCCAGGACCGACGCCCGCGTGATGCGCACGATGATCGCCAGCGGGATGGTCCCGAGCGCGATGGCGGGCAGCACGAGGTGCAGGGCGGCGTCCCAGGCGGCGTCCCACTCCCGGGTCAGCAGCCCGTCGAGCACGTAGAAGTTGGTGATCCGGGTGGCGTCGATGCGCACGTCCTGCCGGCCGGAGCCGGGCAGCCAGCCGAGCTCGACGGCGAAGGCGAGCCGGAGCAGGTAGGCGAGGAAGAAGACCGGGATCGCGACGCCCAGCAGCGAGCCGACGACGGACGCCGAGTCCAGGAAGCTGCCGTGCCGGCGGGCGGCGAGGTAGCCCAGCGGGATGCCGACGCCGATCGCGAAGACCATCGCGACGAGGGTCAGCTCGATGGTGCCCGGGAAGCGCTCGAGGAAGACCTCGGTGACCGGGCGGCCGTACTGGGTGGAGTTGCCGAAGTCGAGGGTCAGCGCCCGGCCGAGGAAGCGCAGGTACTGGACGTAGAGCGGTTCGTCGAGGCCGAACAGCTCGTTGTACTGGGCGATCGCCTCGGGCGTCGCCCGCTCGCCGAGGGCGGCCTGCGCGGGGCCCCCGGGCAGTGCCCGCAGCCAGGCGAAGAGCAGCACGGACAACCCGAGCAGGATCGGGATCAGCTGGAGTAGCCGCTGGACGATGAAGCGGAGCACGTGGTCGCGTCAGCCTTTCCGGACAGCTCGGTCCTGGTCGCGTCCGACCCCGGACGGGCGACCGCGCCGGCGGCGGCATCATGCCACCGCCGGCGCGGTCGAGGGGAACCGGCTCAGTCCTCCAGGTACACCGTCGAGAAGTCCTCCGCGGTCAGGGGGCTGGGCTCCAGACCCTGCACGTTCTCGGCCACCACGAGCGCCGGGGGCGAGTGCGAGATCGGCACCGCCGGCAGGAATTCCTTGATGAGGCGGTTGGCCTCCTCGTAGAGCTCCGTCCGCTCGGCCGGGTCCGGCTCGGCGTCGGCCTGCGCCAGCGCCTCGAAGATCTCCGGGGCGCTGAACGCGCCGAACTCCGCGGACGCCTGGTTGTTCTGGTCCTCGGCGAAGAACGTGCCGATGAAGTTGTAGGCGTCGTTGTAGTCACCGGTCCAGCCGAGCAGGTGGACGTCGGCCTGGCCGGACTGGACGGCCTGCAGGTAGTCGGGGTTCCACTGCAGTGCGGTCGGCTCGACGGTGAAGCCGGCCTCCTGCAGGTCCTCGCTGATGACCTGGAACATCGCGGCCGGGTCCGGCAGGTACGGCCGGCTGACGTCGGTCGGGTAGTAGAACTTCAGCGTGGTACCCAGCGCGCCGGCCTCCTCGAGCAGCTGGCGGGCCCGCTCGGGGTCGTACTCGTAGGTCTGCACGTCCTCGGCCCAGCCGTCGACCGTCGGCGGCATGAAGTTCGTCGCCACCTCGGCGCCCTCGGGGAGCAGCGAGTTCACGATGGTCTCGCGGTCGATGGCGTGCGCCAGCGCCTGGCGGACCCGGATGTCCTGCAGGGCCGGGTTGGCACCGGTGCCCGGCACGTTCCCGCCGTTGATCCCCAGGTACAGGATGTTGAAGGGATCGCGGACGAGGACCTGTGCGCCCTCGCCTTCCAGCGTGTCGTAGTCGGCGGGCGAGACGAAGTCGTAGCCGTCGATGGTGCCGGCCTGCAGCTCCTGCCGGCGGGTGTTCCCGTCGGGGATGGTGCGGAAGATGATCTCGTCGAGCAGCGCCTGCTCGCCCCAGTAGTCCTCGTTGCGGACGATGGTGACCTCGCCGTTGCCGCGGTCCCAGCTGTCGAACTTGAAGGGGCCCGTGCCGGTCGGGTGCTCGAGGGCGTACTCGGTGTAGGTGATCGCGTCCTCGCTGCCGGACAGGTTGTCGGCGTCGTACTCCTCCAGCGCCGTCGGGCTCTGGATGGAGAACGCCGGCAGCGACAGGGCGGCGGGGATCTTGCTGGTCACCTGGTTGAACGAGATGACGGCGGTGTTCTCGTCGGTCGCCTCGCAGCCCTCGTAGATGCCGGGGTCGTCGCTGTCGGCGAAGCCGCCGAAGACGGCCTGGTAGTAGTACGAGGCGCTCGGGCTCTGGGCCAGGCCGGTGAAGTTGTGCCAGCGGTCGAAGTTGAAGCACACCGCCTCGGCGTTGAAGTCCGTACCGTCGTGGAACTGGACGTCCTCGCGCAGGTTGAACGTGTACTCGAGGCCGTCCTCGCTGACCTCGTAGTCCTCCGCGAGGGCGGGAACGGGTTCCGTGCCGCCCGGCTCGTTGGTGAACAGACCCTCGTGGATCTGGCGTGCGACGCGGAAGGTCTCGCCGTCGCTGGCGAAGGCCGGGTCGAACATGGCGGGGTCGCCGGCAGCGCCGAAGACCATCGTGCCGCCGGACTGGGCGTCGCCGGCGGCATCGGTGCCGTCGCCGGAGTCCTCACGGTCGCTGGAGGCACAGGCGGAGAGGGTGACCGCGGTTACGGCTGCGGCCGAAGCGGCGAGCGCGCGGGTGTAGCGGCGACGATGCATCGCGGAAGACCTGCCTTCCCAGCCCCTGTGGGCCGGACGGGATCCGGATCTGTCAGTCGTGGACGCGAAGATCCACACTGTTCAGCGGACCTTAAGACGCCCGTTCCCGTACCGGCGAGGCCAGGGCTGTATCGACACCATCTCGTGACATGGGGCACACGCCCACGCCGGAGGCCGTGCAGTGCCCGGGGCGCGACTGCGCGGCGTCAGGCGGTGATGGTGCGGCGGCCCTCGAACGCGCGGCCCAGCGTGACCTCGTCGGCGTACTCCAGGTCGCCGCCGACCGGCAGGCCGCTGGCCAGCCGGCTCACGGTCAGCCCCATGGGTCCGACCAGCCGGGCCAGGTAGGCGGCGGTCGCCTCGCCCTCGAGGTTGGGGTCGGTGGCGATGATCAGCTCGGTGACGGCACCGTTCATCAGGCGCGTCATGAGCTCCTTGACCCGCAGGTCGTCCGGGCCCACGCCGTCGATCGGGCTGATCGCGCCGCCGAGCACGTGGTAGCGGCCGCGGAACTCCCTGGTCCGCTCGATGGCGACGACGTCCTTGGGCTCCTCGACGACGCAGAGCACGTCCTCGGTGCGGCGCGGGTCGCGGCAGATCCGGCACTGCTCGGCCTCGGCGACGTTGTAGCAGGTCACGCAGAAGCGCACCTCGGCCTGCACCCGGTTGAGCGCGGCCACCAGCCGGCCCACGTCGGCGGACTCGGACGCCAGCAGGTGGAAGGCGATCCGCTGCGCGCTCTTGGGCCCGACGCCGGGAAGGCGGCCGAGCTCGTCGATGAGGTCCTGGACGGCACCCTCGTACACGGTGTTCCTCGATCTCTGGGCGGTGTGGAGGTGCCGGTCAGAAGCCGGGCAGGCCCAGCCCGCCCCCCGGGCCGCCACCGAGACCGCCGGCCAGCGGGCCCATCGTGTCGGCCGCCAGCTGGTCGACGGCGCGCCTGGCGTCGCGGACCGCGGCGACCACGAGGTCCTGGAGCGTCTCCAGGTCCTCGGGGTCGACGGCGGCCGGGGCGATCGTCAGCGCGGTGAGCTCACCGCTGCCGGTCATCGTCGCCGAGACCAGCCCGCCGCCGGCGGTGCCGGTGACCTCGCGCGCGGCGAGCTCCTCCTGCGCGGCGACGAGCTGCTGCTGCATCTCCTGCGCCTGCTTCATCAACTGAGACAGGTCGGGCTGGCCTCCACCGGGGAACATGGTTCGAGAGTAGGCCGCGGATCCGACGCGCAGCCGCTTCCCGGCCACCCCCGGGACGGCTGGTGCCCGCGGGACCCGACGACCACCGTCGGCTCCGGCGCCGCCGGGACGGGCCGCTCAGGACTCGATCGGACGGGCGCCGAGCTGGGTGCGCAGCAGCGACAGCGCCGCCTGCTCCGGGTCGACGACGGCCTGGGGCTCGCGTCCCGACCCCGACTCCTCCGCTGCCCGCTCGGCCATGAGCTCACGGGCCTCGGCCGCCTCGGCTGCACGGGCCGCCTCACGGGCGTCCTCGCGGCTGACCGGCGGCCCCGGCGCAGCAGCGCCCGCGACGACGACCTGCACCTTCCAGCGGACGCCGAGGAGCTCCTGCAGCGACGCGCGGATCACGTCCTTGTTCAGGTCGTCGCCCAGCATCTTGGCCAGCGCCGGCGACGTCGCCCCCAGGGTGAGGACGCCGCCGGCCAGGTCGTGCACCTGCGCGCTCTTCAGCAGCGCCTCGGTGGTCCGCTTGTGGCCGCGGACCACCTTCAGCAGCTCGGGCCACACGCGCCGGACGTCGCTGGTGTCCAGCGTGCCCTCGGACTCGGGTGGGTTGGCCGAGACCACCGGCGTCGGCTCGCCGCCCCGCGGCACGGGTGAGGACTCCGCCGCCGGCCGGGGCGGGGCGGCCGGTGCGGGGTCCTCGACGCGCGCGGCCGCGGCACGGACGGCCGCCGGCTGCGCCGGGTGCGGCCAGTCCTCGTCGTCGGTGGGCTCGGGTGGCAGGGGGATGTCCGGCTCGTCGGTCGCGGGACGCACGGACCGGGCGTCGGGCCGCCCAGCGGCAGCCGCCGGAGCGGCCGGAGCGGGTGTGGGCGCGGCCGGAGCGGGTGTGGGCGCGGCCGCCCGGGTGCGCGATCCGGGCTGCACGGTCTCCGGCCAGTCGTCCCCGGCGGGGGTGGCGGCGGGAGGTGCGGGCGTCGGCGCCGGCGCGACCTGTTCGCGGCGCTGCGAAGGGCGGACGTACTCCGCCGGGGCGGCGGCGGCAGGGGCGGCGGCGGCAGGGGCGGCGGCGGCGGCAGGGGCGTCGGCAGGCGCAGCCGCCGCCGGACGGACCGGCTCGGCCGCGGGCGCACGCTCCGGCTCGCGGGCCGGCGCCGGACGGGTCTCGACTGCCCGCGCGGGCTGCTGCGGTGCGGGCTCGGCCTGGGGACGTCCCGCGTGCTCGCCGGCGATCGACATCCGCCGCTCGAGCCGCTCGAGCCGCTGCAGCGTGGCGACCGCGGAGCCGTCGGTGCCGGGCAGCAGCATGCGGGCGCAGACGAGCTCGAGCAGCAGCCGCGGCGCCGTCGTCCCCCGCATCTCGGTGAGCCCCTCGTGCACCGTGTCGGCCATCCGCGACAACGTCGCCGAGCCCAGCGCCTGGGCCTGCTGGCTCATCAGGTCCAGCCGGTCCGACGGCGAATCGAGCAGGCCGTTGCCCCCGGCGTCGGGCACCGCGTCCAGCACGATCAGGTCGCGCAGCCGGTCGAGCAGGTCGGTGGCGAACCGCCGCGGGTCGTGCCCGGCCTCGACCACCCGGTCGACCGCGCGGAACACCCCGGCGGCGTCGTGCGCGGCCAGCGCGTCGATCGTCTCGTCGAGCAGCGCGTCGTCGGTGACCCCGAGCAGGCCGACGGCGCTCTTGTAGGTCACGCCCTCCGGACCGGCGCCGGCGAGCAACTGGTCGAGGATCGACAGGGAGTCGCGGACCGAGCCGCCGCCGGCGCGGACGACGAGGGGGAAGACCGTCGGCTCGACCGTCACCCCCTCGGCAGCGCAGGTCCTCTCCAGCAGTCCGCGCAGCGTCGTCGGCGGCACGAGGCGGAACGGGTAGTGGTGGGTGCGCGACCGGATGGTGGACAGCACCTTCTCCGGCTCCGTCGTCGCGAAGACGAAGACCAGGAACTCCGGCGGCTCCTCCACCACCTTGAGCAGGGCGTTGAAGCCCTGCGAGGACACCATGTGGGCCTCGTCGACGATGTAGACCTTGTAGCGGCTGTTCACCGGCGCGAAGAACGCCCGCTCGCGCAGGTCGCGGGCGTCGTCGACGCCACCGTGGCTGGCCGCGTCGATCTCGATGACGTCGAGCGAGCCCGGGCCGTCGGGGGCCAGCGCCACGCACGAGCCGCAGACGCCGCAGGGCGTCGAGGTGGGCCCCTGCTCGCAGTTCAGCGAGCGGGCCAGGATGCGCGCCGACGACGTCTTGCCGCAGCCGCGTGGGCCGCTGAAGAGGTAGGCGTGGTTGATCCGGCCGCCGTCGACGGCGTTCACCAGCGGCGCGGTGACGTGCTCCTGACCGACCACCTCGGCGAAGGTCGCCGGGCGGTACTTCCGGTACAGAGCCAGGGCCACGGGGCGAGGTTACCCAGCCGCCCCGACGGTCCGGGCGCATCCTCCGCCCGCACCGGTCCGGGGAAAGAAAGGGACCCCCCGCGCACCCGCCAGAGCCCGCTTATCCTTGCTGCCTTCCGGCCCTGGGGAGGTTCACAGGGTGACGCCACACGAGGGGTCTGGACACACTGTAGAGCACACCGGGCGGACGCCCGGCACGCTGGATGCGACGAGCCCGCCGCCGTCCGGAGAGGACGGGGCGGGCCCGGTGCGGCGGAGGATGGGAGATTCGAACTCCCGAGGGGTTGCCCCCAACCCGCTTTCCAAGCGAGCGCCATAGGCCACTAGGCGAATCCTCCAACTGCGTGCCCGATGCTACCGGGCGGGCTCCCGAGACCTGGGCACGGCTCTCGGCGGGCGCCTCGACGACCACCGGCCGGGGCACGGGAGCCGTCGGGACACCGTCCGGGGGCGGCAGGGTGGTTGAGTGTCCCGACCGGCGGGCATGCACGTGCGGATTCGAACTGAGGCCTTTCGGGAACGCGCCGCGGAGGCGACCGGAGGAGGAGGCGGACATGAGCGAGGACACGCAGGTGCGACCGGACGTGGTCGAGGCGATCGTCGGCGTCCTCAAGGGCGGTGACGCCGCGGCACTGCCGGAGGGCGCCACCTCGGCGGAGAAGGCGGCCGCCAAGGACTCCTACCTTTCCGAGTTCGTCGCCGAGCGCGGGAAGCGCGACCGCCAGTCGCAGGCCTGGGAGCTGCTGCTGACCCGCAGCTACGACGAACCGCCCACCTGGGGCCGGATCTTCGACGACCTGGACCCCGCGGTGCACTCCGAGCTCGGCGACCTCTTCGACGCCCTGCCCGAGGGTGCCAAGGAGGAGTACGTGCGCCGGTACGGGGAACCCTCGGGCGTCTGACCCCGGTCCGGCCCCACCCCGCCGATGTCCCGATCCCTCACCGCGCCCGGCCGGCTCGTCGCCGGGCGCTACCGCCTGCAGTCGCAGATCGGTGGCGGCGGCATGGGAGCGGTCTGGCTGGCCCGCGACGAACTCCTGGGCCGGCAGGTCGCGGTCAAGCAGGTCCTGGTCTCCGACTCCGACGAGGCGCTGGCCGACCAGCAACGGCAGCGCGCCCTGCGCGAGGGCCGGATCGCCGCGCGGCTGAGCCATCCGCACGCGATCTCCGTCTACGACGTCGCCCAGGAGGGCGAGACGCCGTGGCTGGTCATGGAGTACCTGCCCTCGCGCAGCCTGGCCGAGGTGGTCACCGCCGACGGCGTGCTGCGCGTGGACCAGGTGGCGCAGATCGGTGCCCAGGTGGCCGACGCGCTGACCGCCACGCACGCGGCCGGCATCGTGCACCGGGACGTGAAGCCGGCCAACATCCTCATCGGCCAGGGCGACGGGCTCGAGGGCCTGGTCAAGATCACCGACTTCGGCATCTCGCACGCCCACGGCGACGTCACGCTCACCCAGACCGGCCAGATCACCGGGACGCCGGCCTTCCTCGCGCCCGAGGTCGCCCAGGGCTACGAGATGGGCGAGGCCAGCGACGTCTTCTCCCTCGGCGCCACGCTGTACACGTGCCTGGAGGGGCAGCCGCCCTTCGGCATGGAGGACAACGCGCTGGCGATGCTGCACAAGGTGGCGGGCGGGGCCATCCGTCCACCCGCGCGCGCCGGCTCCCTCACCGGCCCCGTGACCCGGATGCTGGCCGCCGACCCGGCGGACCGCCCGACGATGGCGGAGGTCCGGGACGAGCTGGCCCGGCTCGCCGCAGGACGCAGCGGGGACACGACCACGGTCCTGCTGGCCCGCACCGACCTGCGCCCGGCCGGCGGGCGCCCGCGCACCGAGGCCTTCCCGGCCGCCGGGGTGGCCGCTGCCGGAGCCGCCGTTGCCGGCGCGGCCGGCGTCGGGGCCGCTGCTGTGGGAGCCGCCGCGGCGGCCGATGCGCCGGCGAAGGCGCCCCTGCCCGCGCCCCCCGTCCGCTCGGCAGCAGCACCGGCCGGCCCGCGGACGAGCACACCTCCGGACGCCGCGCCTCCCCCTCCCCCGTCGGCGTCGCCACGGACCGGCCGGCGGAAGGGGATCCTGCTGGCCGCGGCACTCCTCGTCGCGGCCCTGGCCGCGGTGATCGGGTTCGTGCTGCTGAACCTCGACGACACCGACGGCGCCGGCACGCCGGCCGGCGGGACGCCGTCCTCCCCGTCGCCGTCGAGCCCGGCGCCCGAGGAGGAGGAGACCGGGGACGAGCAGACGGGCGAGGAGCCGGCCGGCGGCTCGACCGACGCCACAGATCCGGACGACGGGAGCGCCGGGACCAGCGCCGCGGAACAGCCGACGCCCTCCCAGCCCGCCCCCGAACCCGAACCGGTCCCCGAACCGGAACCGGAACCGGCCGCCGACCCGCTCAGCGCCGCCAACATCGAGGCGTTCCTCGCCGACTACCACCGGCAGGTGCTCCAGGACCCGGCCTCCGCCTACGACCGCACCGGGCCGACCCTCCGGGCGAACATCAACCGCGAGAACTACATCGGGTACTGGAACCAGTTCTCCGACGTGACGCTCAGCGAGGTGCAGGCGTCCGACGGGCAGACCCGGGCCACCGGCCGGCTCCGGTGGACCTACACCGATGGCCGGGTGGAGTCGGCGGTCCGCGCGTTCACCGTGATCGAGCGGGACGGGCAGCTGATCCTCGACAGCGAGCTCGACCCCTGACCGACGACCGAGCCCCCGCCTCCCTCACGGGAGAGCAGGGGCTCCGGTAGCTGGCGGTGGCGGTGGGATTTGAACCCACGGAGGCTATGAACCTCACACGCTTTCGAGGCGTGCTCCTTCGGCCGCTCGGACACGCCACCGCCGAAGAGACTACAGGCCCCGGTGCGCGCGGAAGAACGCACGTAGCAGCATGGCGGACTCCTCGGCACGGACGCCCGCGGTGACCTCCGGCCGGTGGTTGAGCCGCCGGTCGCGGACGACGTCCCAGAGCGAGCCGGCCGCACCGGCCTTGGGGTCCTCGGCGCCGTAGACCACCCGGTCGACCCGGGCCAGCACGCTGGCACCGGCGCACATCGTGCACGGCTCGAGGGTGACCACCAGCGTGCAGCCGGTCAGCCGCCAGCCGTCACCGTGCACGCGCGCCGCCGCCCGCAGCGCCAGGACCTCCGCATGCGCGGTGGGGTCGCCGACCTTCTCCCGCTCGTTGGCGGCCTCGGCCAGCAGCGCGCCGTCCGGCCCGAGGACGACGGCGCCGATGGGGGTGTCGCCCCACTCCTGCGCCGCGGCCGCGAGTTCCAGCGCCCGGCCCATCGCGCCGTCGACATCGAGGGTCATGACGCTCGAGCGGCGCCGTCCAGCGGGAAGCCGACCAGTGCGGAGAGCTCCGCGATCGCGGCGTCGGGGTCGACCACCTTGATGGTCGAGAAGCCCAGCGCCCGCGCAGGCTTGAGGTTGATGCCCAGGTCGTCCAGGTAGGCGCAGTCGGTCGCCTCGATCCGCCGGCCGACGGCGTCGGAGAGCCGGTCCAGCGCCCGCCGGTAGATCTCCGGCTCGGGCTTGCGCACGCCCTCGACCGACGACTCCACGATGACGTCGAACAGGTCGAGGATGTCGTCCATCCGCCCGCCCCGTTCCATCGGGGAGACGTTGTTCGACACCATCCCCAGCGGCAGCCCGGCCTCCTTCAGCGCGCGGATGGCGGCCACCATGGCCGGCCGCACCTCCCCGCGGAGCGCGGCCAGCACGCGGCCCGCGTCCAGCCGGTGCCCGAGCGCGGCCGCCTCGGCCTCGAACGCCGCCGAGAAGCCGGGCACGTCCAGCTCGTTGCGCTCGAAGCGGGCCCACGCGTTGGTGTCCGGGTCGGTGGAGTTGAGCTGCCGGATGAGCCCGTCGGGGAGCCCGGCCTCCCGCTCGTACGCGGCGAACGCGATCATCGGGCTCTCGGTGATCACCCCGCCGAGATCGAAGACCACCGCCGACACGGTGCCGGTCACGGGTGCACCGCCGCGGCCAGCTCGTCGGCGAACCCGAGCCGTGCGGCGATCCGCTGCACCATCTCGTCGGCCCACAGGTCGTCAGCAGTCACGATCGTCCTCAGCTCCTCGGCGGGCAGTCCGTCGTCGGCGAGGACGTCCATGTCCCCACCCGGCCAGCCGCTCTCGTCGTCATCGAAGGCGCCGTCGGTGTCGACGCCTATCCCGTACCGCTCCACCACCTCGGCGGCGAGCACCCATTCGAGCATCGTCGCGTCGGAGATCAGCGCCCGGACCATCCCACCCGGCCCGTGCCGCAGCACGACGAAGTACAACCGGGAGTCCACGACCACCACGAACGGCGGCGGCCAGGCCCCGACGTCGCCCAGTGCCCGCTCCAGGACCGGCAGCTCGTCGCCGGCGTCCTCGGCCAGCAGCTCCACCCGCCAGCGCGCGCCCGCCCGCGAGATCCGCACCGCGTAGCTGGCCGGGCCGGGAGGCGCGCCGTCCACCGCGCTCATCGCTTGCGCAGCACGGTCAGGCCGTCGGCCAGCGGCAGCAGCGCGGTCTCCCACCGGGGGTCCGTGGCCAGGGCGGCGTTCAGCTCGGCCAGGGCCCGGTCGGACTCGTCCTGCGGGTCCAGCACACGCCCCTCGCGCAGGGTGTTGTCCAGCAGGACGACGCCGTTCGCGCGCAGCCGCGGGTGCAGTTCCTCGACGTAGGCCGCGTATCCGGTCTTGTCCGCGTCGACGAACGCCAGGTCGTAGGCCGGCTCGGCCGGCAGCGCCCGCAGGGTGGGCAGCGCGTCCCCGAGCCGCAGCTCGATCCGGTCCGCCACTCCGGCGCGCTCCCAGTACCGGCGGGCCACCGCCGTCCACTCCTCGCTGCGGTCGAGGCAGAGCAGCGAGCCGTCGGCGGGCAATCCCCGGGCGATGCAGAGCGCGGAGAGGCCGGTGAACGTGCCGATCTCGATCGCCGTCCGGGCGCCCACGGCCGTGGTGAGCAGCCGCATGAGGACGCCCTGCTCGGGCGCGATCTGCATCGAGCCGGGCGCCTCGCCGCGCTCGGCCATCTCCGCCGTCTCCCGGATCAGGTCGGCCAGCACCTCGTCGACGGCGTCCGACGAGGCGCGGACGTAGTCGGCGAGCTCCTGCGTGAGGAGGAACGACCGCGGCGTCATGGCGTGTGGGGATGGAGGAGCACGTGGGTCATGGCACGTGGGGGTCGAGCTGCGCGGGGGTCATAGCCTCTGATCATGGCCGATGCCGAAGGTGCCGGGAACGCTGCTACCGGGCGGGCCCCCTCGTTCCCGGTGCCGACCATGCCGGCGCCCCCCGTCTCGGTCGTCGGGCTCGGTCAGCTGGGCGGCTCCCTGGCCGCCGCGCTGGTCGCCGCCGGCCGCCCCGTGTCCGGCTGGGACACCGACCCCACTGCCTGCGACGCGGCGTCCGCCCGTGGGGTGACGATCACCCGCGAGCTCTCCGGCGTGGTCGTCCTCGCCGTGCCGCTCCACGCGATGACCACGGCCCTGGACGGGCTGCGGGTCGACCCCGGCGCGACCGTCACCGACCTCGGTTCGGTGAAGGGCCCCGTCCTGGAGGCGCTGACCCCGGCGCTGGGCAGCCGGTTCGTCGGTGGCCACCCGATGTGCGGCACCGAGCGCTCCGGTCACGAGGCGGTCGACCCGGCGCTGTTCGCCGGTGCACGGTGGGCGCTGTGCGTGCAGCCGGACACCGAGCTGCCCCGCTGGCTGCGGGTGGCCGAGATCGCGCTGGCGGTCGGCGCCGAGGTCGTGCCGGTCACCGCCGCGGAGCACGACGACGCCGTCGCGGCGATCAGCCACGTGCCGCACCTGCTGGCCGCGGCCCTGGCCTCGGCCGCCGCCGAGGCCGGGCCGCTGGCGCTGGCGCTGGGCGCCGGCAGCTTCCGCGACGGCACCCGCGTCATCGGCAGCGATCCCGCCTTCGTCACCGCGATGGTCGAGGGCAACGCCGGACCCACGGAGGCGGCGCTGGACCGGGTGCGCGCCCAGCTGGCACGCCCCCGGCCGGAGCTGGTGGCCGCGGGTCACGCCGTCGTCAGCCGGCAGGACGCCCGGCGGCCGGTCCGCATCCCGCTGGAGCGGGCCGCGCTGCTCGCGCTCGGTCGCGCCGGTGGCGCGGTCACCCGCCGGCTGGCCGCGTTCGTGGAGGGCTGGGTGCCGGAGACCGCCCGCTGACCGTTTCGTGCCCCCGCGTGGGGGCAGCACCCCTGCATGGACGAGAACGACATCCTCAGCCGCATCCACTCGCTGGTCGAGGAGGAGCACAAGCTCCGCGACAGCGACGAGCACACCGACGAGACGCGCACCCGCATGAGCAAGCTCGAGGCCGACCTCGACCAGTGCTGGGACCTGCTGCGGCAGCGGCGGGCCAAGCGCCAGTACGACGAGGACCCGGACGAGGCGCAGCCCCGCCCCGAGCCGCAGGTCGAGAGCTACCTCCAGTAAGAGGACCCCGTCCTCCCCTGGACGGGGCCGTCGCTCGCGCTGCGGAGCGGACTGGGGTTCATCCTCAGGCCGACCGCTGGGTCGGCCGCCCGTGCTGTGCGCCCAGCAGGGCGAGCTGCCACTGCAGGCGGGCGCGCGGGTCGGCGACCTTGCGGCCGGTGACCTGCTCGATCCGCCGCAACCGGTGCATGACCGTGTTGCGGTGGCAGTAGAGCTCGTCGGCGGCGCGGGTGGGCGAACCGTCCGAGGCCAGGAACGCGGCCAGCGTGTCCAGCAGCACCTCGCGCTCGTCCGCGGGCAGGGCCAGCAGCCCGCCCAGCGTCTGACCCACGAGGCGGGAGCTGATCTCCGGGGAGTTGCTCAGCAGCGCTTCGGGCAGCCGCTCGTCGATCGTGACGACCCGGCGCGTCGCCCGCGGCAGGGTCCGCGCCGCCGTCTCGGCCAGCCGGTAGGCGGAGGCGACCGCCCCGGCCCCGTCGACCGGCGCGGAGACCCCGACCGGGCCGGTGGTCAGCGCCTGCAGCCGGCCACGGATCTCGGCCGCGCTCAGCACGCCCAGCGCGATCACGCCCACCTGCGCACCCGACCGGGTGCCCCAGACCGAGCGCACGCCGTGCCGGAGCAGTTCGGTGCCCACACCGTCGAGCCCCGGTCCGCCGTTCTCGTCGGGCAGTGCGACGACGGCCATAAGGCGGCCGTCCAGCGACATGGCCAGCAGGTCCGCGGCCGTGCGCACGAACGCCGGGTCGTCCCCCCGGCCGTCCAGCAGCCCGTCCAGCATCCGGAGGCGGGTCTCCTCGTCGACGCCGGCCAGCCGGCGCTGTTCGTCGCGGTAGCCCTCCGCCAGCGCGGCGCACTCGCCGTCGTTGGTGCGCCAGACGGTGCCGGCGACCTGCAGCAGGAGGGCGTCGTGCCGGCCACCGGCCTGGGCGGAGACCTTGAGCAGCGCCTCCCAGGTCACCTGCCCACCGAGCCGGTACGCCCGCAGGACCGCTTCCAGCGGGATGCCCTGCTTGGCTCTGCGGCGCCCCACCTCGCGAGCTCCGTGCAGCGCCGGGCGGTCGGGAACGGGAGCGCCGACGAGCGCGAGGAGGCCGTGCTCGAGGTTGTCGCGCGTCGAGCGGCGCAGCTCCTCCTCGGAGCCGGCGATGAAGTCGCGGTAGGCCGGCTCCGTACGGGAGAGCACGTCCACCATGCGATCGGTCATGGCGTCCAGCTGCTCCAGCAGCAGCGGGGCGAGGTCGACCAAACGGGACGAGACCTCGGTGTCGAACGCCTGCACTCGATCTCCTTCTCTGGGCGTGACGTACAGCACAACACGTCGCGACCATGACTGTGCGTTGCGCCCATTGTGACCGCAGACACGGAGCGGCAGCGTCATTCGGACGGACTTGTGACCCAATCGTCGCCCGCGTCCCACTGTGCGGAATGCCTCCGCGCGCCGCCGTGCCGGGCGGCCGCCCGCAGCGCGGAGCCGCCACCCGCCGCGAATTACTTCGACGTCGAAGTGTGCACGCCACGATCCCCCGGGTAGGGGGCCAGGGACGGTGGCGCCTGGCCGTGCGCCAGAGGCGGACGAGGGAGCAAGTCATGGCACAGCCGGTGCGGGCAGCACGGGACATCCGACGGGCGGTGGTGACCGGCGGCGCCGGTTTCCTGGGCTCACACCTCTGCGAGCACCTGCTCGACCGCGGGGTCGAGGTGGTCTGCCTCGACAACTTCCTCACCGGGTCGCCGGAGAACGTCGTGCACCTCATGGAGCACCCCGGGTTCCGGCTGGTGCGCTGCGACGTCACCGACTACGTGCACGTGCCGGGGCCGGTCGACCTGGTGCTGCACTTCGCCTCTCCGGCCAGCCCGCTGGACTACCTGAAGATGCCGATCGAGACGCTGAAGGTCGGCAGTCTCGGCACGCTGCACACCCTGGGCCTGGCCCGGGAGAAGGGCGCCCGCTACGTCCTGGCCTCGACGTCGGAGGTGTACGGCGACCCGCTCGTGCACCCGCAGCCCGAGGAGTACTGGGGCAACGTCAACCCCGTCGGCCCGCGAGGCGTCTACGACGAGGCGAAGCGGTTCAGCGAGGCACTGACGACGGCGTACCGCAGCTCCCGCGGCACCGACACCGGCATCGTGCGCATCTTCAACACCTACGGACCGCGGATGCGCGCCGACGACGGCCGGGCGATCCCCGCCTTCGTGGGCCAGGCGCTGTCCGGCCGGCCGCTCACGGTCGCCGGTGACGGCTCCCAGACCCGCTCGATCTGCTACGTCGACGACACCGTGACCGGCATCCTGACCATGGCGTTCTCCGGCCACGCGGGACCGGTGAACATCGGCAACCCCGACGAGCTCTCGATGCTCCGGCTGGCCGAGTGGATCGTCGAGCTCACCGGGTCGGACTCGCCGATCGACTTCATCGACCTGCCCGTGGACGACCCGAAGGTCCGGCGCCCCGACACCACGCGCGCCGAGCAGCTGCTGGACTGGCGGCCGCAGGTGCCGTCCGAGGAGGGGCTGCGGCGCACGGTCGCATGGTTCGCCGAACAGCTCGCCGCCCGGGAGGTGCGCGCCGGCTGAGACCGGTGTTCCGGCCGGCGGCACAGCTTTCCCCTCTAGGGTGTCCCTGCGGACCGGGGGGGCCGCGCCCGTTGCCGAGTGATGACAGAGAGCGAGCATGGGCCGCCACGCTGATCCGACTGCCACCGACCGCCGGTTTCCCGCCGCCCTGATCGCTGCCGGGGCCGTGGTCGTCCTCCTCCTCGCCGGTGGCCTGGGGTGGTGGCTGACCGCCGGCGACGGCGAGGAGTGCGCCACGCGCTCGACCGTCGACGTGACGGTCGCCCCCGAACTGGTCTCGCTGACCCAGGAACTCCTCTCCGAACCCGGCGCTCTGGATGCCGACGGCTGCATCACCGCTGAGATCACCGCCCAGGAGCCGCTGCAGACCGCCGGCGCCCTGAGCGCGCTGGATCCCGAGTCGCTTCCCGACGTGTGGGTGCCCGACTCGTCGCTGTGGGCGCTGCGCGCCGGCGGGACGGAGCTGACCGACGAGGGCTCGCTCGGCTCCTCCCCCGTCGTGCTGGCCACCAGCCAGGCCGTCGTCGACGAGGCCGGCTGGAGCGACGCCCCGCCCTCCTGGGGTGAGGCGCTCACCACCGACCAGGCGGTGGCGGTGCCCGACCTGGCCGGCAGCGCCGAGGGCATCGCCGCGCTGACCGCGCTGCGCTCCGCGCTGGGCGGAGGCGAGCAGGCCGACAACGGCGTCGTCGAGGTGGTGCTGGCCGCTGCCCGCTCCGGGTCCGCCGAGGAGGCGCTGGAGGCCGCCGGCCAGGGCGCCGCCGACGCCGCCCTGGTACCGGTGAGCGAGCAGACCGTGTACGCCGCCCGCCGTGACGACGCCGAGTCCTCGCTCGTCGCGATCTACCCCTCCGAGGGTTCCCCGATGCTCGACTACCCGGTGCTGCGGGTCGGGGAGAGCGGTGCGCCGGAGGAGGCGGTCGACGCCGTCGTCCGCGTGCTGACCTCCGAGGACGCACGGGCTGCCGCCATGGAGGCCGGCTTCCGGGGCCCCGACGGCGCCGCACCCCCGGCGGCCGGCGAGGAGAGCGGCATCCGCGAGGAGGCCCCGGCGGAGGTGGAGCTGGACCCGGCCGAGGTGGGTGGCCTGCTGGGCCGGCTGTCGACCCTGGCCACGCCGTCCCGGATCCTGGCCGTCTTCGACGTGTCCACGTCGATGGAGGCCCCGGTCGGCGGCGGTACGCGCGCGACGCTGGCCCGGGACGCGGCGCGGACGACCCTGGCGCTGGTGCCGGGCGAGTACGCGCTCGGGCTCTGGGCGTTCGCCTACGAGCTGGCCGGCGACCAGGACTGGCAGGAGCTGGTGCCCATCCGGAAGCTGGACACCGAGGTCGACGGCCAGACGCAGCGGGAGATCCTGGACGCCCAGGCCGTCACCCTCCCCGACCGGCTGACCCCCGGCGGCACGGGGCTGTACGACACGACGCTGGCCGCGGTCCGGGCGGCGCGGGCGAACTACGATCCGACCGCCGTCAACAGCGTGCTGCTGGTCACCGACGGCACGAACGAGGACGACGCGAACGGCATCAGCATGGAGAACCTGCTGATCCAGCTGAACGCGGAGGCCGACCCCGAACGCCCGGTCAAGGTCATCGGCGTCGCGCTCGGTCCGGACGCGGACCTGTCGGCGCTGGAGAGCATCGCCGAGGCGACCGGCGGAGAGGCCTACTCGGCCACCGACCCCACCGACCTGCAGGCCGTGCTCTTCGACGCCCTCCGCCAGCGCGGCTGAGGGTCGGGGGGCTCAGTCAGCGTCAGGCTCGGAGACCAGGTGCACGATGGCGGCCGGGCTGGCGACCCAGAACGCCGACTCGCTGCCCAGGGGCTCGATGGCGTCGCACCGGGCGACGCCCGAGGCGGCCAGGTGCTCGGCCGCGGCCGCCGTGTCCGCGGTGGTCACCTGCAGCCACAACTCTGCCTGGCTCATCCCCGGTACCCGGTCGACCCACAGTCGGTTCATCCCGAAGGCGAACCCCACTGACTGCGGGCCGGAGGTGAAGGGGTTGTCGAGCTCCCGCAGACCGAGGGTGTCCCGGTAGAAACCGACGGTGGCTTCCCACTGGTGCGGCGGGACCTTCATCGCGATGTTGCGTCCGCCCTCGAAGGCCGGGTCGGTCGGGTGGCTCATGGTGCTCCTCCTCGAGTGGTCGATGTCGTCGAGCCGGCGCCCGCGTCCGGCTCGGGATGAGCCGGACCGGCTGTCCAGTCGTCGTCCAGGGCCTCGGCGGCCGTCTTCAGCCCGGCCAGGCGCTGCTCCCAGCGATTCCCGAGCTCGGTCAGCCAGTCGGCCGAGCGGTCGAGCTGGTCCCTGCGCACGGTGAAGCGCATCTCACGGCCGTGGCGCGCGGCGGAGACCAGTCCCGCCCGCTCCAGGAGCCGCAGGTGCTTGTCGACCGCCTGACGGGAGACCGGCAGTGGTCCGGCCAGGGTGGTCGCCGATGCGCCGGCG
The DNA here is from genome assembly GCF_031845325.1 of Blastococcus goldschmidtiae. Taxonomy (NCBI): domain Bacteria; kingdom Bacillati; phylum Actinomycetota; class Actinomycetes; order Geodermatophilales; family Geodermatophilaceae; genus Blastococcus; species Blastococcus goldschmidtiae. The sequence continues at coordinate 18,181 of NZ_JAVREI010000013.1, read as the reverse complement.
GGATGGCCGGCGAGGGCTTCCAGCAGGTGGCGGCGCTGTGGATCGCCCAGGGCCGCGAATACCTGACCGATGTCGGTGGCAACGGCGCTCATGCGCCCTCCAGGAAGGCGCGGGCGGCCGCGAGCTCCTGCTCCCAGCCCGCCAGGTGGTCGGCACGGTCGCGTCGCTGCTGCTCCTCGCTCGTCCGCAGCCCCTGCAGCCCGCTCTCCACGACACGGAGGAGGACGCCGCCCTGGGGGCTGTCCTCGACCCAGAACTCGATCAACGTCGACTCCTCGTCGATGGACCGGTGCGCGCCGTCGGCAGCCCGCCAGCGGAACGCGGCGTACCGAGGCGGGTCCAGCCGGACGGTCCGGACGGGGAAGGCGCCGTGCACCGGGTCGTGGACGATCGCGACGTCGCCGTCCACCTCGATGCGGTGCTGGGTGACCCGGCCGTCGTTGATCCACCAGCCGGGCTGGGACACCAGGTGCCAGACCCGATCGGCACGCGCATCGATCCGGATGGAACGCTCGATCCGGTCGGTTCCCTCGTTCATCGCCACCTCCCCGGCCGCCGCCCCGTCGGGCAACCAGATGGTTGCACCCAAGACGCAGACTTGCAACCGTTCAGTTGCAGGAGGGGCGACGGCCGTCAGCCGTGAGCGTTCACCGCGGCCAGCACCTCGTCGACGGTGATGCGGGCCAGCGCGGGGTCGAGCTCGGTGCCCCACGGGTCGCCGGCGCCGTCCCCGTGCCAGAGGACGACGTGCAGCGCTCTCCCGTCCGACCCCGTCCGCGCCGGCGGTCCCCACAGCGCGGGCGACACCGGCCCGAACAGCACCACCGAGGGACGGCGGTAGGCGGTCGCCAGGTGCGCCACCCCGGTGTCCCCGCACACCACGACCCGGGCGGCGGCGACCACGGCGGCCAGCTCCATCGACGTCGTGCGGCCGGCCAGCACGGCGTCCGGCCCGAGCCCGGCGCCCGCGGCCACGGCCTGGGCCAGCTCCACCTCGGCCGGGCCACCGGTGATGCGGACGTCGTGGCCGGCGTCGGCGAGGTGCCGGGCGACGGCGGCGAACCGGTCGGGCGGCCAGCGGCGGCCCGGGTACGCAGCCCCGGGGTGGACGACTGCGGCATCGCGCACCGGGGCCGGCACCGGCGGCACGGCGAGGTCGAGCGCATCGGGGTCCGCCTCGACCCCCAGCCCCTCGCCGACCAGCCGGCACCAGCGCGCCACCTCGTGCTCGTCGGCGTACCAGCGCGGGCCCGGGTAGCCGGGGCTGTCGAACGTGAGCAGCCGCGCAGGGCGCAGATCGGCCACGATCCGGTGCGAGGCGGGGCCCTTGCCGTGCAGGTCGACGGCGAGCTCGGGCGGCGGGCCGGACCAGTCCAGCGGCTCGAGCTCACCGGCGGGGAGCACCTCGTCGACGGCGTCGACCAGGCGGGCGAGGGGCGCCAGCGACGCCGTCGTCGCCAGGACCAGCCGGTGGTCCGGGACGGCCGCCCGGACGGCCCGGATGGCCGGCACCCCGGTCAGCAGGTCACCCAGCCCGAGCGGCCGCAGCACGACGGTGACGGGCTGGAACGGCCCTGCCGCAGGGGCCCGCGCCGAGCCTGCGAGGCGTGGGGGGCGGCAGGGTCCTGTCATACGCGGGAGCGCTCGACCAGGGCCGTGGTCGAGTGGCCGTCCAGGTACGGCAGGACGACGGCCTGGCCGCCCCACGTGCGCAGGACCGCTGCCTCGGGCAGGTCGGCACCGGCGTAGTCGCCGCCCTTGGCCCACACGTCGGGGCGCAGCCGGTCCAGGACCGCCGAGGGGGTGTCCTCGTCGAACACGACGACGGCGTCGACGAACTCCAGCGCCTCGAGCACGCGAGCCCGGTCGGGAGCGCTGTTCAGCGGGCGCGTGGGGCCCTTGAGCCGGCGGACCGAGTCGTCGGAGTTGATGCACACGACCAGGCAGTCGCCCAGACCGCGGGCGGCCCGCAGCGTCGCGACGTGCCCTGGGTGCAGCAGGTCGAAGCAACCCCCGGTGGCGACGACGGTGCCGCCGGCCGCCCGCACGCGCGCGATCACGCCCTCGGCGCCCGGCTCGGCGACCACGTTCGGGGTCTCGCGGTCCCAGGCGGTCGCGCCCCCGCGGGCCACGAACACGCCGGCGAAGGCCACCGCGGACGACACCGCCTCCCCCGTCACCGCGCCGTCGGCGAGTGCCAGCGCCGCCGCCGCCGCGAACGAGTCTCCGGCGCCGCACGGGTCGCCGCCGGTGACCGGTACGGCCGGCACGACCATGGGCGCGCCCGAGCCGTAGGACAGCAGCGCACCGCGGGCGCCCATGGTGACCGCGACCGCCCCCACGCCCCAGTGCGCGATGAGCGCCTCGGCGCGGGCGCCGACCGCTGCCAGACCGTCGCCGGGCACGTCCGGCACCACCCGCGCCGCCTCGGCCGCGTTGGGGGTGACCAGGCGGACCCCGCGCACCGGCTCGGCGCCGCGGGGGTGCGGGTCCCACACCACCGGACCGCGGGCACCGGCCAGCGCCTCGCGGACGTCGGCGGCCGCCGTCGTGCCCCGGCCGTAGTCGGCGACCAGCACGGCCGCGGCGGTGCGGATCGCCTCGGCCGCCTCGGCGGGCAGCGCGCCGAGCGTGGCCAGCGGCGCCCCGCTGTCCAGGCGGGCGACGGAGTGGTCGCCGACGCGGATGCGCTGCTTGACCGCGGTGCCGCCGCCGGCCGGGATCGCGATCAGCCGCACCCGCCCCTCGAGCAGCTCGCGGAGCCGGGCCGCGCCGTCGTCGGAGTCCAGGGGCGCCACCAGGACGACCTCGCGGGAGGTCGCGGCGGCGGCGATGACCGCGGCCAGGGCGGCGCCGCCGGGGCGCTCGCGGCGCTCGACGTCCTCGACCACCGGCACCGGGGCGTCCGGGCTGAGCCGGGAAGCGCTGCCGACGAGGTCGACGTCGAGCAGCGCGTCGCCGACGACGACCAGCGGCCGAGCCTCCGACGGGCGGCTCATCGGGCGGTCCCCAGCGTCGGCCCGGTCGGCACGCGTGAGGGCTCGGCCAGCACGGCGGCGTCGAACGCGGCGCACACGAGGTGCAGCGCGACCAGGTGGCACTCCTGCACCGTCGCCGTCCACGGGGAGTCGATGCACACCGCGTCGTCGGCGACGCCGGCCAGCGGGTTGGGTGCCGGGCCGGTCATCGCCAGCGTGGTGATCCCGCACTCGCGGGCCCGGCGGGCGGCGGCGACGGCGTTCGGTGAGCGGCCCGAGGTGGAGAGCAGCACCAGTACGTCGCCGGGACGGCCGTGCGCCTCGACCTGCCGGGCGAACAGCTCGTCGGCCGGGTAGTCGTTGGCGATGGCGGTGAGCGACGAGGTCTCCGCGGTGAGGCAGATGGCGGAGAACGGCGGCCGGTCGGCACGGTAGCGGCCGACCAGCTCGGCGGTCAGGTGCTGCGCCTGGGCGGCGCTGCCCCCGTTGCCCGCCGCGAGCAGCCGCCCCCGCGACTCCCCGGTGAGCACGCCGGCCAGCAGCCGCCCCCAGTCGTCGAGCACGGCGAGCTGACCGTTCAGCGACCCGATCGCCGCGGTCAGCGAGGCGACGTGGTCGGCGCCGGTGAGGTGCGTGCACGTGGTGGGGTCGGGGACGTCTGCCGCGACGTTCTCGAAGAAGCTGTGCGGGCTGACCGTCATCGGGCGACCTCCACGGGACGGCGGCTGGCGAGTACCTGCCGGTAGACGGTGTCGGTGTCGGCCACGACGCGGCTCCACCGGTAACGGTCGCGGGCGCGCTGCACGCCGGCGGCGCCGTACGCGGCCCGCCGGGCGTCGTCGGCCAGCAGCGCGGCGAGCACCTGACCGAGGCGTTCCGGGTCGCGCGGCGGCACGAGGTCGCCGGTGACGCCGTCGGCGACGCTGTCCTGGAGCCCGCCGACGGCGGTGGCCACCACCGGCCGGCCGCAGGCCATGGCCTCCAGGGGCGTGATGCCGAACGGCTCGTACCAGGGCACCGCGAGGACGACGTCGGCCGAGCGCACCCAGGCGGGGACGTCCGCCCGGGCCACCGAGCCGGCGAACACCAGCCGGTCGGCCACCCCGGCCTCGGCGGCGATCGCCCGCAGCCGGCGCACCTCGGGGTCGGCGTCGAGCCGGTCGGCGTGCGGACCGCCGACGACGACGAGCTCGGCGTCCGGCACCGCCCGCAGCGCCCGCACCGCGTCGTCCTGGCCCTTGCGCTCGACCAGCCGGCCGAGCACGAGCAGCCGCTTGCGGCCGTTCCGCGGCGCCACCGGGCCGTCCGGCGTGAACACCGCGGTGTCGACGCCGCACGGCACGATCGAGACGCGGTCGGTGGTCAGCCCGAGCCGGCGCAGCTCGAACACCTCGTCGGTGCAGGTGGCGACCACGTGCGCGACGCTGCGGCACAGCGAGCGCTCCAGCTCGATCCGGTTCGGCGGCGAGGTGTCGGCGTCGCCCTGGTGACGGCGCTTGACCGAGCCGAGCGCGTGGAAGGTCTGCAGGACCGGGATCTCCCCAGCGGCTGCGACCGACGCCAGCCCGCTCATCCAGAAGTGCGCGTGGACGAGGTCCGGGGCGTGCGCGGCCCAGCTGCGGCGGAGGTTGGTGGCGAACTCCGGCATGTGCCGCAGCAGGTCGTCCTTGGGCAGCTCGCGCGCTGGCCCGGCGGGCACGTGGACGACGTTGTAGCCGTCCTGCGTGACGACCCGCTCGGGCAGCGACTCGTCGTCGCGGCGGGTGTGCACGGTGACCTCGTGCCCGCGCTGGGCGAGGCCTGCCGCCAGGGCGGCGACGTGCACGTTCTGCCCGCCGGCGTCCACGCCGCCGATGGCTGCGAGGGGGCTGGCGTGCTCGGACACCAGGTCGATCCTGAGCCGGTACGCGCCCAGTTGGTCGGTCCTCATCGGGTCACCTCCAGCAGCAGCGCATCCCAGTCGCGCAGGAAGCGGTCCAGGCCGTAGCGCTCCAGCGCCGCGGCCCGGGCGGCCTTGCCGGCCAGCCGGGCGGCGTCCTCGTCGTGCAGGAACTCCCGCACCGCCGTCCACAGCTGCTCCGGCCGGGTGGAGATCACCCCGGCCTCGGCCGGCACCGCCTCGACCACCTCGGTGGTGGCCAGCGCGACCACCGGCATGCCCAGGTGCATGGCCTCCAGCAGCGCCAGGCCCAGCGAGGTCCAGCGCACCGGATGTACGTACACGCGGCGGCGGGCCAGCTCGGTGTGCATGGCGGCCTGCGGCGGGTCGTCGAACAGCGCCACCCGGTCGGGGTCGAGGCCGTACCGCTCGTGCAGGCCGGTCAGGCCCATGCCGAAGACGTCGACCGGCGCGGCCTGCGCGAGCCCGGACAGCAGGTCCGCGCCGACGGTGCGACCCCGGCGGACCGGCTCGTTGACGACGACGGCGGCACGGGACAGTTCGCCTGTCCAGCGCTCGCCCGGGTCGACGATGCCGTGCTCGATGACCGTGGTCGGCGCCCGTCCGTTGTCGTAGAAGAGCCGGTTGAAGTGCGTGACGTGCGCGATCGGGATGTCGGTGCGCTCGGACATCGGGTGCCGGGTGTGCGGCACCGGGCCGTCGTCGGGCTCCAGGCCGGGCGCGTTGTGCTCCAGGAAGACCGCGGGCAGGTCGCGGCCGGGCTCGCGGCCCAGCCACTCGCGGACCAGCTCCAGGTCGCGGGTGCGCTGCAAGATCACCAGGTCGATGCCGCCGGCGTCACTCAGGCTGCGCAGCTGCTCGGGCGTCACCTCGCGGGCGGACGCCGGCCAGGCCCAGGTGCGGGCGCGGCCCAGCCCGTCGGGGCTCCTGGTTCCGTCGGGGCCGTCGACGACGGGGATCAGGTACTCGTGGGTGCCCTGGACGAACGCCGTCGTCCAGGAGCCGTGCACGTGCCAGACCAGGACCTTCACGGTGCCCCCTGGAGGCTGGTCGCCGCCTCTCGTTCCGCGGCGAAGGGTGGCGCGACGGCCGGCTGCTGGACCGTGGCGAGCTCGTCGACCGCGGCGACGACGTCCTGCGCCGTCACCGAGGTCAGGCAGGGGTGGCCGGGCACCGGGCACTCGCGCGCCCGGGTGTCGCGGCAGGGTGCGTCCTGGTTCCCGAGCAGGACGGTGGGGACGCCGTAGGGCGCCCACCGCGCGGCGGGGACCACGGGCGCGAACAGCGAGACCACCGGCGTCCCCACGGCGGCGGCGAGGTGCGCCGGCCCGGTGTTGCCGACGACGACCGCAGCGGCGCCGGCGAGGACCGATGCCATCTCGGCGAGCGTGGTCGCGCCCCCCAGGTCGACGCCGCGGCTCCCCGCGACGAACGCGGTCAGCTCCCGCTCGGCCGGGCCGCCGGTGACCAGCACCCGGTACCCGGCGTCGGCCAGCGCCTCGACCGCCTCCGCGCACCGCTGGGCGGGCCAGGCCCGGGCCGGCACGGAGGCGCCCGGGTGCAGCACGACGTAGCCCGGCGGCACGTCCACGGGGGGCAGCGGACGGCGCAGCGCCAGCCGGCCGTCGTCCCCGGGAGGGAGATCGAAGCCGGCCGCGCGGGCCAGCGAGAGCGCCCGTTCCGGCTCGGGCAGGTCGTCCTCGACCCGGTGGCGGACGTCGAGCAGCGCGCCGGGGTAGTCGACGCTGATCGCCGAGATCCGCGGGACCCCGGCCGTCCGGAGCACCAGGGCCAGGGGCAGCGGCGACTGGTGGAACGACGTGGAGATCACCGCCTCGTCGGGCGCCAGCGACCGCACGCGGTCGGTGAGGGCGGCGAGGTCGTCGGCGTCCACGGGCGGGGCGTCGCCGAGGATCCACGGGCAGGCCCACGTCCACACCTCGTCGGCCCCCGGCAGCAGCTCGGCGGCCGCGGCACCCTCCGGGCCGGCGAGGAACACGATGCGGTCGGCGCCGTGCGCGAGGGCCCGCACCAGCGGGCCCTGCAGCAGGACGTCCCCGGCGTTGTCCAGCCGGGCCACGAGCACGGTGCGCGCGCGGGTCACCACCGGCCGCCCAGGACGTCGTCCACCGCGGCGGTCAGGGTCGGGGCGACGTGCGCCGCGGCGGCCACTTCGGACGTCCGCGTCACCGGTGTCGGCACCATGATCCCGGCCGCCCCGGCTGCCGCCGCCGCGTCCACGTCGGCGGCGATGTCGCCGATCACCACGCACCGCGCGGGGTCGACGTCGAGCTCGGCGCAGGCGGCCTTGACCATGCCGGGGGCGGGCTTACGGCACGCGCAGCCGTCGTCCGGGCCGTGCGGGCAGACCTGCAGGGTGTCGAAGGGGCCGAGCAGCTCCTCGAGCCGCGCCATGCAGGCGTCGACCTGCGCGCGGGTGATGAGGCCGCGGGCCACGCCGGACTGGTTGCTGACGACGCCGACCTCCACCCCGCGGGCGCGGAGGGCTTCCAGCGCCTCCACAGCGCCGTCCACCGGCTTCACCAGCGCGGGGTCGCCGTTGTAGGGGTAGTCGCGGACCAGGGTGCCGTCGCGGTCGAAGAGCACCAGGTCGGGCAGCCCCTTCCACCGCGGCACCCGCCGGTGCCGGGCGACGCCCTTGAGCCAGTGCCAGGTGGCCAGCGGCGGGATGAGCGCACTGGTGGCGAGCATGGTGGTGACCTCGGCGCGGTTGCGCGGGCCGGGTGCGATGCGGGCCCAGGCGAACTCGGCGGTCCCCGCCAGCCAGCCGGCGGCGGCGAGGGCGGCCGTCCGCGGCCGGCGGAGGGCGGCCCCACCGATCGCGGCGAGCGCCGCGGCGGTGACGGCGGTGTGCTGTGGACGGCGGCCCAGGGCGGCGTCGGCCCGCTCGCGCCAGCCGGGTCCGTGCAGGCGCCGCATGAGGACGTCGTCGGCGTTGCCGGCCTGGACGCGGACGCTCACCCAGCGGTCGGTGGGCCGCACGGGGTGGGTGATCCAGCGGTCGCCGCGGACCAGGCGCGCGCCGGTGTCCATGACCCGCAGGGCCAGGTCGGAGTCCTCGCGGAAGGCGCGCGGGAAGCGCTCGTCGAAGCCGCCCACCGCGGACAGCGCGGCGCGGCGGTAGGCGAGGTCGGCGGTGATCCAGCTGGAGGTGGCCAGCCCGGCGGTGCCCCGCTCCCAGTCGGTGGGTCGCCGGTGCTCCGGCAGCGGCACGCGTACCCGGCCCTGGCTGCCGGCGACGTCGGCGGGGAGGTCGGCGAGGTCGGTGGCCAGGCGCTCGTACCAGTCGGCGTCCGGGACGACGTCGTCGTCGAGGAAGGCGATCCAGGGTGTCCGGGCGCTGCGCCAGCCCAGGTTCCGGGCGCGGGCGGGGCCGCCGCCGCCGGTGCGCACGACGCGGACGGGCGGGAGCCCGGGGCGTTCCGGGGCCAGCGGCGCCCCGGTCGGCCGGTCGTCGACCAGGATCAGCTCGGCCGGACGGGGGCCCGGGGCCGCGGCGAGCGCGTCGAGGAGCACGTCGAGCGAGGGCCGCCCGATCGTGGGCACGACGACGGTGCACTCCGCGATCATGATCGCGTCCGTGCCCGGACTCGATCAGCGAGAAACACTACGGGCTTGAAGTTTTTGCCCCCGTCCACCACACGGGGCTGTGCACTCAGACCGCGCCGGGCTCCAGCACGAGGACGTCGTCCGCGAAGGCCAGCCGGGCGCCGGTGCGCGCCTGCAGCTCCTCGCGGTCCAGGCCGGCGACCATCTCGCGGACGACCAGGCCGTCGCGGGTCACGTCGAGAACGGCCAACTCGGTGTAGATCCGGTCCACGACGGCGGCCGCGGTCAGGGGGAAGGTGCACGAGGAGAGGATCTTGGGCGCGCCGGCCTTCGTCGTGTGCGTCATGAGGACCAGCACCCGCTTGGCGCCCACCGCGAGGTCCATCGCACCGCCGACCGCCGGCGGGTGCCCGACCTCGTCGGTGGCCCAGTTGGCGAGGTCGCCCTTCTCGGAGACCTGGAATGCGCCGAGCACGGTGACGTCGATGTGGCCGCCACGCATCATCATGAACGAGTCGGTGTGGTGGAAGAAGGAGCCACCGGGCACCAGCGTGACCGGCTGCTTGCCGGCGTTGATCAGCTCGGGGTCGCCCTCGCCCGGTGCGGGTGCCGGTCCCATGCCGAGGATGCCGTTCTCGGAGTGGTAGACGATCTCCTTCTCGGGGGAGACGACGTCGCCGACCAGCGTGGGCATGCCGATGCCGAGGTTGACGTAGGCGCCGCTGGGGATGTCGCGGGACACGCGACGGGCCATGTCGGTCAACGAGAGCCGGGGCCCGCTCATGACGCCTCCACCTGCACGACCCGGTCGACGAAGATGCCGGGGGTCACGATGCACTCGGGGTCCAGGTCGCCGAGCTCGACGAACTCGCGCACCTGGACGACGGTCAGGGTGGCCGCGGTGGCCATGGTGGGGCCGAAGTTCCGCGCCGCCGTGGAGTAGACGAGGTTGCCCCACCGGTCGGCCTTGCGTGCCTTGATCAGCGCGACATCGCCGTGCAGGGGCTCCTCGAACACGTGCCGCCGGCCGTTGATGATGCGCACCTCCTTGCCCTCGGCGAGCAGGGAGTCCGCGCCCGCGGGGGTGAAGAAGCCGCCCAGGCCCGCGCCGGCCGCCCGCATCCGCTCGCTGAGCGTGCCCTGCGGGACGAGCTCGAGCTCCAGCTCGCCGGCGCGGTAGCGCTCCTCGAACCAGATCGAGCCGCTGGACCGCGGGTACGAGCAGATGATCTTGCGGACCCGCCGCTCGCGCAGGAGCGCGGCGACGTCGGTCTCCCCGCTGCCGGCGTTGTTGGTGACCAGCGTGAGGTCGCGGGCGCCCTGGTCGAGGACGGCGTGCACCAGCTCGACCGGGATGCCGGAGTTGCCGAACCCGCCGACGAACACCGTGGCGCCGTCCCGGATGTCGGCGACGGCGTCGACGAGCGACCCGACCCTCTTGTCGATCACGTGCTCCCCGTCCGCTCGTGCGGGCACCCGCGCCCGGCTCCGACCACTCTGCACCAGCCCCCGCCGGCGCCGCGGCTCAGGGCCGGTCGCCGTCGACGCGCGTGCTGCCACCGGTGGTGGGGCCGTCGCTGGTCGGGCCGTCGGTGGCCGCCGCTCCCGCGGTGCCCTCGGGCTCGGACTCCAGGCCGGTCGCCGTCAGCTCGCCCTCCGCGACACCGGACAGCTGGCTGCGCTGCCGGCGTCGGCGGATCCCCATCACCGAGCTGTACAGGATGACCAGCGCCATCGCCGCGAACAGGGTGCCCGACATGGGCCGGGTGAAGAAGATGCTGAACTCCCCGCCGGAGAGCAGCATGGACCGGCGGAACGACTCCTCGAGGATGCCGCCCAACACGAAGGCGAGCACCAGCGGACCGGGCTCGAAGCCCGTCTTCTTCATCAGCCAGCCGATGATGCCGAACACCAGCACGACCCACATGTCGAAGACGTCGTTGTTGACCGAGAAGACGCCGGCCATGGTGATCAGCAGCGCGAACGCGGCCAGGATGCCCGCGCGGACGCGCAGCAGTTGGACGAAGAACCCGACGAGCGGGATGTTCAACGCCAGCAGCATGAGGTTCCCGATGAACATCGAGGCGATGACGCCCCAGAAGATCTCCGGGTTGTTGTCGATGAGCTGCGGGCCGGGCGTGATGCCCTGGATGAGCAGCGCACCGTAGATCAGCGCCAGCACCACGTTGGGTGGGATGCCGAGCGTGAGCAGCGGGACGAACGCCGAGGTGGACGACGCGTTGTTCGCCGTCTCGGGGCCGGCCACGCCCTCGATGGCGCCCTTGCCGAACCGGCTCGGATCCTTGGCGCGGCGCTTCTCCATCCCGTAGCTGGCCAGCGAGGAGATGACGCCGCCGCCGCCGGGCAGCACGCCGAGGAAGAACCCGAGGACCGACCCGCGGGCGATGGCCCCGGAGGAGTCCTTGAAGTCGCGGCGGGTCGGCCAGATGTTCTTGACCTTGCTCTTGATCTGCTCGGCCTTCTCCGTCTTCTCCAGGTTGTAGAGGATCTCCCCGACGCCGAACAGGCCCATGGCCACCGCCACGAAGTCCAGCCCGTCGAACAGCTCGATCTGGTCGAAGGTGAACCGGCTGGTGCCCGTGACCAGATCCCGCCCGATGGTGGCCAGGAACAGGCCCAGCGCCGCCATGGACAGCGCCTTCACCGGGTGCTTGGTGCCGAGATAGGTGACCAGCAGGATGCCGAACGCGGTCAGTGCGACGTACTCGGGGTCGCCGAACTGGACGGCCAGGTCGGCCAGCGGAGGTGCCAGCAGGATCAGGCCGAACACCGACAACGTGCCGCCGATGAACGAGCCGACCGCGGCGATACCGAGCGCCGGCCCGGCGCGACCCTGCATGGCCATCTGGTGGCCGTCGAACACGGTCACCACCGAGGCCGCCTCACCGGGCAGCCGCAGCAGCACCGAGGTGATCGTGCCGCCGTACATCGAGCCGTAGTAGATGCCGGCCAGCAGGATGACCGAGGACGTCGCCTCGAGCTCGTAGGTGATCGGCAGCAGCAGAGCGATGGTCGCCGTCGGCCCCAGGCCCGGCAGAACGCCGATGACGGTGCCGATCAGCACGCCGAGGAAGACGTACAGGATGTTGGTGGGGTCCAGCGCGACGGAGAAGCCCTCGCCGAGGCCGTCCATGATGCCCATGTCAGCCGCCCAGCACGATGTCGTCGGGGAAGGGCACGCCGAGAGCCTCGACGAAGACCAGGTGGAACACCACGGCGCCGATCACCGCCAGCGGCACCGCCCAGCGCCAGGGCTCCCGGGCGAAGAGGCGGAGCCAGATCAGCAGCATCAGCACCGCCGGGATCAGGAAGCCGATCTTCTCGAACAGCACGATGAACGCGCCGAGGCTGAGCAGCCCCAGCGCGATGCCGGCCGTCCCCCGCGTCCACGGCTCGTAGTCGGCCGGGTCGTCGATGAACAGCAGCACCAGCGCCGTCAGCGTGAGCAGGCCGGCGACGATGAACGGCCACAGCCCGGGGCCGGGCGCGTCGAGCTGCCCGAGCGACAGGTCGCGTGCCCGGAGCATCGCGACGACCCCGAACAGCAGCAGGACGAGCGGTGCGATCCGGTACAGGTGCTTCGACATCGATCTCCCGGTCGACTCAGCGGTGGAGGCCGGACGCCGCGGGCCCCGGCCGGGGCCCGCGGCGGTCGGTCAGTCCTGCAGGATCGGGCCGTAGACGTCGACGATCTCCTCGATGCGCTCCTGGAAGGCCTCGGTGCCGATGAACTCGTCCGGCACGTACTGCTCGCCGAGCTGCTCGATGGTCTCCGGCTTCTCCAGGCAGGTGCTCACCGCGTCCTCCAGCGTGCTGACGACGTCGTCCGGCGTCCCGGCCGGAGCCGCCAGGCCGAAGACCGACACGCTGTTGGTCAGCTCGGGGAAGCCGACCTCGGCCAGCGGCGGAGCGTCGATGTACTCGACCGGCTCGGGGGTGCTCACCGCCAGCGGCACGAACTTGCCGGCCTCGATGTTCGACAGCACGTCCTGCGAGCTGTTGATGAAGACCGCGTCCACATTCCCGCCCAGCAGCGCGGCGGTCATCTCGGCGTTGCCGGAGAACGGCAGGAGGGTCAGCTCGGTGTCGTACTCCTCGGCCATGCGCTTCAGTTCCATGGCCTGCGACGTGGTCGTCCCCGGGACGCCGACGTTGAGCTGGCCCGGGTTCTCCTGCGCCGCCTCGAAGAAGGCCTCGGCGTCCTCGTACTCCGAGTCCGCTCCGACGGCGAGGACGGACGGGATCTCGGTGACCGCGGCGATCGGGATGTAGTCCTCGTTGGTGTAGCCCACGTCGTCGCCCTGCAGGGGGTTGGTGGCCGACGCCGGCACCGCGATGAGCGACAGGGTGTACCCGTCGGCGTCCTCGGCCAGCATCGCCTGCATGCCGATGGAGCCCGACGCGCCCTCGCGGTTCTCCACGACCACGGTCTCCCCGAACTCCTCCTCCAGGCAGCTGCCGATGGTGCGCGCGGCGAGGTCGGTGGGGCCTCCCGCGGCGTAGGGCACGTAGAGGGTGATGCTGTCGTTCGGGTAGTCGCTGGCGGCCTCGCCGCCGCCTCCGCCGGAGGAGCCGCCCTCGTCGTCCCCACCGCAAGCGGCGAGCATGAGCACGGAGACCGCGATCAGGGCAGGAGCGGTCCGTCGGATGGGGCGCATGGTTCCTCCAGGTGGTGGCGTGCGGTCGGGATCGTGGGAGTGGGGTCAGCCGAGGATCGGTTCGTACACCTGCTGCGTGTCCTCGAGGACCTCGGCCAGCTCGTCGGCCCCGGCGAACTCCTCCGGCACGTACTCCTGGCCGATGCGCTCCCGGACCTCGTCCTGCTCCAGGCAGGTCTGCAGGGTGTCCTCGAGCGTGGTCACGACGTCGTCGGGCAGGCCGGCCGGGCCGGCGAGACCGAAGGTGGATCCGGAGAGCGTCAGCCCCTCGAAGCCGAGCTCGGTGAAGGTGGGGACGTCGGGCAGCCAGTCCAGCCGCTCCTCGGAGGAGGTGACGAGCGGGACGAACCGGCCGGCGTCGATGTTCTCGACGACGTCCGTGGAGGCGTTGATCAGGACGGCGTCGACGTTGCCGCCGAGCAGCGCCGCGGTCATCTCCGCGTTGCCGTCGAACGGGATGACGGTGACCTCGACGTCGTGCTCGTCGGCCAGCCGCTGGAGCTCGATGCCCTGGGGTGTCGAGGCGCCGGGAACGCCGACGTTCACGGTGCCGGGCGCGGCCTCCGCCGCCTCCATGAGCTCCTCCGCCGACGCGTACGGCGAGTCCTCGCCCACGGCCAGCACCGACGGCACCTCGGCCATGACGCCGATCGGGGTGATGTCCTCGTAGGTGTAGCCGACCTCGTTGGCCAGCGGGGTCAGCACCATCGTGCCGGCGGTGATCAGGGACAGGGTGTGCCCGTCGGGCTCGGCGCTGACCAGGTCGGTGGTGGCCAGGGCGCCCGACCCGCCGGGCAGGTTCTCGACGATCACCGTCTCGCCCAGCTCGGACTCCAGGCAGCTGCCGACGGTGCGGGTCGTCAGGTCGGTGGGGCCGCCGGCGCCGTAGGGGACGAGCAGCCGGATGTCCTCGCTCGGGTAGTCGCTGCCCCCGGCGACGCTGCTGTCGCCGCCGTCGTCGTCACCGCAGCCGGCGAGCACGCCGGCCGCCACCAGGAGGAACACCGGAGCGCTCCGCAGGCTTCGCCGCATCGTCATCGTCTCCGGGGTCCGTCGCTGGTCTGCCGGCTCGGTGAGCCGCGCCACACATGCAAGCACAGCCCAGGGGTGCGGACAGCGCCGGATAACAACGAACCGGCAACGATGCGAACCCGCCGGTAACCAGGCCCGGCGGGGAGGGATCAGTGCCGGGACCGCGCCGATGAGGAGACGCGCGCCAGAGCGTCGGTGACGACGGCGGCGTCGTCCCCGAGCAGGGTCAGCAGGTGCGCCACGAGGTCGTCGTGCGTGCGCGCCGCCTCGGTGACCCGCTGCCGCCCCGCGGGGGTCAGCTTCGCGTGCAGCACCCGCCGGTCGGCGTCCCCCCGTTCACGCAGCACGAGGCCGTCGGCGACCAGTCGGCTCACGGTGCTGGTCACCCCGGGCCGGGACAGCCCCAGGGCCTCGGCGACCTCGCCCATGGAGGCCCGCTCCCCCGGTGCGTCGGCGATCCGCCGGAGCGCCTCGAACCCGGTGAGGGAGAGGTCGTGCTGGCGGTGCAGGGCCGAGTCGACGCGCCGGGTGATGCGGTCGTGCACCTGCACGATGCGCAACCACGTCTCGGCGGGACGGGGGGCGACTCCCGGAACCGCGGCGGCGTCGCGGGGGATCCCGCGCGCGAGCGCGTCCTCCGACCGTGGCACGCCAGCGTGGTCCCCGGATGAGGCCGGGCTGAAACAGTCCCGGCCTCGTCGGCCCGGTCAGCGGCCGGGTCGTCGCCGGGCGGTCATGGACACCAGCCCCGTGCCGGTGGCCGCGAGTGCGCCGGCGGCCACCACCAGCGGCAGCGCCGACGCCTCCTGCGGGGCAGGGTCGGACACCGCTGCGGCCACCTCGAGGGGAACCGCGGCGACGGCGTCGGAGTCGCCTCCGACGACGTACAGCGCCACCGGGCCGGACGGCACACCCGCCGGGATGCGCACCTCCGCGCTGACCGAGCCGTCCGCGGCGGCCCGCGCCGTCCCCAGCACCCTCCCTCTCCCGGGCAGCGCGAGGGTGACCCGCTCGCCCGGCGCGTACCCCTCCACCCGGAACCGCACGGTGCCGCCGGCGGGCACCGGTGTCCGGCTCTGCGGCTGCACCGCCGACGGTGCCGGGGGCCGCGGGGAGGGGGGCGGCGTGGACGGCCGCTCGCTGGGCGACGGCGTCCCCGAGGGCGACGGAGCCGACGGCGCGGGCCGCGGCGGTGTCGGGGACGGTGCGCCCGGGGTCGTCGGAGCGGGGCCTGGAACATGAGGCCCGGACGGCTGCGGCGCGGTGGCCGCGGAGCACTCCTCGAGCGTCGGACGGGTGTACGTGTGGTCGGCGAGCTCGTCGGCGAACCTGGTCCCCGAGCCGTCCCCGGCGGCGTACTCCAGCCGGGCGTCGATCGTCTCCCCCGGGGCGACGCCGCCGGTGCGCAGGACGACGGCCTCCCCCGGGCGCAGGCGCGCCTCGGCCTCGGCACCGGGGGCGCGGGTGGTGACCAGGCGGACGGCGTAGGGCAGCGTGCCGGCGACGACCTCGACCACCAGGCCGCCGGGCCGGCAGCTCGGCGCGTGGGTGACGCGGGCGTCGGGATGGGTCACGTCGTCGATGGCCGCGGCCGGCGGGGCGGCGAGCACGCCGGCCGCCGCGAAGCACAGCAGGAGGCATGCGAACCCGGGCGTGCGGAGCGCCCTCGGCGCGGCGCCACGCTGGCTGGTGCTGATCGGCGACGCCCCCCACGCGTTGCGGCCCTGTCCTGTTCCGATGATGACCGTCGTCACGCATGGTCGCCAGGGCCTCACCGGAGCTTCCGGAGCTGCCCGGCGTGTCGTCGGGCGTGTCGGGTGCTGGGCCCGCACCGCCGCGGGGAGATGCGCCACGGGGCTGCCCGTCGCACGGACCCGCGCGCACCTCGCCTGGCGCGCGCACGGCCCGACGGGCAAAGGTGGGGGCATGCCGCCTGCCGCGCTCGACCGCGCCCGCTGGGACCTGCTCGTCGTCGGCGCCGGCACGGCCGGCCTGATCGGTGCCCAGATCGCCGCCGCGCTCGGCGCCCGGGTCCTGCTCGTCGAGCGGGAGCGCTTCGGCGGTGACTGCCTGTGGACGGGGTGCGTGCCGTCCAAGGCGCTGCTGGCCGCCGCCCACGCGGCCGCCGACGCGCGGGCCGCGGAAAGGTACGGCGTGCACGTCGGCGACGTCCGCGTGGACGGACCCGCCGTCCTCGCCGCCGTCCGGCAGGCGATCGAGACCATCGCGCCGGTCGACTCCCCGGACGCCGTCCGCGCCTCGGGCGCCGAGACGGCGTCCGGCTCCGTCCGCTTCACGGGAGCGACCCGCGCCGAGGTCGACGGCGCGCCCGCCCGGTTCCGCCAGGCGCTGCTGTGCACGGGCTCCGCCCCGCGGATGCCCGATCTGACCGGCCTGGCCGACGTCGACCCGCTGACCACCGACTCGGTCTGGAGCCTGTCGGATCTGCCGGACCGGCTCGTCGTCCTCGGTGGCGGCACCAGCGGCTGCGAGCTCGGTCAGGCCTTCGCGCGGCTCGGCGTCCACGTGACCCTGGTGGAGGCCGGCGACCGGCTGCTGGCCGGCGAGGACCCGCGGGCCGCGGAGGTCCTGACCGAGGCGCTGCGCCGGGACGGCGTGGACGTGCGCCTGGGCAGCGCCCCCGTCCGCGTCACGGGCGACGGTCGGCAGGGCCGGCTGCACCTCGCCGATGGAGGCGGAGCCGACTTCGACCGGCTGCTGGTGACCGTCGGGCGCGATCCACGGATCCAGGGCCTCGGTCTCGACGCGGCCGGTGTCGCGACGGGCGAGGACGGCAGCGTGGTCGTGGACGACGCGCTGCGCACGACGAACCCCCGCATCTGGGCCGCCGGCGACGTCACCGGGCATCCCGCGTTCACGCACGTCGCCGGGGTGCACGGCAACCTCGCCGCCACGAACGCCGTCCTCGGCCTGCGCCGCCGGGTCGACCTGTCCGCAGTGCCGCGCGTGACCTTCACCCGCCCCGAGGTGGCCGCGGTGGGCGAGCCCACGGGCGAGCCGGGAGCCGACCGGCGGGTCCACACGCAGCCGCTGCGCCGTGCGGACCGGGCGATCGCCGAGCAGTCGACCGAGGGGTTCACCCGGCTGGTCGTGGACGGCCGGCACCGGGTGCGCGGGGCCACGGTCGTGGGGCCGCGGGCCGGTGAGGCGCTCACCGAGCTGACCCTGGCGGTGTCCCGCGGGCTGACGACCTCGCACCTCACCGGTGCGATGCACCCCTACCCCACCTATGCCGATCCGCAGTGGAACGCCGCCATCGCCGACTACCGCGGCCGCCTGACCAGCCGGTCCGGGCGGATCGCCCTGACCGCGCTGCGGCTGGCCCGCCGGGTCCGGCTCGCCCTGGACGACCGGCGGGGAAGCGACACGCCGACGACGGCTTGACGAGGCGGAGTGACCGGGGTCACAGTGGTCTCGGGCGGGGGCAGCCGGCAACGAATGGCCACCCATCGCTGGGTGGACCGACCAACGCGGCCAGACCGCCAGGACCGGCCCCCCGCCCCTCACTCCCCCCGGCGCCCGTCGAGCGCGGTCCGGGCCGTCCGGCCATGGCGGCGACATTCGTTCCCCAGCCGATGACGGTGCTTCCGGCCTCCTGCCGGCCTGACCGACCGGCCGGGCGGACAGCGCGCCAGGCGTCGTCGCCGGCCGGCCGGCGACGACGGTCCGGCCTCGACCCGCCATCGCGGGGAAGCTCAGGAGAGCACGCGGAACCGCGGACTCCTGGGGCGCCGGAGCTCCGGCGCCCCAGCTACGCGGCGGGCTCGGGGGTAGGCGTGGGCGTCGGTTCCGGGGTGGACTCGGGCGCCGGCTCTGGCTCGGGCGTCGGCTCGGGCGTCGGCTCGGGCGTCGGCTCCGGCGTCGGCTCCGGCGTCGGCTCGGGCGTCGGCTCGGGCGTCGGCGCCGGGGGCGGGGGCGGAGACGGCGTCGGGGGGGGGGTGGGCGTGGGCGGCGGCGTGGGCGGCGGCGGGGGCGGCGGCGGGGGCGTCGGCGGGGGCGTC
>NZ_JAVREI010000012.1:0-135017 GCF_031845325.1 Blastococcus goldschmidtiae | reverse complement strand
GGCGTAGGCACCGGTGCGGGCGCGGGTGCCGGGGCCGGGGCTACCGGCTCGGGCGCGGCTGCCGGCGCCGGGGCCACCGGCTCGGGCGCGGGTGCCGGCGCCGGGGCCACCGGCTCGGGGGCCCGTCGCGGCTGCGGTTCGGGGGTCGGTTCCGGGGACGGGGGCGGGGGCGGCGGCGTCCACCGGGCGCCGTTGCTCACCAGGACCGCCACCGGCTGGTCCGTGCTGGCGATCGCACCGGGCCCCGGCTGCACCGCGACGACGATGCCGGGCCGACGGGCGCTGTCGACCGGCGTGACCGCGGCGGCCAGCCCGACGCCGGAGAGCAGCGCGCGGCAGCGGTTCTCGCCGGCCCCGATGCAGCCGCGGGGGACGGTCTGGCGGGTGCCGTCGACGTACCGCGGGTCGGCCGGGGCGAACGGCGCATCCGGCCAGGCCGACAGGATCGGCGCGAGCGCGTCGTGCCAGATCTGCGCCGCTTTGCCGCCGCCGTAGCCGCCGACGTCCCGGTTGGCCACCGGGTCGTAGACCATGACGGCCGCGGAGACCTGCGGGGTGAAGCCGGTGAAGGCGACCGAGAAGTTGTTCTGCGTGGTCCCGGTCTTGCCGGCGATCTGGTGGCCGGGGACGTAGGCGCGGCTGCCGGTCTGCCCGGGGAAGCCCGGCTCGACGTCCTTGCGCAGCGCCTGCGCCAGGGTGTTGGCCAGACCCGGGGGCACGACCTGCTCGCAGGACGGCGACCCGCCCAGCGGCCGGCCGTCGTCGTCGGTGAGGGGCCGCCCGTCGCGATCGAGCACCTCGTCGATCGGCGTGGGGGCGCAGCGCACCCCACCCGAGGCGAGGGTGGCGTAGGAGCTGGCCAGCGCCAGGGGGCTGGTCGCCTCGGCGCCGAAGGTGAACGACCCGCGGTTCTCCGCGACGATCGTGTCGGCCACCGGGTCCAGCGACGTGAGCCCCAGCCGCTGGGCCATGCGCACCGGCGCCTCGACCGAACCCAGCTGGTCCTGCAGGGCGAGGAAGTAGGTGTTGGAGGAGCGGTACAGCGCCTCCTCCATGGTGAGCGTGCTCGGGAAGCTGCCGACGTTCTCCACGTCGTACGGACCGTCACCGTCCTCGTACACGCGGGAGACGTAGGGGTCCGGCGTCGTGATGCGGTGGTCGAGGCCGTATCCCTGTTCCAGGGCCGCGGCCGCGGTGAAGGTCTTGTAGAGGGAACCCGCGCCCTGACCGGCGGCCAGCGCCAGGTTGACCGACGTCCGCGTGGGGTCGCCGTCGACGGCGCCGAAGACCCGGTTCACCGCCATCGCCAGCACGCGGCCGGTGTTCGGCTCGACGGCGGTGTAGATCCCGGCCCGCGGGTCCTCGGGCGCCAGCGTGGTCCGCACGGCGACCCCGCCGTGCCACTGCATTGCGGGGTCGAGCGTGGTGCGCACGGTGAGCCCGCCGGTCTCCAGCCGCTCGCGGTCCAGGCCGAGCTCACCGGTGAGGTACTTCATCACGTAGTCGCAGAAGAAGCCGCCGAACAGAGCCTCCCGGCAGCCCCGCGCGGGACCTTCGCCCGGCTGCAGGACGACCGGGGCGGCGCGGGCCTCGTCGGCCGCCTGCTGGTCGACCATGTCCAGCTCCACCATGCGGGCCAGGACGACGTCCCGGCGCTCGGTGGCCAGGTCCGGTGCGACGAAGGGATCGTAGGTGGACGGGCTCTGCACGAGACCGGCCAGCGTGGCGGCCTGGGCCAGGGTCAGCGCGTCGGGCGTTACGCCGAAGTAGGCCTCGGAAGCGGCCGCCACCCCGTAGGCGCCGGCACCGAAGTACACGCGGTTGAGGTAGCGGGTGAGGATCTCGTCCTTGGTGTAGCGCCTCTCCATGCCGAGGGCCAGCTGCGCCTCCCGGAGCTTGCGGCCCACGCTCTGCTCGGTGGCGCCCTCCCGGCCCTCGGCGTCGGTCGCCGACTGGAGCCGGATCTGCTTGACCAGCTGCTGGGTCAGCGTCGACCCGCCCTGGACGACGTCGCCTGCCGCGACGTTGGTGACCAGCGCCCGCGCCAGCCCCTTCCCGTCGACGCCGGCGTGCTCGTAGAACCGGGCGTCCTCGATCGCGACCAGGGCGTCCTTCATGACCGGTGCGATCGCCTCGCTGGGGACCACCGTGCGGTTGCGCCGGAACAGCTCGGCGATGAGGGAGCCGTCGGCGGCGAGGATGCGGGTGTTGCCGGGCGGCGTCCGGTCCAGCAGGTCGTCGCCCGCCGGCCGGAACACGTCGGCGGTGGTGCGGGTGGCCATGGCGGCGCCACTGACCAGCGGCCAGGCGAGACCGGCGGTGAGCGCGCCGGCCGTGACGACGCCGACCAGCAGGAGCAGCATCGCCCGGAACCGGCGCGGGGGTGCGAGCGGGGCGTGCTCGACTGCGGGCAGCGGCAGTCCACCGGGAGAGGGGACGGGCACGGAACTCCTTCGACGGCGGCAGGGCTCGGCCCGCCGCGAAGGGCGGGCCACCTCTCTCCGGTGCCCGCCCCGCACCCGTTTCCCTACGGGCTCGGGCGAAATGTCACGTGACGGCAAAGAGACGACGCCGTACGGCGCCGTCGTCACCGGATCGCAACGTCTGCGGTGGCGCGCACTCCCCGCACGACGAAGCGGCCCCGCACTTCCGTCGAAGTGCGGGGCCGCTCGGTGTCTCAACCAGACGTGCACCCGAAGGGATTCGAACCCCTAACCTTCTGATCCGTAGTCAGATGCTCTATCCGTTGAGCTACGGGTGCCGATGTTCAGTTGTCGTGCGCGGAGGCTCCGGGATTTGAACCCGGGATGGGGATTAACCCAAACCGCATTAGCAGTGCGGCGCCATAGACCGGACTAGGCGAAGCCTCCCAGGGTCCGAGTGTCCTCGTAACCGCCGACGGAGAGACTACCAGCGCCCCGGACGTCGTCCCCAGGGGGCCGGACCGCCGCCGGTCCGCTTGGTCCCGGCGCCGAGTGCGACGAACTGGTGGCGATCAGGCGCTGATGGCCACCACGTCGTCGCACTCGCTGCGGCAGTCCGTGCCGGTCAGGCGGTGACGGGCTCGGGGACGGCGTCCGGCGTGAGCACCGAGGGACGACGCCCCGGCACCAGCGTGATGCCGACGGCGACCGCGGCGCCGACGGTGGCCAGCGCGAGGCTGCCGCTGACCCCGAAGCGCCCCTCGATGAGCGCACCGCCGAGGGCCGCACCGACGGCCGAGGCGCCCACGGTGATGGTGGAGAGCCAGGTGAAGGCCTCGGTGGTGGCATGGTCGGGCGCCATGGAGCCGACGAGGGTGTTCTGCACGGTCAGGGTGGGCGCGATCGCCGTCCCACCCAGGAACAGCAGCACCCCCAGCGCCCACGGGCTGGAGATCCAGGCCAGGGGCGCCAGTCCGATCGTGACGCCGAGCAGCAGCAGCCGGTACTGCCGGGGCAGCGACATGCTGAGCACCCGCGCGCCGAACCACAGGCCGCCGATGGTCGAGCCGAGCGCCCACAGCGCGAGCAGCAGCCCCGACATGCCGGGCGCGCCGATCCGGTCCGCGAACGCCGGGACGGCGACCTCCAGCGCACCGAACCCGAGCATCAGGGCCGCGCCGCTGAGCAGCAGCCGCGGCATGCCCGGGGTCCGGACGGTGGAGAACATCCCCGAGCGCACGCCGGCCACCGGTACGTAGGCGCGGGTGGCCGCGGACGTGGCGATGCCCAGCGCGCCGCCGACGGCGAGGACGCCCGCGACGCCCACGGCCAGGGCGGGCGAGGCGAAGACGGCGAGCGTGGCGACCAGGGACGGGCCCACGACGAAGACCAGCTCGGTCGCGGTGGCGTCCAGCGCGTAGGCGGTGGGGCGGATGCGCGGGTCGACGCGCGACCACAGCGCACGCACGGTGCCCGACACCAGCGGGGTGGCCGCACCGGCGCCGGCCGACGCGGCGACGACGGCGGCGTCGGGCGCCCCGCCGAGGGCGACGGCGATCAGCAGGGCGAGCAGCAGCGGATAGGCGGCCGCCTGCGCGAGCAGGATCGAGCGCGGACCGCGGCGGTCGGCGAGTCGGCCGAGGACCGGTGCCATGACCGCCGAGGCGACGCCGAGCGTCGCCGCCGCGAGCCCGGCCACCGCGTACGAGCCCGTCTGCTGCTGCACCATGAGCAGCAGCGCCAGCGGCACCATGGCCGAGGGGAGCCGGCCGGCGAAGCCGGCGAAGAGCAGCACGGGGGCGGACGGAAGCCGCCAGACAGGGAGGTAGGCACGCACGGCGGAGCTCGTTTCACACTTGCTGGGAAGGAATCGGTAGGGGGCCAAATGCGGTTGACCACCTACGACGGCGACGGTAGCACGGATCAGTAGGGAGTCACATGGATTACGACACCTACGGGTCGACTGCGGTGGAGCTGGCCATCGAGCTGGCCAACACCGAGCGCAGCGACCCGGGGTGGGCGCGCGACTTCCTGGACACCCACCACGAGTGGTTCAGCCCCGGCACGTCGTTCGACCTCTCCCCCGGCGAGATCCACCGCGCCGCCGCGACGGCGGGCCTCGTGCGCACCGTCGCCCTGGCCGAGTCGCAGGCCGACGTCCTGGACCGGCTCAACGAACTCCTCGCGCTGGCCCGGCCGCGGCCCTACGCCACCGACCACGACGGCGAGCTGCACCTGCACTACGCCCGCCCCGACTCCCCCGCACTGGAGCAGCTGACGACGACGGTGGCCATGGGCCTCTCGCAGGTGGTCGTGCAGCACGGCTGGCAGCGCCTGGGCGTCTGCGCGGCCGAGAACTGCGACGACGTCTACGTCGACACCTCGCGCAACGCCAGCCGCCGGTACTGCTCCAACACGTGCGCCAGCCGCTCCACCGTCGCCGCCTACCGCGCCCGCCAGAAGACGGAGTAGCACGGGGCCCGCGGCGCGGGACAGGTCCATATTCCGGATCGTCATCGTCCGTTCTGCGGTCACTGCAGCGGGTGAACCCCCAGGTGAGAGACGCGCACTCACCCGATCGGGTGAACGGCCGCGAACCCGGTTCAGCGGGTGATGATCGCATCCGAACTTCCCGGACATGAGCAGGTACCGGACGACGACGGCGATGCCCTCCGCCCATCTCTTCGGAGCGACGTCCGCGCTCCGCCACCAGCTGGAACGCCAGATCACCGCCGACGACGCGGAGGCCGTGGCCGACTGGTCGACGCTGCGCGTCGTCGGGCCCGTCGAGACGTTCGGCCCGCACGGCACGGTGCAGTTCGAGTACCGCGGTTCGGTCGAGCCCCGCCGTCGGCCGTCGCCACTGCCCAACCGGACAGCTCACGCCGGTACGGCCCGTCCGACGTCGCCGGGACGCTCGTCCACGTAGCGTGCGGGCCATGACGCGGGCGCGCCTTCGGATCGCCGCGGCGATCAGCCTGCTCGTGGTGGGAGCAGCCGTCTTCGGGGTCGCCGCCTGGCCGGGCCGTGGCGGGACCGAGGCCTCGCAGGCCGACGAGGACCCGTGCGCCGGCACTCTCGAGGAACGGGAGCGGCAGCTGGCCGAACCCGTCACCACCGGCAGCCCCACCATCGCCGTGCTGGGCGACTCCTACACGCAGGGCACCGGCCTGTCCGGCCCGGAGCAGGCGTGGCCGACCGCGCTCGGTGAGCAGCTCGGCGCCCGGGTGGTCGTCGACGGGGTGGGCACGACCGGCTTCACGACCGCCGGCTGGTGCATCCACTCCCCGCTCACCTACGGCGCCCGGCTGGCCTCCGATCCGCCCGACGCCGAGGTCGTCGTCGTACAGGGCGGCGTCAACGATTCGCTGCTCGGCGATCCGGACCAGGTGGCCGCGGCTGCCGGCGACGTGCTCGGCGACCTGCAGGACGTGCCCGTCGTGGTGGTCGTGGGCCCACCGGCCGTCCCCGGGGCCGATCCGGGGGAGCTCGGCACCATCGACGCCGCGCTGCGCCAGGCCACCTCGGACGCCGGTCGGGTGTACGTGCCGCTGGCCGGCGCGGGCATCGAGCTGCTCGACGACGAGCTGCACCCGACCGAGGCGGGGCAGCAGCGGATCGCCGAGCTGGTGGCCGCCGCGATCGAGACGGCCTAGCCCGAGGGGACCGGCGCCTCATCCGAGGACGCAGCCGGGGCGCGCGGGCTCCACTAGCGTCCGGCCGTGCCTCCCGCCCGGAACCTGGACGCCCGCCTGCACGCCTTCATCGGCGGGCTGCCCAGCTCCCCCGCCGACCGGTGGCTCTACCGGCTCACGACCGCGGCCAACCACGGCCGGCTGTGGCTGGCGATCGGCGGCCTGCTGGCGCTGCGCCGGGGCGGCCTGCGCCGGGGCGCGCTGCGGGGGGCCGGCTCGATGGCGATCACCAGCGCGCTGGTCAACGCCGTCCTCAAGACGCTGTTCCGGCGCGGGCGGCCCGTGCACAGCGGTCACCCCGACCGGCTGCTGCGCCGCTCGCCCACGTCGTCGTCGTTCCCCAGCGGGCACTCCGCCTCCGCCGCGGCCTTCGTCACCGGGCTCGCGATGGAGTCGCTGCCGGCCGGTGCCGCGCTGGCCCCGGTCGGTCTCGCCGTCGGGTATTCGCGGGTGCACGTGGGGGTGCACTACCCCGGGGACGTCGCCGCCGGCTTCGCCGTGGGGGCGGGCGTGGCCGCCGCCACGCAGCACTGGTGGCGGGTGCGGCCGACGGACCCGGCCCGGGTGCGGCCGGCGTCCACGGCGCCCGCCCTGCCCGACGGCGAGGGCCTGACCGTGGCGGTGAACCCCCGCAGCGGCCCCGACGACTACGACCCCGCCGAGGACATCCGCCGGCTCCTCCCCCGCGCGCAGGTGCTGGAGACGACGGAGGAGACCGGCGTCGACGAGCTCCTGGGGACGGCGGCCCGAGACGGCGCCCGGGCGCTGGGCGTGGCCGGGGGCGACGGCAGCGTGGCCGCGGCCGCCGCGGTCGCGCTCGAGCACGGACTGCCGCTCGCGGTCATCCCCGCCGGGACGCTCGACCACTTCGCCCGCGACGTCGGCCTGCTCACCCCGACCGACGCCGTCGACGCGGTGCTGGCCGGGGAGGCGGTCACCGTGGACGTCGCCGAGGTCAACGGGACGCCGTTCCTCAACACCTCGAGCATCGGCGCCTATCCGGAGATGGTGCGCCGCCGCGACCGGCTCGCGGGGCGGCTGGGCAAGTGGCTGGCGCTGACCGTGGCAGCCGCGCAGGTGCTGCGCACCGGGACGCCGGTGGAGCTCGACGTCGACGGACACCGGCTGCGGGTCTGGATCTTGTTCGTCGGCAACTGCCTCTACACCCCGCGCGGGCTGTCGCCGGCCTGGCGCCCGCGGCTGGAGGACGGCCTGCTCGACGTGCAGTACCTGCGCGCGGACCTGCGGTTCGGCCGCACCCGCGCGGTGCTCGCCACGTTGCTCGGGGTCAGCGAGCACACCCGCTGCTACGGCAAGTTCCAGGCGCGCGAGCTGGCGGTGGTCTCCCGGTCCGGTCCGCAGCGGGTGGCCTACGACGGCGAGATGGGGGCGCCGGCCACCGAGTTCCGGTTCGGCAAGCGCCCCCCGCTGACCGTCTACTGCTGCCGCAGCCGCTGACGGCTCAGTCCAGGTCGACGAACCGCTCGACGTCGCGGGGCCTACCGGCGATCACGATCTCGGCGCCGTAGGTGAGCACGGTGTCCAGGCCGGCGTGGGTGAAGCTGCTCGCCGTCTCCGGCTTGACCGAGACCACCGTGACGTTGTGCCTCTTCCGCAACCGGGACTCGCCCAGCGGGACGCCGACCAGCTCCCGCGGTGGCAGGGTCTTGGCGAACACCCACTCCGGGTCGAGCTCGACCCAGTCCAGCAGCCGGCCGGAGACCAGGTGGGCGACCCGCTCCCCCATCTCGTGCTCGGGGAACACCACGTGGTGGGCGCCGATGCGCTCGAGGATCTTCGCGTGCTGGCCGCTCAGCGCCTTGACCCAGATGTCGGGGATCCCGAGGTCGACCAGCAGCGCGGTGGTCAGGATGCTGGCTTCCAGGTCGGTGCCGATGCCCACCACCACACGGGTGAAGTCGGCGATCCCGATCTCCTCCAGCGCCTCGACGTCGGTCGAGTCGGCGACGACCACCTGGCCGAGCTGCCCGGCCAGCCGCTGGACCTGCGCGGGTGGCGGCCGACACCGCCGGCCGATCGTCCGCGGCGCGGGCTGATCGAGGCGGGAACGCTCACGGGGCGGCTCGCCGGGTCACGCGCCCTGCGGGGAACACGGCGCACACCCTGGCACAGCCCAGCGATCCGCTCGTCGACGCCCGGTCGCTGTGCGGGTCCATGCGGCCGAGAAGCGGATGTCGGCGGTGATCACTACGGTCCACCACAGGGATTGCCCGCGCACCGCGCCGGGCACTGCACGACCCGACGTCCACCGAGGTACAGAGGGAAAGAGGTCACCATGCTGGTCCGCCGGATCGCCCGGCCCCTGCTCGCCGCCCCGTTCATCTACGGCGGCATCAGCACCCTGCGCAAGCCGCAGGACCGCGTCCCCGGGGCCGCCCCCGTCGTCGAGAAGATCGCGGAGACCGCCGACAAGCAGCTCCCCGTGCAGGTGCCCCGCGACGTGCAGCAGTGGGTGCAGGCCGACGCCGCCGTCAAGGTCGCCGCCGGTTCGCTGTTCGCGCTCGGCAAGTTCCCGCGGCTGACCGCGCTGGTCCTGTCGGCGTCGATCGTGCCGACGACGCTGGCCGGCCACCGGTTCTGGGAGCACGAGGACCCGACCGAGCAGTTCGGGCAGATCTCGAACTTCCTGAAGAACACCGGCCTGCTCGGCGGGCTGCTGCTGGCCGCCGTCGACACCGAGGGCAAGCCGTCGGTCGGCTACCGCGCGCGCCGGGGCGCCAAGGCCGCAGCCGCCGCGACCGAGGCGAGCTACGCGAAGGCCTCCAAGCGCGCCGCCAAGGCGCAGCGGAAGTCCGAGAAGAAGCTCAAGAAGAACCGCTAGCAGGGCCGAGCACTGAGCACCACGCTGGCGCCCGCGGCCGCGCTCCGGAGGATCGCCTTCCTCCTGGAGCGCGCCCGCGAGCCCAGCTACCGCGTGCAGGCCTTCCGCACGGCCGCCGCGGTGGTCGACGGCCTGGGCGAGGACCAGCTCGACCTGAAGATCCGCACGAACACGCTGAAGGACCTCAAGGGCGTGGGACCCAAGACCGCCGCGGTGGTCGTGCAGGCGCACAGGGGCGAGGTCCCCGAGTACCTGGCCAAGCTCGAGCAGGACCTCGCCGAGCTGGTCCCGATGGCCGACGACGTCGCGGAGTTCCGGGCCGCGCTGCGCGGTGACCTGCACCTGCACTCGGACTGGTCCGACGGCGGCAGCCCCATCCGCGAGATGGCCGAGGCCGCCATGGCCCTCGGCCACGAGTACATGGCACTGACCGACCACTCCCCCCGGCTGACCGTGGCCAACGGCCTCTCGCCGGAGCGGCTGGAGAAGCAGCTCGACGTCGTGGCGGCGCTGAACGAGGAGCTCAGCCCCTTCCGGATCCTCACCGGCATCGAGTGCGACATCAACGTCGACGGCAGCCTCGACCAGACCGACGAGCTGCTGGGCCGGCTCGACGTCGTCGTGGCCAGCGTGCACTCCGACCTGCGCGCGGACGCGAAGGCGATGACCGCGCGGATGCTCACCGCCGTCGCCAACCCGCACACCGACGTCCTCGGGCACTGCACCGGCCGGCTGGTCATCGGCCGCCGGCAGCGCAACGGCACGCAGAAGCCGCGCCCGGAGAGCGCCTTCGACGCCGAGGCTGTCTTCTCCGCGTGCGTCGAGTTCGGCACCGCCGTCGAGATCAACTCCCGGCCGGAGCGGCTCGACCCACCCCGCCGGCTGCTCACCCTGGCCGTGGAGCTGGGCTGCGAGTTCGCCATCGACACCGACGCCCATGCGCCCGGACAGCTCGACTGGCAGTACAACGGCGTCGAGCGGGCGATCGAGTGCGGCGTCGAGCCGGACCGGGTGATCAACACCCGCAGCGTCGACTCGCTACTCGGCTAGGTCCAGAGCCGTCACAAGCGGAACACCGAGCTCGGGGGCACGTTCGGGTGCCACCGAGTACCTCGCCCTCAGCGGCCTGGAGTGCGACATCCAGCGTCCTCGGCCACTGCACCTGCCGCCTTGTGATCGCCTGCCGGCGGCTGGTGAGCCTCGCCGTGGAGCTCGGCTGCAGTTCCCCATCGACACCGACGCGCACGCCACCGGTCCGCTGGAGCCGCGTCGAGGTACCGCAGCCACCGCCCTGTTCGCGCCCCTCAGCCGCCCGTCACCGCGAACGCGGTGATCGGGCACGCCGGACTCGCGCGCGCACGGCTGCGGCGCCTACGTGGAGCGCGCGTGCGAGCTCGTCCACCGCCGGCCCCGGGTCGTCCCGGCTGTACACCGCGTTGGCGTCGCGCATCCAGTACCGAAGCGGGAAACTGCCGGACCCGCGCCCGCGCGCCGCCCACCATGAGCGGACGTCGGGCAGCGGGTGCACCCACGTGCACCCGACGCGGTACTCCTCGATCGAGCTGATGGGCAGCCCGAGGGCGTCGCGGTAGGCCATCGGCACGACGTCCACGCCGCAGGCGTAGAGGATCTCGAGCTGCCACCACGGGCGCGCGTTGACCTCGATGAGCTTGAACTGCTCGTCGCGCTGGTCGTACATGAACTCCGCGTCGAACAAGCCCTTGTACCCCAGCGTGTGGAACAGGCGGCGCAGGCAGTCGACCGCGCCCTTCACCTCGTCGACGGGCACGGTGACCGACAGCGTGCTGTTGCCGAAATCGGCCGGGTGCATGCGCAGCCGACGGCGCGCCACGCAGGCCCGCATCACCCCGGCACGATCGACATAGCCATCGAGGAACACGTGCCCCGTCGGGGGGCCCGGGATGTACTCCTGCAGCAGCATCGTGTGCTGCTCCTCGGCCAGCGGTCCGAGCAGTTCCGCGGCGTGAGCACGGTCCCGCACCGACAGCGCCTTGACGCCGAATCGCTGGCTGAACCGCTGGGAGTCGGCGGGCTTGAGGAACGCGCCGACGAGCTCGTGGTCGCTCAAGGCGGCGAGATCGTCGAGCCCCGAGACCCGCTGCGTGCGGGGCGTGGGGACGCCGGCAACGCGCGCCGCCTCCGCGAAAGCCTCCTTGTCGGTGAGCGCGCTCAGGACGCCCGGCTCGGCGACCACGGCCGGAAACCGGCTGGCGAGGTCAGCAGGCAGGGCGGCCAGGGTCTCCGCCCAGTAGTCGCTGCACCCGAACAGGACAGCCTGCGGCAGGACCGATGTCCGGAGGTACTCGGCGAGCCCCGCCCGTAGCTCCGCGTCCCCGGGTGCGGAGCGGTACCACCGTGATCGGCGGACCAGCGTGGTCTCGGCACCGGCCACGAACACCGGCACGCCGCTGCGCCCCAGGGAGCGGAGCACCGCCAGACCCGAGACACCGGCCCCGAGCACCAGCGCGGGCACTTCGTCAGCGTTGCACATTCCGCTGGGTATACACCGCTTCGCCGAGCGACGGACGTTTCCGACGCCAATCGGGCGACTCAGTCTGAGCCGCTCGCAGCGCCATCGCGTTCCCGGACACCATCCCGAGTGCCGGGCACGGCGGGACACACGGAACGCCGGGCGCGATCGCCCGCCCTCGTGAGTTGAGGGCCGATGAGCAGCCGCTCCGATCAGGCCAGTCACGGCCGCACCTCTGGCCTCGCGTCGTCTACCTCAGTGATCAGGACGCGCGCAAAGCGGGGTCCGGGCTGCGGACTGGCACCTCTATCGGGGAACCGGGTTGCCGGGCGCTATACCATGATGGGCGGTCAGCGCTGCGAAGACCACGGTCACCGCGACGACGCACACAGCGATCACCAGCGGCCGCGTGCCGGTGCGGCCGGCGAGCCCCACCGCAGTTCCGGCATCCGCCGACGACGAAGCGCCTTCGGCCGGCGTGACAGGGAGCGCCGATCGCGCCGAGCGCAGGTAGATGACGTAGGCGGTCACGGCCATGGAGAGGAAGAGCGCGGTCTCCACCCACTCCTGGAACTTGAGCACCGGCATGTAGGCGATGTCCAGGAGCCGGAAGGGCCGGTACAGGACCATGCCGAGGAAACCGGGGAGCGCATAGAGCGGCGGCGACACCAGCAGCCAGAAACGGCCGGTCAACCAGGGGCGACGACCACGTGTCGCCAACGTCAGAGCCACACCTCCCAGTCCCAGCAGGAAGGAGAAGATCTTGAACATGTCCTGCACGTCGAACCCGACAGCGTGAAGGTTGTGCAGGTTGAACTCCTCCTGCGAGTTCGTGGAAGCCAGCTGTTCGGGAGTGCCGAAAGCGAACACCCGCTGCGCCCAGGAGATCTCCTCCCCGGCAAGGAAGAACGACCCGAGGCCGACCAGGAGGAGCGCTCCGGCCGCGGCGAACTGCCGCCGGACCGCCAACCGACGGGCTGCCGCAAGACCGAACAGTGCGGTCATCAGGCACAGCGCGAACTGCAGCCACTCCACCGGGCGATCCTCGGCGAGCACCTCGTAGTAGCTCGGGCGGGAGACCGCGAACAACGTCACCAGCAGGACAGCGCCGGCGATCGGTGCCCAGAACACTTGCCAGGCCAACCACCGAGGAACGCCGTCGTCGACGATGTCCCGGGCCGACGCCTTCGTGATCCGGGACCACAGCGACGGCGGAGGAGCCGCGACGCGGCGGTCCGGTCGATCAGCTGACCGGCTCACATCGTCACCACCACTCGATACGAGATGATCGGTCCGACCCGATATCGCGACGAGTCCGCCGGGGGACGAGCGACGTCCACCGCCCTGGAGGCACGCACCGCCCTCACCCGTCCGTACGACTGATCCGCGGCATCCGCCGCTCGCGGAGATCGGCCTCTTCCAGCAGGGTTCGCAGCAGGGGGACCGCCACCGGGGTCGCGCGGTCCGGATCCGCGACGAGGTAGTGGTAGTGCAGGCCAGGGGTGCCGTTCACCTCGATGACCGCACCTCCGGCCTCGGACAGGGGCCGGCTGAGGTCGGGGGTGATCAGGTCCACGCCCGCGAACCTGAGGCCGGTCGCGACGACGGCTCGCCGAGCCTCGGCGATCAGCGCGTCGGAGACCTGATCGCGATCGATGGTCTCATTGTCCCCGGGACCGTTGCGGTTGGCCGCCGACTTCAGCTGCACCGTGACACCTGCCGGCAGGACCGACCGGAGGCTGAGGCCGGCCATGTCCAGCGTGAGCAAGCAGTCGAGGTCGGTGTCCAGGTATGCAATGCCGGACCGTGGGGCGTCAGCCGCCCGCTGCGCGTTGGCCTGCGACACGAGCTCGGCCACGGACGACCGGCCGTCCCCGACCACGTGCGGTGGCCGCCGGCCGATCACGTCGAGCAGCTCCCCGTCCAGGAACAGGAGCCGGTATTCGCGTCCCGACACCGAGCGTTCGATCATCAGGTCACCGAAGCGGGCGGCGTGGGCGACGGCGCGACGGAGATCCGCAGAACTGTCGATGGCGCACGTGACGCCGGACCCACCGGCCGTCCCCGAAGCCGGCTTCAGGACACAGGGACGGTCCGCGTCCTCGAGGAACCTCGACGCAGCCGCCGGATCGGCCGGCGAGAACACCACGTACTCAGGGACGGCGACGTCCGCCTCGATCAGCAGCCGGTGCACCAGCTCCTTGTCCAGCGCCAGCTTCAGCGTCACGGCGTCGTCGAGCTGCACGTGGTGGAACCAGGCGACGATCCGGCACCCACCCCGCTCCAGCACGGTGAAGTCGTTCCCCATCGTGGCGTACCCGGCGTCGTTGCCCTTCGCCGCCTCGGTCCAGATGTCGGCATAGAGGTCGCGGCGGGCCGCAGGGGCCCAGATCCGAGCTTTGCGCTTGTCGTCGAGGTAGCGCCTCGTCCCACGGGCTCCGAGCTCCCAGGCAATGTCCGCGCGCCGCGCGAGGGTGCTCGTCGCGCTGCCCGGCCGACCGAGTGACGAGACCCGAGACAGCGGAGACCCGATTCCCACGGCCCACCTTTTCCGATTTTCGACAGCATCGTGCTCGCTGTTCACCTTTGAATTGGACGAACCATATCCCTGCGGGCCTCGACGGTCAGTCTTTCTCCCCCGCACGGGGGAGGGGTGAACGGTGACGGACCGAGGGCCGGGAACGCTCCGTAGCGGCGCCGAACCCCTCGGTTGCACCGATCCATGTCCCCCGGTACAGCGATGGGGTGCCTGCGGTTGGTTCCCGGCCGGTCATCAGTGGTAAGAAAGGCCGCCCTAGGCAGGATTCGCCAGGCACAACACGGAGGAACGAGTGGCCGGTAAGCCGAGAACCGCCGAGATGCACCCAGGAGCCGGCTTCCGGGTCCGCAACGACATCGAGCGCCCCGAGCCCGAGGTGATCAACGGCTTCCGCGGCTTCGAGACCCCGGACATCTCGGACCTGCTCAACCGTCTGTACACCATGTCTTCGGCGATCTCCAACGTCACGGACCCCGCGCTCCGGATCATCGGGCCGGCGTGCACCGTCAAGGTGTTCCCCGGCGACAACCTCATGGTCCACAAGAGCCTGGACATCGCCCGTCCCGGCGACGTGGTGGTGGTGGACACCGCGGGGGAGCGGACGACGGCCGTGCTCGGCGATCTGGTCAGCACGAAGGCACGCCACCGGGGGATCGCAGGATTCGTCGTCGACGGTCTGGTCCGGGACATCGGGGCCATCCGTCGCCTCGGCGACTTTCCCGTGTTCGCCCGCGGGATCACCCCCATCGGTCCCCTTCACCGCGGTCCCGGCGAGGTCAACTACCCGGTGTCGCTGGGAGGCATCGTCGTGAACCCGGGCGACTTGATCGTGGGTGACGTGAACGGTGTGGTGGTCGTTCCCCGCGAGCTGGCTCCCGAGCTCCTGCAGCGGCTCAGGGAACGGTCTGCGACGGAAGCCGAGTACCTGGCCGCCGTGGCACGCGGCGACTTCTCGAACGCCTGGGTGGACAGCATGCTGAACGAGGCCGGAGTCGCCACGGAGCCCTACCGTGACCCTCGCTGACAGCCCGCCGGCGGTCCTCCTCGGCGGCGCGGTCAACGCTCTCTCGGCGGCTCGCTCCCTCGGCTCCCGCGGTATCCGGGTCCACGCGCTCGCCGCGTCGACGACGCCCGAGCCGCTGCGGTGGTCGCGGCACGTCGCGGAGCACGTCCCCTTCCCCGGCGGGAGCGTGCAGGCATGGTGGCGGGAATGGCTGGCGACCGGCCCCCGAGGGGCCGTCGTCCTGCCGACCAGCGACCACGGGCTGGAGTTCCTCGCCCACAACCGGTCGTTCCTCCAGAGCCAGGGGTACCTGCCGGCGGAGATGAACGAGGAGGTCGTCCTCGCGCTCCTGGACAAGGGGGAGACCTACCGGATCGCGACGGCGGCCGGCATCGAGGCTCCACGCGCCGTGTGGATCAAGCGCATCGAGGACCTCCAGGAGCACGACCTCGCCTTCCCGTGCGCGGTCAAGCCCACCGAATCCCACCACCGCCCTGCGGGCTTCCGTTCCAGGAAGGCGCTCGTCGTCCATGACCGCCGGGAGCTGGAGGCGACGGTGCGGGCCACCCTCGGCGGGGCGAACGGCGTCGTGGTCACGGAAGTGGTCCCCGGAGCCGACGACGCGTTCTGCTCGTACTACACGTACCTCGTGGACGGCGAACCGTTGTTCCACTACACCAAGCGCAAGATCCGCCAGCAGCCGATCCACTTCGGGGACGGCACCTTCCACCTGAGCGCGGACGTCCCCGAAGCCCGCGAACTGGGCCTGCGCCTCTTCCGTTCCGCCGGCCTCCGAGGCCTCGGCAACGTGGAGTTCAAGCGGGACGCGCGGGACGGGCGGCTGAAGCTGATCGAGTGCAACCTGCGCCTGACCGCTGCGGATCCCATGATCCGCGCGGGTGGGCTGGACCTGGCTCATCTGCTCTACGAGCGGGCCCGGGGATCGGACTTCGTCCCTGCCGGGCCGGACGGTCGGGAGATCGGGCAGTGGCATCCGGTCAAGGACCTCCGGGCCTTCCTCCAGTACCGTCGCGCCGGGGAACTCACCGCGGGCGACTGGCTCCGGAGCCTGCGGGCCCGCAAGCGCCTGCCGCTGCTGTCCTTCTCCGACCCAGGTCCGACCCTGGGCAACGCCGCCACGAGCCCTCAGCGCGCCGTGGCGCTGGCCCGGAAGAACCTCGATGCACGTCGATCGCGGTGAGCGCTGAGGACTGACGGAGCCGGGCCTCGCTAGGACAGACGACCGATGATCGCCTGCGTCATGGCAGCGGTGCCGACCGGGGTCCGCCCCGGTCGGCACACGTCGTAGGTCACGGCCTCCCCCTCCTCGAGGACAGCAGCGACCGCCCGCTCGATGCGACGGGCAGCGTCCGCCTCACCGAGGTGCTCCAGGAGCAGGGCGGCCGAGAGGATCGTCGCCACGGGGTCCACCTCGTCCTTGCCGGCGTGCCGGGGCGCGGTACCGTGCGCAGGCTCGAACACCGCTACTCCTTCACCCAGGTTGGCGCCCGGGACGAGCCCGATGCCACCGACCACCCCACCGGCCAGGTCGGCGAGGATGTCCCCGTACATGTTCAGGGTGAAGAGGACATCGGCCGCTTGCGGGCGGCGGACGAGATCCGCCGCGACCGCGTCGACGAGCGCGTCGTCGACCGAGATGTCGGGGAAGGCCGCGGCTTCCTCCCGCGTCGTCCGCAGGAACAAGCCATCAGTCGCGCGCATGACCGTCGCCTTGTGCACGATGGTCGCGCGCTGCCGGCCGGCGTCCCGCGCGTAGGAGAGCGCCAGTCGGGCCGCACGCCTAGTGGCCACGGCCGACACCGGCTTGACCGACAGAGCCGCACCGTCGTTCAGGTCAGCCCCCCGATCCCGCAGCCAGTGCACGAGCTCCTGGGTCGCCTCCTCCTCGGCGGGAAGGTCCACGCCTCCGTACAGGTCCTCGGTGGTCTCCCGCACCACGAGGACGTCGATCCCCTCGAACGGTGCCGGCACCCCCGGGAACGTCCGACAGCGGCGCACCTGTACGTAGAGCCCCAGCGCTCGACGCAGGCCGATGTTGACCGAACGGAAGCCGCCGACGGCGCTGGTGGAGACCGGCCCCTTGAGCCCGACCCCGCACTCGCGGACGGCCCGCACGGTCCGTTCGGGCAGCGGGTCCAGACCGCGCTCGAGTGCCGGAGTCCCCACGTCGTGGACGTCCCAGTCGATCCGCACACCGGTGGCGTCGACGACGCGGACGGCCGCGGCCGTGAGATCCGGCCCGACGCCGTCGCCAGGGATCAGAACGGCACGGTACGGCTGGGTTCCTGGAGTCACGCGGCCAGACTGCCAGGTGCGGGCGTCTTCCTGCGACGGAGGCGGGCGTGGACCAGGCACTGTTCGCCGCACCCAGGCGGGCGGGATCTCGACGGGAGATGTGTCACCTCGTCATCCCTGCCCTGTCCCCCGAAGGTGTCTCCACCGGCGTAGATGGCGGCGAGGGCGGCTAGCATCAGCCGTTCTGTCACTACGTCCGCTGGAGGGTCACCAGGGATGCGCGGCTTGCGCTCACCTCGGGCACGGGGCCTCCGGAACGGACCCGTCCTCGTCATGGACCACGCCAACGGCAGCAGCCGTTCTGCTGTGGCGGCGGTGCGCGCGCTGGCCGTGGCCGGATACCGCCCGTTCGTCACCGTGTCCGGTCGCCCTTCCGCCGCAGCCGCCTCGCGCAGCTGCGCCGGCGTCCTGCGGACCCCTCAGGTGAACTCGCCTGACTTCAGGACGGCGGTCGAGGACCATGTAGCCACGCACCCCGGCACGGGCTTGCTCGCCGCCAGTGACGCGGTGCTCTGTGCGCTGGACCTGCCGGGGTCTTCTCTCGCGGACAAGGCGGCGCTTCCCAAGCTGGCCGAGGCAGCCGGGTTGAGCACCCCGCCCACGTACGAGTTCGCGGATGCCGCCACCGTCCTTGACGCGGCCGGCCAGCTCGAGTACCCGATCGTCGTCAAGGCAGCCGTCAAGTCCGGATCCGGCGAGGAGGCGAGCAGGGTCGATTCCGCAGCGGACCTCCCGAAGGCGATGGCCCGCCTGCTCGGCTCCGTCGTCGTGCAGCCCTTCGCCCGCGGTGCCATGCGGTCGGTGTCCGGGGTGATCGCCGACGGTGAACTCCTCGCCGTCGCGCACCAGCGGTACGTCCGCATCTGGCCCGCCGACTGCGGGACGGCGAGTGCGGCCGTCACGACGGAGCCCGATCGGGAGCTGGAACGGCGTCTCCCCTACCTGCTCGCCGGACATGCCGGGGTGTTCCAGGTGCAGTTCGTGGGCGACCAGGTGATCGATGTGAACCCCCGGGTGTACGGCTCCCTGCCGCTGGCCGTCGCAGCAGGCGCCAACCTGCCCGCCATCGCCTGTCGTGCGGCCGCAGGCGATCGCCCGACCGAGGTGGTGCGGGCGCGCCCCGGTGTCCGCTACCGGTGGCTGGCCGGGGACGTCCAGCGCTTGGCGCACGACGTCCGCCGCGGCTCCACCACCCTCGGAGCGGCGAGCCGCGCGTTGCGGCCCCACCCCGGCACGGCACCCAGCGTCGAGAGCTGGCGCGATCCCGGTCCGGCCCTCGTCCGGGTGGCCGAGATCGTGAGGAGGCGGCTGCGGTGAACTCGAGCGGGCGGACGAGCGCACGAGGGATCACGGTCGCTGGGAGAAGCCGCCACACCATGCCGGCGACACGAGCATCGGGGAGCAACGGATGAGCGGTCAGTCGGACCGTCGCGGCGGCAGGACGGATCCTGCGGCCGCGCCGGGGACGGACGCCGTCGGCGGCGCAGGTGGGACGGTCGACGTGACGGCCGGTCCGGCCGCGGATGCCGTCCCGGCACGGGACACATCCGAGGCCGCGGCGAACGACATGCGCCGGTCGCACGTGCGCGGGTCCACGCTCCTCGTCGTCGGTCGCGTCGTGACGATCATGTTCACCACGGCCACGGCCGTCATCCTGGTGCGCGCGCTGACCAAGGAGGACTTCGGGGCCTTCGCCTACGCCCTGGCGTTGGCCTCCGCGGGGCGGACCGTCCTCTCCCTGGGCCAGGGCAAGGTCCTCAGCCAGTTCATGGCCAAGTACGAGGACCAGGGCGATCACGACCGGATGTTCGGGGCCATGTTCCTGGCCTTCGGGACGATCATCGCGACGAGCATCCTGCTGATCGGCAGCATGCTCCTGTTCCCGGGCCTCCTGATCGGGTCGGCGGTCGACAGCAGCACGACGCAGCGGGTGGTCCTGATCCTCGTCGTGCTCGCGCCCCTCGAGGCGTTCGACCAGGTCTTCCTCTCCCTCTTCGCGGTGTTCGGCAAGCCGCGAGCCATCTTCTTCCGCAAGTACCTGCTCACCCCGGGTCTGCGGCTGGTCATCGTGCTCATCCTCGCGCTCACCGGCGCCTCGGTGACCTTCCTCGCGGCCGGGTACCTCGCCGCCGGCGTCATCGGGCTGGCGGTCTACGTGTGGGTGTTCGCCCAGACCATGCGTGAGGCCGGCCTGCTGCGCCACCTGCGGCCGCGTCAGGTCGTCCTGCCCTTCCGGGCCGTCTTCTCCTTCTCCTTCCCGCTCATCAGCAGCGAGCTGTTCCTGCTGTCCTTGACGGTCGGCGGGGTGTTCATCCTCGGGGCCTTCGCCTCGGCCACCGAGGTCGCGGACTACCGGGCGGTGTTCAACCCGGCGCGCCTCAACAACGCCGTCCACACGGCGTTCCTCCCGCTGTTCCTGCCGCTGGCGGCCCGCCTCTTCGCCCGTTCCGACACCGAGGGTCTACGCCGGTCCTACTGGCAGACGGCCGCCTTCGTCGCCGTCCTCTCCTTCCCGATCTTCGCGCTCACCGGGCCCCTCGCGCCCAACCTCACCGTCCTGCTGTTCGGCGAGCGGTACGCGGAGTCCGCGGTGATCATGGCGGTGCTGGCCGTCGGCTACTACTTCAGCGTCGTCCTCGGTTTCAACCAGTACACGCTCCAGGTGTGCGAGCGCATCCGCTTCCTCGCGGTCGCCTACATCTCCGTGACGGTGCTCAACCTCGCGCTCGCCTTCCTGCTGGTGCACCGGTACGGCGGGCTGGGCGTCGCGATCGCGAACATGAGCGCCATGGTGGCGCTGAACCTGATCAACCAGTGGGCTCTCCGGAAGACGATCGGCACCTCCCTCATCGACGCCCGGTGCCGGCGCTGCTTCCTGGTGATCCTGGTGGCCGCGGTCGGGCTCTGGACATTCCAGGTGCTCGTGGAGCCGGGGCTGGTCGTGGCGGGGCTGGCCGCAGCAGTCGCCTCGCTCCTGGTGCTCGTCCTCAGCCGCGATGCGATCGAGCTGGGCGACTCCTTCCCCGAACTACGCCGGGTGAAGTTCCTGCGGTGGCTCGTCCGCTGATGCTCCGGCGACCCGCCCTCCCCGGCTCGTCCGACGGAGACGCCCGGTGGCTCGTCACGCGAGCTGCAGCGGTGGTCGGGGTCACCAGCACGGTCCGCCTTCCTATCCGTGAGGGGCGCCGCTAGCCTCCCGCGCCATGCCTCCGGTGTATCGCAGGATCCTCATCTCCGCGTTCGACTGCAGCCCCGGTCGAGGATCGGATCCGGGGACCGGCTGGGGGTTCGCCCACGCCATGGCGAAGCATCACGAGGTCTGGGTGCTCACCAGCGCCGCCAATCGAGCCGCGATCGACTCGGAGCTGGACCGGAGTCCTTGCTCGGATCTGCACGTCGTCTACTGCGACCTGCCGTCGTGGATAGGGCGCCGGACCCAGGAACAGCACATGCGGTGGAGCGTCTACTACTACCCATGGCAGGTCCTGGCGTACTTCGTCGCCAAGCGCCTGCACCTCCGCGTGGGCTTCCACCTCATCCATCACGTCACGTTGATGAAGTTCTGGATGCCGACGTTCCTCTGCCTGCTGCACGTACCCCTCATCTGGGGGCCGGTCGGCGGTGGCGAGTCGGCTCCTCCGTCGTACTACCGAGGTCTGGGTGTACGAGGGAGGCTGTACGAGGCCGCGCGTGACGGCATCCGCGCTGCGGGCGCACGGGATCCCTTCGTCCGCCTGAGCGCGCGACGCAGCGTGCTCGCCTACGGGGCCACCGAGGAGACCTCGGCGCGGCTCCTCGCCCTGGGCGCCCCGAGGGTCCGCACGCTCCCGGGGATCTGCTTGCCGCGTGGGGAGATCGATGAGCTCGGATCCCGGCCATCGGCCGCGGAGGGACCGCTGCGGGTCATCAGCATCGCTCGACTCCTGCACTGGAAGGGTTTCCAGTACGGCCTGGCCGGCTTCGCGGCAGCCGGACTCCCGGACGCGGAGTACTGGATCGTCGGGGACGGACCCGAGCGCGCGTCTCTGGAGCGGCTGGCGGCGCGGCTGGGGATCGCCCGGCAGGTCCGCTTCCTGGGCAGGCTCGGGCGGGACGAGACCATGGGGGCGCTGGGCGAATGCCACGCGCTCGTGCATCCCAGCCTGCACGACTCCGGCGGCTCGGTGTGCCTCGAGGCGATGGCGGCGGGGCGGCCCGTCATCTACCTGGACACGGGCGGCCCCGCCGCGCTGGTCGGGGAGGACGCCGGCATCCGCATCGCCGCCTCCGGCCCGGCGGACTCGGTGCGCGGCCTGGCGGCGGCGATCCGTCTGCTCGGAACCCAACCGGAACTGCGCGTCCGCATGGGAGCAGCAGGGAGAAGGCACATGGCGACGTTCGACTGGGACAGCCGGGCGGAGTACTTCACACAGGTGTACGAAGAAGTGCTCGCGCAACGACCGGCTGAGGCTCGTGCCGGCATCACCGACCGGCCACGCATCACCGACCGGCCGGGCGACGACCGTCAGGCCGGGCGGGCCGCCAGTTCGCGCACCGGTGTGGCCGACAGCTGAGGATGGCCCGCCGCCGATCGGGAGCCGGACCGCTCCATCACGGCCACGGACTCCGCGATCACGATGTAGGCGAGCATCGCCCAGAAGAACTTGTACTCCAGGTTGGACAGGAAGAACGAGGAGACGAGGTGGCCCATCAGCGCGGCCGCGGGCGGGCCCCGGAGCCCCACCGGCAGGCGTAGGGCGGTCCTCAGCCCGGCCCCCAGCCCCAGCACCATCAGCGCCAGCCCGAGGACGCCGACCTCGACCAGCGCGAGCAGGTAGATGTTGTGCGCCTCGTAGGCCGGACGGCCGCCGCCGGCCTGCGCCTCGGGGACCTTCGCCAGCTGCTCCTTGTAGACGAGCGGGAAGGTGCCCCATCCGGCACCGAACAGGCAGTACTCGTCACACGAGTGCAACCCCACGGTCCAGATGTCCGTCCGGCCTGAGGAGGACTCGCCCCGCTCGAACAGACGGTCGCCCACACCGAACGGCCTGATCACGAGGAGGGTCACCAGGAGGAGGGCCGCGATGGCGGCGACCGCGACCTTGAGCGCCCCCCGTCCGGCCGACAGGGCGAGGACTGCCGCCATCGCCACCATCGAGGC
Source organism: Blastococcus goldschmidtiae (assembly GCF_031845325.1). Lineage (NCBI taxonomy): Bacteria > Bacillati > Actinomycetota > Actinomycetes > Geodermatophilales > Geodermatophilaceae > Blastococcus > Blastococcus goldschmidtiae. Next base: position 112,568 of record NZ_JAVREI010000012.1, on the reverse strand, counting down.
GATCAGTCCACCTCGGGACCCCGTCAGCAGGATGCCCAGGAGCAGCAGGACCGTCGCCGCTCCGTGGAGCAGTCGCGAGGATCGTGCGCCGCTGAGCGATCGGCCCGCCGCGATCACCAACGGCAGCAGCAGGGCGGCCGCCTGGTTGTTGGCGTCGAGGAGGTCGTCGCCGAAACGGGCGGTGCCTCCGATCGTGGTGGGCAGACCGCCGGCGAACAGCACCTGGTACAGGCCGTAACCGACGACCAGCAGCCCCCCGGCCATCACCGCGTTCTCGAACCGCCGCAGTGCGATCCGGTCGAATCGCGAGAGTGCCAGGGCCACGAACAGGATGACCAGGCTGGCGAGCACGATCACGCCGTCGATGGTGACCGTCCGGCCGATGGTCCAGAGGAACGACAACGCCGTGAGCGCGAGGAACGTCAGCCAGATCGGCACCACCACGGAGAGACGCGGGTTGCCGCGCTGCGTGGTGACCAACTGCATGAGCAGTGCCGCACCGAGCAGCATCCCGAGCACCGAGGACGCCGAGCCGAACGGCTCCGGACCGACGGAGAGCAGCGAGCTGAACGGCAGCGATGCCGCGTACGGCGGGAGCACCCAGCGCAGCGGGTCCCGGAAGGCGGCGATCAGGTACGCCACCACGAGGGGCGTCAGCGCCACCACGAGGAGGGGCGTCGGCATCACGCGCGTCGGCTCCCGTCTGTCCGTGACCTGCTCGGTCCGCCGTCCACGCAAACGTCGCCTCGCTGCGGGCACGGACCTCGGAGTCTGCCACACGGTGGCGTTCCGTCAGCCCGCCGGAGACCGCAACCACTCCAACGGGGGCACGAGCAGGCGCCGGTCCGACAGTTCAGACCGGCATCGACGGAGCCTGATGGGTCAGGGGCTGCCGGCACCGGCTCGGCGGATGGCGCGGTGATCGGCTAGAGAGCCGGTTCCAGGGTCGGGGTGGCGGTGGGCTCAGGGGCCAGGGTCGCGGTCGGCTCCTGGCTGGGCTCCGGGGCCGGGGTGGGCTCGGGAGCCAGGGTCGCGGTCGGCTCCGGCGTCGGAGCCGGCGTCGGAGTCGGGTCCGGCGTGGGAGTCGGGTCCGGGGTCGGGGTCGGCGTGGGAGTCGGGTCCGGCGTCGGCGTGGGAGTCGGGTCCGGCGTGGGAGTCGGGTCCGGCGTCGGCGTGGGAGTCGGGTCCGGCGTCGGCGTGGGAGTCGGGTCCGGCGTCGGCGTGGGAGTCGGGTCCGGCGTCGGAGTGGGAGTCGGGTCCGGGGTCGGCGTCGGGGTCGGGGTCGGGTCCGGGGTCGGGTCCGGGGTCGGCGTCGGCGTCGGGTCCGGAGTCGGACCCGGCGTCGGGGTCGGGACCGGCGTGGGAGTCGGGACCGGCGTGGGAGTCGGGCCCGGCGTCGGGGCCGGGGTGGGGGCCGGCTGTGCGTCCGGCTGCGGGCCCGGAGTGGGCACCGGATCCCCCGGGAAAGGCGTGGGGTCGGGCGAAAGGGCCACCAACCCTCCCGGCGTGCTCAGGCCCGGCCCGGCCGGTGCCGGAGCGGCGAGGATCGACACACCGTCGTCGCCGCCCAGGGACGAGAGCGCGGGGCCGGCGGCGGCCGTCGTCCCCGGCCGGGCCGGCGGAGACGCGAAGAAGACGACGACCCGCTCGTCGCTGGTGGCGACAGCCGTGACGTCGCCCGGGTCGACGTCGCTGCGCACGTCCTCCACGAGGACGACGGGGAAGCCCCCGTCCCGGAGTTCCTCGGTCGCTTCCAGCACCGGCGCGCCCACCACACCCGCGAGGTTGCTGTCCCGAGGAGGTGGCTCCAGCTCCCCGAGCAGCTCGAGGTGGTCGTCGTCGACCCCGCTCGGGGCCGGGAAGTCCTCGTTCGCCACGGCGACGGAGGGCCGCGCGGGGCTCACGACTTCTTTCATCACGAACGTGGCTGCACCGAACAGCAGAAAGAACAACGAGAGCGGCAGGAGCACGCCGGCGCCGGTCCGGACGAGCCGGCTCCGGACGTAGCGGGACGGCCGTCGCCGTTCGTTCATGTCGCTCCTCGTCACCGTGCGTCGCCGATCGGGGTCATTCACCCAGATGTGTGACAACGGGAGGGGCGGATGTCTCCGATCGGTTACCGCGCCGGAGGCGCGTCAGGCGCGGCGACTGCGGTGAGTGATTTCCGAGCGACGAAGAGGATGCGCGATGCGGAAGGGCTCACCGCGACGGGGTCAGAGGTGCGTCACCAGCCGTGAGCGCCTCGTCCTCCTGGGCGTCCTGCGGCGCCGCCGGCACGTACCGGCGGTAGACGGCGACACCGGCGGCGAGCGCGGCCAGCGCCAGCAGCCCTACCCCGGCGAACAGCGGCAGGTCCGACCCGGACAGGGCCGGCAGCTGGACCTCGACGCGAGCGGCCGGGGACCTGTTCCCCGAGGCGTCGACCGCCTGCACGTCATAGGTGACGACGGTCGCGGCGTCCTCGGTCTCCGGGCGGGCATCCTGGTCCACGAACGATGTCGACGACACCGTGCCGATCTCGGCGCCGTCGCGGGAGACGACGTACGACCCGACGGGGACGCCGTCGGCGGCCGGCCACCACCGGTTCCCGTCCGTGGCCGCCGGCCAGGTCAGGACCACCTCGGTGGGCGACAGGACGCTGGCCTGCAGCGTCGCGGGGGCCTCCGGCGGGGTGCTGTCATCCGGATCGGCAGGAGGGATCCCGGAGCCGATCGGCACCTCCGCGTGGCGGTAGTCCTTGTCCCGCCGGTCACTGGCCAGCACCACGAGTCCGGATCCTGCGTTGACCGGTTCCTGGCCGACCGTCGGGTCCACCAGCCCGGCTTCGGGCCCGTCGGCCACGTCGGTGTCCGCACCGTTCACGACCAGCTGTCCCTGTCCGGACGGGAAGCGGACATCCTCCCAGGACGCCCGCTTGGCGACGATGCTGCCGTACAGGGACATGAACACGTGCAGGGTCCGGGTCGACTCCTCCACTGCGACCACGGGGTTGTAGAGGTCGTCGGCGACCGTCGAGACGGTGGTTCGCGACCACTGCCCCCCTGGGCGCCGGACCAGCACCTCGGTCAGCGGCGCGTCGATCGACTCTCCCGTCTCCTGCGCCGAGGTCATCACCGCGGCGACCAGGCTGTCCGACGGTTCGCCGGGGATCCGGGTGAGGCTGATGTGGTCGTTGGCCCCAGCGGGCCCGGGGGGGACCGTCTCCCTCACCCAGGCGGTGGGGGCGTCACCGTCCTGGTGCGACGCGAACTCGAAGGTGCCGGTCCGCTGGTCGGACCACATCAGGCCGACCCGGTCGTCGTAGGACACGAGGGCGGCCATCTCCGAGTCCTGCCCGGTGCCCGTGGCGGCGATGGACTCCAGCGGCGCCCAGGTCAGTCCGCCGTCGTCGCTGTAGCTGATCAGGACGTCGCTGTAGGAGGCGTAGGCGGCCCACAGCCTCCCGGTCGTGTCCTCGGCGAGGCTGGCGGGCTCGAGGGAGCCCCGGGGGGTGATGAGACTGGGCACGCCGACCCGGTAGTCCCGAGCGGCGGGGTCGAAGGAGAGGCGGACGTACCGCAGCGCCTCGTCGGCGGTCCGCGTGGCGACGTGGACCAGATCGCCGTCGTGCAAGGCGTCACCGACCGCGCCCGTGTCGGCGTTCACGATCGCGGAGGTGGGCCGCCACGAGTGGTCGGGCATCAACTCGTGCACGCGCACGGTGCGGCCGGTCGGCTCGAGGAGGAGTGCCCACCAGGCGCCCGCGTGGAACCAGAGCTTGGTCTGGTTCGCCTCGGCCGTGGGCGTCGTCGGGAAGTCGGCGCTGTACGCCGGGCCGGGATAGGTCTGCGCAGCCTCCGGCGCCGCGGCCGCCGGGATCGTGGTCCCGGCCGTCAGGACCGCGGGCCAGACGAGCGCGACCGCCGTACCGGTCGCGAGCAACCGTCCGAGCCTCATGCCCGACCCGGCTCCGCGACGTCAGCGACAGCCTTGTGACTGCTCGCCGGAGCGCGGTTGGCCGACGGCGCCCGGACCGGCTGCCGCTCGGGACGGCGGCCGCCCGGCTTGACGTCGACCAGCACCACGCCGAGCAGTATCCCGCCCACGTAGTCGCCGGTCAGGGCGCGCAGCGCGCTCTGGGACGCCCCGCGCCGGACGACAGCCACGACGGAGACGTTGCTCGACGTGGGGTCGACCAGCCCGACCGGGGAGTCGTCATGGATCAGCACGAGTTCGGCGCCGCGGTCACCGGCGGTGTCCTGCGTCCTCGGGAGCTTCCGAGGGCCGCCGCCCAGGCGCTGGACGGCGTCGACCAGGTGCGGCGGGCCCTCAAGGCGCACCGGGCGCGACCTCGACAGGGCCACCCCGAGCATCACGAACAGGCGGTCGCGGATCCAGGACTCCGAGGAGTCCCCGTCGGTCGCCGGGCCCACCAGGCGCAGCCGCCCCGGAGGCACCGCGGACAGCCAGCGCGTCACCCCGGCGATGCCGCGCACCCCCCACGGCCCGGTGTGGGCGGTCGCGGACCTGCGCCGCAGCTGCACCGTGCCCAAGAGAGGGACGCCGGCCGTGGCCTCGACGTCCTCGAAGGTGATCACCGGCTTGCGGATCGCCGCCAGGAGCGCGACGACCCCGAGCCCCAGCGCCAGACCGGCCAGGCCACCGAGGACGGCCCGCAGCTCGGGCCGCAGCTCGGGGAGGGGGTCGGTGGGCAGGATCGCCGGAGCCTGGACGAAGAACTCGCCGACGCCGGCGCCGGCCGCGTTCAGCTCGCCCCTGAACGCTGCAGCGGCGAGGTTGGCCATCCGCACCGCGGTCGCGGCGTCCGCGTCCCGGGCCTGCACGATCAGCGCGATGGAGTCCTCGGGAGCCAGCACCGACAGGCGATCCGGGACGAGATCCGCGTCGTCCTGCACCGCGGGGTCCGCGGTGACGGCCGCCTCCACCGCACCGTTGGCGAACATCGTCTCGGCGAGGTCCGGCAGCGCGTCCGGGGACAAGGTGAAGTCCCGGGCGACGACGAGCGCGTCGGCCTGGTAGGTGGGCGCGCTCGGTGCCAGCATGAGCGGGGCCGCGGCGAGGGCCAGGAAGGCGACGACGACCACCCACGCGTAGTGCTGCAGGCACCACAGCAGCCGCCCTGCGTACGACGACCGTTCCGCGTTCACGCGCTGATCCCTCATCTCGATTCGCCGAGGCGGCGTGTCACACGGTAACCGGGAGTCGTCGGTGCGCGTGGGTTCGTGGGCGCGCTTCACCGCTTAGGGCGATGCGCACGACGGCGGCTGCCGGGCCGGGGCCCCGGCCGGTAACGTCCGCAGCCCCCGCGGCCCTCGTCCAGCCGGCCCTACGACCTCCCGGAGACATCAGCACATGAGCAGAGTGTTGCTCGTCGGCAAGGGCGCGCCCGATCGGGGCGGCATCCCCACCTTCCTGGAGACCCTGCTGACCAGCCGGCTCCGGGAGGAGCACGACCTGCGGTTCCTCAACCTCGCGCACACGGGGACACCGGAGGGCGGGCGGCTCTCGCTGTCGAACGCCCGCCGCACCCTGCAGGACGTCGTCGCGGTGTGGCGCGCCGCGGGCGACCGGGACATCGTGCACATCCACTCCGCCCTCGCCCCCGCGGTCACGGCCCTCCGCGCCGGTCTCCTCGCTGGCGCAGCACGGACCCGGGGGTGCGCCGTGGTCCTGCACGCCCACGGCGGAGGCCTGCAGTCCTGGCTGAACTCCCCGGGGCGCCGCCGGCTGATGCGGCTGGCGCTCCGGCCCGCCGACCGCATGGTCGCCGTGTGGACGGCCGGCCGGGAGATCCTGGAGACGGTCGCACCGCCCGAGCGGGTGGTCCTCGTCGACAACGGTGTCCCCGTGGGGGAACCCACCGAGCGGCAGGAGCACCAGCCGCCGAGGATCCTGTACGTCGGGCTGCTCACCCCCCGCAAGGGCGTGGTGGACCTCCTCGAGGCATCGCGCCTGCTCCGGGAGAGAGGTGTCCGGCATGAGCTGCTCCTCGTCGGCGGCACTCCTGACGAGGGGCCGAGCGCGGAAGCCGCGGTCAGGGCCGCGATGGACGACGACGTGAAGGCCCTCGGCAGCCGGCCGCCGGAGCAGATGCACGAGGCCTACGCCGACGCCGACGTGTTCTGCCTGCCGTCCTGGTGGGAGGCGATGCCGCTGTCGGTCCTCGAGGCCATGGCCGCCGGACTGCCGGTGGTGGCCACCGACGTCGGGGACGTCGGGCGGGCCGTCTCCGACGGCACGACCGGGTACGTCGTCCCGGCGCAGGACCCGGAGAAGCTCGCCGCCGCACTGGAGCCGCTGCTCACCGACTCGGAGCTGCGACGGCGGATGGGTGCCGCCGGCCGGGAGCGCGTCACGGAGCGGTTCTCCAGCGCCGTCACGGCTGCCGCCGTGTCGGCGCTGTACGCCGAGCTGCGGCCGGTCACCCGATGACCATCCTCTGCTACCACTCGGTGGAATGCGGCTGGGAGTCCCCGCTGGCGGTCGAGCCCGACGCCTTCCTCCAGCAGGCCGCCTGGCTGCAGCGGCATCGGCGCCTGCTGCCGCTCGCCGACGCCCTCCCCCGCCTCGACGCGTCCGGGCGGTTGCCCTCCGGGGAGGCCGCCCTCACCTTCGACGACGGCTTCGCCGCCCTCCACGAGCACCTGCTGCCGGTGATCCGGCGGACGGGACTGCCGGCCACGGTGTTCCTCGTGGCACAGACCCTGACTCCCCAGGGTCAGCCGGTCGACTGGGTCGACACCCCGGGCACGAAGCCGCTGACCACGCTGACGCTGGACCAGATCCTGGAGATGCAGGATGCGGGGGTCGACTTCCAGTCGCACAGCTGGGCGCACCTGCGGCTCACCGAGCTCTCCGAGGCCGAGTGCGTGACCGATCTCCGGGACAGCCGGGAGCTGCTGAGCGACCTGCTGGGTCGTCCGGTCACCCTCCTCGCCTACCCGCGCGGACTCCACCAGGCCCACGTGCGCCGGGCCGCCGAGCGGGCCGGCTACACGCACGCCTTCGCGCTGCCCGAGGGCCGGGAGGAACCGGAGGACTTCGCCGTTCCGCGGGTCGGCATCTACCGCGGCAACGGGCAGCTCGCACTGCGGATCAAGGCCGCGCGGCCGTATCTCCCGGTGCGCACGTCGGAGCGTTTCGCCTCGACCGCCCGGCGTGCCAAGCGCGCGCTGCGCGGCCGCCCGTGGCACTGACGCCGAGCCGGACCGCCCGGGATCTCGCGACTCGGGTCCCCCCTGCCGCACGCTGGGATGGCCGACCACGTCCGGCTCGTGGCGGCCCACGCCGCTGGCCAGGGCCGACGATGCGAACCGGGCTGCCGTCGCACTCGGGTACCGTCGTCCTCGACAGCACGCCACTGCGCGCGGGGTGACGATGGTCCACCGCCACGGCACGGCCCTGCCGGGCCGTTCCGGAAATCGGGTGTACCCGGATCGTAGTGGCTCACCCCGGGACGCGAGGAGAGGCGTGGCGGCGACGGCATGAACCGAACTCCCGAGACCGTCACGGAGCGGCCGGCCCCTGAGCAGAGCCGTCCCGGTGGGCCGGCCCAGCGCGCCCGCCTGGTGGTCGCCGGACTCGTCGGCGCGCTGATCACCGCGGGGATCCTGCTCACCGTGTGGGCCCTCTCCTCATCGCCCGACGAGACCGTGTCCTCCCCCGACGAGGACGTCAGCACAGCGACCGACAGCCCCGCCGAGCCAAGCGCCGCCGACCCGAACGCCGCCGACCCGAACCTCCCCGACCCGAGCGTCCCCGGGCTGCTCGGCCCGGGCAGCGGCAGGGTGCCGGGCGCGCTGACCACCGCAGAGGAGCTGCAGGCCCTGCCCACCTCGGGCTACGCGTGGGACGCGCTCCTGTCGGCTGCGAACGTCCAGTCCGACGACATCGATCTGTCGGACGAGGACAGCCGGCATGCCGCGGAGACCCTCGCCTCGGCCCTGGTGCATGCCCGCACCGGCGACGCCGAGCAGCGCGACCACGTGGTCTCGGTCCTCGAAGAGCTGCCGGACGCATCACTGTCCGGAGCGCGGGTGCTGTCCGTCGGCCGGCAGCTCGGCGGTTACGCCCTCGCCGCCGACCTGGTCGGCTACCGCGACGCGGAGTTCACCACGTGGATCGACGAGATGCGCACGGAGGACCTCGGCGGCCACGGCAGGTGGAACTCGATCTCCGAGACCAGCGAGGACAGCGCCAACAACTGGGGCACGTGGGCGATGGCCACCCGCATCGCCGTCAGCTCGTACCTCCGTGACGGCAGCGACCTCGAGCGGGCCGCCGAGGTCTTCGCGGGTTTCACCGGCGAACCGGATGCGTACGACGACTTCCGCCGGACCGACGACTTCGACCAGACCTGGGCATGCGGGGACGACGGCTGGGTGCCCATCAACCCGGCATCGTGCGGCGACCGGGGTGGCGCCATCGTCGAGGACATCAGCCGCAGCTCCGGTTCCTATCCCCAGGTGGACGACGAGGGACTGATGTACTCCTGGGAGGTGCTCGGCGGAGCGACGCTGAGCGCCCGCCTGCTCGAGCGCGCCGGCTACCGCGACGTGTGGTCGTGGGGCGACCAGGCACTGCTCCGCGCCGCGCAGTTCGTCGAGGACAACGGCGGCTACCCACCCGAGTACTCCGTGCTGCAGTACATCCCGCACGAGATCAACGCGGCCTACGGCGTGGACCTCGGACCGGTCCGGTCGGCCGGCTACGGCCGCCAGTTCGGCTTCAGCGACTGGCTCCGCTGACGCGTCGAGCCCCGCAGGAGAGTGACGCCCGTCCGGTCAGCGTGGCAGCGGCCCGGCGGTCTCGCGCTCGACCAGGTCGGCCAGGCGGCCGGCCTCACCGCGCAGGAACCCCGACGCCCACCGCACCGACATCCGCCGCAGCTGCCCTCGGGCGCCGGCGGGACGCTCCTCCACCAGCGCGGACCAGCGGTCCAGGGTCAGCAACAGCTGGTAGCAGTGCAGCTCGGCCAGGGCGGGCTGTTCGTCGCCGAAGTAGCCGTCGATCAGCTCCCGCTCGCGCCGGGCGAGGTCCTGCCGGCTGAACGCCGCTCCGCGCGTGTGCAGCTGGACCCCCAGCAGTCGCATGGCGACCAGCGCGGCGGCGAGGTCATCGAAGCGGGGTGCGGCCGAACGGGGCATGGGATCGAAGACGGCCGAACGACCGTCGGGGAACACGAACACGTTCCGCGGTGCGAAGTCCCCGTGGACCACGGCCAGCGGCAGTCGCTCCGGCAGGACCGCGGACGCGAGCTCGGCGCCCCTGCGGGCGATGTCCCCCACCGCCCGATGGCCGAGCCGCGCGCCGAGGTACTCGCCGTAAGCGGTGATCCGCTCGACCACCTCCTCGCGCCTGGCCTGCCGGGCGGGCACCTCGGTCGTGGGCATCGTCTGCTGGTAGCGCCGCAACCATGCGCCGACCTGCTGCCACTGGCCGTCCTCCGGGCCGCGGCGCCACCCGGGCCGGGCGAGCGGGAGCCGGCTACGACCCAGCATCCGGTCGCGCAGCGTGTCGGCTTCCACGTAGTCCATGAGGATGGTGTCTGCGTCGGGCAGGAGGGCCAGTGGCCGGACCGCGGTGAGCTCGGGATCGTCCGGCTCGATCATCGCCGAGATGGCGGACAGCCCCCGGAACTCCAGGGCCGCGGTCTCCGACGTCGGTAGCGGGCCGGTGGCCAGCCGGGGACGCGTGCCGGCCCAGCGGCCGGTCACGTCGCCCGGCGCGTCCCGCCGGAGCTTGGCCAGGACGTGGGGCACGGGCGACTCGTCGAGGTGGACGGCGTACAGGGCGGCCCGCGGCCGGACGACGAGCCGCCGCAGCCGCGGCGCGCCTCCGGTCCGGACCTGGGGAAACCACTCCGCGGCGCCCTCGGCGACACGGCGCACGATCGCGTCCTCGACGTCCCGGGCCTGCTCGTCCTCCGCCGAACCGCGATGGTGCCCGGCCGACGGCACGGGGGATGCGGCCATCAGATCCTCTGACCCGCGTCCTGCTCCGCATGCACGGGCTCCTGCTCGTCCCCGGCCGCGCGGTCGGACGACGCACCCTTCCACCGGGCGGCCGGCTTGACCAGCAGGATCCGGGGCTCGGCACTGCCACCGAGGTGCTCCACGACGGCGGTGCGCAGCGCCGCGGCGCTGATGCCCTCGGGCACGACCAGGACGCTCGCCGTGACGTCCGGCGGCTGCACGAGCGCGAGGGGGTGGTTCCCGTCGATGACCGTCATGTCCGGGTCGGCACCCTGACGGTGGTGCGCGGCGGGCAACCGCTCCGCTCGCGGGCTCCCCGGCCGGTCCCCGTGGGCGCCCTCGACCGCGGCCTCGTCCTCCGGTGCGCCGACGTAGTGGATGTCGCGGACCCGCATGAGGATCTGCGCGAGGGCGACGCTCAGGCTGCGGCGGGCGGACTCCTCCCGGGGCCGGCTCAACAGCAGGATGGTCGGCATCGACAGCGCCAGCAGGCGCCGGCACACCGGAATGAGACCGGCGAAGGCGTGCGGGGGCGCGACCTGCCCGCGCTTGGTGCCGGGGACGGCCACGACACCCAGCGCACGCACCCCGGTGGCCTCCTCGGCGTCCTGCGGCGTGATGACCGGCCGGCGGACGACGAGCAGGAGCGACACGGCGACCAGCCCCAGGAGGAGTCCGGCGGCGATGCCGACGGCGGTTGCGACGGTGGTCGAGGTGCCCGAGGGCGCCTCCGCCGGCGGCACTGCCGGGCTCTGCACCGCGAATATGCCGACCCCGACACCTGCGGAGTTGAGCTCCTCGACGAAGGCCTCCGCGGCGGTGTTCGCGATGCCGGCGGCCACATCGGGGTCCGGATCGCGACCGGTCACCTCGAAGACGATGGAGTCCTGCGTCGCCAGCAGGCTCACCCGGTCGGGGATGACGTCCTGGAAGTCGCCGCCGGCGCCGTACCGGCCGGCGACCGCCTGCGCCACCGGGCCGTTGTTGAACACCGCCTCGCCGTACCGCGCGAGCGCCTCCAGATCCATGTCGAGGCGCTGCGCGATCACCAGCGCGTCGGCCTCCGCCGGGGACTCCACGCGCAGCACGGCGAACGGCGCGAGCAGCCCGCCGAGCAGCAGGCAGGCGAGGAAGACCGGGAAGTAACGCTGCAGACCCCACCGCAGAGCGCCGACGGCGTCGGTCCCCGTACCTGTCATCGGCTTCTCGTCTCCCGCGTCGTGGCGTGCTCCCGCCGCTGTCATGATCAGTCCCTACGTCGGTCGAATCGGCGGGATCCAGGACCGGGTCCGGGCTGGACGAAGAGCGAAGGATACGTCAGGGATCCGCCCGGAACGCGCCCGCCGGCACGCCGGTGCACGGCGGTCACCTGCACTGGTCCGACCCCCGGTCGTCCGTGCCGTCCTCGGTCACCGGCAGGAAGTCCCACTCGTAGCTGTCCTCGCCGAGCGACAGCCGCAGCACGCCCAGGGCGTCGGTGATGGCCGCCTCGCTCCCGGGCATCCGTTCCTCGATCTCGTAGAAGTTGCCTCCCCCGGTGCCGACGACGAACTGCCGGACGCCGGCGGACTCGTCGACCGCCCCGTCGGCATCCAGCGGCGCCGTGCGCTCGTAGAGGTGCTCGTGACCGGAGAGCAGCAGCTCGACGTCGTGGTCGAGCAGGACCTGCCACAGGTCCTCCACCGACCGCGTGCCGTCATGGCGGCCGGAGCTGAAGCGGGGCGCGTGCCAGAACGCCAGGGTGCAGCGGGAGTCGTCGGCCTCGAGGTCGGCGCGCAGCCACTGCTCCTGCTCGGACCCCTCGTCGCAGGCCACGGCGAAGCAGTTGCTGTTCAAGGCGACCACGTGCCACGCCCCCAGGTCGAAGCTGTACCAGCCCTTGCCCGGCTCGCCGGCCCGCTGGCCGAAGTAGTCGAAGTACGGGGCGGCGTCATCGGTCCCGTAGTCGTGATTCCCGGGCACCGGGTAGAGCCGGGAGTTGAACTGTCCCCAGACGGGGTCGTAGCACTCCGCGAACTCCTCCGCGGTGCCGCTGTTGTAGGCCAGATCCCCCGGTGCCAGCACGGCGGCCGACGGGTACCGCTGCACCAGCTCGGCGGTCTGCTCGTCTGCGTCGCTGCCGCACCGGGCGATGTCGCCGACGGCGAGGACGGTGACCGTCCCCGGCTCGTCCTGCGGCTCGTCGGACTCCCACGGCCGGAGGGCGGCGAACGCCACGATGGCGAGCAGGGCAGCGATCGATGCGGTGATCCGCATCCAGGTCTCTCTCATGCAGTCCCTCGAGCCGGGGGGAGGGCGGATCGGTCAGAGCTCTGGCTGGTCCAGCCTTCCCAGGCCGATCGGACCATCTCCTCGACGCCGTACTCCGCCCGCCAGCCGAGGCTCCCCCGGATGTGGTCCGCGGAGGCGACGACCCGGGCGGGGTCGCCGGGGCGGCGCGCCTGCAGGACCGGCTCGGCCCAGTCCTCGGCCGCGGTCCCGGTGACATCGCGGATGATGGTCACCATCTCCCGGACCGAGACGCCCTCACCCCGCCCGATGTTCGCGGTCAGTGCGGTGAGCTGCCCCTCCGACAGCGCCCGGGCGGCTGCGACGTGCGCGGACGCGATGTCGGCCACGTGGACGAAGTCACGGATGCAGGTGCCGTCGGCAGTGGGGTAGTCATCGCCGAAGATCTGGGGCGCCCGGCCGAGGCTCAGCTGCTGGAACACCATCGGGACCAGGTTGGAGCAGCCGCGGTCGGCGAGGTCGGGTCTCGCGCTGCCCGCCACGTTGAAGTAGCGCAGGTTCGCGAACCGCAGGCCTGTGGCTGCTGCGACCGCCTCCACCATGCGCTCCCCCACCCGCTTGGTCTCCCCGTAGGGATTCACCGGCCGGCACTCGACCGCCTCGGTCACCAGAGCGAGATCGGGGGCCCCGTAGACGGCTGCGCTCGAGGAGAAGAGGAACGACTCCACCTCGGCGTCGACGGCGGCATCGAGCAGGACGCGCAGTCCCTCCACGTTCTCCTTGTAGTAGTAGAGGGGGAGCCGGACGGACTCCTCGACCTGCTTCTTGGCCGCGATGTGGACCACCCCGCGCACGCCGTGGTCGCGGAGGACCCGGGCGACGAGGGGGGCGTCGCTGACCGAGCCGACGACGACGTCGACGCCGGCGATCCGGGCGCGGTCCCCCGTGGAGAGGTCGTCGAGCACGACGACCCGCTCACCCGCACGCGTCATGGCGTCGACCACGTGCGCGCCGATGTAGCCCGCTCCACCGGTAATCAGCCAGGTCACGGCTGCAGGCTACCGGCGGGACGGCCCCGTTCCCTACGAGCAGGCGCGGAATAGCCCGATCGAGCGGGACCTCCGGGGAGCGGGCAGGTCCTGGTCGGGACGGCGCCACTCCGCGCCTCGCGGCGACATCGCCAGGCCCGCCGATGACGCGCCGGAGGAGGCGGGCCCTCGGCAGGAGGCCCGTGAAGTGAAGTCGAAATCAAACTCTTCCCCCCTCGGCCACTCTGGGTTACGGTACGGTTACGACAGCACGGAGTCACCCGCTAGTCACGTTCGGTCCATGTTGTGACCGGACAGGCTGGACGATTCCCCCGCGTTCGCTCGTGCCGCCACCCCGAGTGTGCCGCGCCGAGAGGGGTGGGCGGCCGTGCTGGATCTTCCCGAAACAAGCACCGAGGAGACGGCATGGGCCGCCACCGCAACCGCGACGACATCGAGGACTTCCTCGATCGGATCGCCGCCCCTTCGACACCGCACCGGACCCACCGGCGCGATGCGGACGACCCGGCGATGGTCATCCGTCGCGCGGGGATGCCTCCCGTCCCGCCGCATCGCGCAGGAGTGGTGCCGCCCCGGGGCGTCACCGCGGTGCTGCCGGTCGTCGAGCTGCCGAAGCAGCGGTCCGCACGGCTCCACGCCGAGCCCGCGGGGGCACCCCTGGTCGAGGCCGGCGCCGGGACGAGGCTCCAGGCCCGCCGCAGGGACCGGCAGGAGCACGGCACCGCCCGACGAGGGCGGACACGTGTGAGCAGCCGGATCGCCGGCTTCTCCGTCGGCTGCGCCCTCGCGCTGATCGTCGCGCCGGGCACCTTCGCCGCCGTGCCCCAGGGCGGTTCGACCGAGGCGGGCGTGAGCGCCGCTGCTCACGCGGCCCCGGCACCGTCGGACGTGCGCGGTGCCGCCGCGACGACCGCACTGCCAGGCGGGATGCTGATGAGCGCGGCGGATCTGGCCGCGCGCCCCACCTCGGGCCCCGCCTGGAACGCCGTGGTCAAGGCCGCGGCCGACCGCTCCGGCCGGGTGGACCTCACCGACCAGGACAACACCCACGCCGCCCGCACCCTGGCCGCCGCCCTGGTCGCCGCCCGCACCGGCGACACCGCCCACCGCGACCACGTCGTCTCGGTCCTCCGGCAACTGCCCACGGCATCGCTGTCCGGCGCCCGCGTCCTGTCCGTCAGCCGCCAACTGGCCGGCTACGCCACCGCCGCCGACCTCGTCGGCTACCGCGACACCGCCTTCACCACCTGGCTCGGCGGCATGCGCACCCACGACATCGGCGGCCACGGCCGCTGGACCACCATCAGCGGCACCAGCGAGAACAGCGCCAACAACTGGGGCACCTGGGCCATGTCCACCCGCGTGGCCATCAGCGCCTACCTCGACGACACCACCGACCTCCAGCGCGCCGCCACCGTCTTCCGCGGCTTCACCGGCGACCGCTCCGCCTACGCCGGCTTCCAGCCCACCGGCGACTTCGAAGCCGCCTGGGCCTGCGGCGGCAAGGAATGGGTGCCCATCAACCCCGCCGACTGCGGCGCCCGCAGCGGCGCCCTCGTCGAGGACATCAGCCGCAGCGCAGGCAGCACCCCCGACAGCACCGGACTCACCTACTCCTGGGAAGCACTCGGCGGCGCCACCCTCACCGCCCGCATCCTCCAGCAGGCCGGCTACACCGACGTCTGGCAGTGGAACGACAACGCCCTCCTGCGGGCCGGAGAGTTCCTCGAGAGCAACGGCGGCTACGCCCCCCGCTACCGCGCCAACCAGTACATCCCGCACGAGATCAACGCCGCCTACGGCACCACCCTCGGCCCCGTCGCCACCGCCGGCCACGGCCGCCAGTTCGGCTTCACCGACTGGCTCGGGATCGCGGCGCCGGCCGCACAGGCGACGACGATGCTCGCCGCGCAGTCGCCGGCACCGGAGCCGTCGGCTGTCCCTGTTCCCCTCGCGGACACCTCGCCGGCCGCCGCCACCTCGGTCACCGAGGTGCGCGCGGCCGGGGGCGTCGCGGCCGACGCAGTGGCGCCGGCTCCCGACACGGGGGACGGCGGCATGCTCTTGGGTGCGGCGGAGCTGGCTGCGCGGCCCACCTCCGGGCCCGCCTGGGACGCCGTGGTCAAGGCCGCCAAGGACCGCTCCGGCGGGGTGAACCTCGCCGATCAGGACAACACCCACGCCGCACGAACCCTGGCCGCCGCCCTGGTCTCCGCCCGCACCGGCGACACCGCCCACCGCGACCACGTCGTCTCGGTCCTCCGGCAACTGCCCACGGCATCGCTGTCCGGCGCCCGCGTCCTGTCCGTCAGCCGCCAACTGGCCGGCTACGCCACCGCCGCCGACCTCGTCGGCTACCGCGACACCGCCTTCACCACCTGGCTCGGCGGCATGCGCACCCACGACATCGGCGGCCACGGCCGCTGGACCACCATCAGCGGCACCAGCGAGAACAGCGCCAACAACTGGGGCACCTGGGCCATGTCCACCCGCGTGGCCATCAGCGCCTACCTCGACGACACCACCGACCTCCAGCGCGCAGCCACCGTCTTCCGCGGCTTCACCGGCGACCGCTCCGCCTACGCCGGCTTCCAGCCCACCGGCGACTTCGAAGCCGCCTGGGCCTGCGGCGGCAAGGAATGGGTGCCCATCAACCCCGCCGACTGCGGCGCCCGCAGCGGCGCCCTGGTCGAGGACATCAGCCGCAGCGCAGGCAGCACCCCCGACAGCACCGGACTCACCTACTCCTGGGAAGCACTCGGCGGCGCCACCCTCACCGCCCGCATCCTCCAGCAGGCCGGCTACACCGACGTCTGGCAGTGGAACGACAACGCCCTCCTGCGCGCCGGAGAGTTCCTGAAGAACAACGGCGGCTACGCCCCCCGCTACCGCGCCAACCAGTACATCCCGCACGAGATCAACGCCGCCTACGGCACCACCCTCGGCCCCGTCGCCACCGCCGGCCACGGCCGCCAGTTCGGCTTCACCGACTGGCTCGGCGGCTGAGGCTCCCTCGAGGAGGCTGATGCCCCCTCGAGGAAGGAAGGTCAGTGCATCCGGCCGGGGCCGCGCAGTCTCTCCTGCGCGGCCTCGGCCACGCCCTTCCAGAAACCCAGGCCCCAGCCGACGTGCATGGCCAGGAAGGCCGGCGCCACCCAGGGCTTGGCCTCCCGGTCGAGGGTGCGTGCGGTGCGGGCGCTGGCCAGGCCGAGAGCGACGACGTAGGGCGCCATCATCGCCGCGGCGCGGCCGGGCCGGCGGACGGCGACGACGGCCGCGGTGGCCGCCGTGGCGACCAGGGCCGGCGCGGCCAGGTGCCGCACCCGCAGGGACGCCGGGTGGAGGCGGGCGACCCGCACCTTGCCGTGCCCGTACCGCCGGTACTGGCTGAAGAGGGCCGGCACGGACTGCCGGGACTCCCAGTCGATGCGCAGCTGCGGATCGAAGAGGAGCTCGTGGCCGGCCTCGCGCACGCGGTAGTCGAACTCGAAGTCCTGGTTCACCCGCAGGCGCTCGTCCCAGCCGCCGAGCTGCCGGATGACGTCGAGCGGATACGCCCCGAAGGGGATGTGCTCGACGGTGCGCTGGGTGGTGCCGTGGTGGTAGGTGGAGCCGCCGACACCGAAGCGCGACGCCATGGCCGCGGCCACCGCACGCCCCGCGGCGGTCCGGCCGACCCCGTCCTTGCGGCCGCCGACGCCGCCCCAGCGGCCGGTGACGAGATGGCTCAGTGCCCGGGCCACGTAGTCCGGCGGAACCGTGGCGTGGGCGTCCACCCGCACCAGCCAGCGCGCCCTGGCGGCCTGGACGGCCATGTTGAGCGACACGGGGATGACCCGCTGCGGGTTGACGACGAGTTCGACGCGGGGGTCGGCGTCGACGATCTCCTTCACGACGCCCGCGGTGCCGTCCTCGGAGTCCCCGTCCACCACGATGATCTGCAGGTTGCGGTGCGTCTGCGCCTGGATGGAGGCGACGCAGTCGCGGATGGCGCGCTCCTCGTTGCGAGCCGGGATGACCACGGTCACCAGCTCGTCGGCGTGCGCCCCCTGCGGCGCGACGTCCTGCGCGGCCTCTGCTGTGCTCATCGCCCGGCCCCTCCGAGGACCTGCGAGACGGTGCGCAGCAGGATCTTGACGTCCTCCCACAGCGACCAGTTCTCGATGTAGTAGTTGTCGAAGCGCGCCCGGTCGGCGATCGACGTGTCGCCCCGGAGCCCGTGCACCTGGGCGGTGCCCGTGAGCCCGGCGGGCACCCGGTGCCGGGCCATGTACCGCGGGAACTTCTGCGTGAACTCGTCGACGAAGTACGGGCGCTCGGGACGCGGCCCGACGAGGCTCATGTCCCCGCGCACGATGTTCCACAGCTGAGGTAGTTCGTCCAGCGAGGTGCGCCGCAGCAGCTTGCCCACGGGCGTCAGGCGGTCGTCGTGTGCGATGTTCCAGTGCCGTGCCGACTCCGACGAGTCGACCGGCCGCAGGCTGGTGAACTTGAGCAGGGTGAACGGCCGGCCGTCCAGGCCCACCCGCTCCTGCCGGAAGAGGATCGGTGAACCGATGCTCAGCCGGACCGCGAGGGCGCAGGCCGCGAGTACGGGCGCGAGGAAGAGCATGGCGACGACCGAGAACGCGACGTCCAGTGCACGCTTGAGCCGCCACGAGAAGCTGCGGAACGGCGCCCGGCGCATGCGCACGAGGGGGATCCCCCAGACCAGTTCCATGTCACGGCCGGTGGAGTGCACCTCGTAGAAGCGCGGGACGAACAGGAGCTCGCAGGCGAGGCGGTCGCACTCCCGCAGCACGTCGACGACGGCCGCCTCCCGCGCCGACCCGAACGCCACGATGATGTGGTCGACGTCCCACCTGCGGACCACGTCGAGGAGGTCCCGGTTGCCGCCCAGGTGGCGCACCGGCCAGTCCTCGAGGGCCAGCAGCGGATCGTCGTCCAGGAAACCGATCGGGACCAGCCCGGACTCCGGGCGGTCGATCAGCGTGCGGGCGAGCAGCGCCCCGACCTCTCCGCCGCCCACGATGAGCGCCCGGTGCCGCATCCGCTGCTGCTTGCGAGCCTGTCGCGCCAGGGCGAAGGCGATCGCGCGCGTGCAGACGGTCAGCACGAGGAAAGCCCCCGTGAAGTACAGGATGCTCCGGCTGGCCCACTCGTCCCCGAAGACTCCGATGACCGTGGCGAGCGATCCGGCCACGGCGACCCGGCCGACCATCGACGGCAGGTCGTCGAGCACGGACAGGTAGAGCCGGGCGCGGTAGAGCCCCCCGTTGGCGAAGAGCAGGAGCACCAGGACGGAGAAGGCAGCGACGACCTTCCAGGTGACATCCGGCACGGCCAGGGTGGCCAGGAGTGCGGTGGACACGTCGGTCGCGAGCAGCACGGCGGTCCAGACGACGCGACGGCGACGCAGGCCACCGAGGGCATCCGGGTCCGGCGGGTGCTCCGCGGGATGGGGATCGGTGTCGCCGGTGGAGTCAGCGGATGACTGGGTCCGAGGGACGTAAGGGGTGGGACGCGGCAACGCCGCTGTCGCGTGCCTGTCGCCTCGGTGCGCGTTCGAAGCTTCCAACACCAATTCCCCGCCTGCCGTTCGCAAAGCCTTTGCCTGCCATACCTGACTAGGTCGCGATCATGTCGTTCCATGGGACCGATGACAACCGAGGGATGCGCAATTCCTCCTCGCGAGCCGCCGATGTGCGGTGCGGATGTCACCGCGTCACCTGGCGGGTACGCCGCGTGACGAGTTCGCCACGACCCGACGCCTCACCGCACGTATCGATGGAAGGTGATCTCTGTGATGGCCATCGGCCTGACGTGGGTTCTGCTGTCCCTCATCGCGGCACTCGCGGTGGCCCGGTTCATCCGCGCCGGCGAGCACCGACATGCGGGAAGCCTGTTCGACTTCCTCGAGGCTGACCTCTGGGCCGACCCACCGCTGGACGCACCGGCCTCCACCGACCGTCCTCGGGCGGCCGCGCGGAGGTGACCAGGGGCAGCTGCATGCCTCCCGGCGACGGCCCAGGTGACGGTTTCCCCGGCGCGGTCGCGGGCCGTATCCTCTGCGACGACCACGCTGGGTGTTCCGGGAGATCGACCCGACGTGCCTCGCGGTTCGGGGTCGTGCGGAACGCGGTGGCCAGGACGCCGGCACGCCCGCACCGCGCGCATGGACACGGGAGGTCCCGGTGAGATCGGTCCGACCCCGTCTGCACCTGCACTGGTTCGGCCGGCTCTGCGACGACCCGTTCAGCGCCGCGACGCTGTACCGGTGCCGCTGCGGCCAGGTGCGCCCCGGCCTCTGAGGCCGGCGCCGGCGCGTCGTCGGGCCTGCCGGCCGGTCGCCCGCGGCATCAACCCCGGGGTCGGAGAGCTCGCGGGCGATGTCGACGAGCCTGCAGTCTCCTGCGAGACGCGGGCGAGCATGCCGCAGGACTGATCGGCGGTGAGCCCGTAGGGCTCCATGGGGATGCCCTCGGCCTGCCCGATGAGGTCGCAGCGGCTCATCCCGGTGCGCAGGTGCTCTTCGTGCACGGCGCCGGCCAGCGCGACGGCGGCATGGCCGGTGACCATCTCCGGCCCGGGCTGACGTTGTGGCGATCGCCCGACTTCCAGGTGCCGGTAGCCCGGGTCGGGGTGACGGCTACGCGCTCCCGGGCCGCCGGCGGCCGGGCCGAACCGGTGCATGACAGCGCTGGAGGTCCTCGGCGGTGTGACCCGTGGTGCCGGAGCGGTCCTGGTTGTACGGAGCGGCCGGATCGTCACCGAATCCGGCCGGTTCCGTTTACGGTGACCGCGATCGCGGCCCCGGCCGCACGCGTGCCGATCGCTCCCACGACGGCCGACCGTCCAGGAGCCTGCATGTTCCGCAGCACCCATCCGCGTCGCCGCGCAGCCGCGGCCCTCGTCACCGCCGTCGTCGGGGCGGTCGTGGCCCTGAGCGCCCCCAGCGCGCACGCCGAGACCTTCAGCTCCCCGGCCACCGGCACGCACAGCGTGATCGGCTCGATCCTGAACCACTACCGGGCGCACGGCGGCCCGGCCGGCCGGCTGGGCTACCCGCTGACGGACGAGCTGGCCACCCCGCGCGTGTACGGCCGGTTCAACGCCTTCCAGGGCGGCTCGATCTACTGGACGCCGGGCACCGGGGCGCACGCCGTGTGGGGCGCGATCCTGGGGCGCTGGGCCGCGATGGGCTGGGAGGGCGGGCGGCTGGGCTTCCCGACCACCGACGAGCTGCCCACGCCGACGAAGTACGGGCGGTTCAACCACTTCCAGCGCGGCTCGATCTACTGGACGCCGCAGACCGGAGCCCAGCCGATCTACGGGGCCATCCGCACCCGGTGGGCGTCGATGGGCTGGGAGAACTCGGCGCTCGGCTTCCCGGTCACCGGCGAGTTCGCCATCCCGGGCGGCCGCGCGCAGGATTTCCAGCACGGCTCGATCCGGTGGTTCCCGAACGCCGGCACGCAGGTGGTGGGGGCGCCGTCCCTCGGCGTCGCACCGCCCGGGACGCAGGTGGTCACCGTGGCCGCCCCCGCCGCCGGGTCCACGACCGCGACGCTGACCGCGTGGGAGCGCGTGGGCGACGGCTGGCGGGTCGCGGTGGGCCCCGTGACCGCGCGGATCGGCTCGGCCGGCGTGGGCGCGGCCAGCGAGGGCTCGACCCGCACCCCGGCGGGCACGTTCCGGCTGACCGAGGCCTTCGGCCGGGCCGGCAACCCCGGTACGGCGCTCCCCTACCGCCGGGTCGACGGCGACGACTGGTGGGTGTCCGACGTCGACAGCCCCCGCTACAACCGGTACGCCCAGTGCGCGCCCGGGACCTGCGACTTCGACGAGCGGACCGGCGAGAACCTGTACGCCCAGGGCCCGGTGTACGACCAGGCCGTGGTCATCGACTACAACCGCGAGGGACGGCGGGGTGCAGGGTCGGCCTTCTTCCTGCACATCAGCAACGGCCAGGCGACGGCGGGCTGCGTCGCG
Source organism: Blastococcus goldschmidtiae (assembly GCF_031845325.1). Taxonomy (NCBI): domain Bacteria; kingdom Bacillati; phylum Actinomycetota; class Actinomycetes; order Geodermatophilales; family Geodermatophilaceae; genus Blastococcus; species Blastococcus goldschmidtiae. The sequence goes on along the minus strand of NZ_JAVREI010000012.1, from coordinate 91,324 downwards.
ATCGACCGCGCCGCGCTGGAGAGGCTGATGCGCTGGCTGCAGCCCGGTGCACAGCCGGTCATCGCCATGGGCGTGGGCTGACCTCAGGTCGGCCGGTCGGGGCGGCGTCTCCGGGAGACGCCTAGTCTCGACGGCGTGCCCGACGCCCGGCCGATCGGCGGCGAGGACGCCGATGCGATCCGGTCCGCCCTCGCCGGCGTCCTCGCGGCGCAGGACGACCTGGAGCGGGCCGTCGCCCAGGCCCTGCTGAACGGCGCCTCGGTGCGGGCGGTGTCCGAGCTGGGGGTGTCACCCAACACGGTCCAGAAGTACGGGCGGGCGCACGGCTGGCCGACCGACGCGAACCGAGCACGCTTCAACGAGTCCCGATGGGACCGCTACGGGCGGGAGGCCGATGAGCGGAACGGCTGAGGGTTCGGCCCCACCAGCGCATTGTTCGACCGATGGAGCCTGACCGCGGACGCTCGTCGTCGTGAACGTCCAACCGGCTGTGACGGACCGTACGCAGCTTGCGCACGGCGTGCGCCGACCTCGGCAGGGGCTCACACGCTGACCCCCGGGGCGCCGAGCGCGCCCGTCAGCCCCGCCGGACGCCCCGGGTGGGAAGCGCCCCGCTGTCGGTGAGCTCACGGGCGACGTCGACGAGCTTGCGGTTCTTCTCCTGCGAGACGCGGGAGAGCACGCCGAAGGCCTGGTCGGCGGTGAGCCGGAACCGCTCCATCAGGATGCCCTTGGCCTGGCCGATGAGGTCACGGCTGTTCAGCCCGGCGCGCAGGTGCTCCTCGTGCTCCGCGCCGGCCAGCGCGACGGCGGCGTGGCTGGCGAACATCTGCCCGATCTCCTCGCTCTCCCCGTCGAAGGCGTGCGGCTGCCGCGCGTACAGGTTCATGGCCCCGAGCTGGTCGCCGGCGACGAACAGCTGGAAGCAGAGCATGCTGTGGATGCCGTGCTCGGCCGCCCGCGCGCCGAACGTCGGCCAGCGCTCGTCGGAGCCGATGTCGTCGACGCGGACCACGGCGTCCTCCCAGATGGCGTCGAGGCAGGGGCCCTGTTCGAGCTCCTGCTGCAGCCGGTCCAGGTGGCGGGGCAACTCACCGGTCGACGCGCGCGGCTCGACCTTCGCGTGCCCGATCACGTAGCTGACGCTGCATTCCTGGGCGTGGGGCACGGTGGCCACCGCCGCCGCGGCGATCGCCTGCAGCGTGGCCTCGACGTCGCCGTGCTCCTCCTGCAGCTGCCGGGCGACGCGGCTCATGGCATCCCCGAGATGTCGCCTCGGATCGGCGGTGATCTGGTCCTCCGTCATCGTCGAACCCTAGTGCGGATCCGGCACTTCGCGGGGCGAAATCCGCGCTTGGACCGGCGGGGACGGGGCACTCCGCCGGGCACGCCCTGTGGTCTGTCCCGGGAAGCCCCAGCGGCCAGGTCCTGCCAGTCCAAGCCCGGGCTGGCGGGGCCGTCCCGGAGGCCGGGCCGGTGGCGGCGCGGGTGCGTCATTCCGGCCCCGACGTGGGGGTAAGGTCCGTGGTGCGCCGCTTCGGCGGTTTCTGTGGGTCATACAGCGGCCTAGGGATTACTGCGCCTCGTTCCGGGGCGCACTCCGGACGAGAGCGGAGCTCTCGGCAGCCGGACCCGACGGGCAGGACCCGCAGTGAGTACCGACGGACCCTCCGTCCAGCGACCCTCCGTGGACACGCGGGATGCTTTCGCCCAGCTCGGGCGCCTCTCCTTCGACGACACCTCGATGCACGAACTGCTGCAGCGGGTGGCCGACCTGTCCAAGCAGGTCATCCCTGGGGTCGCGGAGGCCTCGGTGAGCCTCATCGCCGACGACAAGCCGAGCACCCCGGCCTTCACCGGTCAGCTCGCGATCGACCTGGACGAGTCGCAGTACGCCCACGGCTACGGGCCGTGCATGGAGGCCGCCGTCGGCCAGGAGATCCGGGAGATCACCGACGCGCGGGAGGAGACCCGCTGGCCCGAGTACACGCCGGTCTGCGTCGAGCGCGGCTCGCTGAGCTCCCTGTCGGTGCCGGTGCCGGTACGCGAGAACATCCAGGCGGCGCTGAACCTGTACGGGCGGGAGGCGCACGCGTTCGACGCCACGTCGCACGCGACCGGCCGGGAGTTCGCCGCCTACGTGGCCGTCGCGGTGCGCAACATGCACCTCTTCGAGACCACACGGGAGTGGGCCACCAACCTGGACGCGGCGATGCGCAGCCGGGCGGTCATCGAACAGGCCAAGGGCATCCTCATGAGCCAGCGCCGCTGCGACGCGGCGGAGGCGTTCAGCCTGCTGGCGGAGGCGTCCCAGCGGTCGAACCGCAAGCTGCGCGACATCGCCCAGTCCCTCGTCGAGGGCGTGAGTGGCGGGTCGGCCTCCACGTCCTGACGTCGTCACCGGCCGCTGCCATCGCGATGACGCCTCTGGAATCGACCCGACTCCCCCCACGGTGGGACGATCGGCTCGTGTCCGTTCCCGGGGGTTTCCGCCGGCGCTCCGGCAGCCGCGCTGCGGGCGTGGCGGGTCGCCCGACGCCCTGGCACGTGCACTGGTTCCGCGGGGCAGGAGCCGACGCGTTCAGCAGCGCGACGCTGTACCGCTGCCGCTGCGGACAGGTCCGCCCCGGCTTCTGAGCCGTCGGGGCGGCCGCCCCACTCGGACCTCGCGGCAGGCGCCGGTCAGCCGGCGCGGCGCCCCAAGGCACGGTAGGTCCAGCCCGCCGCGGTCCACGCGTCCAGGTCGAGGGCGTTGCGGCCGTCGAGCACCCGCTTCTGCTTGACCACCTTGCCGAACTCGACCGGGTCGAGCTCGCGGTACTGCTTCCATTCCGTCAGCACGAGAACGGCGTCGGCGCCCTGCGCCGCCTCCTCCGCCGTCTCGGCGTAGTCGAGCTGCGGCCACTGCCGTCGGCTGTTCTCCACCGCAGCCGGGTCGGTGACCCGGACGACGGCGCCCTGCAACTGCAGCTGGGCGGCGACGTTGAGCGCCGGGGAGTCGCGGATGTCGTCGCTGTCGGGCTTGAACGCAGCCCCCAGGACGGCGACCCGCTTGCCGAGCAGCGAGCCGTCGCAGACCTCGCGGGCCAGCTCCACCATGCGGATGCGCCGGCGCATGTTGATGTTGTCCACCTCGCGCAGGAACGTCAGCGCCTGGTCGGCACCCAGCTCCCCGGCGCGGGCCATGAAGGCACGGATGTCCTTGGGCAGGCAGCCGCCACCGAAGCCGAGCCCGGCGTTGAGGAACTTGCGGCCGATCCGGTCGTCGTACCCGATCGCGTCGGCCAGCAGCTTCACGTCGGCGCCGGTCGCCTCGCACAGCTCCGCCATCGCGTTGATGAACGAGATCTTGGTGGCCAGAAAGGAGTTGGCCGCCGTCTTCACCATCTCTGCGGTGGCGTAGTCGCTCTCCACCTTCGGCGTCCCGCGGTCGACGATCGTCGCGTAGACCTCGTCCAGGAGCGCCCGCGCCGTGGCCCCGTCGGCGCCGGCCGGGAGGCCGTAGACCAGCCGGTCGGGGTGCAGCGTGTCCTGGACGGCGAAGCCCTCGCGCAGGAACTCCGGGTTCCAGGCCAGCAGGGCGCCGGGCACCTTGCCCTCGACCAGTTCGGCCAGGTACCCCGCCGTCCCGACCGGGACCGTCGACTTCCCGACCACGAGATCGCCCGGCGCGAGGATGTCGAGCAGCGACTCGACCGCGCCCTGCACGTACCGCATGTCCGCGGCGTACTCCCCGCGCTTCTGCGGCGTCCCCACGCAGACGAAGTGGACCGAGGAGCCGGCGGCGTCGGCGAAATCGGTCGAGAACCGCAGCCGCCCCGTCGCCAGGGTCCGCTCGAGCAGCTCCTCGAAACCGGGCTCGTGGAACGGCGCCGTGCCTTGCGACAGCGCGCCCACCTTGCGCTCGTCGACGTCGATGCCGACCACGTCGTGCCCCAGCTCTGCCATCGAGGCCGCGTGCACGGCACCGAGATAGCCACATCCGATGACCGACAACTTCACGAGCTACTCCGTATGTACGAGGGCGGGTGGAGAGATGCGCCGAGAAACGCCGGAACGGGTTCGACAATACGGACGGTAAGCGACGACCCGGCGTCGTGGCGAGCGTAGTGACATATATCCCGCACCTACCAGCGCATTTACTCTGAGTCAGCGACCTCATTCATCGAGTGACTTCACTCAGAGTTAACCAAGCTCGACGAGCGGCCGGCCGATTCCTGGTCCACGCTCGGTTGGGCGCACCGCCGACGGGTGGCGCGCCGCTGCAGATGGCGGTGTCCCCGAGGTCGTGGACGCCGGACAGCTCCTCCGGCCGGGACCGAACCTGATCCCACCAGTGAGCGGTCGCACCCTCGTTCCGTGAACACGGAGCGCGAGGCGTGCCCGATCCCTGACCGTCGACTCCTTGTCCGAATGTGACCCCACCGGGCCATCCCCAGGCGCCGCATTCGACGGCTGAGCCATTCACCCGCACTCGACAGACGTTCCGCCGGCATGCCCAGCGACCGGACATCCCGGTCGGTGGAGGCATTCCCCCGGCTCGGCGCGCCGCTATTGCGGCATGCCGCGTTCGTCATCGGCTGCCGCATCCATCTCGGAGAAACGTCTCGATGTCCGACCTCTTGTCCGTGATCGCCCGCGACTGGCAGCTGCTGGTTCCCCTCGGCGTCGTGGGAGCTCTCTCCTGGTCGATCTGGCTGATCCGCAAGGTCCTGTCGTCCCGGTACCGGCCGACGGTCAACGACTACCGGACCACGACGTCGGTCGTGGTGCCGTCGTTCCGGGAGGACCCGAACGTCCTGGAGCGGTGCCTGGACACCTGGCTGGCGCAGGACCCGACCGAGGTGATCGTGGTCCTGGACGTCGAGGACCACGAGGCGTTCCGGCGGCTGACCGCGCGGGACGAGCCGCGGCTGACGGTGCTGTCCTTCGCGCACGAGGGAAAGCGCTCCGCCCTCGGCGTCGGCATCCGGGAGGCCAAGTACGACGTGCTGGTCCTGTGCGACTCGGACACCAACTGGCGTCCCGGCCTGCTCGATGCGGTGCAGATGCCCTTCGTCGACCCCGCGGTCGGCGCCGTGGGCACCCGCCAGAACGTGCACCTGCCGATGTCGAGCATCTGGCGGCGGGTCGCCGACTGGATCATCGATCTCCGCTACCTGGACTACGTCCCGGCGACGGGGCGCGCCGGCGCCGTGGTGTGCGTGTCGGGCCGGACGGCGGCCTACCGGCGGAGCGCCGTGCTGCCGGTGCTGGAGAACCTGGAGCACGAGTTCTTCCTGGGCCGGCGGTGCGTCGCGGGTGACGACGGGCGGCTGACCTGGCTGGTGCTGGCCAGCGGGTACAAGACCGTGCACCAGGACACCGCGCGGGCGATGTCGATGTTCCCCGGCACCTTCCGGGCGTTCTGCAAGCAGCGCGTGCGGTGGAGCCGGAACAGCTACCGCTGCTATCTCACCGCCGCCTGGAAGGGCTGGCTGTGGCACGTGCCGTTGGTCAGCCAGATCACGGTGCTGCAGATCCTGTTCACCCCGGTCACCATGTTCGCCGCCGTCTACTACGTGCTCACGGCCGGCATCACGGGTCCGGGGTGGTGGGGGCTGGGGCTGGCGATGACCTGGCTGTTCGTCGGCCGGGCGATCCGCAGCATCAGCCATCTCCGCCGCCGCCCCGCCGACCTGCTGATCCTGCCGCTGGTGACGCTGGTGATCGTCATGGTCGCCCTCCCTATCAAGACCTACGCATTCGTGACCATGAACAAGCAGGGCTGGCTGACCCGCCGCGCCGATCTCTTCGGCGGCGAGGGACAGGACGAGGCGAGCCTCACGACCTCCGCACCGGCGGCGGTACCCGCCGCGGCCGACGCGACGGCGCCGGCATGAGCCGCCACGCCGCGGGAGTGGTGACCGGGACGCGGCTGCTCGCCGGATTCGTCCTGACGGCCGCCGTGCTGGGCATCGCCGTGACCCATCCGTTCGACGACGACCCGATCCCGACACCGGTGTCACCGGCGCTCGTGGCCGCCCAGTCGCGCAGCGTCGACGACTCCGACCGCCAGCAGCGCGCGTTGCTGATCAGCGAGGACGAGCGGCTGCTGCGCCTGGTCGCCGGGCTGCGCCCCGGTTCGGCTCCGTACGTCCAGGCCGTCGAGGGCACCGAGACGCTCGTGCTGACCCCCCGCGGGCTGGACTACGGGCTGGCCGATCTGGTCGCCGAAGGCGCCGCCGAGGTGCTGCCCGACGGAGCCGTGCTGCTCACCAGGCACGTACTGGTGGCGCCGGGCGCCCGGCTCGGCATCGTGGCCCCGGGAGGCGACCTGCGTCTGCGCAGCGACGCCACCGGGATCACGTCGCTGGTGGCCTGGAAGGCCGACCTCGAGCTGGCCGGTGACGACGGCGACGCCCTCACCGTCACGAGTTGGGACGCGCGGTCGGCCCGGCCCGACGACGACGTGACCGACGGGCGGGCCTACATCCGCACCGTCAGCGGCGACCTGGAGACCAGCCACGTGGATGTCGCCGGTCTGGGATTCTGGGCGGGCCGCACCGGCGGCGTCGCGCTGACCGGCGGCTCCAGCGGCCCGGCGACCGGCACGATCACCGACTCCTCGTTCGAGGAGGGGCACTACGGCGTCTTCGTGTCCGAGACCGACGGCCTCGAGGTCACCGGGTCGCGGTTCGCCCGGAATGCCATCGACGGGCTCACGCTGCACCGGCGGACGGTCGACACGACCGTCATCGACTCGACGGCGACGGGCAACGACCGGAACGGGGTCTCCGCCGACCAGGGCTCGGAGGAGGTCACGCTGACCGGCATCCGGGCCGCACGCAACGCGGAGTACGGCGTCTACTTCAGCGGACGGCCGCTCTCCGACGGACCGTCGGCCGGTGGCGCGTCGCTGCGCGCCTACGGGAATCTGGCGATCACCGGCGGACAGCTGACGGACAACGGGAAGGGTGGGGTACGCGTCGTGGGTGCCAACGACGTGGCCATCGTGGGCACCGAGGTGGCCGACAACCGGGACGGGATCGTCCTGGTCGATACCGCCGCCCCGACGACGGTGGCGGGCACGACGGTCACTGGCGACCACCGGTTCGGCATCTCGGCGACGGGGGGCGCGGCCACGATCAGCGACAACCGGGTGACCGAGGGGGAAACCGCGATCCGCATCCGGGCGGCGAGCGCGGCCGTCACCGGCAACACGGTCGAGGAGGCCAGCAACCACGGCATCTCGGTCGTCGGGGCAGCGGTCGCCACCTCCGTCGTCGACAACACGGTGGCCGGCCGCGGACCCAGCGGCCTGGACCTGCACCGCCTGGCTCCAGGCGTGGTGATCGAGCAGTCGGGCAACGACCTGGAGCAGTGGGTCCGGGACCGCGACAACTGGGTCTACTGGTCCACCTTCGTACCGAACCACCCCATGCTGGTGCTGTGGGTCGTGATCCTGGGGGCACCGCTGGCCCTGGGCCTGCGGGCCCGCCGCAACCGGCTCGCGGTCGGCAGCGCGCCGTACCGCGACCAGATCTGGCGCGACCGTCCCGCCCCGCGCCGCGCCGATCTCGGCCGGCCCATCTCCCCAGGAGGCCACGCGTGACCCGCACCCCCAGCCGACCCTCGCTCTCTCGGAGGGCGCTCGGCAGTCGGGTGCTGCTGCCCAGCGCCGTGGCGCTGCTGGCGCTCGGCGCATGCAGTTCGGACCCGTCCGAGCCGTCGTCCGCGCCGACGACGTCGGCCGTGCCGCTGCCCGACACCGCATCCCCGACCCCCACGCCGACGCCGCCGCCGGGCGAGACCGTCGGCGGCGATGCGGCCGCAGTGCCGGAGGGCTGCGCCGCCACCGGTGGCGTGGAGGTGCAGGACGCCGACACGTTGCAGGTCGCCCTCGAGGACGCCGAGCCAGGGCAGGTCATCCGGCTGGCCGACGGCATGTACGAGGGCAACTTCGTCGCGACCACGCAGGCCACGCCGGACGCGCCGATCCTGCTGTGCGGCAGCCGGGATGCCGTGCTCGACGGTGGCGACATCGACGGCGACTACGCCCTCCACCTGCAGGGCGCGTCGTCCTGGCACCTGCTCGGGTTCACCGTGACCGGCGGCAAGAAGGGCGTCATGGTCGACGCCGGCACCGGCCACCGCATCGAGGGCCTCCTCGTGACGTCGATGGGTGACGAGGCGATCCACCTGCGGACCAACAGCTCGGACAACGTCGTCGCGGGCAACACCGTCCGCGACACGGGCCTGCGCAAGCCCAAGTACGGGGAGGGCATCTACGTCGGCAGCGCGGAGAGCAACTGGTGCCGGCAGACCGACTGCGAGCCCGACCGTAGCGACCGCAACCTCATCGTGGGCAACGACATCGCCGGCACGACGGCCGAGGCGGTGGACATCAAGGAGGGCACGACGGGGGGCGTGCTGCGCGGCAACACGTTCGACGGCTCGGCCATGGTCGAGGCCGACTCGTGGGTGGACATCAAGGGCAACGACTGGCGGATCGAGGGCAACAGCGGGATCACCTCACCGACCGACGGCTTCCAGGTGCACGACGTCGCCGACGGCTGGGGACGGGGCAACGTGTTCTCCGGCAACCGCGCCGCCGGGATCAGCGAGCTGGCCATCAACGCCGCGGGCAACCGGGAGCTACGGGCCAGCACCACCGTGGGATGCGACAACACCGGTGACGGCGGGACGGCCCTCAGCAACGTGCCCTGCTCTGACATCTGAGCCGGGGCGTCCCGCCGCCGCTCCGGAGGCCGCGGCGGGCCGGAGGGGCGGGGAAGGTCAGCCGGCGCGGCGCCCGAGGGCGCGGTAGCTCCAGCCCGCCGCGGTCCACGCGTCCAGGTCGAGGGCGTTGCGGCCGTCGAGCACCCGCTTCTGCTTGACCACCTTGCCGAACTCGACCGGGTCGAGCTCCCGGTACTGCTTCCACTCCGTCAGCACGAGAACGGCGTCGGCCCCCTGCGCCGCTTCCTCCGCCGTCTCGGCGTAGTCGAGCTGCGGCCACTGCCGTCGGCTGTTCTCCACCGCAGCCGGGTCGGTGACCCGGACGACGGCGCCCTGCAACTGCAGCTGGGCGGCGACGTTGAGCGCCGGGGAGTCGCGGATGTCGTCGCTGTCGGGCTTGAACGCAGCCCCCAGGACGGCGACCCGCTTGCCGAGCAGCGAGCCGTCGCAGACCTCGCGGGCCAGCTCCACCATGCGGATGCGCCGGCGCATGTTGATGTTGTCCACCTCGCGCAGGAACGTCAGCGCCTGGTCGGCACCCAGCTCCCCGGCGCGGGCCATGAAGGCACGGATGTCCTTGGGCAGGCAGCCGCCGCCGAAGCCGAGCCCGGCGTTGAGGAACTTGCGGCCGATCCGGTCGTCGTAGCCGATCGCGTCGGCCAGCAGCTTCACGTCGGCGCCGGTCGCCTCGCACAGCTCGGCCATGGCGTTGATGAACGAGATCTTGGTGGCCAGAAAGGAGTTGGCCGCCGTCTTCACCATCTCTGCGGTGGCGTAGTCGCTCTCCACCTTCGGCGTCCCGCGGTCGACGATCGTCGCGTAGACCTCGTCCAGGAGCGCCCGCGCCGTGGCCCCGTCGGCGCCGGCCGGGAGGCCGTAGACCAGCCGGTCGGGGTGCAGCGTGTCCTGGACGGCGAAGCCCTCGCGCAGGAACTCGGGGTTCCAGGCCAGCAGGGCGCCGGGGACCTTGCCGGCGACGAGGTCCGCCAGCGCGGCGGCCGTACCGACCGGAACCGTGGACTTGCCGACGACGAGTTCCCCCGGTGCCAGCACGCCGAGCAGTGACTCCACCGCGCCCTGCACGTACCGCATGTCGGCGGCGTACTCCCCGCGCTTCTGCGGGGTGCCGACGCAGACGAAGTGCACCGAGGAGCCCGCTGCCTCGGCGAAGTCCGTCGTGAAACGCAGCCGTCCGGTGGCCAGCGTGCGCTCGAGCAGCTCCTCGAAGCCCGGCTCGTAGAACGGGGCCTGTGCGTCAGCGAGGGAGGCGACCTTCGCCGCGTCGACATCGATACCGACGACCTCGTGACCCAGTTCGGCCATCGACGCCGCGTGGACCGCGCCGAGGTAGCCACAACCGATGACCGAGATCTTCACGCGTGCTCGCTTCTCTTGATGGGGTACGCCACGGAGACGCCCCGCAGCAGTGGAACCGTAAAGGCTCGCTCGCCGCCGGGCCAGTGCCTGTTCGCGTGGAGTCGGACTCGACGACGACGCGTCACCCCATGGAGTTTGCCGAAAGTGTGACCGGGGGAACTCATGTCGCGATAGCGACCGTCGCATGCCATCCCTGTCCACGCCGGATCGATGAGGACCGGCTCGGCCCGGAGGAACACTCCATGACCGCACTGGTCGCCCTCGCCCTCGCCTGGACGTTCCTGGCAGTGGCCACGGCTTTCGTCGTCGGGCACGGCATCCGGCTCGCCGACGCGCGCATTCCCACCCGCACGGGCCGCGACGAGGTCCGCCCGGCCACGCGCGAGCGCCAGGCGGTACCGACCTCCTAGCCATCCGGGGAGGAAGCGGTTCGTCACTTTCTGTCTGCGTGGCGATACACAGGATCACAGCGCGCCCAGTAGACATGGGTCATGACCACGGTGATCTTGGCGGGACTCGCTTGGACGACGCTCGCCCTGCCCGTGGCAGCACTGTTCGGTCGCGCCATCCGGTTGGGCGACGAGGCTGCCGAGGCGCCCTTCCGGACCGACAGCGTCGAGCGCTATCTGCGCGAACAGGCCTCGGCGCCGTCGTCCTGACCTACACCGGCGCCCCGATCCCCTCTAGGTAGGCGGGCAGGACGCTCCGCCAGTCGCGCGGCGCGAACCCCGCGGCCTGGATCCGGCTCAGGTCCAGGACGCTGTTGAGCGGCCGCGGCGCTGCCCCCGGCTTGTCGGCGAAGTACTTCTCGCTGCTGATCCGGGTGACGTCGTCGGCGGACCGGCCGCGGGCCTCGAAGACGGCGGCGGCGACGTCGGCCCAGGAGGCGGGATCGCCGGCGTTGGTGAGGTTGTAGGTGCCGAAGCGCGCGCCGGTGTCCAGCAGGTGGGCGATGCCGGCGGCGAGGTCGGAGGCGAAGGTGGGGCGGCCGATCTGGTCGTCGACGACCGTCGGCGAGACGCCGCGGTCGGCCAGATCGGCCATGGTGCGCACGAAGTTGCCACCCTCGCCGGCCACCCAGGTGGTGCGGATCAGGTAGTGCTTGGTCACGTGGCCGGCGTGGGTGTCGCCGTCGGCCTTGCTCTGCCCGTAGACGCTCAGCGGGTTGGCCGGCCAGTCCTCGGGGTGGGGCCCCTCGTGGCGGCCGTCGAAGACGTACTCGCTGGAGACGTGCACGAGGGTGGCGCCGCAGGTGCGCACCGCGCGGGCGAGGTAGCCGACGGCGTCGGCGTTGGCGGCGCGCACGGCGGCGTGGTTGGCCGGGTCCTCGGCGGCGTCGACCGCCGTCCAGCCCGCGGCGTTCAGGACGACGTCGACGCGGTCCCAGCGGTAGTCCCGCACGGCCGCGGGGTCGGAGACGTCGAGCTGCGACCGGTCGAGGGCGATCGCGTCGGGGAACTGCCGCTGCAGCGCCCTGCCGAGCTGTCCGTTGGCGCCGAGGATGAGGGTGGTCACTGGCCGGCGGCCGCGTACTGCGCCTCGATCTGGCCCTTGAGCGGGCGCCACCACGCTTCGTTCTCGCGGTACCAGTCGATGGTGGCGGCCAGGCCGTCGCGGAAGTCGGTGTACCGCGGCGCCCAGCCCAGCTCGTCCCGGAGCTTCGTGGCGTCGATCGCGTAGCGCAGGTCGTGCCCGGCGCGGTCGGTGACGGAGTCGAAGGCGTCGGCGGGCCGGCCGGTGAGCTCGAGGATCAGCGCGAGCACCTCGCGGTTGTTCTTCTCACCGTCGGCACCGATCAGGTAGGTCTCCCCCGCCCGGCCCTTCTCCAGGATCAGGTGCACTGCGGCGTTGTGGTCGTCGACGTGGATCCAGTCGCGGACGTTCTCACCGGCGCCGTAGAGCTTGGGCCGGAGGCCCGCGAGCACGTTGGTGATCTGCCGCGGGATGAACTTCTCGACGTGCTGGTAGGGCCCGTAGTTGTTGGAGCAGTTGGAGAGCGTGGCGTGGATGTCGAACGAACGCACCCACGCGCGCACCAGGAGGTCGGAGCCGGCCTTGGTCGCGGAGTAGGGGCTGCTCGGGTTGTACGGCGTCTGGTCGGTGAACTTGGCCGGGTCGTCGAGCTCGAGCTCGCCGTAGACCTCGTCGGTGGAGATGTGGTGCAGCCGGACGCCGTGCCGGCGCACCGCCTCGAGGATTGTGAAGGTGCCGATCAGGTTCGTCTGCAGAAACGGCGAGGGGTCGCGCAGCGAGTTGTCGTTGTGCGACTCGGCGGCGAAGTGGACGACCACGTCGTGCCGGGCGACCAGCCGGTCGACCAGGTCGGCGTCGGCGACCGAGCCGTGCACGAACTCGATGTCGCCGCGCACCGGCGCCAGCGACGCCTCGTTGCCGGCGTAGGTGAGGGCGTCGAGCACGGTGACGGAGTGCTCCGGATGCTCGCGCAGCGTCTGGTGCACGAAGTTGGCGCCGATGAACCCGGCGCCCCCGGTGACAAGCATGCGCATTGCCGAATCCCCCACTGTGGTGCGTTGGGCAGGTCCCCGACCCGCACTGCAGGTCACCAGGCTAGTGGGCGCGCGGCGCCTGGTCCTGCCGTCTGACCCGTCCGGGTCAGCCGGACACCGGGCGCTGGTGGGTCTCGGCGACCGGCACGTCGAGGGTCTGGGCGTCGGCGGTGCGGCGCAGCGCCCATGCGGCGGGCAGCACCAGGCGCGGTGCGACGCCGAGGAGCACGGCCATGAGGAAGGCGACGCCGGCCAGCGCCTCGCCGGACTCCTCGAGATAGGTTGCCGCGGCGGCCACGTTCGCGGTCAAGCCGTTCGCGACGCTGGAGACGGCGGAGAGACCGACCGATGCGCCGGCGTAGAGGGCGAGCACGCCCAGCACCCGTCGCCGGTCACGGCGCTCGGTGCGGCTGAGGAACCAGAGCGCGCCGATGACGGCGGCGGCCGCCGCGACGCTGACCGCCAGCGCTCCGGCGTCCCCGAGGGCGTCGGTGAGCGTGTGCCTGGCGTTGACGTGGACGGTGCTGCCGGCCTTGACCGTGGCGATGAGGCCGGCGACCAGCCCGACGCCCAGCCACCAGCCACGGCGCCCGGGCAGGCGGGAAGCGCCCGCCACCGCAGCGACGGCCGCGACGGCGAAGAGGACGGCGACGAAGGTGCGGGGCACCGAGTAGGGGGCGTCCATGGACAGCGTGCCCGCGATGGGGCCGGTCTCGCCGCGGAGGCGCACGACGAAGCCGATCGTCTCCAGCGCTACGGCCAGCGCGGCGAGCGCGATGCCGACCGGCGGGAGGGGGACGGCGCGGCGGCGGGTGCGGGCGGCGGTGCGCTGCGGCTGGGCGGCGAAGCCGGGAACGTCAGCGGTGCTGAGCTCGCGCGCGGCTCCCGGCCGGCGCTCGTCGGCCATCCGGATCCCGCGGCCGACGACGACACCGACCACGACGGCGGCGAGCGCCCACACGGCGACCGCACCCAGAACCCAGACCCACAACACGTCCAGTTCATCGGCAGTCCAGCGACGAAACGTGAGGACCTACCGCTGAAAAGTCGGTGCCGTGCAGTTCACGGCGCGCCTGGAACGCCATCGAGAGCGCGTGCCGCCATGTTGAGGCGGCGGCCGGTCAGTAGGCGCCGCTGCCTCGAAGCACTGCACCAGCCGTCTTCCAGAGGATCATGAAGTCGAAGGCGAGCGACCAGTTCTCCACATAGCGGACGTCGATGCGCACGGAGTCGTCCCACGACAGGTCTGAGCGACCGCTGACCTGCCACAGACCGGTCAGGCCCGGCTTCACCAGAAACCGGCGGCGCATGTCATAGCCGTACTGCTCCACCTCACGCTGGAGGGGAGGGCGAGGACCGACGAGGCTCATGTCGCCCCGCACGACATTGATCAGCTGCGGGAGTTCGTCGATGGAGTAGCGGCGGAGCACCCGCCCGACGCGGGTGACCCGAGGATCGACCTTCTTCTTGAAAAGAACGCCGTTGCCGTCGCTGTCCGAGGCGAGCCCGTCGACCATGCGGTCGGCGCCCACGACCATGCTGCGGAACTTGAGCATGGAGAAGGTGCGCCCGTCGCGGCCGACCCGTTCCTGCCGGAAGAACACCGAGCCGCGACTGGTCAGCGCGATGGCGAGCGCGACACCCAGCAGCAGCGGCGCCAGGAAGATCAGGCCGAGGACGGCGCTGGTGCGGTCGAAGGCCTCCTTGGTCAAACGCCGGATGCCGCGGAGCTCCGGTCGCTCCACATGCAACAGCGGCAATCCGGAGACTGGGCGGATGCGCACACGGGGGCCGGCGATCTCGGTGACCGCCGGGGCGAGCAGGAGTTCCGCGTCGGTGTCCTCCAGCTCCCAACCCAGCCGGCGAAGGGTCGGTCCGTCGAGCTCCGGACACGGGAGCACGGCCACGGTGTCGACCTCGTACGCCTTGACGACGTCGGCAACCTGAGTCAGATCGCCGAGGACCGGGAGCCCGTTGAAAGCGTCCTTGCCCAAGCCGTGCTGACCTGCCGGCAGGCAGCACCCGATGACCCGGTAGCCATGGAAGGCCTCGCGGTCGAGCTGCTCATCGAGGGCGGCGACCCCTCCGCGGTGACCCACCAGGATGGTCGTCTGCATGTTCCCGCCCCGCCGACGTGTGCGGTGCAGAACCTGGCGCTGGACGTAGCGGGCCATGACGGTGAGAGCGGTCGCCAACGGCAGCGCCAGGACCACGAAGCCGCGCGCGACGTCGAGCTGGAATGCCCAGGACACGGTCCCGACCGTCGCCAGCATGAGGACGGCGGCTGCGGTGACCCGGCGGAACTCCTCCGGGCTCTCCCACAGGAAGCGCTGCTCGTAGGCACGCGCCACCGTCATCGCCAGCACCCACACGACCGGAATCGCCAAGGCGATGGCGAAGGGAACGTTCGAAGGCGTGGCGTCGACCGGTCCGAAGCGGACGAGGTAGCCCACCAGCGCGGCGAACGCAGCCACTGCTGCATCGACGATGACGAGCCGGCGCACGTAGGCACCACGCCAGGCACGGCGGGCTGCGGTTCCCTCGCCGCGCAGGCGAGGAGCGACGAAGCCCCAACCGCGGCCACGGTTGCTGACCTGAGATTCACGCATTGGCTCTTGACGCGTGACAGCCATACGACGCACCCCCGTGCAAGTAACGGCTATCCACCTAACGCCCAGTGACCAAGCCGATGCAATAAGCGTCGCCGGCGAACTTCTGTGTCCAACCGGCTCACAAATGCTCACGGAGTCCGCGCGGTTCCGCAAGAGGCACTAAGTCACAGCACCTTCAGTAGCTGCGAGGTCACACAACGGCCTCCGAGTTTGAAGGATGCGAAGATTCACTGGCGGCCGGGAGGCTCGTGTGCAGCGTCAGCGGCTGCACTGGCTGCCCCTAGCCCCCCAGCGGGGTGAACTCCCCTTTGAGCGACGTTCATGCCGCCGTACGTTCGGAGCAGGAATGTCCGTAGACGGGGGTCGCAGTGAGCGCCTACAAGCACAACGAGTCCAGCACGGACCGAGGCGACGCCGAGCCCCCCTTCGCAGCCACAGCTGCCGATGACAGCACCTCTCCGCATGACAGGGGCGCGCCGACGACGGGCCAGGACGTCGAGCCCGCCCCTCGTGGACGTCGCTATCCCGTGCTGCGCCGGGTGCTGATCTCGCTGGGCGTCCTGACGCTGGTGCTGGCCCTCCTGGTCGGCGGTGGCGCGTGGTACCTGACCGAGCGGTATGGCGGCAACATCGACCGCGTGGCCGACGTCTTCGACAGCCTCGACGAACAGACCCGACCAGCACCCGCTACGCCCGCCCGAGAGGCCTCTGCTGAGCCGGTGACCTTCCTGCTCGTCGGATCCGACACCCGGGTAGCCGCGATCGAGGGCGAAGACCCGTCAGGACGCTCCGACGCGATCATGATCGCCCGCTTCAGCGGCGACCGGCAGCACGCGCAGCTCATCTCCATCCCCCGCGACTCGTGGGTGGACATTCCCGGCCGCGGCATGAACAAGATCAACGCCGCCTACTCGTTCGGCGGACCGTCACTGCTGATCCAGACCGTCGAGCAGCTCACCCAGGTGCGCATCGACCACTACCTCGCGATCGACTTCGACGGCCTGATCCAGGTGACGGACGACCTGGGCGGCGTGGATGTGGTTGTGGCTGAGACCACCAGCAACGGCCCCTACACGTTCCCCGCCGGCGTCAATCAGTTGAACGGTGACGAAGCGCGGTGGTACCTCGGCCAGCGCTACGGGCTTCCGGGGGGAGATTTCGACCGGGTGCGTCGCCAGCAGCAGTACCTGCAGTCGATGTTCACCAAGCTGTTCAGCACGAACACCTTCACCGATCCCGGGCGCCTCGACTCTGCCCTCCTAGCCGTCACCAGCGCGGTGGCGGTGGACGACACCCTGGGGAACGGCGACCTCCTACGGCTCGCCTACTCGCTGCGCGATGTCCGGCCGGAGAACGTCAACTTCTTCACCGCGCCGGTTCTCGGGACGGGGATGGAGGGACCCGCGAGCGTGGTGTATCTCGACCAATCGACGGGCGACCGGATGTGGGCCTACCTGCAGAACGACTCACTCGCGAAGAACGTCGCGGAATTCGCGAGTCAAGCGCTTCCTGACACCCCGCGTTAGCAAGTCTCCCGAGTGCGCGACTGGGTCTCGACGTGCGTAGAGTTAGGCCCGTGCCGGACTTGACCATCTCGGTTCCTCAAAGAATGATGTTGTTGGCTCTGATCTTAACAGTCGGTCGGGAAGGTGGCGATGATGAGAGCGTCTTTTGGTCGCAAAGGCGCAAGAGCGGTGGCCGGCCTCAGCAAGCTTGGCCGCCCGTCCGCGTGGATTCACGCCCTTCGAGTCTTGGAGTTCTATGCGGACAATAACGTCAATCAAAAGAAGCTTGCAACACACGGCACCGGCTTCAGACTGTCTCCGCTAGCCAGCCTTCGAGACGCCCACCTTTTAACGGTTGGCAAGAATGTACGAGTCGGCGAACGGGCATGTTTATGGTGCGCCTCACCAGGTGGCGCCATAGACATTGGGGATGACGTGATCATCGCCCCAGGCGTTATGATTACAACCAGTAACTACGGCAATGCCAGAGGAGCCCTCATCTCCTCTCAAGATCGGAAGATCGCCTCTGTCTTGATCGGCAACGACGTTTGGTTGGGATACAACTCCGTGATTCTCCCTGGAGTCACCGTTGGTGACGGGTGTATAGTCGGCGCAAATGCCGTAGTGGTCGATGACCTTGAGCCGGGCGGAATTTACGGAGGCATTCCCGCTCGGCGAATCGGTTCACGCGAGTGACTCACCGCGTGGACGTTGAAGTCTCGATTCTTATAGTTTCTTATAATGCCGAGGCGTTTCTTCGTGACTGTTTAGACAGCATCGCGTCGGCCAGACATACTGACGCTTCATGGGAAGTTGTAATTGTCGATAACGCCAGCGATGCAGCGACTCGACGGCTGGTGGAGAGTCATCCGGCTGTGCAGCAACGGATCCTTCTTCCCCTGAACGTTGGGTTCGCGGCGGCCGTAAATCTGGCCGCCCGCAGCGCAACGGGGCGTAATCTACTCCTCCTGAATCCGGACACGCACCTTTACCCGGGCACCATCGAGGCCGCATTGAGCCGACTCCACGAACACCCCGATATCGGGGTCCTCGGCGGGCGTACTTTATATCCTGATGGTCGAGTTGATCCTGCGAGTTGCTGGGGAGCACCAAGCCTTTGGTCCCACGTCTCATTCGCGCTGGGGCTGTCTGCGCTGCTGCCGAATAGCGTCATCGCTAATCCAGAGGAAATCGGCGGATGGGATCGCAGCACCTTCCGCGAAGTGGGAGTCGTTACCGGTTGTTTTCTGCTGATATCACGTGAGTTGTGGGATCGACTCGGAGGCTTCGACGAGACTTTCTTTATGTACGGGGAAGATGCGGACCTTACCATTCGCGCACGGGCGCTAGGTTATCGGCCCAGCATTGAGCCAACCGCCGTGCTTACACACTCTAAGGGTGCCAGCAGTAGCTCTGCAGCCGCAAAGAGCATCCTCCTCTATCGAGGCAAGGTCTCTATAGTCAAGAGGCACATGACGCGACCTCGCCGATGGCTATGCCTCATTTCGCTCTATGTGGGCGTGGCCGTAAGGGCGGGGGCCTCCCGCATAACCGCAAGCGGAATGGTGTACCGCCATCTTTGGGAGAAACGGCACGACTGGCTCGGAGGTTGGGAAGCTCAGCCGAGAGTGAGCCTCGACGGCCGGTCGCATCCAGACCGGGACACTGGTGACGGTGGGCTTAATGCAGGAACAGAGCCTTGACCCACTAACGCATTGTCGCGGAGGCTCAAGACGGGTTATTGCGTGATGTTCTGGGGCGAACCACCGCCTCGTCCCTGCGCTCGTCCCGGGCTTTAGGCATCAACTCAGCGCCGTGCGACTCAGCATTGCGCATAATCACGTCGTAGGCGCAGGAGGTCGAATTGGGGGGGCGCTGGCGCATACGTGGTGCATGGCCCTACCCTGATCGCACTCATCTGCTCACCTGAAGTCGAACGGAGGCGCATCCGTGCGTAGGGCGTTGGCGTCAGCGATCTCCCGTCGCTCCCGGGAGGGCAAGGTCGAATGGCTGCGGCAGCGCATCGATGCGAACTGCACCGTCTTGCTTGTTGGAGCTACTGCATGGGACGGGACGGTGGTGTCAACCAACAACGTCGTTGAGCGCGGCGTGATGGAGTTTACGGAGGCACACGCCCTCGTCCACGACGGCGGCGACCCTGGGTTGGGTATCCCCTTCACCGTCGGCGATGCTTGCGACCTGCCGTTCCCTGACGCCTCATTCGACTATGTCGTTAGCAACGCCGTCATCGAGCACGTCGGCGGGCCAGCTCGCGCTCGGCTGATGCTGGCTGAGAGCCGGCGGGTCGCGCGCAGAGGTGCTTTCCACACCACACCCGACCGCTGGTTCCCAATCGAGGTGCATACGCAACTACCGTTGTTGCACTGGCTGCCCCGGGATTGGCAGGCGAACGCCTTTGCTCGCGCCGGCAAGCCACACTGGGACACCGAGCACTACTGGCTGTTCGGCCGCCGAGACTTCGCGCGCCTGGACATGACCTTTGAGGTGAAGCGCATCAACGCGATGACGCTCGTCGCTAGTTGGAACGGCTAGATCACTGCCCTCACGACGAGCAGTGACCTAGCCCGAGGTGGGGCTTCGGCGCTGTGCCTCTGGGCGGGGATGGTCACCTACCCGGTGCCGGTGCCTGTGGCGTCGATGCCAGGGATGGGTCGGATCCGGTAGCCAGCGAGGACGTCGAGGCCAGATGACGGCGTCCCTCGGTCCATGCGTCGTACTACTCGGCCAGCACGTCGTCGCGGGCGGCCTCAAGGTGCTCGGGACCTTCAGGGGCTTCTCGGCAGGCTGCCATCGGGCCGGCCGCGCAGTACGTGCGGTACCTCTGCCGGGTGCCTCCTGGCAAGGTGACGCCGATCGCGCACACCAGGCTGCGGTGCGCATCCGAGGTGACCAGCGGCAACTCGGTCAGGCCGCGGGCGGTTGAGCCGCGGAAGAACCGAGCCAGCCGTCGCCTTCCTCGGCGCTGATGCCTGCAGACGCGGGACTGCCCGGTGCACGTCAGGCTGTCACGCCGGTCACGGCCAGGGCTTGCACGTTGGCCAACCGGCCGTCCGCGCGGACCTACAGGTCCGCAGCCTGCAACAACGGTGGAAACGGCTTTGGGCGCGGCGCCGATACTGAATAGGTCGGCCGACCCAAGGCTGGCCGGCGAGGATTCCTGCCGTGCGCCTCGGACCTACTAAGTCGTCAACTCCGCCGCGCCTTCACCAAACCCGAACGCGCAAGGGGTGCTCGCCTGTCTTCTCGATTCGTCGTTGTTGAGCTTCCATGAGGGTGGCTAGCGATAGCGAATCAACGTCGGAGACCAAGACCAGCTCTCGACTCTTGAGGTCCTGCGCCAGTTGACGTTGATGATCGTCGACGTGCTCTTGACCCTCTCGCGGAACAAGTACGGGGCATCGACCCGCTTCGATAGCGGCTAAGGCGATCCCTGTCCCCGCATGAGCGACAACGATGTCAGCGGAATTGACTTGCCGTCTCATTTCGCTGTAGGGTAGATGTGGATAGCACGCGAAAGGTATGCCTTGACAGTCGGTAGAGCCGACTTGGCACTCCACAGTCCATTCTGCAGGGACAATCTGCACCAGCCGATCGAGCAGGCGTCGGAACGTGTATTTGCTGGAGGTTCCGAGGCTAACGAACACTCGCAGGCTCGGTCTTGGGGTCGAGAGTGCAGGCAGTGCTCGAAAACCGTCAAAAACAGACCCGACATATGACCAGCGACGAGAAGTCCACGCGCCGCTCTGTGTGTAGAGTTCGACGCCTGGGACCGCCGCAAGAAGTCGACCACTCAGAGACGGGCCGTCCACTCGAGTGGCACTCTCGATATAGACCGCTCGCGTCCGTCGTGCAGCTGCTTGCGTAAGGGCTGAGACTGCGATACTTGATCCGGTGCTGACTGCGGCGGTGAAGGAGTACTGATTCCATACTTCGCCCAAGGATCGAAAGTTTTGTAGAGCGTCCGTCAAGTTTCGACTGGGGGCTCGGCGCGCCCAGATCACTCGCTCTTCTTTGAGGAGATCGCGCGACTGTTCCGTCTCGCCTGTGAACCAGACTCGTCCCTGACTGGCCGGTCCGAGCCGCGGCGCAAGCGCCCAAAGTTGCGCTAGGTGGCCGCCATCATTGGCAGCGAACAGCACGGTCATTTGTCTCCTCAGTAGGCACTCTAACGATCAAGGCGCGTCAAGCTGGCGCACTTGAGCCCGCCCGTTGGTCAGCAGATCATCGCATGGCGAGACGGCTCGGCAGCGCTCGACTAGGGATCGCCGCAGAAAACAGCGGCGTCAGGGCGGCCTTCGATGCCACGCCTGTTCAAGAAGAGCGCTACAACAATAGGTCCTCAAACCCTTGAGTTTCAGCGGTGGTCACGGGAACACGCGACTACGGTGCTCCTTGAGACAATTGACGGATTCATCCTGGCCAGATATGAGGATCGTCTCCCCAGTGACCGCCCATCGGTTGCCTGCACCCCAGGTGACTGGTGGCTCGACACCGTGCATCGGGCCGTAGCCGCAGTTCGGCCCAATGATGTTGTCTTCAAAGGTGTAGTCACCAATAAGGTCGCCGTCGCGTGGACCGGCACCTCCTCGCACAGTAAAGCTCCCCCCGTCCATGTAGTTCCCGGCGACTCGAACATCGTCCAGTTGTGTCGAAAGTTCGCCTGTCTGGATAACGCCGTTCATTGGGTCGTCGGTTGCAGGGTTATACGCCAATAAAGTGTTGTTCTCGACCACAATTTCGGAGCCGCCTAAGGTTTGGACCGCATCATTATGCGACCCCGGCAGTCGACTCAGGTTGTGTACGTAAGAATCTTGGAGGGTTGTGCTGCTCTCTAGGCGCACTCCGTCGATCGCGCTGTGCACGTTGAGTCGCCGTCCCGTCCAGTCTGCCCCGTATATCCCAACCGGCGCCTTCCCCATCCCGTCAATCTCGCTGTCTTCTATCAGGAGGCCTCCGAAACCGCTCATGATTCGTATCGGAAAGGGGCTGCCCCCCGACCCATCGCATGCTATGCGACTGTTGCGTATTGTGACATCATTTGCACGGACAATGACGCATCCAGAGACTTGCAGACCGTCGATAACGGCACCTTTGGTTGTCACCTGCAAGTCGCCGGAGTGGCGGCTTAGAGGTCGCCCGGGTGGAACGCCAGTAGTAGACGCGGAAGGAAAGCCACTCGGGATGACATTGCCGTCTGCGTAGGAGACGAGACGTCCAATGGACCTCTCCTTCGTTGCCCCCTGCGCAGGGGACGACTGATCCCCCGCCGGCGAAGGTGACGCGCTGGGAAGGTCGCTTGTTGGTGCTGGCTGAGGCTGCTGGCCCGGCGGGGGTGGCGAACTGCCCGCATCCGCACCGATGGTGGGCTCCTGCGCTGCCGCCAGGGGTTCCTGCGCTTGACTGGGCCGGATGGGGGTGCTGCTCGTTTGGACCGACTCTCTGCTATCGAGAGCGGAACGTTGCGCGGTCGACCCGCCAGGACCGCCACTGTCACTCAAGACCAGTACTGTGACGAGAATTAGAGTCAGGGCCAGTGCGGCCCAGGCGGCAATCTTCGCCGGTGTACGGTTCCCGATGGCTTTCACGACGGCACGTCCAAGTCCAGGCCTTCCGAAATTATGTCTATCGCGGATCTTGACGCCTGCTTTGTCGGCGATCTGAGTGTTCTCCCACCACGGCCACCGCAGACCGCTTGGCCATCGCCCGAGAGATCGACGATAAGGCGATCGCTGCGTCCTTCTCGTTATGGACCTCTAGACGCCTAAGAGTCGCTAGCAGGTACCCGCCCGGATCCGTGCGTCAATGTTAGCGCCGCGTCGGAGTTGCGCCACCCACTCAGGGTGGCGCATCGTCGTTTGGTCGGGGTCGAGAAGGGCCCCTGCACCCGCCGCCTCGCCCGTGACGCTGCCGTCTGGCACGCTGCGGTGGCAGCTTGCACCCGCCGGAGTTCAAGCGTGATGTTGTCTGGGTCGCTCGCCGCGTGAAAGACTGCTGCTCGAGTAGGTGACATCTGATCTGTGGTGCCGACAGGTGCCGCTGGAAGGATGTTCACCGTA
This sequence comes from Blastococcus goldschmidtiae, assembly GCF_031845325.1. NCBI lineage: Bacteria > Bacillati > Actinomycetota > Actinomycetes > Geodermatophilales > Geodermatophilaceae > Blastococcus > Blastococcus goldschmidtiae. The sequence goes on along the minus strand of NZ_JAVREI010000012.1, from coordinate 68,525 downwards.
CCCAAGTCCTACCCCAAGGAACTCCGCGACGACGTTGTGAACGTCGCTCGCAACCGTGGGCCGGGTCAGCACCTGAAGCAGATCGCTGCTGACTTCGGGATCAGCGAGTCGTGTCTGACGAACTGGATGAAGGCCGCCGACGTCGAAAAAGGGGTCAAGCCCGGCACGACTGCGGCGGAGAACGCCGACCTCCGTGAGGCCCGCAACCGGATCCGACTGCTGGAGCAGGAGAACGAGGTGCTGCGCCGGGCGGCGGCCTATCTGTCGCAGGCGAACCTGCCGGGAAAATGATCTACCCGCTCGTCCGTGAGCTCGCCGCCGACGGGATCCTCGTCGCGGTGACGTGCCGGGTTCTGAGGCTTGCCCGCTAGCCTTACTGCCGCTGGCTGGCCGCCCCGGTCACGAGCAGCGATCTCGTCGCGGCCTACCGGGCGAACGCGCTGTTCGACGCTCACCGCGATGACCCGGAGTTCGGCTACCGATTACTCATCGACGAGGCCGCCGCGAGTGGGCAGCCGATGGCCGCGCGTACCGCCTGGGCGATCTGTGCGGCCAACCGCTGGTGGAGCGCGTTCGGCAAGCCCCGTCGGGGCAAGGGCGGCCGTCCCGGGCCGCCGGTGCACGACGACCGGGTCAACCGGGTATTCACCGCCGTAGCGCCTAACCAGCTGTGGCTCACCGACATCACCGAGCAGCGCACCGCCGAGGGCAAGCTCTACCTGTGCGCAGTCAAGGACATGCACTCCAACCGGATCGTCGGCTACGCGATCAGTGACCGGATCAAGTCCCGGCTGGCGGTCACCGCGCTCGAGTCCGCCGTGGCCCGGCGCCATGCAGACGGCGCCGACGTCGCCGGCTGCATCGTGCATTCGGACTGCGGATCTCAGTTCCGCGGCCGGAAATCGTCCATGCCCTGAACCGCCACCAGCTGTCCGGATCGATGGGCAGAGTCGGCGCGGTCGGCGACAACGCCGCGATGGAGTCGTTCTTCTCGCTACTTCAGAGGAACGTGCTCGACCGCCAGCACTGGCGCACTCGACAAGAGCTGCGGATCGCGATCGTCACCTGGATCGAACGGACCTACCACCGCCGACGCCGCCAAGCCAGCCTCGGTCGACTCACGCCCATCGAGTACGAGACCATCACGCCCACACTGGCCGCTCAGGCTGCCTGACCGAACCTGTCACCGATCCGTGCAGCGGTCCCTGACATGGGCCGGCCCAAGGTCGCTGCCCACTTCGACATCTCGGTCGAGTCGATGCGCCGCTGGTGCGCCAGGCTGACGTCGATGACGGAGCTCCTGCGCCGGGCCGCGGCGGACTTCGCTGCCGGCATGCTCCCAAGAGCTACCCGCTGGTCCGTGACCTGGCCCGCCGAGGGCATCCGGATCAGACCCAACCGCCGTCGACCGAAGCTGCAGCAGCCCCAACCTGCCCTAGGATGACTTGAGTCTGTGACGTTTACTCCGTCGAGAACTGGTCATCGACCTTCAACTTCGTGATCTTGTGGCAGACCGTTGGGGCGGAGCCGCGCGGGTCAGGCGCCTACTGAGGCTCGGCGGTGGCTGGCGCGCGCCTGCACGCCCGAGGCGGCGACGGCGGCGAGTAGTGCGCCATGTTGGTTCGCCCAGATGGTGAGGGCGAGCCACGTCGACTCCAGCAGAAACATCACCCGGTAAGCCTGCAACCGGACCACCGCTCACGAGGCAGGCGCGCCGCGGCGCGCCAGGAGGTCGTGGCGGCTGAGGCACCCGGGGCTGGTGAGCAGAGCGCGCTAGGTGGACTCGCCACGGACGTTGGTGACGACATCCGGGACTGCCCAAGGTTCAGTTGACTCCTTGCCTGTGAGGCTGCGGCCTCGCTGGAAGGATCAGCATCGTGCCCAAGCCGTTCCCCAAGGAGTTCCGGCGTGACGTGATCGCGGTGGCCCAGCAGGGTGACCAGTCGATCGCGCATGTCGCCAGCAGCTTTGGGATCTCCAGTCCTGCCTGCAACGCTGGCCGAAGGTCGCCGACCGCGATGACGGCCTCACCGCCGCGACCTTCTCGACGGCCGGCTCGAGCGCCGGCGTCGACCTGGAGGCCGCGAATAGGGAGCTGCGCAGCGGGCCAAGTAGCTGGAGCAGGAGAAAGAGATCCGGCGCCGGGCCACGGCCTACTTCGCCCGCGACGTTCTCCCAAGATGATGTACCCGCTGGTCCAAAATCTCGCCGCCGATAAGATCCCCGTCGCGGTGACCTGCCGGGTGCTCGGCTTCTCCAAGCAGGCCTTCTACAAATGGCAGGCCAACCCGGTCAGCCAGCGCGATTGGGACGACGCGCACCTGATCAACGCAGCGATCGACATCCACCACGACGACCCCGAGTTCGGCTACCGTTCATCGCCGCCGAACTCGCCGACCAGGGCATGCGGGCCTCCCCGCCCCTACCAAACAGAGTCCACTGAAGGCTGGGGAGTCCCCCAACGATGACTTGGAACTGGTCCTTGTTGGCGCAGCGGCAGAGCTTGCCTCGGCGGCGGGGTGGTCGGTGGTGTCGATCAGCCGCAGGTAGTTGTGCCTGGCGGTGGACTCCCGCCGCACTAAGGTCGTCCTGCACCGGCGGTCCGAGGCTGCAGCTCAGGCTGCGCTTTCGCGAGTGGACTGATCAAGGCCGCTCCGATGAGCACAGCCGATGACCCGGTTGCGCGAGCCGGCAGCCCCTGGTCGGCGAGCTCGTCGGCGATGAACTGGTGGCCGATCTCTCGGCCATCGCGGAGGGTGCAGCGCCGTTGATCAGGTGCGCATCGTCCCAGTCGCGCTGGCTCACCGGGCTCACCTGCTACTCGTCGACAGCCTGCTCGCAGAAGCGGTCACGCGGCCAAGCCACCGAAATCACGTCACGCCGGAACTCCCTGGGGAACGGCTTAGGCACGATGCTGCTCCTTCCAGCAAGGCCGAAAACCTCATCGGCAATGTCAACCGAACCGTTGGCAGTTCCCCACGGTCCTTCCTCGGGGTGTTCGCAGGGGAGAGACGTTCTGTCGTTGTACCCTCCCCCAAAGCCAAGTGTTCCGACGCTCCGGCCATTGGCGACCAGCTGTGTCGTTCGGCGTGACGCGAGAAGCGATCGACACCCCGCTCTCGGCCAGGCGGAGGCGAACAAGGCGCGATCATGGCACCGGAGAGATCGCCCGAAAGCGGCCCTGCCCGGCACCGGCGCGGTGATGACCATGGCCAGCATCTACGGATGCACAGCAATGATTGAGGCGGGCCGACAAGATACCCGCGATACGTCGACCATACAGCCGATGCCGACGGCACGTGATTGGCCGCGTGCCGTCTGAGCTTACTGCGCTTCAGTTCGCCATGGGTAGGGGACGGGCGCCGAAGCGACGCAACGCCGCTTGCGACCTGAACGGCGCGTCGCACTTAGTCGCGAGCCTCCCGACCTACTTGTACTGCCCCCGCTTGCCTGCCAAGGGGGGAAGTCGCAGGAACACTACGCCGATCCTTGGCTAGTCTTCAGAACGCCGCCCAATTGCGACGATTACATGCTTGTAGCGCTGACTCCCGACGGTCCGCGTTGATGGCCGCCGAACCCAGGAACGACCCAAGTGGCTCGTATCCTTTGGTGAAAGCACTTCTCATGTAGCAGAATCGCGACGAGCTCGGAGGTCCTTCCAGCTTCTCCGACAAAGCGCGGCAGCGAGTAGGAGCGAAACGCTCGCGGCAACTCCGACGCTGATCGCCACCTCCGTGGCTGGGGCCGCCGTTGTGGCATCTCCGACGATCCACGTTGTCACCGCACAGGTTGCGGCGACAAGACCGGCTCGAGAGATACTACTGAGTTGTCTGCGCCAGCCCTCGGTCAGCACTCGGGACGCACTAAGCGTGAACCAGAACAGTGACAACCATGAAGCACCAGCCACCGCCAACGCCACCAGTATCGGCTCTCCCTGTGCAGCCATCGCAGAGACGCCCGCGACAGTCACGGCGGCGCTCAGCAAAGAGCTTTGGAACTGTAGAGTCGTCCGCCCGAAGGCCTGAAGCAACGCTAGGGCCAGGGATCGAAGCACGAGAGCCGGGATGCTTAGACTGAGGACAGCCATACTAGCCGCGGCAGGCCGCCATCCAGGCCCCAATGCGAGTTGCAGTAATGACGAGCTCGCCGAAGCCAAGATGGCTGCCACAGCTGTCGAGCTGATCAGGAGAACTGCTCGGAGAGCATGATACTGCCTCGAGAGCGTCGCAACGTCGTCCCTCACAGCGGCGAAGCTTCTTATGGCTACACGATGGACCATGAAGCTAAGCGACGCAGCCGGGATGTTGGCCATCGACGAAGCGCGCGAGTAATAGCCGAGCGTTGCTAGGCTGCCCGTCACTGACAGTGCTAGCCGATCGATGCCAGAGCTAAGGTTAGTCAGCAACTCGCTCCCCGTTGCTGGACCAGCAAACCTCACCAAGCCCTTTACAGCTGGGGCATCAGAGCGCGCCCGAGGCCTCCACCGCACGATGGAAAACGCAGCGATCGTGACTACAAGCGTGCCCACTACCGGCCCGAGGACCAACGCTTGGGCACCTCGACCTTGGACTGCGGCTGTAACGCTGGTTCCTAAAGAAGCAAGGGCACCTGCGACCTCCAATAAGCCCACGGTGCCGAACCGCCCCGCCTTGAGGAGTAATCCCATCGGGACCGTTGCCTGTCCGAAAACATACATGGGCGCGACCGCATATAGCAGGGGTGCGAGTTCTGGTTCTCCATACAACCTTGATAACGGTTGCGCTAAGGCAAGAAAGGTGCCAGTTAGAATGACTCCGATAAGGAAGCTGAGGAGAACCGCGGTGTCTACGGCGAGGTCGCGGAGTTGAGGTTGGTAAACCAAGTAGAAGGAAAGTGCAGCTTCATTTACGACGAAGGCGAAGGCGGTAAGCGTTAGTACAATCGTCGCTAGGCCATAGTCGCTGGGCGTCAACAATCTACCAAGTACAACCAGTCCAGAAAGTTGAAGCAGCTGGACGAAGAGCCGTGCCACTAGCGTTGGCGTTGCGCCACGAAAAGCAGATTCTTTCCTGCCTGTTCTTTCCAGCCTACTGAGTGTCCTGTCGACTCGCTCACTCGTCACTAGTGGCTCGCTGGCGGCCGGCTTGATTCCCGCGCCGACTCGCCGCCGACTGCTGGCGCCCGTCACGGAAGACGACCAGAAGGACAGCCAGGACCGTCCCTACCAGCGCAGCACCGAGCGCATTACGAAGTCGGTCGGGATACGTGACGGTGAAGCCGCCGGCGGAGTTTGCGATAACGGCACGATATCGTTGGGCGACCGGGGCATCCGCGTCGTCCTGCAGTTCGACAAGGCGCTCGTTAGCTATATCCTCGGTCACCCCAAGAGCCTGACTCACACCGCGGGCAGTCGAAGCCGACGACTCGATCGACAGATAGGGAGGGCGTGAGATGTCGTCATATGTAATGGAAATCGAAGCATCATCGCGCGTGACCTCGAGGGTCTCTACTTCCAGTCCCGGGCCAGCGGCAACCGCCTTATCTGTTGGCACCGCGTCGGCGAGCACCTGCTGAAGAACTCCAGCTAGGGCGTTGGCTGCTCCCGCCGACGTAAAGGGGTTGGTGGCCGGATTCACGTCCACAGGTGATGCTAGGGCGACAGATAGCTCTTGATTCGGTACGACAACGAGAGTTGCGGCGCCCGCATATTGGCGGGGAGCCGTCAAGTACAGCACAGAGGCGGCCGCCGCCACGACCACGAGCAAGAAACCAGCAAGGAGGCGGTGCTGGCTCATAATCCTGAGTACTGTCGCCAGTGTCATCACCCGAGAAGCTCCTCGTTGCAGCAGTTCGCCTAGGCTGGCGGCGCACGCGCCTATCGACAGCGGCGGCATAGCGTAGCCTAGCGTTACGCGAAGGTGCGAAGGTGCGAAGGACGGGCGTTATGGCACTTGGGGGAGCAAGTGGGCCTCCCACGCAGGTCCATATGCTTGGGCGGCATCGGGCACCCGATCGACTGTGGCCGGACCCGGCGTTCCTCCTGCTCGCAACACTTCTCGTACTCCCGAGCGAGCTCAGCTTGGCTGGGCCGCTAAGATCTAACGGGACGCCGGCACGTATAGCTGGATACGTTTGCCTATTGCTTGCAATGGCGGCGTATGCGCATAATCCGAATAGGGCGCCGGCTGGTCGACCATATCGGACGCTGCTGCTGATTCTGCTAGGTCAGAGTGTTGTCTCGTATGCCATGTTCTTGCAGAACGGCCCATCACCAGGTCAAGCAGCCACTTCCCTGCGAACGGTCCTACTGATCGCAGCGTGCGTCGGGCTTGCCTTAAGGCTCACGGATTTACTCGCAGAGCGTCGACTGAGCGATGAAGTATTTGCGCTTCTGCTCATCTTGGGTGCAGGATTCGTTGGGCTGGTGGCCGTGCTGCAGGCGGGGGGACTTGTTGCGTCATGGGGAAATCTGTTCCGATTGCCAGGGACACAACTCGTCCCTGAGCCGGGTGGACTAACTGAGCGCTTCGGCGCCGTGCGGGTACTGGGAACCACAGGCCACGCAATTGAGTACTCAGTCATACTTGCCGCCATCCTGCCCCTCGCTGTCTGGATGGCTCGCTATAGTTCGACGGTATGGCGTCGGCGGATCGGGCACTTGACCACCGCGTTGATTGCCTGCTCCCTCCCGCTTGGGATTTCACGCACCGCCGTTATTTGCATTTTGGTGGGTCTGGCGGTGTGGAGCGTGTTCCTGCCAGCTTCGTCCCGCCTAAGCCTGGCGGCTGCTGTGTTGGCGGCCACGGCCGCCGCTGCGATGGCCTTGCCATCCTATGTCAGCTCTCTGGCGCAAAGCTTTCAGGGCGCAGGAACAGACAATAGCGTTGCGGGTCGGTTGGACGATTACCCCATCGTCTTGGACAGCGTGAGAGAGCATCCCCTCTTCGGTCAGCCTCTACCGTTGCGCGGACTTATTCTGGACAATCAATGGCTTGCGACCTTGGTCGACGGTGGACTCTTCGCGGCCGGGACCTTTGCAATAGTGGCTGTGGTGACACCACTCTATCTGGGATCGCGAGTGCTGGGTAGGCGCGATATCGCTGCAGGCCGCCGCGCCTACGTAGGTGCACTGGTTGCGGGATCCCTGACTGTTGCTGTAGGTGCCCTGTCATTCGATCTGCTCTCCTTCCCGCAGTCCACCTTCCTGCTGTTCGCCTTTTTGGGCGCACTGTTCGGGTCGTCGGCGCAAGCGAACAGCACGGCGAGCCGCAGTGTCGGGGGCCGTCAACTCGGAAGCGGAGAAACATGACGACCGTGATTATCCCAGCGCATGATGAGGCCGCCACGATTCGTGAGGTCCTACATCGCGTTCTCGACGACTTCACGGACGAGCCGTGCAATGTATTGGTTGTAGCGAATGGCTGCACGGATGGAACCGCCGATGCAGCGCGTGAGGTCAGTGCCGATATCGAGGTTGTAGAAATGGAGGCCGTCGGCAAGAGCGGAGCACTCCGACGTGGCGACGAGCTCGCGCGCTCGTTCCCGAGAATCTACCTAGACGCAGACGTCGAGGTAGAGCCGGGAGCACTTCGCGGTCTGGCGACCGCTCTCCGTAAGGACGGGATTCACGCGGCGGGACTCACTGTCAGAGTGGACACCACCGGCTGCTCTTGGCTAGTCGGGCGATACTTCCGGTACTGGGAGCGTCGCAGGGTACTGCACGACGCGTATGTTGGATCTGGAGTGTACGGCCTCAGCGAACAAGGCCACGCGGCGATTGCGCCATTCCCAGAAATAGTGGCCGACGATCACTACGTTCGCACGTCTTTTCCGCGCGACAATCGACGACAGCTATGCAAGACGGTAACCGTCTTTCCGCCGCGGAACTACAAGTCCTTGATTCGCCGCGGAGTTAGAATCCAGAAGGGGAATCGTCAGGTATCTTCTACGGTTGCAGACCGGGCGCCTCGACCTACCGAGTGGGGCTTGGCCCACCCATTGGATGCGCTCGCTTTCTTCGCAACCAGTCTGTTGATACGCTTCCTCGTCCGACTGAGTGGGACGAAAGGAGACATCGCTTGGTCGCGAGACGAGTCATCGCGACGAGGTCGAACGGCCTGACGTCTGGGTGGACACGCCAATCTGGTCGTGGTTGGCGGAGGTCTGTCATATCTGCCCATCTGTCGATGGGTTGACTGGCGGGGGTTAGCGTACCGACTGCCTGAATCCGAAGGTACAGACGCCCATAAATAGCAGATGGGGAAAGACCGCGTCAACGTCGGACGCGCTAGCGGCACTGGCGGCGCAAAGCTCCTTTAGTACGCCGAGACCGAGCTCAACTGATGACTGACGGACAGGTGCATGTGTGCCGGTTGGCCCGTGCCGGAGCTGACGCCGACCCGCCATAACGTCGCCCGTGCGAGGAAGCCCCTTAAGGTAGCGGCTCGACAACTCAGCTCCGCGGCGTAACCGGACCGCAACCGGACAGGGAATTCTACAGCCGGTCTCGGCCGAGCGGACCCAAAGCGCCGCGTGCTTGCGAGGTGGGGCGGAACACTCTGGGCCTCAATGAATCGGACTGTCTTCCACAATTTCGGGAGCTGGAGCACAAACATTCCGCCGCCGCGTGTCCACGCCAGCGAACACCGCGCGGACCGGCTGCAGCCGACCTCTCCTGGCTCGCTGGCCGGTGAGCCCTTGGCCGGTGACGCGCGGCGCTACCGCCAGGGCACCCAGCGACACGCGGCGTCGAATCTTGGGTCCTCGAGGGCAGTTGGGAAGCGCGCCGGCATCCCACGTGGGTACTCCGGCCGGCCTCATAGCGTCCACAAGCCTTTGTCGGCAACCTGGGCGGCCATCCGCGCGCGCTGCGGGATGACGATGTACTTCGGGTCCTTGGTGCTGGCGATGCCTGCCTCGAAGACGCCGAACCGGGTGAGCAGCGAGCCGGCCGCCAATAGCGTTCCTGACGCAACCGCACCCCACCGCCGGCGCCCGCCCACGACGGCCAACCCCGCCCCGGCGGCGGTGCACGCCCGCGCGGCCCGCATGAACTTCCCCGGGCGCCCCTCGTGGTACGGCTCGGCCTCGATGCGGTCGCTGCCCTCGATCCCGCGAATAACGGCGAGTTCGATGCCGGCGCCGAGGATCGCCATCTTCCGCGCCGGCTCCGCCTCCCCCACCGGCGTCAGCGCCATGCAGATGCCCCCACCGGCCGCCATCGCCGAGCCGCCGAAGACGAACGGCAGCTTGCTGTGGAACTCGTGCCACGACGGCACCGCGGTGTTGGCCAGCAGCACGCCGGTGTAGGTGGCCAGCGGCCCCCCGAACACGGCGGCCACCGCGCCACCGAAGCGCTTGAGCCGCGGGAACCAGCCCAGCAGCTCCACCGCCGCCGTCGCCCCGGCCGCCGCGCTGAACGGCGCCAGGATGTAGGTGCCCACCGACAGCGGCGAGGTCACCTTGAACACCCGCAGCATGTGCAGGAACCGCTCGGGCCGGCCCAGGTCGTGGATGAGGAACACCACCGACAGGATCGATCCGCCGCCGGCGGTCAGCCGGGCGGTGCGGGTCAGCGCCGGACGGTCGGTGACGTCGGCCAGCGCACCGAGGATCGCCGACGAGCCGGCCGCTCCCCCGAGGAACAGGTAGAGCGGCACGTCGGGCGATTTCCACACCGGCGTCTTGACGATCTGCCGGCCGTAGTACGAGGTGAACTCGACGTCGTCGACCATGGCGACCTCGCCGCGGCCGCGACCGCCACCGCGCTTGCGGCGCTTCCTGGCCGGCTGCTGCGTCGCCGGGCCCCGGTCGGCCTGGCGCCACCCCGCGCCCGGGCTGGTGATCCCGCCGGTCACGAGCGCCCTCCCCCGGCCATCAACGCCTCCGCGAGCCGAGGATCGCCGTGACGGCGACCCCGATCATCATCGCCGCGGCCTGACCGGCCGCCTTCCACATGGCCGGCAGGTCGCGGGTGGTCACGATCGGGTCCGGCGGCAGCCCGTACACCTCCGGCTCGTCGAGAAGCAGGAAGAACGCCCCGACCCCGCCGACGCCGTCGCTCTCGTCGCGGCCGTACAGCCGCGCCGTCTCCACGCCCTGGTCCTTGAGGGTCGCCAGCCGGGCGTCGGCGCGGGCCTGCAGCTCGTCGAGATCGCCGAACTGGATCGACTGCGTGGGGCAGGCCGTGGCGCACGCGGGCTGCAGCCCGTCGGTCAGCCGGTCGTAGCACATCGTGCACTTGAAGACCCGGCCGTCGTCCTTGCGCTGGTCGATGACGCCGTAGGGGCAGGCGGCGACGCAGTAGCCGCAGCCGTTGCAGATGTCGCCCTGCACCACCACGGTGCCGAACTCGGTGCGGAACAGCGCCCCGGTCGGGCAGACGTCCAGGCAGCCGGCGTGCGTGCAGTGCTTGCAGACGTCGGAGCTCATCAGCCACCGCACCTGCTTGTCCGCGCCGCTCTGGCCGGTCTGCGGATCGAACTCGCTCAGCGCCTCGACGTTGAGCACGCTGGCCTGCGCCTTCGCGGTGCTGTCGTGGTCGCCGCACCCGGAGACCGACGGGCCGGAGCCCTGCCGGTCGTCGCCCGGCCGGCCGAAGGTCGGCATCGGCAGGTCCACCGCACGGCTCTGCTCGATGAACGCCACGTGCCGCCAGGAGTTGGCGCCCAGCTGGCCGGTGTTGTCGTAGGACATCCCGGACAGGCCGATCGCGTCCCGCACACCGTGCGAGTCGTCCATCGGCAGGGTGTTCCACTCCTTGCAGGCCACCTCGCACGCCTTGCACCCGATGCACACCGACGTGTCGGTGAAGAACCCCACGCGCGCGGGGTGCTCGTCGGTGTAGCCGGACTGTTCCGTCACGTCGGGCACCGGGCCGTAGAGCCGGTTTCCGGGGTCGCGGCCGGTGAACGCTGCGCTCGCCGAGCTGATGGAGGTCATGTCTGGGTCGACCCTTCTCCGGCTTCGGCCGCCACCGGGTCGCGGCCGTTGAGCCCCACGCGGCCCGAGGCCACCCCGGCCCGCTGCCGGTAGGACTCCACGAACTCGAGCAGCGCAGGCCCGCGCGGGCGTCGTCCCGGCACGATGTCGGCGGTGCTGACCTTGTCCTCCTGGATGTGCGTGTTCGCGTCCAGCACGATCCCGAGCAGGTCGTTGGCGGAATCCCCGGTGGAGATGCCGCTGTAGGACCAGTGGTACGGCATGCCGATCTGGTGCACGACCGTGCCGTTGCGCAGCCTGATGGGCCGCATCCGCTCGGTGACCAGCACCTTCGCCTCGATCGCCGTCCGGGCGCTGACCAGCGTGGCGTACTCGCCGTTGGTCAGGCCGCGCAGGCGGGCGAGCTCCGGGCTCACCTCGACGAAGAACTCCGGCTGGAGCTCGGCCAGATAGGGCAGCGTGCGGCTCATCGCCCCCGCGGTGTGGTGCTCGGTGAGCCGGTAGGTGGTCACCTGGAACGGGAAGACGTCGCTGCGCGAGGGGTTCTCCCGGTTCCACGGGCCGGGGATGCGTTCGATCGTCGGGTTCGCCTGCACCTCGTACAGCGCGTTCTCGACGACGGACTCGGCCGGCTCGTAGTGGGTCGGCAGCGGCCCGTCCACCAGTCCGGCGGGCGCGTAGAGCCAGCCCTTGCCGTCGCCCTGCATGACGAACGGGTCGTCGCCGCGCAGCGCGTCCTGCGCCCGCGCATCGTCGGGCGGCACGTAGTCGGGACGCTTGTTCTTCTCGAAGTCAGGGACGTCCAGTCCGGTCCACTCGCCGGCGTCCTCGTCCCACCACACGTACTGCTTACGCTCGCTCCACGGCTTGCCGTCGGGATCGGCCGAGGCGCGGTTGTAGAGGATGCGGCGGTTGAGCGGCCAGGCCCAGCCCCACTCCGGTGCCGCGGGGCCCTGCTCGGCCGCCGGCATGCGGCGACGGGCCTGGTTGACGCCGTCGGCGTAGACGCCGGTGTAGATCCAGCAGCCGCCGCTGGTCGAGCCGTCGTCCTTCATCTGCATGTAGGAGTTCAGCAGCTGACCGTCGGGGCCGGTGCCGTTGATCTCGCGCAGCACCGCGTCGGCGTCCGGCTCGTTCCGCTCGCCGTGCACCGGATAGCCCCAGGTGAGGTCCAGCAGCGGGCGGTCGCGCGGGTCGGTGGAGTCCTTCAGCCGCTCGCGGAGGATGCGGCCCAGGTGGAAGTAGAACCAGAGGTCACTGCGCGCGTCGTCCGGCGGCTCGACCGCCTTGTCCCGCCACTGCAGCATCCGCTGGGTCTGGGTGAAGGTGCCCTCCTTCTCCACGTGCGTCGCCGCGGGCATGAAGAAGACCTCGGTGCCGATCGAGTCGGGGGACAGCTCGCCGGTCTCGATCTCCGGCGCCTGGTGCCAGAAGGTCGCCGACTCGATCATCTGCAGGTCACGGACGACCAGCCAGTCGAGGTTGGCCAGGCCGAACCGGTTCATCCGGCCGTTCGGGTGCCCCACCACGGGGTTCTCCCCGACCAGGAAGTAGCCCGAGACCTTCCCCTCGATCATGTCGGCGATCGTGCGGTAGGAGCTGTGGTCGCCGTTGATCCTGGGCAGGTAGTCGAAGGCGAAGTCGTTCTCCGCCGTCGCCGCGTCGCCCCACCAGGCCTTGAGCAGGCTGACCATGTAGGCGCGCTTGTGGCCCCAGAAGCCCGCCTTGCCGGCGGCGTCGGCGACGTAGTCGTCGAGGTCGTCGTGCTGCAGTGCGTGCGGCATCGGCAGGTAGCCCGGCAGGATGTTGTACAGCGTCGGGATGTCGGTCGACCCCTGGATGCTGGCGTGGCCGCGCAGCGCCATGATCCCGCCGCCGGGACGGCCGATGTTGCCGAGCAGGAGCTGCAGGATCGAGCAGGTGCGGATGTACTGCGCGCCGACGCTGTGCTGCGTCCAGCCCACCGAGTAGACCCACGCCGTCGTCCGGTCGCGGCCGCTGTTCTCGGTGACCCACTTCGCGACCTGCTCGAACACCTCGGGCTCGATGCCGCAGACCTCGGACACCATCTCCGGCGTGTAGCGGGCGTAGTGCCGCTTGAGGATCTGGAAGACCGAGCGCGGGTGCTGCAGCGTCTCGTCGCGTTTGGGCTTGCCCGGGATCGGCGGCCCGCCACTGCCGGCTGCCTGCGCGCGGTCTGACCTGGTGACCGACGGCGCATCGTCGGTCCGGTCCTGCTCCGCGGCCTCGGCCGGGTCGTCGGCGTCCGACTGCGGCGGCTCCTCGAGGTCGTACTGCCAGCTGGTCTCGTCGTAGGTGCTGGTCTCCGGGTCGAAGCCGGAGAACAGGCCGCCGAGGTCCTCCGCGTCGACGAACTCCTCACCGATCAGCGCCGCGGCGTTCGTGTAGGCGGTGACGTACTCCTCGAAGTACAGCTCGTTGTCGAGCACGTACCTGATCAGACCGCCGAGGAAGGCGATGTCGCTGCCCATCCGCAGCGGCACGTGCAGGTCGGCGATCGCGCTGGTCCGGGTGAACCGCGGGTCGATGTGGATGACCTTCGCGCCGCGCGCCTTGGCCTCGGCCACCCACTGGAAGCCCACCGGGTGGCACTCGGCCATGTTCGAGCCCTCGATGACGATGCAGTCGGCGTTCGCGAGGTCCTGCTGGGTGTTCGTGGCGCCACCACGACCGAACGAGGCACCCAGACCGGGCACCGTGGAGGAGTGCTATATGCGCGCCTGGTTCTCGATCTGGATGGCGCCCATGGCGCTGTAGAGCTTCTTCATGAGGTAGTTCTCCTCGTTGTCGAGGGTCGCCCCTCCGAGGCTCGCTATCCCCATGGTGCGGTTGACGCGCTTGCCGCCGTCCTCGTCCTGCCAGCCCTTCTTCCGGGCCTCCAGGACGCGGTCGGCGATCATCTCCATCGCCGTGTCGAGGTCGAGGTCCTCCCACTCCGTCCCGAACGGACGGCGGTACTTGACCGTGGTGACCCGGGTCGGGCTGGTGACCAGCTGCTTGCTGGCGCTGCCCTTGGGGCAGAGCCGCCCGCGGTTGACCGGCGAGTCGGGGTTGCCCTCGATCTGGACGATCTTCTCGTCCTTCACGTACACGTTCTGCGCGCAGCCGACGGCGCAGTACGGGCAGACGCTCTTCACGACCCTGTCCGCGGTGGCCGTGCGCGACACCGTCGCCTCGGTGCCCTTGCTGCGCGCCGCCTTGCCGCGCCCGAACGGGTCCGAGCCGGTGAGCTGCCGGTACACCGGCCAGCTGTCGAGCCAGGTCTTCACCCGGCTCATGCTGCCACCGGCTCCGGGATCCGGCCCGGCGACGGCGGTCAGATCCGCCGGCCGCCCTCCGTCCGGTGCTTGGCCCCGCCATCCCGGCACAGGTCGTGCGTGCGCGGCGACGCGTTCCACCGGGGATTGAGCCAGGCGGCGCCCTGCCGCACCGCGCGGGACCCAGATGGATAGGCAGAAGACGACGTCCGCCCAGTGCCGAGACTGAGCTTTCTGGTCATCTTCACCTAGCCGGCCTGGTACCCGGTTCGCTGCAACAGCGAGAGCATGAGCGTGGCGCTGGGTGAGACGCGTGGGCACAAGCTCTATGGCCTTCGCGTGCAGTTCGCGAGGGGCGCTCAGTCCTGGGGGTCCACCGGAGGAGGCCGACGCTGGCCGCGCCGTTCGGGCCGGCCGCGCCGCGCCCAGTCGTTGCGCTCCGCTCTGCGGGCCCCGCGGCCGATCTGGACCCCGGGGCCACCGCCGCCGCAGCCCACCCGAGCGCCCACATCCACCACTCCATGCCTGATGCTCGCACCGAGAAGCGGTTTGGGATGCGTCGTCAGGCGCGGTGTCGACCGCCCTCCAGGCCCTGCCTGGAACCGCATCCTGGGCACTGGTTGTAGCGGCGCACATCGGGATCCCAACCTGGCTGCATCAGCTGGCGGCCGCGGCGCACCCGGCGCGACTCAACCATGTCCAAGCCCTGGTGCCCGCAGATGCTGCAGACCTCTCGGTTCGTGCCGAGGGTCCTCCGGCTTCGCTCCTCGGCGGCCATACCTGAGTCCTACCCGACCGCGCGGATAGACGCCCGCTCGAAGGGCCGTCAGCGGTGGCGCTGCCCCGGCAGAGTCACCAGCCGACCCAGGGCCAGCATGGATGCGGCCCATCCGAGGAGCACGAAGGCGTCTCCGACATGAAGTCCGCGCGTGGCACTCATGCGGATCAGCACGGGGCCGTCATTGATGTATTCGCCCGTCACCAGCAGCAGCGTGAAGCCCGTCAGCACACCGGCAACGACCGCAAGGGACAGCCAGCGAAGCACCCCTCGACCGTAACGGAGCGGGCCGGCGGGGAGTCGACGAGCGCGAGCGTCATGCGCCCTGGCTAGCGCGCCGGCGTGGCCTCCGGGTGAACGGCGGGCCAGGACTGAGCGGCCGCTCGGCTTCTCGTCGGCGTGCTCACACCAGCACGTCGCCGTCGAGGTCCAGCCCGAGGGCGGCGGCGGCGCCGGCAGCCACGAGCCAGAACCCGATGCTGAGGTACCGCCGCACGGCCTCGGCCGGCTGGTGCTGCAGCCCGTGTTCCATGGCGTCCCCCTTCGTCGCAGGGGCCGAAGCTACGGGCCGTGCAGGGGGAACGACTGAGGGATGGGACGGATGTGACGGGAGGTGCGCACCGCGCCCGACCCGTCACAGTTCCCATCGGGGCACCCCGTGGTCGCCCCGATGGGAACTGCCGGAATGGAGCCGGTGGAGCGCCGGTCCCCCGGCCGGCGCTCCACCGAGATCAGCGGCTGCCGCCGTCGCGCTGGGCGGCGGTGAACACGAACTCGAGCGTGCTCTTCTGGTTCTGCATCGCGTCGCCGCCGGTGGTCGGGAAGGAGACGGTGGCCAGCAGATGGTCGGTCGCACCGGCCGCCAGGCTGTGGGCGCCGAGCAGCTCGGCGCTGGCGGCGATCGGCCCGGCGTAGAGCGGGTCGGCCCCGGCGGCGCACGACCAGGCGGCACCCGAACGCACCCATGCCGTCTCGCACGTGTCCACCTCCAGCTGCAGCCCGTGCACCGGGTCGCTGTCGAGCCGGCTCGAGACGGCGGCCGACGAGACCAGGGTGACCGATGACAGGTCGACGGTGCCACCGTTGCGCAGGTCCATGGGGAAGTAGCCCACGTCGCCCGGCATCAGCGTGGCGGTCGTGACGGGCACCGGTGCAGAGGTGCCGGCAGCCGACACGTCGATGGAGAGCACCCCGGTGTCCACGCCGGCGTCGACCGCCTCGGTGCTGCCGGTGAACTGACCGAAGCTGCTCAGACCGGCCACCGCCACGGCGACGCCGACCACGACGACCGACCCGGCGACCTTCGCGGTGCTGGTGGTGGTGCTCATGCTCGGACTCCCCGGGCTCGCAGAGCGGCTGTTCCGCTCCTGTCTCGCCGTCGACCCTGGGGCCCCATGCGCATGGGTGACCGGAGGGTTCCGCAAGGGATCCGCAAGATCCCAGCGGTCAGGTCAGGTCCGCCTGCAGCAGCAGGGTGTCCAGCCAACGCCCGTGCTTGAACCCGACCGCGCGCAGCCGGCCGACCTCGACGAAGCCGAGCGCGGCGTGCAGCCGGACCGACGACGGATCGCCGCCGTCGGCGACCACCGCGATCACCTGCCGCGCACCCGCCGCCCGCGCCCGGTCCAGCACGGCGCTGAGCAGCGCCCGGCCGGCACCGCGCCCGGTGCGCCCGGGCGCCAGGTAGATCGTGTCCTCCACGGTCTGCCGGTAGGCGGGCTTTCCCCGCCACGGGGCCACGTAGCCGAAGCCGGCCAGCCCGTCGGAGTCCTCGGCGACCAGGAACGGCCAGCCGGCGGCCGCCAGATCCGTGAGCTTCGCCGTCCACCAGCCCGGCTCGGGCGCCGTCAGGTCGAAGGTGGCCACGCTGTGCTCCACGTAGTGGGCGTAGATCGCGGCGATCGCCGCCGCGTCGTCCGCCGTGGCCGGGCGGATGGGCCCAGGCGTCGTCTCCACGGCGCAGCACCCTAGGCGCACTCCCGCCGCCGGTCTTTTCCGCCGTCCCCGTCCCGCGCCGCCCTGACCCCAAGGGGTGAGCACACGTGCGGGCGGGCTGCAGCCGGGCCGGCCGGCTCCCGAGAACTGAGGGGTGACCACCGCGTCCGGCCCGGGGCAGTCCCCGGTCCACTCCCCAGCGCCGCCCCGCAGCGGACGCACCGGGGCCCTCGCGGTGCCCGGAGCCGCGCTCGCGATCGCCCCGGGAGTCGCCGCTCTGCTCGCCCTGGACGCCCCGTCCGGCGTCGTCGTCGCCGTCGGCGGACTGCTCGCCCTGCTGACCGTCCAGCTCCTGCTGTGGCGGCGCCAGCACCGGCTCTCCGGCGCCCTGCAACGCAGCCAGAGCTCGCTGCGCACGCTGGTGCGCAGCAGCGTCGACCCGGTCGTGATCCTCGACGACTCGCTGCGCATCACCTTCGCCTCCGACGCCGCCGGCGAGCTGCTCGGCCTCGGCATCCCCGACCTCGTCGGCGTGCACATCGGCGACACCGTCCACCCCGACGACCGCTCGGCCCTGTTCGGCGCCCTCGACGGCGACGGCGAGTCCGCCGTCCGCACCGCGCGCGTCCGCCAGGGCGACGGCCGCTGGCGGCTGGTCCAGGCCACCGTGCGCGACCTGCGCGGCGACCCGGAGATCGGTGCGCTCGTCCTGCACTGCCGCGACGTGAGTCCCAGCGCCCCTGCCCCCGGCGCCGACTCCGAGCTGCTCGAGCTCTCCCTCACCGACCCGGTCACCGGCCTGCCCAACCGCACCGCGCTGATGCGGCGCCTGAGCGCGGTCCAGCGCGGGCCGCGCAACCGCAGCGCCGCCATCGCGGTGATCGGCGTCGACCGCACCGAGGAGCTCTCCCCGGGCGAGGAGGCGACGCTGCTGCGCGCGCTCACCTCGCGGATCTCCCGCGCCCTGCGCGGCGAGGACTGGCTGGCCCGCAGCACCGACGGCGACTTCGTCGTCCTGGTCCAGGGCAGCATCTCCGACGCCGAGGCCGTGGCGCAGCGGTTGATCGCCACGGTCGGCCCGCTGGCCACGACGACCGGCACCCTGCCCCTTACCGCGGTGGCCGGCGTCAGCCGGCTCTCCGCCGACCTCGAGCCCGCCGAGGCCCTGCGCCGCGCCGACCTCGCCCTGCGCAGCGCCCGCCGCGCCGGCAGCGGCTCCGTGCACCGGTACGACGACGCCCTGCGCACCGAGCAGGACCGGCGCAGCACGCTGCGCGCCGACCTGGACGGCGCTCTGGAGCGCGGCGAGCTGCGGCTGGTGTTCCAGCCCGTGGTCGACGCCGTCCTGCACCGCACCGTCACCGTCGAGGCGCTGCTGCGCTGGCGGCACCCCCTGCTCGGCGACATCTCCCCCGTGGAGTTCGTGCCGCTGGCCGAGGAGTCCGCGCTCATCACCGCCGTCGGCCGCTGGGTGCTGCTCGACGCCTGCCGCACCGTCGCCGCACTGGACGGCGGGCAGCCGGGGGCCGACGCGCTCAACGTCGCGGTCAACGTCTCCGCCCGCCAGGTGCGCAGCGGCGAACTGGTCCCCGACGTGCTCGCCGCGCTCGCGGATAGCGGCCTGCACCCCTCCCGGCTGCTCGTGGAGATCACCGAGTCCGTGCTGCTCGACGACGCGCACGTCATCGAGGACCTCGCCGCCCTGCGCCGGCTCGGCGTCCGCATCGCCGTCGACGACTTCGGCACCGGGTGGTCCTCGCTGGCCTACCTGGTCGGGATGCCCGTCGACGTCCTCAAGATGGACCAGTACTTCCTCGCCGACGTCGAGCACGACCCGGCCCGCCGCGCCATGTGCCGGGCCGTGCTGCAGCTCGGGTCCAGCCTGGGGCTGCCCGTCATCGTCGAGGGCGTCAACACCCCGGCCACCCTGGCGCTGCTGCGCGACATGGGGCACCGCTACCTGCAGGGCTTCCTGCTGTCCCGCCCGCTGGAGACCGCACAGCTCGCCGACGGCCTGGAGCTCGCCGCGAGCGCGCTGCGGGCCCGCGGTCCGGTCGTCCTGCCGTGAGCGGCCTGCCCCGCGGGCTCGGGTGGACCCTGGCGCTCGGGCTGGTCGGGCTGGCGTTCGCCGTGCCGTACAGCGCTCCGGACGGCACGGGCATGCAGTGGGACGCGCTCGTGCTGGGCTCGATCGCCCTCGGCAGCGCGTGGATGGCGTTCCGACGCATCCGGCTCATGGACCGCGTCGCCGCGCGCCCCTGGTGGCCGCCGGTGGTCGGCGCCCTGTGCGTCGCCGTCGCCCAGTTCCTCGCCGGCCTCTTCCCGGGGCCGGCGTTCGACGGGTTCGGGGCCGACGACGTCGTCTTCCTCGCCGGCGCCACCACGCCGCTGATCACCTGCGCCCTGCTGGCCCGGCGGGTCATCCGCACCCGGTGGTCGGCGCTGATCGTCGACGGCCTGCTCACCACGACCGCGCTGCTGGTCATCACCGAGCTGCTGCGGACGCCGCTGCTGGACCCGGCCGGCACGCCCGGGGACCTGCGCGCGCTCGTGCTCGTCCACGGCGGCTGCACGGCCGTTCTGCTCGGCGGTGCGGGCGCGCTGTGCGCCGTCTCCACCCAGGCGCTGCGCTCCGCTGCGACCACCATGATCGGCGCGGTCGCCGCCCAGGCGACGGGGTCGGCCTGCGAGGCCATGGGGATCGTGGCCCCCTCCCCGCTGTGGACCGCGGGTTCCGACCTCGCCGTCGCCGCCGCCCTGCTGCTCTCCGCGCTGGCGGTCCACCGGGCCCCCCTGCGGACGGCCGACCGCACCGCCCGCGCCTCGGCCCCCGTGGTCGGCACCGCCGGCGTGGCGCTCGTGGTCCTCGCGATGGCCGGCCTGCCGGTGGCCCTGGGCCTGGCGCTGGCCGCTGACCAGCCGCTGTCGGGAGCCGCCGCGCTCGGCTGCTGCGCCGTGTTCGCGCTCATGGCGCTGCGGCTGGTGCTGCGCATCCGCGAGGACCGCCGGCTGACCGAGGACCTCGTGCGCGCCGAGGAGGACTTCCGCGAGCTGATCGAGGCCAGCTCCGACGGCATCGCGATCATGGACGGGAACTACCGGCTGCTGTTCACCTCCCCCGCCGCCCGCACCCTCCTGGGCATCGACGGCGGCCGCGAGGGCGCCGAGGACGTCACCCTGATGGAGCTCGTCCGGCTCGAGGATCGGACCGCACTCCGCGCTGCGACGGAGGACTCCCCCGCCGGTACCCGCTCCCCGCTGCTCCTGGGCGTCCTGGGTGCCGACGGCGAACCGCGCGAGCTGGAGGCCACCTGCTCCGAGCGGCCCGGCAGCGGACGGCGCGTGCTGTACCTGCGCGACGTCACCTCCCGCCGTCGCCGCGAGCGCGAGCTGGAGCGGATGGCCTACACCGACCACCTGACCCGGCTGCCCAACCGCGCCGTGCTGTTCCAGGAGCTCGGCGCCACCACCTCGGCGGAGCGCTGCCTGCTGGTGCTGGACATGGACGGCTTCAAGGCGGTCAACGACCGCGCCGGCCACGAGGCCGGTGACCAGCTCCTCGTCGAGGTCGCCCGCCGGCTGCACACCGTGGTCCGCGACACCGACCTGGTCACCCGCCTCGGTGGCGACGAGTTCGCCGTCGTGGTGACCGGCACCCTCGCCGACGCCGAGGACGTGGCCACCCGCATCGTGCAGGTGATGGCTCTGCCCTACCGCGTCGACGGCGCCGTCTTCGCCGTCGGCGCCAGCGTGGGCATCGGCGTCCTCGGATCCGGCGGTGGGCAGCTCGCCTTCCGCGAGGCCGACGCCGCGCTGCGTGCCGCCAAGGCCGCCGGCAAGGGCTGCATCCGGATCGCCGGCGCCGACCGCGAGGAGAACCGCGTCCCGGTGGCGGACTACTACGAGCGCCGGGCGGAGGGCGCGATGCGGCTGCGGCTGGACGGCGCCTTCGGGCCCGACCACCGCCTCGAGCTCGTGCACGCGCTGCCCGCGTGGTCGCACGCGGAGCTCGGCACCCTGGACGGGGCCGACATCTGGACCTCCTCCGAGCGGCACGGCCGCAGCGCCGACCTGCAGCGATGGGTGATCCAGCACGCCTGCGCCGCCGCCGCCGAGCTGCCCGACCCGCGCGTCGGCGTCGTCGTCAGCCTGCCCGCCGGGCACGTGACCGTCGACGGGCTCGCCGCCGAGGTGGCCGCCGCCCTCGCCGACAGCGGGCTGGAGCCCGCCCGGCTGGTCGTCTCCTTCACCGAGGAGACGCTGCTGACCGCGCCGGCCGCCCTGGTCGGCGAGCTCGAGGCGATCCGCGCGAGCGGCGTCCGGCTCTGCCTGGACGACTACGGCATGGGCTACAGCCTCTACGCCCAGCTCGCCCGCATCTCCCTCGACCTGGTCCGCGTGGACCTGGGCCGGCTCGCCGCCGCCCAGGACCTCGGCCACGCGCGGCAGGTGCTCGCCGCGATCGTGCGGACGACCGACGGCTTCGGGATCGACGTCGTCGCCGGCGGCATCAGCTCCCCGGAGATGCACGAGGCCGCGACCACCGCGGGCGTCCGACTGCTGCAGGGGCGGGCGCTGCCGCACGACCTCGGTCCCGAGGACGTCGCCGACCTGCTCGCCGCCGCCGTCTGACCCGCCGGGACGCCGTTCCGGCCCTCGCGGGCGCCCGACCGCCGGGTGGTCACAATGAGCGGGACCGGAGAGGCAGGCGACCGTGGCCGAGGATCGAGCAGGAACCGGCAGTGCCGGTGCGGCGCTGCGCCGGCCCGGTCCGCTGTGGTGGCTCTGGTACGCGCTGGGCGGCAGACTGCCGGAGCGGTTCAGCCCCTGGGTCCTGCACGACACGACGACGCGCTCCTGGGTCGTGCGGCACATGGCCCGCGCGTTCGTGCAGATGATGGTGCCGATCGGGCTGGTGCTACTCCTCCTGCCCGGCGAGTTCTGGATCCGCGGGATGGCCGCGTTCGGCGGGCTCCTGCTCGGGATGTTCTACTCGGTCGCCTACATGCCCGAGGCCGCCGAGCACCGGGTCAAGCAGGCCGGCTACTCCGTGGGCACCGCCACGGCGGTGCGCGAGGAAGCCGCCCGCACGCGCCACGCGGAGGACAGCGTCCGCCGCCGGGCGGCCGCGGCCCGGCGCGCCGCCCGCTACCGGGAGCGCCAGGGCCACTGAGCCCCGGACGCCGTAATGCGGTGACGCCGCGGCGACGGGCCCGGGACCGGCGGGTGAACACCCTCACAGGGCAGTGGTGCGAACCGGGATCGTCGTCGACAGTGAGGCGATGCGACCCGATGCCCGAGCCTGGTTCCGCGGCCGCACCACGTCCGCGCCCTCCCTCGACGCCATCGACGTCGACGGGCTGATCTCCGCCAAGCGGCGCAGCGGCTCGCGCGTCAGCGTCGTCCTCCCCGCCCGCAACGAGCAGGCGACGGTGGGGCTGCTGGTCTCCGACATCGCCGAGCGCTGGATGCACCGCACCCGGCTGGTCGACGAGCTCGTGGTCGTCGACTCGGACTCCACCGACGCGACCGCCGCCGTCGCCCGGGCCGCCGGCGCCGAGGTCGTCGCCACCACCGACGTGCTCATCTCGCACGGCACCCGGCCCGGCAAGGGCGAGGCGCTGTGGAAGTCCCTGGCGGTCACCACCGGCGACCTCGTCGTCTTCCTCGACTCCGACCTTAAGGGCGACGTCAGCCACTACGTCCCCGGGCTGCTCGGGCCGCTGCTGACCGATCCGCACGTGCAGTACGTGAAGGGCTGCTACACCCGGCCGCTGGAGATCGACGGGGTCAGCGTCCCGTCCGGCGGTGGCCGGGTGACCGAGCTGACCGCGCGGCCGCTGCTCAACGCCCTGTGGCCCGAGCTCGCCGGCTTCGTGCAGCCGCTGGGCGGCGAGTACGCCGGCCGGCGGTCCGCGCTGGAGCAGGTGCCCTTCGCCGGCGCCTACGGCGTCGAGATCGGGCTGCTGGTCGACCTGCTGGAGCTGGTGGGGCTCGGCGGGCTCGCCCAGGTCGACCTCGGCGTCCGCCGGCACACCTCGCAGAGCCAGGAGGCGCTCGGTGCGATGGCCGGGCAGGTCGTCTCCACGGTGCTCGCCCGGGCCGGGTCCGCGCCGGCCGCCGGTGGGCTGCTCACCCAGTTCCGGCACGACGGCGCGGGGTTCGTGCCCCGCAGCACGGCCGTGGCCCTGGACGAGCGGCCGCCGATGGCGACCGTCCCCGAGTACCAGGCCCGCGCCGCCATCCTGGCCGGCTGACCTGCGCCATCGGCGCTCCTGTCGCGGGAGCGGCGGCGGCCGAGGGAGGATTCCCCGGTGCTCGTCGCTCCTCCCGCCCCGCCCCGGTGACCGCCGTCGAGGTCGTCGCCCACCGCGGCGCGACCGCCGAAGCCCCCGAGCACACGCTCGCGGCCTACCGCCAGGCGGCCGCCGTCGGTGCCGACGCCGTCGAGTGCGACGTCCGCCTGACCCGTGACGGCGTGCTCGTCTGCGTGCACGACCGGCGGGTGCGCCGCACCTCCAACGGGCGCGGCATCGTCTCGGCCCTGCACCTGGCCGAGCTCGAGCAGTTCCAGTTCGGTGCCCGCCGCCCCCGGGGCCGGCAGCGCTGGGCCGACGACGAGATCGTGTCGGTGACCGACGAGCCGGACGTCGAGAACGGGCTGGTGCTCACCCTGGACCGGCTGCTCGAGTACATCACCGCGACGCCGGGCTCCCTGCGGCTGGCCATCGAGACCAAGCACCCGACCCGGCACAGCCGCAAGGTCGAGGAGGCGCTGGTCGGGTCCCTGCGCCGGTACGGGCTGCTCGGCAACGGGCGCCCGGTCGAGTGGGCCGGCCGCCCCGCCGTCCGGATGATGAGCTTCTCCCAGCTCGCCGTCCGCCGGATGACCGAGCTCGCGCCCGGCGTGCCCACGGTGCAGCTGATCGGCAAGCGGCTGCGGGCCGTCCGGCGGGAGCTGCTGCTGGGCAACGCGACGGCGATGGGCCCGGGGATCGGGCTGATCCGCGCGGACCCCGGCTTCGTGGCCGACGCGCACGCGGCCGGCAAGGAGATCCACGTCTGGACGGTGAACCGGCCCGGCGACATGGACCTGGTGCACCGGCTCGGGGTGGACGCCGTCATCACCGACCACCCCGACGAGCTGCTGCGTCGTCTCGGCCGCGGGAACTCCGCCGCCTCCTGAGCCGGGCCGGCCGGGTCGGGGCCGCCGGGCCCGTGCCGGGCGGCTCAGCGCAGGTCGAGGTCGTCCAGGGCTGCCACGAGATCGGCCGGGGTGTCGTACACGGCGACGGCGCCGGCGTCGCGCAGCTCGTCGTCGCCGAAGCCGCCCGAGCGGACGACGACCGCCGGCATCCCCGCGTTCTTCGCCGCCTCGACGTCGTAGACCGAATCGCCGACGACGACGCTCGGGGCGTCCACCGGCTCCCCCAGCTTCGTCAGCGCCACCTGCAGCAGGTCCGGCGCGGGCTTGGTGTTCTCGACGTCGTCGCTGGTGGTCCACGCGTCGGCCAGGTCGCGTGCCTCCAGCAGGTCCAGCGCGCGGTCGACGTGGTGCGGCTTGCCCGAGCTGGCCAGCACGACGCGGTGCCCTCGGTCCTTGAGCGCCACGATCAGCTCCCGGGCGCCCGGCAGCAGCGCCGTCTCACCCATCATCGGGTCGACCTCCTCGACCCAGCGCTCGCGGGCGGCCTCGCCGATCCGGCGCTCGACGTCGTCCCCGCCGAGCGCGGCCACGAGCTGGTCACCGCCCATCCCGATCAGCCGGTGGATGCGCCAGATCGGGAACGTCTCCCCCTGCGACCGGAAGGCCCGGTACCAGGCGAGCGCGTGCTGGTAGTTGGTGTCGACGAGGGTGCCGTCGACGTCGAGGACGGCGATGCGCGGAGAACTCATGCGCCCGGGCTGCCCAGCCGGCGCCGCTTTCAGTCGGCGTGCACGAGCAGGCCGCGGACGATCTCGCCGGCCGCCTGGTCGCGGTACCCCTGGTTGAGCTCGTCGAGGGAGTACCGGCGGGTGATGAGCCGGTCGAGCTCCAGCCGGCCCTCCTCGTGCATCTGGAGCAGCCGGGGGATGTCGGTGCGCGGGTTGCACGAGCCGTACAGCGAACCCTGGATCCGCTGCTCGTACACCGTGGCCATCGGCCCGTTGAGGGCGAGCCTGCCGTCCTTGTTCTCGTCGGGCAGCGCGGTGAGCACCAGCGTCCCGGCCTTGCCCAGGCACGACATGGCCCCGGCGTAGGACTCGGGGGTCAGCTTCCCGACGGTGAGGACGACGACGTCGGCACCCGTGCCGCGGGACAGGCTGCGGGCGAGGTCGGCTGCCTCGTCGGCGCCGGCCACCGTGCGGGTCGCCCCGAGGGACTCGGCGAACTCGCGCTTCATGGCCACCGGGTCGACGCCGATGACGTGCAGCGCGCCGGCGTGCACCGCGCCCTGCACCGCGTTGACGCCCACGCCACCGAGCCCGACCACGACGACGGTGTCCCCGGGCCGCACCCCGCCCGAGTAGACGGCCGAACCCCATCCGGTGGGCACGCTGCAGGCGAGCAGCGCCGCGGTGTCCAGCGCCACCGAGGGGTCGATCCGCACGCAGGAGAACTCGCTGAGCACGGAGTGCCGGGCGAAGGCCCCGACCATGCAGAAGCCGCCCAGCGGCTCGCCGTCCAGCCGGAAGGGGAACGTCCCCGACGGGAGCTGCCCGGTGCCGATGGTGGCGCCCTTGTCGCACAGGTTGGACTTCCCGCGGGCGCAGTACCGGCAGTGCCCGCAGGCCGGCAGGAAGCTGGTGATCACGTGGTCGCCCGGCGCCACGGAGGTGACGCCCGCCCCCACGGCCTGCACGACGCCGGAGCCCTCGTGCCCGCCGACGATGGGGCGCACCCCGGGGCCGTGGCGGAGGTGCTCGTCGGAGTGGCACATGCCGGCGAAGGCCATCTCGACCAGCACCTCGCCCGGACCGGGGTCGACCAGGTCCAGCTCGACGATCTCCCAGTCGGCCTCCGGCTCCCGCATCACCGCTGCTCTGGTCCGCACTCCACCACTCCTCGGGTCCCGCCTCGCACGTGGCGCCCATCCTGCACGCACGGCGTCCCCCTCGCCGGACCCCGTCCGTACCGCGCACGGCTCCCCGGTACGGCACCATCGCGCGGGTGCCCGCCGCTCCGCTCCCCGAGCCCGCCCCCGCGACCGAGGCGTGCCCCGGCTGCGGCGCCGTCCTGGCACCGGTGGACGGCGACGTCGCGGCGCACCCCGGCGCCTCGCCGTCGTGCACCCGGCTGTTCGACGTGACCCTGCGGGGCCCGCGCGAGGAGGCCTCCGCCGACGCCGGTGCGGTGGCGACGGCCCGGCTCGCCGATGCCGCCTACGACGCCCAGCACCCGGTCGCCGCCGAACCGGCACGGCTGTCGGCCGCGCTGGCGCAGCTGGGCACCGCGCTGGGCGCGGCCGCCCCCACCCGCCCGTCCGGGCCACCCTCCGCGTGGACGACGACGATCGCCGATGTCGCCGCCGACCTGGACGTCATCGACCTGGACGTGCTGGTCGACTCGTGGGCGCGGGCCGTGTTCGCGGACTGGGCCGCAGCAGGTGCGCCGGAAAGAGATACGGATCGCCTCGGTAACGATGCGCCGAGTACTTTCGGTGGCTAGCATTGACACAGTGAGTGATCTTGTCGACCGTCGCGCGCAGAAG
Organism: Blastococcus goldschmidtiae; assembly: GCF_031845325.1. Classification (NCBI taxonomy): domain Bacteria; kingdom Bacillati; phylum Actinomycetota; class Actinomycetes; order Geodermatophilales; family Geodermatophilaceae; genus Blastococcus; species Blastococcus goldschmidtiae. Next base: position 41,922 of record NZ_JAVREI010000012.1, on the reverse strand, counting down.
AAGGCCCTGACGCGGGAGCTGGTCCGCACCACCGCGCACCGCCTGTTCGCCTCGCGGGGGTTCGACGCCGTCACCATCGCCGACGTCGCACGCGAGGCCGACGTCGCCGTCCAGACGGTGTTCAACCACTTCGCCAGCAAGGAAGACCTCTTCTTCGACGGCCGCGTGCCGTGGGTGGAGGGCGTGGCGGACGCGGTGCGCCACCGCGCGCCCGGCGTCGGCCCGCTGTCGGCCCTGCGCGCCCACCTGCTGGAGTTCATGGCCGGCCAGCTCAGCTCGCTCGACGGCCCCGAGGAGCGCTGCTACCGGGCCACCCTCGACGCCTCGGACACGCTGCGCACCTTCGAGCGGAAGCTGGTCTTCGAGGCCGAGCACCGGCTGTCCGACGCCCTGCTGGCCGCCTGGCAGGACCCCGAGGACGGCGGCGAGCGCGCGCCGCTGGACCCGGTGATCTCTGCTCCGCTGACCGCCGCGATCTGGCTGGCCGCGGTGCGCGTGCTCATCGTGGAGAACCGGGTACGCGTGGCCCAGGGGATGGCGCCGGCCGAGGTCGCCGCCACCGTCGAGGTGCTGGGCGACCGGCTGCTGGCCCACATGCAGGCCGGCTCCGGCACCTTCCACGGGATGATCACGCCGGCCCGGGAGCTGCCCGGGGACCGTCAGGCCGGCTGACCGGCCGGCCCGGGCGTCAGACGGCGACGCGCAGGTCCTCGGGCTCCACCAGCGGGCAGAGCACCTCGTCGACCACCCGTTCCACCTGCTCGGCGAGCATCGCGCCGTCACCCGCAGCGGTGAAGCGCTGCCACCAGAACGCCTCGAGCACCGAGTAGAGCAGGGCCAGCCGGTCGGCGTCGATCTGCTCGCCCCGCGCCTCCGCCCGCTCGCCGATGGCGGTCACCGCCTGGGCCAGCGGCTGCACCAGCGCCTCCTCCAGGCCCGCGCGCAGCTGCGAGTCGTAGCGTGCGGCGCCCACGATGCTGGCCGCGGCGCGCTCCTCGCGGTCCAGCGGGGTCGTCCACCGGTCGGCGAGCGCCCGCAGGTCGCCGCGCATCGAGCCGGTGCCCTCCGGCGTCGCGACCAGGCGGAAGCGGCCCACCGCCGCGTGGGCCAGCGCGGCCATCGTCGGCCAACGGCGGTAGATGCCGGCCTTGCCGGCGTGGGCGCGGGCCGCGACGCGGTCGCTGTTCAGCCGGCCCCAGCCCTCCTCGGCCAGGATCTCGACGGCCACCGCCAGGAGCTGCTCGGACAACTCGGCGCTCAGCGGGCGCCCCGGGGTACCGGTCACGTGAGGCCTCCGCGGTGGCTGATCGTCTGCACCGCGACATACTGGCCCCGTCGGTGGAATCACCACAATGACCTCGAGCGCGCCTCTTACCGGCCGTTTCGGTCCCGCCACCGCGGCCGGCCCACGCCCCGCGTCAGGCGCCGGCGGCGGGCTGCACCTGCACGCGGATGCTCGCGCCGTCGTCGGACAGCCGGCCCTCGCTCCGGGCCCGCGCGACCATCTCGTCCCACTGCGCGGTCCAGTCGGCCGCGGTGGCCCGCGGCTCGGCGGCGGCGCGCAGGGCCGCGGCATCCAGCTGCGCGGTGCCGGCGTCCTGCATCCGGCCGAGACCGGAGCGCTCCAGGACCTCGGCGGCCTCCTCGTCGGTGACCTGACCCAGCGCCAGGACGCACCGGCTCAGGTCGTCGATGTCGACCACCCGCGCCTCGGGGCGCTCGTCGGCGCCCGTGACCACCTCGACGATCATGTTCTCCTCCTCAGACGTGCCAGGGGAACCGGGTGAAGTCCGGGTCGCGCTTCTCCAGGAAGGCGTCCCGGCCCTCGACGGCCTCCTCGGCCATGTAGGCCAGCCGGGTGGTCTCGCCGGCGAACAGCTGCTGGCCGACCAGCCCGTCGTCGATCAGGTTGAACGAGTACTTGAGCATCCGCTGGGCGGTGGGGCTCTTGGCGACGATCTTCTTCCCCCACTCCAGGGCGGTGGCCTCCAGTTCCGCGTGGGGGACGACGCGGTTCACCATGCCCATGGCGTGCGCGTCAGCGGCCGAGTACTCCTCGCCGAGGAAGAAGATCTCGCGGGCGAACTTCTGCCCGACCTGCCGGGCGAGGTAGGCCGAGCCGAACCCGCCGTCGAAGCTGCCGACGTCGGCGTCGGTCTGCTTGAACCGGGCGTGCTCGGCACTGGCCAGGGTCAGGTCGGACACCACGTGCAGGCTGTGCCCGCCGCCGGCCGCCCAGCCGGGGACGACGCAGATGACGACCTTGGGCATGAACCGGATCAGCCGCTGCGCCTCGAGGATGTGCAGCCGCCCCAGTCCTCCCCCGCCCGCGCCATCCCCTCCCGCGTGCTCGTAGCCGTACTTGCCGCGCACCCGCTGATCACCGCCGGAGCAGAACGCCCAGCCGCCGTCCTTGGGGCTGGGGCCGTTGCCGGTGAGGAGCACGCAGCCGACGTCGGTGGACAGCCGGGCGTGCTCGAGCGCGGTGATCAGCTCGTCGACCGACTGCGGGCGGAAGGCGTTGCGCACCTCGGGCCGGTCGAAGGCGATGCGGACGACGCCGGCGTCGACGGCCCGGTGGTAGGTGATGTCGGCGAAGTCGAACCCGTCGACCGGCCGCCACGCGGAGCTGTCGAAGGTCTCGGAGACGTCGTCGCGGGCGCTCATGCAGCGAACCTAACCCGGCGCCGCACCGGCGCGAACGGGCGCCTCACCGGCCGAGCAGCCCGCCCACGAGGCGCGACAGGCTCACCAGCACGCCGTCGACGACCGTGCAGGGGCAGGAGGCGCCCTCGGCGTCGGTCGCGGGCTCGGTCGGCTTCGGCGCGGGCTGCTGCGGCTGCGGCTTGGGCTGCGGCTGCTCCTGGACCGGTGGGGGCGGGGGCGGCGCCGGCTTGCTCGGCGGGGGGTTGCCGGGCGCCGGGTTGCTGGGCGGCGGGTTGCTGGGCTGGTTGCTGGGCGGCGGGTTCGCCGCCGGCCGGTTCGGCGCCGGCGCGGGCTTGCTCGGCAGGACCTCGATCGGCCGGGTGCCGGGCTGCTCCGCCGGACGGCCCGCCTGCGGCGCGGGACGGCCCGCAGGCGGGGCGGCGCCCGGCGTGCCGCCGTTCGTGCCCGCGGTCCAGCCCGCCCCGCCGTTCCCGCCCCCCGCGGATCCCGGAGCGCCACCCGACGAGCCGGGGCGCGAGGCGGCTTCCCGCGGGGCACCGACGGCGGCCGCCGGGTCCAGCGCCGGCACCTCGGGAGCGGAGGGGACCGGTCCGTCCGGAGCCGTGCCGGCGACCGGGGCGGCGCCACCGTCGCCGTCACCGTCGCCGTCGCCGGTGCCGTCCGACGCGTCCGCCGGGTTCCCGTCCCCACCGGACCCGGAGCCGGTGCCGCCCGCGCCCGTGCCGGGATCGGTGTCGGGACCGGTGAAGACCTCGGCCTCCTGGCCGGCGCTCTCCGGCGAGGTGGTGGACCGCACGATGGCCACAGGCGCCGCGACCAGCAGCGCGGCGCACAGCAACGAGAGCAGCAGCAGGGCCCGGGCGTAGGCCCTCCTCGACCTGCCGCCGGAGGAGGCCGTGGCGCCGGCGGCGCGCGCGACCGGCGGCGCGGGCTCGGGTGCGGCGTGGCGCGACAAGGACGGCTCCTGGGGAATGCGGGACGGGGGCCTGCGGGGCACCTGCCCACACCTTCCCCGCCCTACTCCTCCGTCCGGCGTGTTCCCCCGGGATGCGGTACCGCCGCGACCAGCAGCGGGCGCAGCCGGTCCAGCGACGCCGCCAGTCCCGGATGCAGGTCGACGGCGGACAGCTCGGCGACCGGCCACCAGGCCACGCCGTCGCTCTCGCCGTCCAGGCGCAGCTCGCGCGGGTCGATCGGCCGCGCCGGGCGCGCCAGGACGGTGGTGTAGGCCCAGCCGCCGTGGTCGTCGACCGACCGGGCGCCCAGGACGACGTCGTCGGGAGTCAGCCCCAGCTCCTCCTGCACCTCGCGCAGCGCGCCGACGTGCGCCGGCTCGCCGGCGTGCAGCGCGCCGCCGGGCGTGCCCCAGGTGCCGCCGTGGTGCGACCACAGGGCGCGGTGCTGCAGCAGCACCTCCGGGCCGGCAGCGCCGTCGCGGTGCAGGAACAGACCGGCCGCGCCCGCCCGGCCCCAGTGCTTGTGCCCCAGGGCGCAGGAGGTCCAGCCGTCGGTGGACGAGAACACGAGCCCAGTGAACCCCACCGCGCCGGGCCGCTCCGGGTGAACACGTAGGTTCCAGGGGGACAACGCCCGCGCGCCCCCGACGGAGGACCTCTCGATGAGCACCACCACGACCATGGCCGAGCTGCCCGGACTCGTCGGCACGGAGCTGGGCACCAGCGAGTGGTACGAGGTGACGCAGGAGCACGTGAACCTCTTCGCCGACGCCACCGGCGACCACCAGTGGATCCACGTCGACCCGGAGCGCGCCACGAAGGAGAGCCCCTTCGGCGGCCCGATCGCCCACGGCTACCTGACGCTGTCGCTGCTGGTGCCGCTGTTCGGCGGGGTGCTGCGGGTGACCGACACGGTGATGGGCGTGAACTACGGGCTGAACAAGGTCCGCTTCCCCTCCCCGGTCCCGGTGGGCGCCAAGGTGCGCCTGACCGCGACGCTGGCCGGCATCGAGGACATCGCCGGCGGCAAGCAGCTCACCTTCTCCTGCGTCATCGAGCGCGAGGGCGGTGACAAGCCGGTCTGCATCGCGGAGCCGGTGTACCGCTACTACGGCGGCTGAGGAAGGACCCCGTCCCCCTCGGGACGGGGTCGACGGCGACACGAAGGAGCCCGACCCCATGCGCGTCGCCGTCTTCACCGGCTCGCACACCGGACCGGCGGCGCACGCCGACGCGGCGGCCGCCTTCGCCACCGACCTGGCACGCGCCGGGGTCGGCATCGTCTACGGCGGCGGCAACGTCGGGCTGATGGGCGTCGTCGCCGATGCCGCCCTGGCCGCCGGTGGCGAGGTCATCGGCGTGATCCCGCAGCACCTGGTGGACGACGAGGTCGCGCACGCCGGCCTGCCGCGGCTGGAGATCGTGCAGACGATGCACGAGCGCAAGGCGGTCATGGCCGGGCTGTCGGATGCGTTCGTCGCGCTGCCCGGCGCCGCGGGCACCCTCGAGGAGCTGTTCGAGGCCTGGACCTGGGGCATGCTCGGGCTGCACGCCAAGCCGACGGCGCTGGTCGACGTCGACGGGTTCTGGCAGCCCCTGGTGGACCAGCTGCGCCGGATGGTCGACGACGGCTACCTCGACGCCGCCCGGCTGGACGCGCTCGGCGTGGTGCACGACGCCGCGGAGCTGCTGCGGTTCGTCGAGGGCTACGAGCACCCGGCGCGCAAGTGGACCGCCCCGTCGTCGTCCTGACCACGGACCCCGGCCGGGCGGTGACCGCGCCGACTGCCTAGCGTCGGTGCCGTGGAGCACTGGGACGTCGTCGTCGTGGGCGCCGGGCCGGCGGGCGCGGCCGCGGCACTGGCCGCCCGGCGGGCCGCTCCCGCCACCCGCGTGCTGCTCCTGGACCGGGCGGACTTCCCGCGCGACAAGGTGTGCGGCGACGGCATCGCCCCCGAGGCGCTCGACGTGCTGCAGCGCCTCGGCGTGGAGCCGGCCGCGCTCACCGACGGCTTCGCCCCCGTGCCCCGGCTCCGGCTGCGCTCCCCCGGCGGGGCCGCCGTGGAGCGGGCGATGCGCCGTCCCGCGCACGTGGTGCCGCGGAAGGTGCTGGACGCCCGGATCCTCGACGCCGCCGTCGCCGGCGGTGCGGAGCTGGGCCGGCACCAGGTGCGGCGGCTGACGGTGCACCCGGACCGCGTCGAGGTCGACGACGTGTGCACCGCGGGCGTGGTGATCGGTGCCGACGGCGCGGAGTCCGTCGTCCGCAGGGGGCTGGGGCTGGCACCCAACCGGCCCGACCGGATGGCGGTGGCCCTGCGTGGCTACGCACCGGAGCTCCCCGGGCAGCGCGGCGTGCAGGTCATCGCCACCACGGAGCAGCGCTGGCCGGCCTACGCGTGGTCGTTCCCACTCGGCGACGGCCGGGCCAACGTCGGCTACGGGGAGCTCGTCTCCGCCGGCGCGAGCCGGACCGCGCTGGTCGAGGGCCTGCACCGGCTGCTGCCCGGGGTCGAGCCCGAGGGGCTGCGCGCGCATCGTCTGCCGCTGTCCACCCAGCGGCCGCGGCAACCCGACGGGCGGGTGCTGCTGGCCGGCGACGCGGCGTCGCTGATCAATCCGCTGACCGGCGAGGGGATCTTCTACGCCGTCCTCTCGGGCGCGCTCGCCGGCGCGGCCGCGGTGTCCGGGCCCGCGGCCGGGCGGGCCTACCGGCAGGCGCTGCACCGGCGGCTGGGCCGGCACCTGCGGCACTCCTCGGCGGCCTCCCTGGTGAGCCGGTGGCCGCGGATCATGGACGCCGCCTTCCGGGCCGCCGCGACCGACCAGGGCGTCTTCGACGACGTCGTCGACCTGGGGCTGGCTGACGGCCGGTTGACCGCGCGCACGCTCAGCGCCGCCGCCCGCCGCCTCCGCTGACCTCCCGCGCCCGGAGGGGCTCCACGCAGGCCACCGCGCTGGCATCCTGTCGCCGCCCGTCCGTGACGACAGGAGACGACCATGGCCGACGCCGCCTGGCTGCCCGACCCCGCCGGCGCCCACGAGCTGCGCTACTGGAACGGCTCGGCCTGGACCGAGCACGTGTCCGACCAGGGGACGCAGGGACAGGACCCGCCTCCGTCGGAGCTGCCCGCACCGGCCGCCGCGATGGCTCCGCCACCCGTGCCCCCTCCCCCCGCAGCGGCGTCCCCGGGCCTGAAGCTGGGGTGGAAGGACCGCCTGAAGCAGGTCGCCGACCAGGGCAAGGCGATGGTTGAGCAGGGCAAGCAGAAGCTGGCCGAGCAGAACGCCAAGCGCACCGAGCAGTGGGCCAACGACCCGACCACGCTCTGGTTCGGCGAGAGCAGGAACGCCGCCACCAGCGCGACCGGCGTCGCCAAGGCCCGCTACCGGATCACCAAGGACCGGGTCTGGATCGAGAGCGGCCTGCTCGGCACCCGCACCGAGAGCGTGCCGCTGTGGTCGATCAAGGACATGGACGTCCGCCAGGCAGTCTGGCAGCGCGGCAACGACATCGGTGACGTCGTCCTGGTCCTGGAGGACGCCGCCTACGGAGCGAGCACCGACATGTTCGACCTGAGCAGGAACGTGGAGGGGACGACGACCGGCCAGGTCGTGCTGGACGACGTCGAGGGCCCGTACGCGGTGCTCGACCTGCTGGCGCCGCTGGTGAGCGAGGCGCGGTCGAAGAAGACGATGGAGCGGCAGTCGACCTACGTGCACAACATGACGCCGGGTGTGCCGTACGGGGCGACGGCTTCACAAGCCGCCCCGGCCCCCGCTCCGCCGCCGCAGATCGACATGGTCGAGTAGCTCAAGAAGCTGGGCGAGCTGCGCGACGCCGGCATCCTGACCGACGAGGAGTTCGCCGCCCAGAAGGCTAAGCTGCTGGCCGGCTGATGCCTCGGGCGTGGGCCCGCCCGGCCGGGTGCACGCTCAGCGGGGCAGCGGTGGACGCCGACATTCGGGCGGTCCCGTCATGGCCGGCCCGTGATCCGGGCAGTGGTCACGTACCGACCATCGAGCGTGGCGGGCGCTGGTGACGGCCTTCCCACCACTGTTCACCGACCGTTCCCCGACCGGTCGACGGGACACCCGCCGCCGGTTCTCGCGCGGCGACAGGCTTCCGGCGTGACCCAGGTCGAGGTCCCGAGGTCCACCCGTCTCCTCTCCCTCGCCGTCGTCGTCGCCGGCGCCACCGCCGAAGGGGTGCTCGTCCGCACCGGCGCGCGCCGGCGGCAGCGCCTGCAGATGTGCACCGCCGCCCGCGTGCTCACCGCCCTCGGCGCCCGCGTGCGCGTCGTCCCCTCGCCCGTCCCGTGGCCACGCACGGGTGGGTCGCTGGTGACCGGGCACGACGCCGGCTGGCTCGGCGACCTCGCCGTGCTCACCTCGGTGCCGCGCGCCCTCCCCGGCTGGGCGGAGCTCGCCGACCGGGTGCTGCCCTTCCCGGGCGCGGCAGCTCCGCCACCCGACGGCAGCCAGGTGCGCTGCCCCGTCACCGTGACCTGCCGGACGGCCGACGGTCCGCTGCGCCGGCTACCCCGGCGGCTCGACGAGGTGGCGGCGCTGCGCGGCCTGGTCATCGAGGCCTGGCTGCTGGCGCCCGTCGCCGCGGGCCCGGCCGGTCAGGACGGCGGAGCGGCCGGTTCGCCTCCGGGCGGTGCGTCGGCGGGCGGTGCGTCGGCGCCCGGTGCGTCCAGGGTCGCCGGCACCTCCGGCTGGGCCTCCGCGGATTCGGGAACCGCCGCGGGAGTCCGGAAGGCCGCGTAGTCCTCGGCGGTCAGCGGTCCGGCGGTCAGCTCCCCTGCGGGCAAGGGGGCCTCGATCGGCTCGCCGGCCAGCTCGAGCAGCACCGACTCCACGCCCGGGACGCTGGTCGCGGTCAGGACGAGCTGGGCGACGGCCCGCCGCCCGGCGACCCCGGCCGGCGCCTGCGCGAACGAGTCCAGGTCGATCGTCGCCGTGCCGCCCTCCAGGCCGGACACGCTGAGCCGGACCTCCGGCGGCAGCGACGTGGACAGCTGCTCGTCCCGCTCGCTCGGGGTCGGCCCGGCGGCCAGCTGATCGAGGAGGTAGGCCAGCCGCTCGCGGCGCGACGTCCCGCTCACCTCGCGCACGCGGGGCACGAGGGTGCCCTCCGTGGTCAGCCAGTGCACCCGCGACGTGTCGACCTTCGCCTCGGGGGGTGCCGTGGGCGTGGCCGTCGGGCTGGGTGCGGCCAGTCCGTAGGGCACGTCCGTCGGAGCGATCGTCGACGGCGGGCCGCCCGTCGGAACGCCGCACCCCGCGGCGACGGCGACCACCAGCCCGGCTGCCGCTGCCGCCCAGCCCGCACGCCGGCCGGTCACGTGGGCTCCCCCGGCAGCGAGAGGCAGAAGCGCGCCCCACCCTCCGGACCGTCGGCGACCCAGGCGGCGCCGCCGTGCCGCACCGCGGTCTCCGACACGATGGCCAGTCCCAGACCCGCGCCCGGCAGCGAGCGGCGCGCGGCCCCCGCCCCGCGGGCGAACCGCTCGAAGATCCGTTCCCGGTCCTCCACCGGTACGCCCGGCCCGGCGTCGTCCACGGACACCACGACGGTGCCGTCCAGCCGCTGGACGGTCAGCCGGCGCGATCCGCCGGCATGCCGGTCGGCGTTGTCGAGCAGGTTGCGCAGGGCCCGCTCCAGGCTGTTCTTGTTGCCTCGCACCACCGTCTCCTCGTCGGGGTCGCCGTCGAGCAGCTCGGGGGGCCGGCCGGTGACCGCGAGCACCTCACGGGCCAGTGCGGTCATGGACACCGGCCGGCTGGACTCGACGATCGCGTCGCCGTCCAGGCGGGCCAGCTCCAGCAGGTCGTCGAGCATCCGGCGGAACCGGCGCAGCTCCCCCTCCACCAGCGTCAGGGCCTGCCCTGCTCGTTGCGACAGCTCCTCGCGGCGGGCGCCGAGCACCTCGACGCTGGTGACCAGGCTGGTGAGCGGGCTGCGCAGCTCGTGGCTGACGTCGCCGACGAAGCGCGCGTCGCGCTCGATGCGGGCGCTCAGCGCGTCGACCATGCTGTTGAACCCCGCCACGATGGCGACCAGGTCGGGATCGTCGGTGGGCGGCAGCCGGGTGGCCAGCTCACCCCCGGCGATCCGCGTGGCCGCGACGGCGACCTGCTCGAGCGGCTGCACGGCCCGCCGGCTGGCCCACACGCCGACGCCCGCGCCCGCCGCGGTGGCCGCGACCGCCGACGCGGCCAGCACCGCCGACAGCGTCGCGAGCACCTGCCGCAGCTCGGTGAGCCGGCCGACGGCGTAGAACTCCACGCCCACGGAGCGCAGCGGCACCCCGACCACGAGCGCCGGCCCGTCGGGCGCGTCGATGCGCACGGTCCCGGCGGCGCCACCGGCCACGATGTCCTGCAGCTCCGTGGGGACGTCGCGGGCGCCCACGTCGAGGGTGGAGGAGTACCAGGAGTCACCGCTGCGCAGGACGACGTCGGCTCCCCCCGAGGGCACCAGCTCGGTCAGCAGCTCGCCGACGTCGGTGCCGGCGGTGGCCAGCCGGCTGTTGAGCACGTTCGCGTCGGCGAAGGCCTGGCGCGTGAGCGACGCCTCCCGCTGGTCGAGCAGGTAGCTGCGGGCCAGCAGGAACGTGGTGGTCACCAGCACGACCGACACCAGCAGGGTGACCGCGGCGAACCCGAGGACGATGCGCGCCCGGAGCCCGCGCGGCCCGAGCGCGAGCCTCACGATGCTTCCGCAGTGGCTCCGGCGGGCCGCTCCGCTCCTCGCTCCGGCGCCCAGGCCGCCTCCGCGGTCGATCCGCTCCTCGCTCGTTCCTCGCTGCGATGCTCCCTCCCTGTCGGCGGCCGCCTCGCTGCGATGCTCATGTCCCTGTCGCTCACTGGGGATCCAGCCGGTAACCCAGCCCCCGAACGGTGACCACCAGACGTGGCGCGCTCGGATCGCTCTCGACCTTCGTGCGCAGCCGGCGGACGTGGACGTCGACGATGCGCTCGTCGCCGAAGAACCCGTGCTCCCAGACCCGCTCCAGCAGCGCCTGACGGCTGAACACCCGGCCCGGCGAGCCGGCGAGCTCGCACAGCAGCCGGAATTCGGTGAGCGTCAGCGGCAGCTGCTCCTCGCCGCGGTGCACGGTGCCGCGGCCTTCGTTGAGCACCAGCGGCGCGGCCGGATCGGAGTCGAGCACGACCGCCTCGGGCGGCCGCTCGGAGCTGGCGCCCCCGGCCCGCCGCCGCAGCGCCCGCAGCCGCGCGGTGATCTCCTTGACCTCGAACGGTTTCGTCACGTAGTCGTCGGCGCCGGCCTCCAGGGCCGCGACGATGTCGTGCGTGTCGGCCCGGGCGCTGACCACGATGATCGGCAGGTCGTGATCGCGCCGGACGTCGCGGATGACGGCGTACCCGTCCATGGAGCCCAGCATCAGGTCCACGACCATCAGGTCGGGTGCGGCCATGGCGACCGCCCGCACGGCGTCCTCGCCCGATGCCGCCTCGGCGACGTCGTAGCCCTCGTCCTCCAGCGCCCACCGCAGGGCGGTGCGGATCGAGTCGTCGTCCTCGACGACCAGCAGACGGAGGGGCACGGCCGACATGCTGCCACCGCCGTGGGACCGGCCGCCCAGGCGGTGGGCAGCGTCATGCGATCGCAAAGCACCGTCCCAGCGGATCGCAACAACGCTCGGCGACGCTGAGTCTCCCGCCCCCGGCGTCGAGGAGATGTCGCATGACCACCACCGCTGCTGCCCGCCCTGCGGCCGCCGGCCGGGTCGACGCGTCCGGCGACGAGGTGACCATCCAGCTCGACGACTCGCTGTTCGAAGACGGTCTGGCCGACGTCCGGTGGCTGCTGCACGACGCGCTGCTGGCCGGCGCCCGGCGGCTGGTCGTCGACCTGACGCGCGTGCAGAACCTGTCGAGCACCGCGGTGGCCAGCTTCCTGTGGGCCCACCGCATCTGCCGTGCGCGCGGCGGCACGGTGGTCCTGCGCGGCGCCAACCGGCGCACCGTCGACCTGCTGCGGCGGACCGGGCTGTGGCGCGTGCTCCGGCTGGAGACCGCCCGCGAGAGGAGCGCGGCGTGATGCTGTCCGAGACCGTCGACCTGCGGATCGGGCTCATCCGGGCCAGCGGGCACCTCACCGCCCAGGGCGCAGACCTGCTGCGGGGCACCGCCGACTCGCTGCGCGAGGGCGGGCACCGTCGCGTCGTCCTCGACCTCGCCGGGGTGCAGGCCGCCGACGACGCCGGGCTGGACGTGCTGCGCCGTCTGCGTATCGACTTCGCCGAGGACGGCGGCGAGCTCGTCCTGCAGCACGCCGGCCGGCTCAGCCCCGAGCCTGTCTGAGCGAACGCTCCGGAAGACCTCCGTCCGGGTCAGCCCGGCGCGGAGCGGGCCGACCCGGTCGGTCAACGCAGTGCCGTCACCAGCGCGCACGCGGTGGCCCCGGCCGGCTCCACGACGAAGCCGAGCTGCTCCAGCACGTCGAGGATCGCCGCGTTCATCAGCCGCTGCACGGCCTCGTCGGCGGTGGCGCCCCGCGAGTGCTGCAGGCTCATCCGGTCGTGCGGGCGCCAGCTGACCAGGAGCCCGCCCGCGTCCTGATCCGGGACCAGACAGACGCCGCCGCCCGCCTGCCCGTCTCCCGGGTCGTGCAGCGGCAGCCCCGCCTCGACCAGGGCCGCCGCGACCTCGACGACGAGGGTGGTCAGCGGGTCGGTGTCGGTGAGCAGGTCGTCCCACTCCGCGGGCAGCCGGTCCAGGTGCCGGCCCAGCTCGCCGAGCCAGGCGCGCTCCTCCGGTGAGGGCTTGGGCTTGACCGTGCCGTCGGTGCGCCGCGTGCCGAAGACCGCCACGGCGGGGAGCTCACCGGCGAAGGCGGCCCAGTCGGCGTCGACCCGGTCGGAGAACGGGCCGGCCAGCACCTGGGCGGACTCCCCGACCAGCCACCAGGTGGGACCGCCCTCGGCGACCGCTGCCGGCGCGGGGCGGACCGCGACGCTGCCCGACCGGCCGGAGCCACCCCGGGCCGGGGCTGCTGCCGCGTCACCGGAACGCGCGGGGGCACGACGGCCGGCGGGGTGGTTCGCCGACCGCGGGGTGGCCGCCCGCGCGGGCTGCTGCGCACCGTTCCGCTCGAACTCGTACCTGGCCGTGGAGCTCGTTCCGAGAACCACCACCAACCCGGTGAAGAGCAGGAAGCCCAGCACCACAACTGCCGGCCAGACCAGCGTCGCGCCCATGGTCACGCGGGTACTCCTCAGCGCCTATGCCGCGGCGGGGAAGTGCCGCGGACAGGGCAGACGCTAGGGCTCTCCGGCTTCTCCATCGGCGGTCCGCGGCTCGCATGTGACCGCCCCGTCACCGGATCGTTGCGAGGGCCCCTCCCGGGGTGCGGTGACCCCACGTCCGGCGCACCGTCTTGTCGACAAACAGCCGCCTGACCAGCGTGAAAAGCCTGTGCGAGAGCTCGGTGACGCAGGGACGCACGTGGCACGTGGCGTGTCGGAGATCTCGTCCGACGCGACCTGGCGCGCGGATGCGCCGTTCTCGCCCCGGGAACGGCGCATCGGCGCACCCGGTCGACCGGCGCTGGCGTGGCCCCGTGACCCACGACGGCAGGAGCGCGTGCACCCGCTCCCTATGACAGCCCCAGGGCGGGGCTCATAGGAGAGGGGAACACCACTTCCCCGAGTCGGTGCTCGACCTCGAGTGCGACGAGGGGTGAGGCGGGCGACGATGTGCGCCGGTGGCCGCTGTCCGGCCCGGAACCGGCCCTGAGCGCACATCGTCGGCCGTCCGCTGGAGCGGAGGGCGTGGGATTCGAACCCACGATGGGTGTTACCCCATAGCGGTTTTCAAGACCGCCGCCATCGGCCACTAGGCGAGCCCTCCTGGCGGCACCGAGGCTAGCCGGTGCCCCCGATCGGCCTCACGACGTCGGCGTCAGGACGTCGGCGCGAGGGCCGCCCGCCACGCCTCCGCCGCGGCCGCTGCGGGCAGCGGGCGGGAGAGCAGGTAGCCCTGCACGTAGTCGCACCGCTGCTCCTGCAGCCACTCCAGCTGGGCGTCGTCCTCCACGCCCTCGGCGACCACGGTCAGCCCGAAGGTGTGCGCGGCGCGGATCATCAGGGCGACGAGCTCGGCGTGGCCGGAGTCCGTCGAGGCGATGAAGCTGCGGTCGATCTTCAGCGTGTCCACCGGCATGCCGGCGAGCTGGCCGATGGAGGTGTAGCCGGTGCCGAAGTCGTCGATGGCGACGGCGACCCCCAGCTCGCGGAGCGCGACGAGATGGCCGAACGCGGCCGGCTCGTTGACCAGCACCGTCTCGGTGACCTCGACGACGAGCAGCTCGGGGGGCAGCCCGGATGCCAGCAGGGCGTCGGTGACGTCGCGGACCACACGCGGGTCCGAGAGGTGGCGGCCGGAGACGTTCACCGCGACGGTGAGCCCCGCGGCCGCGCGGTCCTCGGCCCGCCACTCGGCGACCTGACGGGTCGCCTCGTGCAGCACCCACCGGTCCAGATCGCAGATCAGCTTGCTGGTCTCGGCCACCGGGATGAAATCGTTGGGCGGCACCATGCCGACGCCGGGGCGGTTCCAGCGGACGAGGGCCTCGTAGCCGTCCAGCCGGCCGGAGCCCAGGGCCATGACGGGCTGGTAGTGCACCTCGAACTCGCCCGCGGCCAGGCCGGCGGAGAGCGCCTCCTCCATCTCGGCGTGCGCGGACAGCTGCGTGCGGAGCACCTCGTCGAACAGCTCCACCCGCCCCCGGCCGTGCGCCTTCGCGCGGTAGACCGCGGCGTCGGCCTCGGCGAACAGTGCGTCGGCGTCGATGCCGGCGTCCTGGGTGACCGCGATGCCCACGCTCGCACCCACCCGCAGTTCCTGGCCCGACCGGCGGATCGGCCGGCTGACCGTGGTGATCAGCCGCTCGGCGAGCTCCACGAGGTCCCGTTCCCCGGAGACGGACTCGACCAGGACCACGAACTCGTCGCCACCCAGCCGGCAGACGACGTCCCCCGGGCGCAGCGTCGCGCGCAGCCGGTCGGCGATCACGCGCAGCACCGTGTCGCCCGTGGCGTGACCGTGCCGGTCGTTGACCGCCTTGAACCCGTCGAGGTCGACGAAGAGCAGACCGGTCATGGTGCCGGCCCGCCGGCCACGGTGCAGCGCGGCGGTGGTGAGGGTCCGGGCCTGCGTGCGGTTGGGCAGATCGGTGAGCGGGTCGTGGGCGGCCTGGTGCTCCAGTGCGACCTGCAGCTCCTCCCGCTCGCGGACGGAGTCCACCAGCTGCTCCACCGAGGCGTGCAGCAGCTCCCCCAGCGGTCCGGGGAGCGGCTCGGCGAGCACCGGCGCGGAGAGGTCCCCGCGGGTGACGGCGGCGGCCTGGTCCTGGATGCGGCGGAGCCCCGCCACGGTGGTCGTCAGGGCCGCGGAGACGGTGCGCGCCTCGCGGGGCCCGGTACGGGTGATGTCGACGAGCTGACCCTGGCTGATCTGCTCGGCCTCGTCGGCGAGCAGGCGGAGGGCCCTGGACACGGTGCGGCCGACGAGCACGGCGCCGGCCAGCGAGGCCAGCACCAGCAGGACGGCGGCGGCCAGCATCCGGTCCCGCCGGCCGGTGGCCGCCTCGCGGTCGGCGGTGGAGAGCTCCTGGGCCCGCTGCACGGCGGTGTCGAGGAGATCGGTCAGCAGCACGTCGCGAGCACCTGCCTGCGTCACGAGCGCGATCAGCTCCGGCACGGAGAGCCCGCTGGATCGGTCGCCCGAAAGACGGACCAGGATGTCGTCGACGCCCACCATCTCCGGTGTCGACGCGACCGCCCGCCACTGCGTCGCGAGGGAGTCCTGCGACAGCTCGGCCAGGTCCTCGACGGCGTGCTGGTACGTGCCCCAGTCGGCGGCCCACTCCGTCTCGTCGCCGCTGCCCAGGCCGACCACCTGGCTGCCGATGAACTCCGGCACCAACCGGCTGGCCACCATCGCGACGTCCGCGATGAGCTGCACGTCGTGAACGGCCGCCGTCGTCGCGACCGGCGCCTGGTCCGCCCTGCTGGCCGCGGCAGCCCGCGCCTGGGCGGCCTCCAGGCCGTCGGCCACCGCCAGGAAGTCGTCGTAGAGATCGGCGGGCTCGCCGCGGCCGGCGTCGGCGGCCGCCCGCACCCATGCGATGCGACGTGCGACGGCTGCCGCCTCGGGCGCGGCGATGGACCCGGCGTCGATCTCGGCGAGTGCCGCATCGGTCGAGGCGCGGCTCTGCTTCAGCAGGTCGATCGCCGGCCCGCGCAGCCCGGACACCATGTCGCTGCCCGGGCCCAGCAGCGTGGTGCTGGCCGGGCTGTCGATGATGACGAGGGAGAGGGTGGGCACGATCTCGCGCACGACGGCGCTGCGGGCGGCGTGCAGCCGGGCCAGGGTGCCGACCGCGGCCTCCGAGCGGGCTGCGCTGTCGGCCTCCTGCACCGCGATGCGGACGAGCGCGTAGGTCAGCGCCACCACGCCGACCAGCGGCACGAGCACCAGAGCCGTCAGGTAGAGCCACAACGGGGTGCCGTGCCGACGCCGGGCGAAGCCCTTGATCCGCATGGACCTTGGGTCGGCGCGCGGTAGCCGGTCCTTGAGCGGCGGCCTCCCCCCTCCGGGGCAGGCGCTCCCGGTGGCCGGTTTCGAGCCGCCCGACGGTCGCGCCCGCGGGCCACCGACAATGACGGGACGCCGCGCGCCGTGCGGCGGAGCGGGGGGAACGTGTCGCAGGGGCTCTCGGCGGAGGCCGGCCAGGTGGGGACGTCGAGGCGCCGGTGGTGGATCGTCGCGCCGGCCGTGGCGCTCGTCCTGGTCGCGCTGTGCCTGCGCGCGCCCTTCGCCGCCGTCGGCCCGCTGCTCGGCGAGCTGGGGGACGAGCTCGGCCTGTCCACCGGCTCCCTGGCCGTCGTCACCGCGCTGCCGCTGGTCTGCTTCGGGCTGGTGTCGCCGTTCGCGCCGGCACTGGCCGCCCGGTGGGGGGTGCACGGCGCCGTGCTCGCCGGGGTGGCGCTGATCGCGGCGGGAGTGCTGCTGCGGGTCGCCGGGGCGCCGGGGTTGTTCGCCGGCACCGTGCTGCTCAGCGGCGGCATCGCCGTGGGCAACGTGCTGCTGCCCGCCGTCGCCCGGGCCGAGTACGGCGCCCGGGCCGCCGTCGTCCTCGGGCTGATCACCGCCGCGATGTCCGGCTCGGCCAGCATCGGCGCCGGGCTCGCCCGGCCGCTGACCACCGCGGCGGGCAGCGCGACGGCAGGCCTGCTGCTGTGGGGCGTGCTGGTGCTGGTCGCACTGCTGGCGATGGTGGCGCTGGCCCGTGCGCGACGCGGCGTCCCGCGGCCCGGGGCCGCCCCGTCCGGCGCCCGGACCGGGATGCTGCGCGACCCCGTGGCGCTGGCGGTCACCCTGTTCTTCGGGTTCCAGTCGCTGTCGTTCTACGCGATGCTCACCTGGCTGGCCGAGGTGCTGGAGGCGGAGGCCGGCGTCTCCGCCGTCGCGGCCGGCGGGCTGCTCGCCGTCGCCACCGGGCTGGCGGTGCCGCTGGCCCTCGTCGTCCCGGGACTGGCCGGTCGCCGCCCCGGCCAGCAGCCGTGGGTGCTGCTGGGCACCCTGCCCGTGGTGGTCGCGATCGTCGGGCTGCTCGTCGCCCCGGGCTCGGCGCCGCTGCTGTGGGCGGTGCTCTACGGGATCGGCAGCGGCACGGCGTTCCCGCTGTCGATGATGCTGATCGTCGCCCGGAGCCGCGACGTCGCGCAGACCGGCCGGCTGTCGGCGACCGCGCAGAGCGTCGGCTACCTGCTCGCCGCGACCGGCCCGCTGGGCGTGGGGCTGCTGCACGACGCCACCGGGGCGTGGGGGCCGGGCCTGGCGCTCATGCTCACCGCCGTCGTCCTCCAGCTGGTCGTCGGGCTCGCCGCCGCCCGGCCCCGGCTGGTGAACCACGCCGCCTGATCGCGGCCAGGATCAGGTGACCTGATCGCGGCGCTTCCTCCCTCGCTGTGGGCGATGAGGGAGGACGCTCGGCGGTGAGGGAGGACGCTTCGTCACGGCTGGGCGGTGACGCCCTCCGGGGCGGTCGCCGGGGTGCCGACGACGCCGTGCAGGTGGCACGCCGCCTGCTGGCCGGGCGCCCCGACCGGCTGCAGCGCGGGATCGACGTCGTCACAGGGCTCGAACACGTACGGGCACCGGGTCCGGAAACGGCAGCCACTGGGGACGGCGGCCGGTGAGGGGACGTCGCCGGTGAGCACGATCCGCTTGCGCTGTCGCTCGAGCTTCGGGTGCGGCAGCGGCACCGCGGAGAGCAGCGCCTGTGTGTAGGGCATCTGCGGATCCGTGCCGACCGCGTCCGCCGGGCCGATCTCCACGACCCGGCCCAGGTACATGACCGCGATCCGGTCGGAGATGTGCCGCACCGCCGAGAGGTCGTGCGAGATGAACAGCAGCGTGAGCCCGAGCTGCCGCTGCAGCCGGCGCAGCAGATTGAGCACCTGCGCCTGCACGCTCACGTCCAGGGAGGCGATCGCCTCGTCGCAGACCAGGAAGTCCGGCTCTCCGGCCAGCGCCCGGGCGATGCCCACCCGCTGGCGCTGACCGCCGGAGAACTCGTGCGGGTAGCGGCCCGCGACGGCCGGGTCCAGCCCCACCAGCTCGAGCAGCTCGGCCACGCGGGCGGCCTTGTCCCGGCCCGTGCGCAGCCCGTGGACCTCCAGCGGCTCGCTCACCGTCTGGGCGACCGTGCGGCGGGGGTCCAGGGAGGCGAACGGGTCCTGGAACACCATGCCGGCGCGGCGACGCAGCTCCTTGAGCTTGCGGCCCTGCAGCCCGGTGAGGTCGGTGCCGTCGAAGCTGATGGTCCCGCCGGTCGAGGGCACCAGGCGCAGCAGCGCGTTGCCCAGCGTCGACTTCCCGCAGCCGGACTCGCCGACCAGGCCCAGCGTCTCCCCGCGCAGGATGTCCAGATCGACGCCGTCCACGGCGCGCAGCACGCCCGTCGGCGTCTTGCGGAACCCGCGCCCGCCGACCGGGAAGTGCACCTCCAGCCCGCGGGCGGAGACGAGGACGTCGTCGCTCATCGGGAGCCTCCTCCGGCGTGCGGAGCCACGGGAGTGGCCGTGCTCCCGGAGCCGGGCGCGGCCTCCGTGCACCAAGTGGCGGCACGGTGCGGCAGGGCCACGTCCGCCGACCCGATGACCGTCAGCGGTGGCTGCTCGGTCTCGCAGCGGGCGTCGCCGCGCACCGGGCAGCGCGGCCAGAACACGCAGCCCTCCGGCAGGTCGGTCGGCGCCGGCGGCACGCCGGGCACCGTCACCAGGTCCGGGACGACGCCGTCGACGGCCGGCTGCGCCAGGTCGGGCAGCGCGCCCAGCAGCCCCCGCGTGTAGGGGTGCGACGGGTTCTCCAGGACGTCGTCGACCGTGCCGTCCTCGACGCACCGCCCGCCGTACATCACCAGCACCCGGTCGGCGATGCCCGCCACCACGCCCAGGTCGTGGGTGATCCAGATGACCCCGGTGCCGTGCTCGGCCTGCAGCTTGGCGACCAGGTCGATGATCTGCGCCTGCACGGTGACGTCCAGCGCCGTCGTCGCCTCGTCGGCGATGAGCAGCGCCGGCGAGTTCGACAGCGCGATCGCGATGATGACCCGCTGCCGCATGCCGCCGGAGAGCTCGTGCGGGTAGCGGTCCAGCGCACCGACGGGGTCGGGCAGCCCCACCTCACCGAGCAGGGCAGCCGCCCGGCGCCGGGCGGCTGCCTTGTCCATGTCGCTGTGCGCACGGATGCCCTCGACCAGCTGCCGGCCGACGGTGAGGACCGGGTTGAGCGAGGTCATCGGGTCCTGGAACACCATGCCGGCACCCGGCCCGCGGACCTGCCGCAGCCGCTCCGGCTTCATGGTGAGCAGGTCCTCGCCCTGCAGCAGCGCCCGCCCGGTGACCGTCGCCACCCGCGCCGGCAGGAGCCCCAGCAGGGCCAGCACCGACACGCTCTTGCCGCTGCCCGACTCCCCCACCACGGCCACGGTCTCGCCGGGGCCGACGCTGTAGGAGAGCCCGTTCACCACGTCGGCCGGACCGCGCGGGGTGCGCAGCCGCACCCGCAGGTCCTCGACCTCCAGCACCGGCTGCGCGGGGCCCGGCGCCGCCGTCACGACGGCCCTCCGGTGTCGGCGGCCCCGGCGGCCATACCGCCCGCTCCGGAGCCCATGAGCGTCCGCTGCCTCGGGTCGAGGACGTCGCGCAGCCCGTCGCCGAGCAGGTTGAAGCAGAGCACGGTCAGGAAGATCGCCATCCCCGGGAAGAAGGCCAGCCACCAGGCCAGGTCGATGAAGCCGCGGCCCTCGGCGAGCATCAACCCCCACGAGGGGTTCGGCGGCTGGGTGCCCAGGCCGAGGAAGGAGAGCGCCGCCTCCGCCAGGACGGCGAAGGCCAGGCTGATCGAGGTCTGCACGATGATCGGTGGCGCGGCGTTGGGCAGGATGTGCCGGGTGAGGATGCGCAGGTCGGAGGCGCCCACCGAACGGGAGGCCCGGACGTAGACCTCCTCCCGGACACCCAGCACGCTGGCCCGGGTGACGCGGGCGAAGATCGGCGTGTAGACGATGCCGATCGCCAGGGCGGTGTTGCCCGAACCGGGCCCGCGCACGGCGAGCACGGCGATGGCCAGCAGCACGGCGGGGAAGGCGAACAGGACGTCCATGAACCGCATGAGCACGTCGTCGACCCACCGGCCGTAGTAGCCGGCGAGCAGGCCGATGAGGCTGCCGACCACCAGGGCGAACCCGACGGCCAGGAAGCCGACCTTCAGCGACACCGAGGCCCCCAGGATCACCCGGCTGAGGATGTCGCGCCCCAGGTCATCGGTGCCGAACGGGTGCTCCCAGCTCGGCGACTGCAGCCGGTCCTCGACCGAGATCTCGTTGGCGCCCTGCGTCGCGAACGTGTCGTCGAAGACCGCCACCACGACGATGAGCAGCAGCACCAGCGCGGCGACCAGCGCCGTCGGGTTGCGCGCGAGCAGGCCGAGCGTCTCGCGCCAGCGCGGTCGGGCCGGCCGCAGCGTGGCGGCCGGGGAGGCACCGGGCGCCCCCGCCGGGGTGTCCGGCGAGTTGCCCGGTTCGGGGACGGGTGCGCCGGTCATGGCAGCAGGACCCGGCTGTGCGTCATCGGCGGATCCGCGGGTCGATGGCGGTGTAGAGCAGGTCCACCACCAGGTTGATCACCAGGAAGACCACCGCGAACAGCAGGATCGCACCCTGGAGCACCGGGTAGTCGCGGGCTTGGACCGCCTGCAGCGCCAGCTGCCCCAGGCCCGGCCAGGAGAACACGATCTCCACGACGACGACGCCGGAGAGCAGGTAGGCCAGCTGCACGCCGGTGACGGTGACCAGGGGCAGCAGGGCGTTGCGCAGCACGTGCCAGGTGAACACCTGCCGGGTGGCGAGCCCCTTGGCCTGCGCCGTCCGGACGTGGTCGGACCCCAGCGCCTCCAGGACGCTGGAGCGCACGAACCGGGTGATGACCGAGCCGGACACCACGCCGGTCACCACCGCCGGCATGATCAGGCGCTGCAGCCAGGCCAGCGGATCCTCGCTCAGCGGCACGTACCCGCCGGACGGCAGCCAGCCCAGCGTCCCGGCGAAGACCAGGATGAGCACGATCCCCATCCAGAAGTCCGGCACCGAGATGCCGAACTGGCTGATCACGGTGGCGACGCGGTCGACGACCGACCGGGGCCGCAGCGCGGAGACCGTCCCCAGCGGGATCGCGATCAGCAGCGCCACCAGGATGGAGGCGAACGCCAGCGTCAGCGTGGCCGGCAGCCGTTCGGCGATCAGCGAGGTGACGGTGTCCCCGCTGCGGAAGCTCACCCCGAGGTCGCCGGTGACCGCCCCGCCCAGCCAGGTGAAGAACTGCTCGATCAGTGGCTGGTCGAGGCCCGAGCGCTCGCGCAGCGCGTCGTAGCTCTCCTGGGAGAAGCGCGTGCCCAGGGCGAGCCGGACCGGATCGCCCGGGACGAGGTGCACCAGGGCGAACACCACCACGCTCACACCGGCGAGCACGACCACCGACTGGCCGACCCGCCGGACGACGTAACCGGTCAGGGCAGCTCCACGTCCTCGAAGTTGATGGCGCGGTCGGGTCGGATGGTGTAGCCGCTGAGGTCGGGCTCCCAGGCCTGCACCACGTTGGGGTTGTAGAGGTACAGGTACGAGACGTCGTCGACGATCATGCGGACGGCCTCGTCGTAGAGGTCCTTGCGGGCCTCGCGGTCGGTCTCGCTGGACGCCGCCTGCAGGAGCCGGTCGACCTCGGGGTTGCTGTAGCCCTGGTAGTTGTTCACCCCACCGGTGATGTGCTGCGAGTGGTAGTAGTCGAACGGGTCCAGGTTGCCCAGCCAGCCCAGCATGAAGGCGTCGAAGTCGCCCTCGCTCTGCCGGTCCAGCCAGGTCGCGAAGTCCACGGTCTGGACCTCGACGTCGATCCCGATCGGCTGGAGCTGGCTGGCGATCACCTGAGCTGCGGTCACCGTCTCGGGGTACTCGTCGGTGACCATCAGCCCCATCTCGATGGGCAGCGGCACGCCGGACTGCTCCAGCAACCGGCGCGCCGCTTCCTGGTCGGCATCGAACGGCGCGTAGTCCGACGCGAAGAAGTTGCCCTCCGGGATGGCCGTCTGGTTGGCCTGGGCCGCGCCGAAGCGCGCCGCCTCGGTGACCGCCTCCCGGTCGATGGCCGTCGCGATCGCCTGGCGCACCGCGGGGTTGCCGAACGGCTCCCGGGCGTAGTTCATCGACATGTACCAGTAGTCGACGCTCGGGATGCTCGCCAGCTCGACGTCCGCGTTGCCCTGCAGGGCCTCGATCTGCTGTGGCGGCACGTTGTCGGTCCACTGCACCTCGCCGGTCTCCAGCGCGGTGAGCGCGGCGGCCGGCTCGGTGACGTAGCGGAACTCGACGCCGTCGATGCTCGGGGCGCCACCCCAGTAGTCCTCGTAGGCGGCGAGCTCGGTGGTGCTGGCGTCCGAGCTCCCCAGCGTGAACGGCCCCGTGCCGACCGCCTCGGTCTGGAGGTCGTACTCCTCGGCCGCGCCCTCCGGGATGATCGCGGTCCCCTTGAAGCCACCGATCAGCGCCGGCAGGTTCGGAGTGGGCTGGCTGACGGTGATCTCGACGGTCTGCGGATCGACGGCCTCGACCGACTCGACGTTCTCGAAGCGGTAGGCGTTCTGCAGCTCCTCGTCGATGATCCGGTTGAAGGAGTAGACGACGTCGGCGGCGTCGAACTCGCTGCCGTCGTGGAAGGTGACGTCGTCACGCAGGTTGAACGTCCAGGTGAGCCCGTCCTCGCTGGTCTCCCAGTCGGTGGCGAGGCTCGGTTCCATCGTCAGGTCCTCGGGATTCGGGACGACGAGGGTGTCGTAGACGTTCTCCAGGACCTGGAAGCTGGCGTAGGCGCTGGTGACGTGCGGGTCGAACTGGTCGGGCTGGGCGCTGACGGCGGCGACCAGCGTGTTGTCACCACCGCCCCCGCCGCCGCCGGTGTCCACGGACTCGCCGCCACCGCAGGCGCTCAGCGCGAGGGCGCCGGTCGCAGCCAGCGCGAGGGGTCGGATGGCGCGCACGGGGGCCTCCAGGTGCATCGAGGGTCGTCGTCCGCCCTCGACCCTTCACCCGTCCGCGCAGGTCGGCCACCCGAGGACGGCGCTTCCGGCGATCGTTGCGGTCTCGCAACCTTGACGCCGTCGCCCTTCTCACGCGCACGCCTCGGACCCATGTGCGGGGAAGAAGGCCCTACCGGCGCCGTCCCGAGCCCTCGTTCCCCGCAGATGGGGAGCGATCAGTCGACGGTGACGTCGTTGAACGGCAGCCGGGGCTCCACCCACGGGAAGACGACGAACAGCAGCAGCGCGGCCACCGCGGCCACCAGGACCAGCGAGAGCACCGCCTTGCTCCCGGTGCCGCCGGGCAGATGGCGCCAGATCCAGCTGTACATGCGGGGCTCCCCGGTCAGCGTTCGTACAGGGCGTCGGGGCCGTCGGGGTACTGCGTCTTGCTCAGCGCACCGCCGTCGAGACGCGCGTGGATGATCAGCCGCTGCCGCGCGGAGTAGCGGGGATGGCAGGTGGTGAGCGTCAGGTAGGCGCCGGAGGGCGCCGCGCCCGCGGCCGCGTTCGGCGTCGGCGAGACGACCTCGACCGCGGCCGGGCTGACGACGTGCATCCCGGGGATGCCCGACGGGTCGGCGTCGACGTCGCCGGTCGCCGGGTCGCCGAGCACCCGGTAGACGAACCAGCTGTCGGCGGTCTCCACGACGATCGGGTCACCGGGCCGCATGGTGTCCAGCTCGAGGAACGGCGAGCCCTTGCCGACCCGGTGGCCGGCCAGCGCGAGGTTGCCCTCCTCGCCGGGCATCGCCGAGTCCACGTAGTGGCCCGGGCCCTGCGAGAGCTGCTCCTCCTCCGTGCCCTCGAGGACGACCCGGGTGTAGTCCTCGCCCAGCCGCGGGATGCGCAGCACCCCGAAGGCGTCGCCGATCTCGACCTGGGTGAGCGCCCGCCGCGCGGCGGGCGACTCGGACGCCCACTGCTCGCGCAGGTCCTCGCTCAGCTCGTCCTGCCGCTGCGCCGTCAGCAGGTCGGTGACGTAGACCTCGTAGACGACGAACAGCAGCAGCACCATGCCCGCGGTGACCAGCAGCTCGCCGACCCCCCGGGCGGCGGTGCGCCAGAGCGGATCCCGCCGGCGGGGAGCGGCGTTGTCCTGGTCGACGTCGTCCTCTGCCGGGTCGTCGACGGGCGGCGGGGCGTCCACGAGCCCGACGCGGGCGGGTACGGGTGGGCGGCCCCGCAGCGGCGGCCCGCCGAGCTCGGGAACGCGGTCCCAGCGCTCCGTGCGGTCCCCGCGCCGGTCCCCGTCCGGGTCCGCCATGCCGCTCCCCCGGTCCCGTCCGTGCTGCTCGGTGGCTGGTCCGCCGACCCGCCGATGCTAGGTGAGCCGGCACCCGGAGCCCGGGTCCCCTCGCCGGAGCCGCCACCCGGATCCCGGGCCCCTCGCCGGAGCAGGCACCGCCCGCCCCGGCGGGCCCGACCGCCCCGGCAGCCACGGCGCGCGGGGTCCGCGGCCGGGAACGCAGGAACCCGGGCCACTCCTCGCGGAGTGGCCCGGGTTCCCGGGGGTGCGGTGTGCGGTTCAGGCAGCCGTGCGGCGACGCGCGGCGACCAGCAGGCCACCACCGGCGAGCAGGGCCAGGCCGCCGGCACCGAGGACCGGCAGGGCGGAGAAGCCGGTGTTGGCCAGGACGGCGGTGCCGCCCGAGACGGTCACCTCGACCACCAGGTTGCGGACGTTGCCGTCGGCGTCGACACCGGAGGCCACCACGTGGTGGACGCCGTCGGTCAGGTCCGCGGGCAGGGTGACCGTGGCGCTGAACGTGCCGTCGGCCAGGACGACGACGTCACCGAGCTCGACGGGGGTGGAGTAGACGACGAGCGCGACGGTGGAGCCGGGCAGGAAACCCGCGCCGGAGACGGTGATCTCCGAGCCGGCGACGACCTTGCCGTCGGTGGCGCTGCTGGTCAGCGCGCCGTCGGCCTCGGGCAGGGTCGGGGAGACCACCGAACGCGGGACGTCGGTCACGGTGACGGACGCCGAGTGCACGCCCGGGTTACCGGCGCTGTCGACGGGGGTGACACCGAACGTGTGGGTCCACCCCGGCTCGGCCACCAGGACGCAGCGACGCACGTCGGCCGCCGTCTCGCAGGCGATGCCGCTGGCGCCGTCGGTGCCGTCCGCGGAGCTGGCGTCGCCACCGACGACGTACCCGGCCAGCTCGAAGGAACCGGCCGTCGTCGGGGCGTCCCAGGTGATGACGATCGAGGACGGGCCCGCGGTGGCGACGACGTCGGTCGGTGCGCCGATCGGCTTGTACGCCATCGCCGTCTGGGGGGCGGTCGCCTCGCTGTGGGCGCCGTTCCCGGCGATCGCGCGGACCTGGACCGTGTAGCTGGTGCCGTTGGTCAGCCCGGAGATCGTGCCCACGAGCCGGCCGTCCACGGTGGTCGTCGGCAGGGCGAGCCAGTTGTCGCCGTCGTCGCGGGTGTACTGGTAGCCGGTGGTCGGGGCCTCGCCGCCCACACCTTCGGAGAGGTGGACGGACAGCTTGCCGTCGTCGCCCACCAGCCAGGCGGAGGGCGTCGCCGGCGCACAGAGGTTGGCCGTGGCGGAGATGGAGCCCGCGCCGCCGTCGCCCACCCCGTCGACCCCGGGATCGCTGGTCATCGCCCAGTAGTAGTTGACCTCGCCGTTGCCGCCGATGCCGCCCAGCTCGCCGACGCCACTTCCGCCGCGGCCCCCGGACGCGATCAGCTCGGAGTTGTCGGAACCGGTGACGACCGTGGCGGCCCCGCCGCCGCCGCCCGCGGCGATGGTGTCGCTGCCGACCGCCCCCGCGCCGCCGTTGACATCGGGGTCGAGCGGGCTCACGCCACCGGCTCCAGCGACGCCCGTGGTCGCGTCGCCACCGACCGCGCCGGGCGCCAGCGTGAACGTCGTGGGGACCGCGATGTCGTCGAAGTAGGTCGTCAGCTTCAGGGTTCCGCCGGACGCGCCGGGCCCGCCCTGGTCACCGGCGCCGCCCTCGGCGCCCTCGAGGAGCCAGTCGACGGAGCAGTAGCCGGCCGGCACCGTCCAGGTGTCGGTGGCGCCGTCGTGGTCGTAGGTGACGGCGAACGGGTCCGTCGTCTCCACGGCGGCCGCCTGGGCGACACCGCCGAGGCTCAGGACGGTGGTGGACATCCCGACCGCACTCAGGGCCAGGAGGCCGAGCGCGCGACGAGGTGAGGACGTGAGCTGCACGTTCGCTCCCTGGTGGGTCCCGGATCGCCGGGGCGGTGGCCCGGCGATCCGGACGGCGCACCAGACCACGCAGGGAGCGGCCGAACTCGTGCCGCCACGCGCGCCCGCACCACTGGTGCGCCCCGTGACCTGATCGTGATCTGGCGACAAAAGAGCAGGTCAGCGCCGGGCGGAATCGCGGCGAGATGCGACAACATGCGGTACTGGTTGTTGTGCACAACCGTCGCTGACGCCTCACTCACCAGCGATCGGGCCCCGCAACGGACCACGCCGCGCAGCCACCGCCCGCGCCGTCTCCGGCGGGGACGGCGACTCCACGGCGTGGCCGGGGAGGCGCAGGGTCAGCGGACGTGCACGCCCGAGATCGTGCGGGCGATGACCAACCGCTGGATCTCCGAGGTGCCCTCGAAGATCGTGTAGATCTTGGCGTCGCGGGCCATCCGCTCGACCGGGTAGTCACGCGTGTAGCCGTTTCCACCGAGGATCTGCATCGCCTGCTCGGTGACCCGGACGGCGGTCTCGCCCGCGACGAGCTTGGACATCGAGCCCTCGGCAGCGGTGAACTGCTGGCCGTTACGGGCCATCCACGCAGCGCGCCACACCAGCAGCCGGGCGGCGTCGATGCTGGTCTTCATGTCGGCGAGCATGAAGGCGATCGACTGGTTCTCGATGATCGCGCGGCCGAACTGCTCACGCTGCTTGGCGTACTCCAGCGCGTAGTCGTAGGCGGCGCGGGCGACGCCGATGGCCTGGGCGCCCACCGCCGGGCGGGTGCGCTCGAAGGTCGCCATCGACGGCTGGGTACGGCCGGTCCGCGCTCCCTCGCGGGCGCGGGCGAGGCGCTCGTCGAGCTTCTCCCGGCCGCCCAGCAGGCAGTCGGCGGGGATGCGGCAGTCCTCGAGGACGACCTCGGCCGTGTGCGAGGCGCGGATGCCGTGCTTGAGGAACTTCTGCCCCTGCGTGAGGCCCGGCGTCCCCGGCGGGACGACGAAGCTGGCGTGCCCGCGGGCCTTGAGCTCGGGGTCGACGACGGCGGTGACGACGTGGATGTCGGCGATGCCGCCGTTGGTCGCCCACGTCTTGGTGCCGTTGAGCACCCACTCGTCGGTCTTCTCGTCGTAGACCGCGCGGGTGCGCATCGCGCCGACGTCGGACCCGGCGTCGGGCTCGGACGAGCAGAACGCCGCGACCTTCGGCTCGCTCTCCGTGCCGAACATGGCCGGGACCCACTGGCCGACCTGCTCCGGTGTGCCGTTCGCGCTCACCGACGCCGCGGCCAGGCTGGTGCCCACGATCGCCAGGCCGATGCCGGCGTCACCCCAGAAGAGCTCCTCCATGGCGATGGGGATGCCGAGACCGGACTCCTCGAAGGACTGCGTGGCGAAGAAGTCGATCGAGTAGAGCCCGATCTTCGCGGCCTCCTGGATGACCTCCCACGGGGTCTCCTCGCGCTCGTCGTACTCGTGCGCCGCGGGGCGCACCACGTCCTCGGCGAACTGGTGCACCCACTTCTGCAGCTCGATCTGGTCCTCGGTGAGCCCGAACGACACGGCCATCTGGCGGTACCTCTCTCTTCCGGTATGTCTGCCGGCCCCGTCCAGGACCCCGCCCCGCGAGGGATGGGGAAATGCGGGTCCGTCAGTCCTTCACAGTGCGCGGATCGTTCCGACCAGGTGCTCGGTGCCGCTGGTCGCACTCCGGACGGCGACGTCCCAGCCCCCGGCGACCTCGGCGGTGGACAGGGTGACGGTCGAGGGCAGGAACAGCGGCTTCCGGAAGGCGACGTCGACGTCCAGCGCCTCGGGCAGCCGGCCGGCCAGCCCGCCCAGCACCCGGGACTTCACCCACATGCCGTGCGCGATGGCCCGCTTGAAGCCCAGCGCCTTCGCGGTCAGACCCGACAGGTGGATCGGGTTCACGTCACCGGAGACCTTGGCATAGCGGCGTCCGGCGTCGTCGGGCACCCGCCAGGTCGCCGCCGGGCGCTCCAGCGCCCCGACGGCGACGTCGACGTCGGCCTCCGGCGCGCCCGCCGGCGCCTTCGCCCCCCGCGACAGGTAGGTCGAGCGGGAGCGCCAGACCTCCTGCCCGCCGGCCGTCGCAGTGGCGCACAGGTCGACCGTCGCGCCGCTGCGGTGCGTGGCGAAGCGCTCGGCCCACACCTCGAGGGCCAGCGCCTCGTCGGCGCGGACCGCGCGCAGCACCTCGATGCGATTGCGCACGTGCACCAGCCCGACCATCCCCAGCGGGAAGGCGCGGTCGGTCATCAGCGCCATCTGCAGCGGGAAGGTGAGCATGTGCGGGTAGGTGGCCGGCAGCACGTCGGTCAGCGGCATGCGGCAGACCCGCGCGTAGGCGGCCAGGTGGTCGCGGTCGACCGTCACGCCGTGCCGCGCCAGGTGCGTGTCCGGCAGCTCGCCGCCGCGGCCGCGCGACGTCAGCGCGGCCTTGGCGTACAGGGACGCCAGGCTCGGGGTGGCGTCCAGCACCGTCACCTCGGGATCGGCCACGTCAGGCGCCCAGGAGCGACTGGCCGCACACCCGCACGGTCTGGCCGTTGACCCCGGCGCTGGCCGGCTGCGACAGCCAGGCGATCGTCTCCGCGACGTCGACCGGCAGCCCACCCTGCTGCAGCGAGTTCAGCCGGGCCCCGACCTCGCGGGTGCCGAACGGCATCTTCGCGGTCATCTCGGTGACGATGAAGCCCGGGGCGACGGCGTTGATGGTCGCGCCGCGCTCGGCGAAGGCGGGCGCCCACGCGCGCACCATGCCGATCACACCGGCCTTGGACGCCGCGTAGTTGGTCTGCCCGCGGTTGCCGGCGATGCCCGACTGCGAGGAGACGCAGACGACGCGGGCCCCGGCGTCGAGGACGTCGCCGTCCAGCAGGGCCCGGGTGATGTCCAGCTGCGCCTGCAGGTTCACCGCCATGACCGAGTTCCAGCGGGCGGCGTCCATGTTGACCAGCAGCTTGTCGCGGGTGATCCCGGCGTTGTGCACGATGACGTCCACGCCGCCCTTCCCGTCCGCGGAGTGCCGCTCGCGCAGGTGCTCCACGAGGCGCTGGGCGGCGTCGGGAGCGGTGATGTCCAGCTGCAGCGCCGTCCCGCCGATGCGGTTGGCCACCGCGGCCAGGCTGTCGCCGGCCGCGGGGATGTCGACGGCCACGACGTGCGCGCCGTCGCGGGCCATGACGTCGGCGATCGAGGCGCCGATGCCGCGCGCCGCGCCGGTGACGACCGCGACCTTGCCGGCCAGCGGCTTCTCGGCGTCCTGACCGGCGGGCACGTCGGCAGCCGACAGCGTGACGCCCTGGCCGTCGACGTAGGCCGAGCGGCCGGAGAGGAAGAACGCCAGCGGGCCGGCGACGCCGGCCTCGGCACCCTCGGGCACGTAGATCGCGTTGGCCGTCGAGCCGTCGCGCAGCTCCTTGCCGATCGAGCGGGTCAGCCCGTCGACGGCCTGCCGGGCGGCGGCCTGCGCCGGGGAGTCGGCGTCCGCCGGCGGGTCGGTCAGGATCACCACGCGGCCGTTGGCGCGCAGCCGCTTGACCGCCGGGGCGAGGAAGTCGTGCACCGCGGCGAGATCGGCCGGGCCCGTCACGCCGGTGGCGTCGAGGACCACCGCGCCGAGCCTCTCGCCGCTCGCGTCGCCGTCGGCGACGACGGGCGACAGCACCGTCACGCCGGCGTCGCGGAGGACGCCCGTGACGGTGTCGCGCAGCCGGCCCTGCCCGGCCGAGCCGACGACCGCCGGGCCCTCGAGCAGTGGGTCGCCGGGCTCGTAGCGGCGGAGCACGCCGGGCCGGGGCAGGCCGAGCTGCTTGGTGAGGGTGGTGCCGACGCCGGAGTTCGCGAAGGTGGTGTACCAGTCAGCCACGAGGGGTCCTTCCGATGGAGATCCTGCTCCTCCGCGGTGGAGCAGACGGCTCCACCGCGGAAGAGCAGGGACGAGGGGTGGGTTCAGGACTCGAGGATGGCGACGACGCCCTGGCCGCCGGCGGCGCAGATCGAGATCAGGCCGCGCTTGCCCGGGCCCGCCTCGTGCAGCGTCTTGGCGAGCTGGGCGACGATCCGGCCGCCGGTCGCGGCGAACGGGTGCCCGGCGGCCAGCGACGAGCCGTGGACGTTCAGCTTCGAGCGGTCGATCGAGCCCAGCGGGGCGTCCAGGCCGAGCTTGCCCTTGCAGAACTCCGGGTCCTCCCAGGCCTTCATCGTCGACAGCACCGTGGACGCGAACGCCTCGTGGATCTCGTAGAAGTCGAAGTCCTGCAGCGACAGGCCGTTGCGGGCCAGCATCACCGGCATCGCGTAGACCGGGGCCATCAGCAGCCCCTCGCCACCGTGCACGTAGTCGACGGCGGCGGTCTGCGCGTCGACCAGGTGCGCGAGCACCGGCAGACCCTTGGCCTCGGCCCACTCGTCGGAGGCGAGCAGCACCGCGGAGGCGCCGTCGGTCAGCGGGGTCGAGTTGCCCGCCGTCATCGTGGCGCCCTCACCCTTGCCGAAGACCGGCTTGAGCTTCGCCAGCTTCTCGACGCTGGAGTCGGGGCGCAGGTTGTTGTCCCGGGTCAGGCCCAGGAACGGCGTCACCAGGTCGTCGAAGAAGCCGCGGTCGTAGGCGGCGGCCATGTTGTGGTGCGAGCGGACGGCGAGCTCGTCCTGCTCCTCGCGGCCGATCGCCCACTCCCCGGCGGTGATCGCGGCGTGGTCGCCCATCGCCAGGCCGGTGCGCGGCTCGGCGTTGCGCGGCATGTCCGGCACGAGCTGGCCGGGGCGGATCCTCGCCAGCGCCTTGAGCCGCTGCTGGAGCGTCTTCGCGTTGTTCAGCGAGATGAGCACGCGGCGCAGGTCGTCGCCCACGGCCAGCGGGGCGTCGGAAGTGGTGTCGACGCCGCCGGCGATGCCGGCCTCGATCTGCCCGAGGGCGATCTTGTTGGCCACGAGGATCGCGGCCTCGAGCCCGGTGCCGCACGCCTGTTGGACGTCGTAGGCCGGCGTCGTCGCCGACAGCGTCGAGCCGAGCACCGACTCGCGGGTCAGGTTGAAGTCACGCGCGTGCTTGAGGACGGCGCCGGCGACGACCTCGCCCACCTGCTCCCCCTGCAGCCCGAACCGGGCGACCAGCCCGTCCAGGGTCGCGGTGAACATGTCCTGGTTGGACGCCTGCGCGTACGCGGAGTTGGATCGGGCGAACGGGATGCGGTTCCCGCCGACGATCGCCGCCTTGCGGGTCGCCGGCTTCGCGGTGTCAGCCATGGGGACCTCCGGGGTCGGGTGAGTGGCCGGTACTGAGAGTACGCGGTACCGTCGAACACATGAAAGCCGAGGCGGTGAGACGCTCCTCGCAGTCCCGTGGAGCCACCCCGCGGGACCCCGGAAATGTGACGCAGGCGCGCGACCGGCGCGACTCGAGGTGGGACGAGCACCGCCGCGCGCGCCGGGAAGAACTCGTCCAGGCGACGCTCACCGCCGTCGCCCGGCACGGCGCCGGCGTCGGCATGGACGAGATCGCCGCCGCCGCCGGCACCAGCAAGACCGTCGTCTACCGGCACTTCGCCGACCGCTCGCAGCTCTACGTCGCGGTCTGCACCGAGGTCGCCGAGCGGCTGCTCGCCGAGCTACGGACGGCGATGCGCAGCAGCTCCGACCCGCGCGGGATGACCGCCGCCGCCATCGGGACCTACCTCGCCTTCCTGGAGGCCGAGCCGGAGGTCTACCGCTTCGTCGTCTCCCAGCACCCGGCCGAGGACGCCGACCCCATCGCCAACCTGGCCGACCTCGTCGGCGACCAGGCCGCGGCCCTCATGGCGCTCGCCCTCGAGCAGGCCGGGCGCGACCCCGGACCCGCCGACGCCTGGGGCCACGGCCTGGTGGGGATGGTCCGCTCGGCGGCCGACTGGTGGCTCCGCGCCGGGCGCCCGATGCTCCGCACACAACTGGCCGCACACCTGACCGATCTCGCCTGGGCCGGACTCTCCGGCGTCGTGGCACCCGCACCGCACCGCTTGGAGGAGACGTGAGCAGCACCCCGAACGCCTCGGTCGACCCGATGGTCCTGCGCGAGGTCCTGGACGGCCGCTGGGCACACGTGCGCCGCGACGCCCGGGAGCACCTCCACGACCCCGACTTCCTGCCCGTCTACGGCGAGTCGATGGACGAGGCCCGCGAGCGGGTGACCCGCGCGGCGAAGAAGCTGGCCGACTCCGGACGCGTCGTCCTGGGCTTCCCGAAGGAGTACGGCGGCCAGGACGACTCCGGCGGCTCGGTCACCTCGATCGAGATGGTCGCGTTCAAGGATCTCTCGATCATGGTGAAGACCGGCGTCCAGTGGGGCCTGTTCGGCGGCGCGCTGCAGCTGCTGGGTACCCGCCGTCACCACGAGACGTACCTGCGCGACGTCATGAGCTTCGAGCTGCCCGGCTGCTTCGCCATGACCGAGACCGGCCACGGCTCCGACGTCCAGCAGCTGCGCACCACGTGCACCTACGACCCGCAGACGCAGACGTTCGACCTGCACACCCCGCACGAGGCCGCGCGCAAGGACTACATCGGCAACGCGGCGAAGGACGGCCGGATGGCGGTCGTCTTCGCCCAGCTGATCACCCAGGGGAAGAACCACGGCGTGCACGCCTGGCTGGTGCCGATCCGCGACGAGGACGGCACGCCCTGCCCCGGCGTCACCATCGGGGACGACGGCCCGAAGGCCGGTCTCGCGGGCGTGGACAACGGCCGGCTGAGCTTCGACCACGTGACCGTGCCGCGCGACATGCTGCTGGACCGCTACGGGCAGGTCGCCGAGGACGGCACCTACACCAGCTCCATCGAGAACGAGACCCGGCGCTTCTTCACCATGCTCGGCACGCTGGTGCGCGGCCGGGTCAGCGTCGGCGGCTCCGCCGGCTCGGCGACCAAGCTGGCCCTCGACATCGCCGTCCGCTACGGCGACGTGCGCCGCCAGTTCGCCGCTCCCGGCGAGGACCGCGAGATCGTCATCAACGACTACCTCGTGCACCAGCGCAAGCTCCTGCCGGCGCTGGCCACGACCTACGCGCTGCACTTCGCGCAGGGCGAGCTCGTCTCGACGATGCACGACGTCCAGACCGCGGTGCACGTGCACGGCCAGGAGATCGACGAGCAGGCCCAGCGCGAGCTGGAGTCCCGCGCCGCCGGGCTCAAGGTGGCCCAGACCGCGCACGCCACCGCCACGATCCAGATGTGCCGCGAGGCCTGCGGGGGTGCGGGCTACCTGCAGGAGAACCGGCTCCCGCACCTCAAGGCCGACACCGACGTCTTCACCACCTTCGAGGGCGACAACACCGTCCTGCTGCAGCTCGTGGCCAAGGGTCTGCTCACCGGCTACCGGGACAACTTCGGCTCGCTGGAGGGCTGGGGGAAGGTCGGCTTCGTCGCCGACATGGTCCGCGAGACGGTGCTGGAGCGGACGGCGGCCCGCGCGCTGATCGCCCGCCTCGTGGACGCCGTCCCCGGCGTGGATGACGTCCCGATGCTCGAGCGCGGCTGGCAGCTGAAGATGCTGGAGTTCCGCGAGAAGCACTCGCTGGAGGGCGCGATCCGGCGGCTCCGCAAGAACTCGACGATGGAGTCACACCCCACCCACCCGATGACCCCGTTCGACATGTTCAACGACGTCCAGGACCACGTGCTGAGGTCGGCCCAGACGCACATCGACCGGGTGGTGCTCGAGGCCTTCGTCGAGGGCGTGGACCGTACGACGGACCCCGCCGCGAGGCAGCTCCTGGACAGCGTCTGCGACCTCTACGCGCTCTCGACCATCGAGGCCGACAAGGCGTGGTTCCTCGAGCACGGCCAGCTCACCCCGGCCCGGGCCAAGACGCTCACGGCCACGGTGAACCAGTTGCTCAAGGAGCTGCGCCCGCACCTGATCACGCTGGTCGACGGCTTCGCCATCCCGGACGGGTGGAAGGCCGCGGCGATCCTGGTCGAGGAGCCCGAGCGCCAGGAGGCCATGGCCGCGCGGGACGCCGAGCTGCGCGCGCAGAACGCCGAGGGCGGGAGGGAGGGAGGGCCGGGAGCGACCGCGACCGACCTCGACGTCCCGCCCGGCCAGTAGGCAGGCGCCACCTTGAGTTGATCATCGTCATCTGGCTGCCCCCACCGGCGTGTCGGGCAGCCACGTGACGATGATCAACAGCGGGCCCGGGTCGGGTCAGCCGAGGCGGGCGGCGAGCACGGCGACGTCGTCCTCGGCGTCGGGCAGGATCATCCGCCGCAGCACCCGGTCGCACACCTCGTCCAGCGGCAGACCCGCGCACTCGCGCAGCACCGCCAGCAGCTCCTCGGTGCCCGCGTCGATGTCGCGGTCGCGCCGCTCGACCAGCCCGTCGGTGTACAGCAGGACCGTGGCCCCCGGGTCGAGTGCGACGGCCCGGTCCTCGCGGACGAAGCCGGGCTGGACACCGAGCAGCAGGTCGGCCTCCGCGACGTCGAGCAGGCGCACCTCGCCGTCGGCGTCGAGCAGGACGGGCGCGGGATGCCCGGCGCTGGACCAGCGCAGCCGCATGCCGCCGGCCTCCTGCGGCTCCAGGTGGGCCACCAGCGCCGTCGCCATCGTCTCCAGCGACAGGCCGGCGAGCGCGCGGTCCAGCTCGGTCAGCACCCCGGCCGGCGAGCCACCGCTGGAGTAGCTGATGCCGCGCAGCAGGCCGCGGACCTGGCCCATCGCCGCGGCGGCGCGGGTGTCGTGCCCGACGACGTCGCCGATCGCGAGCACGGTCGTGCCGGAGGGCTGCTGGAAGGCGTCGTACCAGTCGCCGCCGATCTCGGCGCCCTCCGCCGCCGGCACGTACCGCACCACGATCTCGCAGTCCGGGATGCGGGGCGGCTCGGTGAGCATGCTGCGCTGCAGCGCATCGGCGAGCGCGCGCTGCTGGCCGTAGAGGCGCGCGTGGTGCAGCGCCATCCCGGCACGCCGGCCGATCTCCACCGCGGTCTCGACGTCGGCCGGTGAGTGCGGGCCCCGCTCGGCACCGTTAAGCAGGCAGAGGATGCCGACCGTCTGGCCCCGGATGCTCAGCGGCACGGCCGCGACCGAGGACGGCGCGAGCGACACGAGCATCTCCTTCGCCTGCGGGTCGCTGACGACCGAGGCGATCCGCTCGGGGGAGAGGTCCCGGACGACGAGCGGCTGACCCGTGCGGAACACGCGCCGCGGCGCCCCCTCCGGCGTCACCGTGCGCACCATCCGCTGCACGTAGTCGGCGACGAATGCCTCGCGACCGGGGTCACGGTGCGCGCTGGCAGTCTCCTGCAGCCGGCCGTGGTCGTCGGTGCTCACGATCCAGCACCAGTCGGCGAGCCGCGGGACGACCAGCGAGGCGAGCCGCTGGAGTTGCTCGCCGATGTCCAGCGTGCCCGACAGGACGCTGCCGGCCTCGGCCAGCAGCTCGAGCCGCTGGTTGGCCTCCGTCATGGCGGTCACGGCGCTGTCCCGGGCGGCGTCGGCCCGTAGTCGGGAGACGCTCAGCGCGATCTGCGCGGTGAGCCCCTCGAGGAGGCGCAGCTCGTCGGTGTCGAACGGGTGGTCGGTGGTCCAGTAGGTGACGAAGCTGCCCAGCACCCGCCCCTCGACCAGGAGCGGGAGCGCCGCCAGGGCGCGCAGCCCCAGCAGGTCGATGACCCGGGCCATGGCCGGGAAGCGGGCGACGGCCTCGTCCGGATCCGCCAGCACGACCGACTCCCCCGTGCGCGCCGTGTACTGCGTGGGCAGCGCGTCGTCGAAGGCGATGAGCACGCCGTCCTCGGGGAGCGCGGCCTCGCCCTCGCGGAAGACGTCCAGGACCCGGCGCCCCAGGAACAACCGGGCCGCGTCCGCACCGGGCTCGCGGACGGCGACGCCGCCGGACACCGCCCCCAGCACCTCCGCGCCGCGCAGGGTGATGTCGGCGAGCTCGCCGATACCGGTCGCGTTGGCCACCTCCGCCGCCACGGCGGCGATCGCGGCCGCCCGCTGCACCGCCACGAGCCGCGACTCCGCCTGGTCCCGCGCGTCGGTCACGTCCAGGACGGTGCCGAGGATTCGTTCGGGTGCGCCGCCGGCGTCGGAGAGCACCCGGCCCCGGCACACGATCCAGCGCACGCCGCCGTCGCGCCGCAGGACGCGCAGCTCCACCGTGTACTGCGCGCGGGCTTCGATGGCCTCCTGCATGACCTGCTCGGCCGACTCCCTGTCGTCGGGGTGCACGTACTGGGACATGAGCACGTCCATGGGCAGACGGAGCGCGCCCTGGTGGCCGAA
Organism: Blastococcus goldschmidtiae; assembly: GCF_031845325.1. Lineage (NCBI taxonomy): Bacteria > Bacillati > Actinomycetota > Actinomycetes > Geodermatophilales > Geodermatophilaceae > Blastococcus > Blastococcus goldschmidtiae. The sequence continues at coordinate 5,154 of NZ_JAVREI010000012.1, read as the reverse complement.
GATGGCGGCGCTGCGCTCGTCCCAGTCCATCTCGCCGCGCCGCAGGTCCACCTCCCAGATGCCGACGGAGCTCGCCTCCAGGGCGATCCCGAGGCGCCGCGTGGACGACGTGACGGCGGCGTTGGCGGCCGCCAGTTCCAGCTCGGCCACCACCGAGCTCGCCAGCTGCCGCAGCAGCTCCGCCTGGTCGACCGTCCACGGGCGCGGCTCGGCGTCGTACAGCGCGAGCACCCCGACCACGTGCCCGGCCGCCGTCGTCAGCGGCGACCCGAGGTAGGCACCCACCTGTCCCGACGTGACCGCCGGAAGGCCGGCGACGCGGTCGTCCGCCCGCGCATCGGGGACGGCGAGCGGGCTGCCGCCGGCCACGACCATCACCGACAGGGGGCCGGTGAGCAGCGCCGGACCGCCGACCACGCCCGCCGGCAGACCGTGCCCGCCCACGACGACGTCCTGGTCGGTGAACAGGGTGACCTTCGCGTGGCCGGCCCCCACCAGCCGCGCGGCCAGGCCGGACAGCCGGTCGTAGGAGGCGGGCCCCGGGACCTCCGCCAGCAGCCGGCGGGCGGCGGCGATGCGCACCGGGTCGGTCAGGGCGTCCTCGACCGCGGCGGTCACCTGCGAGCCGGGCACCCGCGCTCCCCCCTGGCCGTGGCCGGCGGCACCGGAACGGGCGCGCCGGAATCATGCTTGCACGCCGGGGGCACACCGTCCGGACGACCGGCCCACGCCACGACCCGGGGCGCGGACCCCCCGACGGGTGACGCAGCACGCACCCGGTCAAGGACCGGCCCCGTCCGTCCGATGACAGGGCATGCTCGGCACACGCACGGCCCGCCTGCCGGACTGCCGTCCGCTGCTGGCCGACCCCGACGACCTGACGCTGGCCTTCCAGCCGATCGTCGCCCTCGAGTCCGGCACGGTGGCCGGCTACGAGGCGCTGGCCCGCTTCCCGGGCGCGGCCGGGCCCGGCGTCTGGTTCGCCGCCGCGGCCGAGGCGGGGATCGCCGCCGAGCTTGAGGCGCTGGCCATCCACAAGGCGCTCGCCGCCGTCCCGGAGCTGCCCGCCGACACCTTCCTCACCGTCAACGTCAGCCCCCACCTGCTCGGCACCGCGCCCGTCCGGGACGCGCTGGCCACCCGCCCCGACCTGCACCGCGTCGTCGTCGAGCTGACCGAGCACACCCCCGTGGACGACCTGGGCGCCCTGCGGGGCCAGACCGACGCACTGCGGGCCCGTGGCGCGCTCATCGCCCTCGACGACGCCGGCAGCGGCTACTCGGGCCTGCAGCAGATGGCCGCCCTGCGCCCGCAGCTGGTCAAGCTCGACCGCGCGCTGGTGGCCGACGCCGACGCCGACCCCGTCCGCATGGCCCTGGCCGAGATGGTCGGCGAGTTCGCCGGCCGCATCGACGCGTGGCTACTCGCGGAAGGCGTCGAGACCCCGGCCGAGCTCGCCGCCTTCGCCCAGCTCGGCGTCCCGCTGGCCCAGGGCTGGCTGCTGGGCCGCCCCGGCCCCACCTTCGCCCCGCTGGCACCGGAGGTGACGCAACTGGTGCGTGCCCAGGTGGCCCGCGCCCGGCTGACCGAGAGCGTGGCCAGCCTGCTGCGCCCGGTGCGCCAGTACGCCCACGACGAGGCCGTTCCGGGCATGCCACCCGCGGTGCTGGTCGGTCAGCACGGCGAGCCGGCCCGGCTGCTGCTCAGCGATCCGCGGACGGCGGAGGTCTACACCGCACCGGTGTCGCTGCGGGTGCACCCGTCGACCGACGTCCAGCAGGCCCTCGAGCGCGCCCTGACCCGCGCGCCCGCCCACCGGTGGGAGCCGGTGGTGTGCACCGACCCGACCGGCCACGTCCTCGGGATCCTCCGCGTCGAGGACCTGATCAACGCGGCCCGGAAGAGCCGCTGAAGAAGGACCCCCCTGCCCCCCACCACTCGCACGCTCGCGGCGGGGCCCTGCAGGGAAGCCGCACAACCCACCCACCCCGAGAAGGAGCAACTCCCATGAAGCGCTTCGCCTGCGGCGACGTCATCCCCGGCTGCAACGCCACCTTCACCGCCGCCGACGAGGAGGGCATCTTCGCCCAGTGCATGCCGCACGGCGCCGCCGAGCACGGCATGACCGAGGTGACCCCGGAGCTGCGGGCGACGGTGCGCAGCCTCATCACCACCGTCTGAAGAAGGACCCCGTCCCCCGCAGCCCTCGTACGCTCGGGCCGAGCCTCGGGACAGGGCCTTCGGGGCTCCGGCGTCCGGCCCCGGGCGTCGGCGCCTTAGGGGGCGCTGGCCGCGTCCAGCCGCTCGTGCTGCTCCGCGGTGAGCACGAGGTCGCGCATCGGCAGCAGGTCGGCCAGCTGCTCGACCGTCCGGCCCGACGCGATGGGTGCCACCACGGTGGGCTGGTCGGCGAGCCAGCGCAGCGCCACCGCCGGCACGGGCGCGCCGTGCTCGCGGGCGACGTCGCCCAGCGCGGTGAGCACCCGGTCGCCGCGCTCCCCCACGTACGCCGCCGCACCCTTCGCGCGCGGTGAGTCGATCTGCTCGCCCGCCCGGTACTTGCCGGTGAGGAACCCCTTGGCCAGCCCGAAGTAGGGCAGCGTGCCCATCCCCTGCGCCTGCACCACGTCGCGCAGCCCGCCCTCGAAGGCGCTGCGCTCCATCAGGTTGTAGTGCGTCTGCAGCGCCGCGTACCCGCCGATGCCCAGCCGCTGGGCCGTCTCGCGGGCCTCGGTCAGCCGCGCCGCCGAGTAGTTCGACGCCGCGACGTGGCGCGCCTTCCCGGCCTGCACGAGCGCGTCGAACGCCGTGAGCGTCTCCTCCAGCGGCGTCGTCGCGTCGTCGTAGTGGGCGTAGTACAGGTCGATGCGATCGGTCTGCAGCAGCCGCAGGGACCGCTCGGCCGCCGCCTGGATCTCCCCCGCCGCCAGCGGGTGCTCCTTCGTGCCCGGCGACGCCTTCGTGGCCACCACCACCCGGTCGCGCACGCCCCGGGTCGCCATCCAGTCGCCGAGGATCTGCTCCGAGGCGCCGTTGCCGTACATCTCCGCGGTGTCGATGAACGCCGGCTGCGGGCTCACGGCGTCGAGGAACCGGTCGAGGACGGCGAAGGACGTCGGTGCGTCGGCGGTCCAGCCGAACACGTTGCCGCCCAGGCAGAGATCGCTCACGGTCAGGTCGGTCCCGGGGAGCTGTGGCATGGGCCCCACGCTAGGGGTGCCGGACGTCACCTGCGCGCGGCCGGGGCTGTGGCAGGTGTGACCTGGGAGCCATCCGACGGCCGGAAAACGCCGCCCACTGGCGGATTGTCGGGCCGACATGGCACCGTGCCCCCGGTCCGGCTCTCGTCTGCCGGACACGGACTCCCGCGCCTCCGTGGCGCGGATCCGGTCCGCCCCCGGCGCAGATCGCGCCCGGGGCGCCGGCCGGGGTGCCGAATCCGGGCACCCCGCCGTCCCTCACGAAAGGAAGCTCGATGAACAAGGCTGAACTGGTCTCCGCCATCGCCAAGCGCGCCGACGTGCCGGCCTCGACCGTGGACGCCGTCCTCGCCGGTCTCCAGGAGGAGCTCGTCGACGCCATCACCCGCGGCGACAAGGTCGCCGTCTCCGGCCTGCTGACCGTCGAGCGCACGCAGCGCTCCGCTCGCACGGGCCGCAACCCGCAGACCGGCGAGACGATCGAGATCGCGGCCGCGAACACCGTCAAGGTGACCGCCGGCTCGAACCTCAAGAAGGCCGCGAGCGCCGTTCCGGTCAGCTGACCGACGCGCTCTGACGTCGCCGTCGGGCGTCGCGCCGCACCCGTGTGGTCCGGGCCACAGTGCCATGGGTCAGGATGCGGGTGCAGGCGCCGCCCGACGGTGGACGGCGCACAGGGCAGCGGAGGTCCACGTGGGCAGTGATCTGACCGTCAGCACCGATCCGGCGGAGGTCGGCTTCGACGCCGGCCGGCTGGAGCGGCTCGACCGGCGGCTGTCCCGCTGGGTGGACGACGGGCAGCTCCCCGGCTTCCTGGTCACCGTCGCCCGGCACGGGAAGCTGGTGCACGTCGGCCGCGGCGGCCTGCGCGACATGGACGCCGGCCTCCCCGTCGAGGACGACACCCGCTGGCGCGTCTTCTCGATGACCAAGCCCGTCACCTCGGTCGCGGCGATGATGCTGTACGAGGAGGGCGCCTTCGAGCTCACCGACCCGATCACCAAGTGGCTGCCCGAGTTCGCCGAGACCCGGGTCTACGTCGCGGGCTCGGCCCAGAAGCCGGTGACCGTCCCGCAGATCGAGCCGATCCGCGTCTGGCACCTGCTGACGCACACCTCCGGGCTGACCTACGGCTTCCACCACGCCCACCCCGTCGACGCCATCTACCGCGCCCTCGGCTACGAGTGGGGCAGCCCGCGCGACGCCGACCTGGCCGAGGCGTGCCGGCACTGGGCCTCGGCCCCGCTGGTCTTCCAGCCCGGCTCGGAGTGGAACTACGGCGTCTCCACCGACGTCCTGGGGCGGCTGGTGGAGGTCGTCTCCGGGCAGACGCTGGACGAGTTCTTCGAGCAGCGGATCTTCGCGCCGCTGGGCATGCGGGACACCTCGTTCGGGCTGCGCCCCGAGGACGACCCGGAGTCGCTGGCCCGCCTGTACCTCGCCACGCCGGGCAAGCCCGGCGGCCCGTCGTCCGGCATGGTCTTCGGCGAGGCCATGGACCGCGGCGCGCACAAGAAGCCGGTGTACCTCTCCGGCGGCGGCGGGCTGGTCTCCACCGCCGGTGACTACCTGCGCTTCGTCGAGATGCTCCGCCGCGGCGGCTCCTACGACGGCGGCCGGCTGCTCAGCCCGCGCACCATCCGGCAGATGCGGACCAACCACCTGCCCGGCAACGTCGACCTGGTGACCTACGGCCGGCCGCTGTTCGCCGAGACGCCGATGCGTGGGGTCGGCTTCGGGCTGGGCTTCTCGATGGTGCTGGACCCGGCGGCCTACGGCGTGCTGTCCAGCCCCGGCGACTACAGCTGGGGCGGCGCGGCGTCCACGGCGTTCTACGTGGACCCGGTGGAGGACGTGACGGTGCAGTTCTTCACGCAGCTGCTGCCCTCGAGCACGCTGCCGATCCGCAACTACCTGCGCCAGCTGGTCAACCAGGCCCTCGTCGACTGATCCC